>CAVGXR010000034.1:0-24064 GCA_963633225.1 Collinsella aerofaciens
AAGGCCATCCAGTTCCTGCTCGGCTCGAACATGAGCGAGGTCATAAGCATTTTCGTCGCAACGCTCCTCGGCTTTACGATCCTGAAGCCCGTTCATCTTCTGTGGATAAACCTTGTAACCGACTGCTTCCCGGCGCTTGCTCTTGGTATGGAAAAGGCCGAGGGCGATATCATGCGCCGCAGGCCGCGTCCGGCAAAGGACGGCATATTCGCTGGCGGCATGGGCGTTGATATAGCCTATCAGGGCATTCTTATCTCTGTGCTTATTCTGGCGGCCTACTTCGTCGGCCACTATATCGAAACCGGCGTCTGGACGATAACGGACTCGGCAGACGGAACGACTATGGCTTTCCTGACCATGTCCATGGCCGAGATATGCCACAGCTTCAACATGCGCTCCCTGCGCGGCTGCATCTTCACCATGGGTACAAAGAATATGGCGCTGACATGGGCGGCCATAGGCAGCATCGGCGCAACGACGCTTGTATGCGAGGTGCCCTTCCTTGCGGATGCCTTCGGCTTTACGCCCGTATCCCTCGGCGAGTATGCCATAGCAATGGGCATTGGCATGGTCGGTATGATAATCGTCGAGATCGTTAAGACCTTCCAGCGCAAGGCCATGAGAAAAAGGGGAGAGATATTGTAATTTCGCCCCACGTCATCAAAATCATATAAGATATAAGTCAAAAGGCCGTACCTGAATACTGGTACGGCTTTTTTGACACGCTGAAAAAGCTTGACTTTTTAAAATAGTTAAGCTATATTAATTATAATCAATTAACTAAACGGAGAGTAATATGGATCTGCGAAAATCACTGGATACCTTTTATTACAGCACCGCGCTGTGCGACCTGCGGCTGATGAACAGGAAGTTTGTAGACGAAAGCATTACCTACAACAGCCTTTTGTACATAGAGCTTATCTATACGATGAACGGCACATGCACGGCATCCGGACTGGCTGAGCTGCTGCATATCTCGAAGCCGGGGGTCACGCTGAAGCTCAATGAGCTGCTGCGGCAGGGGCTTATCACAAAAACGCCCGACCCGAATGACAGGCGCAGGAGCTATCTGACCGTCAACGAGGAGGCAATACCGCAGTACAAGGTGTTCCGCCGTCAGGACAGCGAGGCGGTCAGGCGGATCACGGGGCGCTTTACGCCGGAGGAGATAGCTAAGTTCTGCGAGATGCTGGATATAATTTCAGAGATCAATTTTGAAGAAATAAGCTCAGCTGATGAAACGAACAGGAAATAACTTTTCGGAAGGGGCTATTCTGCCCGCGCTTTTGAAATTTGCCGTTCCGGTACTTCTTGCACTGGTGCTGCAGGCTCTTTACGGCGCTGTCGATCTGTGGGCTGTCGGCAAATTCGGCACGACCGCCGACATTTCCGCCGTGTCCACGGGAAGCCAGACCATGCAGATCGTCACAGGCGCTGTGACGGGGCTTTCGATGGGGACTACCGTGCTGCTTGGTCAGCGCATCGGGTGCAGGGATGATGCGGGCTCGGCGCAGGTGGTCGGCACGAGCATTAAGGTTTTCGGCGTTCTCGGCGCTGTGCTGAGCGTTGTGATGATGTTTGCCGCAAGACCCGTCGCATATCTGATGAACGCGCCCGAAGAGGCGCTTGAGCAGACCGTCAGCTACATACAGATCTGCGGCGGAGGAAGCATCTGCATTGCAGCGTACAATCTGCTCAGCGCGGTTTTCAGGGGAATGGGGGACTCCGAATCGCCGCTTATTTTCGTGTCGATCGCCTGCGTGACCAATATCGTCGGGGACATTACACTTATAGACGGCTTTAAAATGGGAGCGGCGGGAGCTGCCATAGCAACTGTAGCGGCGCAGGCTGTCAGCGTGCTGCTTTCCGCAGCGCTGATAAGGAAAAAAGGCTTGCCGTTTGCGTTTACAAAGGAGCATCTTGCAGCCGGCAGGGCGACGGCTGCAAGAATCATAAAGCTCGGCTCGCCGATCGCCCTGCAGGACATGTGCAACGAAATTTCATATCTCATCATTATCGGCCTTGTCAACGCTCTCGGAGTTGTAGCCTCTGCCGGTGTCGGCATTGCGGAAAAGCTCGTCATATTCATCCTGCTGATCCCGATGTCCTATATGCAGTCGATATCCGCTTTTACGGCGCAGAATGTCGGTGCCGGAAAACCCGAGCGTGCGAAAAAAGCAATGTGGATGGGCATGGGCACGGCGCTTATTCTCGGCGGCGCTATGGCCTATCTTTCGTATTTTCACGGCGCGGCGCTATCGCAGCTGTTTGTGAAGGACTCCGCGGATGGTCAGGCGGAGGTCATACGGGCTTCGGCAGAGTTTCTGCGCGCAACCTCCATCGAATGCTTCGTGCTGTCGGCTGCCTACTGCCTGACTGGATATTTCAACGGCTGCGGCAGGACAGCGTTTGTGATGATACAGGGTCTGTGCGCGATATTTCTCGTGAAGATACCCTATGCCTATCTTGCAAGCCGCAGGCCGAGTCCCCGGCTTTTCGACATAGGCCTGTCTACGGCCTATGCAGCCGTGTTTACATTAGCGGTCTGCTTTATCTATTACCTCTGTTTGCGCAGGAAGCGGGGAAGGTGAGCCCACAGTATGCGCAGGCACGGTAAAATATTGTGATTTTGCGGTTGACACAGACGCATTTGGGTGATAATATTTGATAATCAGCGATGACGGAGAACAATGACGGAATATCCGCACAGAGAGAAAGGCCGCAGGCTGCAAGCCTTTTCGGAGAAAACGCCGGAGACCGCTCCCGAGCCGAAGCAGGGAAATATGCTTCCGCACCGCGCCCGTTAAGCGCATGATGAGTCTTATCAAGGTGGGACCGCGTAAATACTACGCCCTTGACGCATTGCGTCAGGGGCGTTTTTTGACAAAGGAGTAGATATCATGGAAGAAAATAAGTACACTTTTGAAAACCCCGAATTTAAAAACACTTACCGTCATACCACGAGCCATATCCTCGCTCAGGCCGTGAAGCGCCTGTACCCCGAGGTGAAGCTGGCCATAGGTCCGGCTATAGAGAACGGATTTTACTATGACTTTGACGCTCCCTTTGCCATAACTCCCGAGATACTCGAGAAGCTCGAGGCTGAGATGCGCAAGATATGCAAGGAAAAGATAAAGCTTGAAAGATTTGAGCTTCCGCGTCAGGAAGCTATAAAGCTCATGGAGGAGCGCGAGGAGCCGTACAAGGTCGAGCTCATAAACGACCTGCCCGAGGATGCAGTCATCTCCTTCTATAAGCAGGGCGAGTTCACTGACCTGTGCGCAGGCCCGCATCTCGACTCCACCGGCAGAGTCAAGGGCAACGCCATAAAGCTCACCTCCTGCACCGGCGCATACTGGCGCGGCGACTCCAACCGCAAGATGCTCCAGCGCGTTTACGGCACCTGCTTCATGAAGAAGGATGAGCTTGACGAGTATCTTGCCCGCATAGAGGAGGCAAAAAAGCGTGACCACCGCAAGCTCGGCAAGGAGCTCGGCCTGTTCATGCTCACCGAGGAGGGACCCGGCTTCCCCTTCTTCCTGCCCAAGGGCATGGTGCTGAAAAATACGCTTATCGACTACTGGCGCGAGATACACAAGAAGTACGGCTATGTTGAGGTCTCGACCCCGATGATCCTCAACCGCCAGCTCTGGGAGACCTCCGGCCACTGGTTCCACTATAAGGAAAATATGTACACCACCGTTATCGACGGCGAGGACTATGCCATAAAGCCCATGAACTGCCCCGGCGGTATGCTGGTTTACAAATCCGAGCCGCACTCCTACCGCGACCTGCCCCTGCGCGTGGGCGAGCTCGGCCTTGTCCACCGTCATGAGCTCTCCGGCGCTCTGCACGGCCTGTTCCGCGTCAGATGCTTCACGCAGGACGACGCGCACATCTTCATGACCTGGGATCAGATGAAGGACGAGATAAAGAACGTCGTAAAGCTCTTTGACGAGGTATATTCGCTCTTCGGCCTGCCCTACGAGATCGAGCTGAGCACCATGCCAGATGATCACATGGGCGACGAGAAGGACTGGGAGTTTGCGCAGAACACCCTCAAGGAAGCCATTACCGAGATGGGCAAGCATTTTGTCATAAACGAGGGCGACGGCGCGTTCTACGGCCCGAAGCTCGACTTCCATCTTGAGGACAGCCTCGGACGTACATGGCAGTGCGGCACCATCCAGCTCGATATGCAGCTGCCCGAGAGATTCGAACTCGAGTATGTCGGAGCAGACGGCGAGAAGCACCGCCCCGTCATGATCCACCGCGTCGTGTTCGGCTCGATCGAGCGCTTCATCGGCGTTATCACCGAGCATTTCGGCGGCGCGTTCCCGACTTGGCTGGCTCCCGTTCAGGTCAAGGTCATGCCGATAACCGACCGCGTTGACGACTATGCAAAATACATCTCAAAGCGTCTGGATAAGCAGGGCTTCCGTGTCGAGACCGATCTGCGCAACGAGAAGATCGGCTATAAGATCCGCGAGGCGCAGACCCAGAAGATACCCTACATGATAATCGTCGGCGACAAGGAGGCCGAAAACGGCACTATCTCCGTGCGTACCCGCGCCGGCGGCGACGAGGGCAGTATGCAGGTCGAGGAATTTATCGCAAAGCTCAAGGAGGAAGTTTCCAGCCGCGCAAGATAAGCGATATAGAAAAAACACGAGAAGCCATTGGCAGCAGGCCGGTGGCTTCTCGTATTTTGTCAGACATTAATTTTGGCTCCGCTGATGAGAGTGGGGCAGCATCCTCAGCGTATCTGTCCGTCGCCGCGGATGATATATTTATAGGTGCACAGCTCATCGAGCCCCATGGGTCCGCGGGCGTGAAGCTTCTGCGTTGAGATGCCCATCTCGCAGCCGAGGCCGAACTCGCCGCCGTCGGTAAAGCGGGTGGATACATTGACATACGTTGCCGCGCTGTCCGTGCCGTTGATGAAGCGCTCGGCGCTTGCGGCGTTCTCCGTAACTATGGCATCGCTGTGGTGCGTCGAGTGTGCGAGCACATGCGCAATGGCGGCATCCAGACTATCGACCACGCCGATGGCGAGGATATAGTCAAGGTACTCCGTGTCAAAGTCCTTGCCGGAAGCGGGAGTGCCGTCAATGATCTGTGCCGCAGTAGCGTCGAGCCGCAGCTCTACCGGCGTGAGCCCCTTCACTGCGCGGTCATCGACAAGCGCCTTTCTGAGCATGGGCAGAAAGGCAGGCGCGACTGCCTTGTGCACAAGGCAGACCTCCTCGGCATTGCAGACCGAGGGGCGGCTGGTCTTTGCGTTTTCAATGATGCGCACGGCCTTGTCAAGGTCGGCGTATTCGTCCACATATACATGGCAGATGCCGGTGCCGGTCTCGATGCAGGGCACGGTGGCGTTCTGCACGCAGGCGCGGATAAGTCCTGCGCCGCCGCGTGGGATGAGCAGGTCAACAAGACCCTTGGCCTGCATGATGTCGGCTGCGCTCTGGTGGCTGGTATCCTCGACAATGTTGACAATGTCGGGATCGCCGCCAACTGATGAGATGCCGTGCTTGAGCGCGGTCACGATGGCCTTGGCAGTGCGGAAGGCCTCCTTGCCGCTGCGGAGCATACAGACGTTGCCGCTTTTGATGGCGAGCGCTGCCGCGTCCGACGTGACGTTCGGGCGGCTCTCGTAAATAATTGCGACCAGACCGAGCGGCACCTGCTTTTTGCAGATCTTCATGCCATTGGGATGGTCGATCTGAGCGAGGATGCGCCCAGTGTGATCCGGCAGCGCCACGGTTGCGCGTATGCCGTCGGCCATGCCGTCGATGCGGCTGCGATCAAGATAGAGCCGGTCGAGCATCACGTCCGAGATATGGCCGCGGGCTGCATCCATATCCTCTGAGTTGCAGCGCAGGATCGCATCGCACTCAGCCTGCAGGCTGTCGGCCATGGCGGACAGGATACGATTCTTTTCATCGGCGGAGGCGTTGCAGATACTGGGCCATGCGGCCTTTGTACGCCTGAGAATTTCCATAGTCGTCATAGTAGTCCCTCCTCAAGAATGTGGTATAAGAAATCGTGTGCCGGCGCGTCTGCCGTCCACAACATCATAGAGCACCTCGGGCTTTTCGCCGTTGGCAATGACCATCTCGCAGCCGGCTGACGTTGCGATCTGCGCAGCGTGCAGCTTCGTTACCATTCCGCCGGTGGCGAGAGCGGAGCCCTTGTCTCCGGCCAGCGAGAGGATGTGCTTATCAATGACCGGCACGGTTTCTATGAGCTTCGCGTTCGGGTTCTTGCGCGGGTCGCTGTCATACAGGCCGTCAATGTCAGAAAGCAGTATCAGCAGGTCCGCGCCGATGGCAGCGGCCACGATAGCCGAAAGGCTGTCGTTCTCACCGATGGTGTTATCTACGCCTATCTCGTCGGTTGCCACGGCATCGTTTTCGTTGATGACCGGCAGTGCCCCCAGCTCCAGCAGACGCGAGAGCGTGTTGCGCACGTTGCGGCTGCGCTGCTCGCTGCGGATGTCCTCGCCGGTCAGCAGCAGCTGCGCCACGATATGATTGTACTCCGTGAAGAGCTTATCGTAAAAATACATCAGCTCGCACTGGCCGACGGCAGCCGCCGCCTGCTTGCCCGGCATATCCGCCGGACGGCCCGGCAGGTTGAGCTTGCCGACACCCATTCCGATAGCGCCGGACGAGACAAGAATGATCTCATGGCCTGCATTTTTCAGGTCGCTGAGCACTTTGCACAGCCGCTCCATGCGCT
Source organism: Collinsella aerofaciens (assembly GCA_963633225.1). Classification (GTDB taxonomy): domain Bacteria; phylum Bacillota; class Clostridia; order Oscillospirales; family Oscillospiraceae; genus F23-B02. Next base: position 6,745 of record CAVGXR010000034.1, read on the forward strand.
GGATGTTCAGCCGCCCGGTCGCGTGCGCCAGTGTGGAAGTGCCGACTTTGACAACGATTCGCATAATGATCCCTCTCGGTGAATAGTTTCGGTTATTATATCACATCGGGTGTGAAATTGCATTCTTTTTTGCCTGTGCAGCGTAAAAGAATCGCCAAAAGTCTTGCTTCAAGCCATTTTCGGGCATAGAAAAAGTCCGCCGCAATTCTATAAAATTACGGCGGGCTTATAATGTGGGACGCTTATTTTAACAGAAACCGTGTAAGAGCTGCGAACATCAGCCGTTGCCCGTGGGGATATAGGGCAGGAGCGCAGAGGCAACGCCGCTGATGGGCATGGTCTGGAGCCAGACCTTGCCGGGGCCGGTCAGCACGGTGTTGAACAGGCCTTCTCCGCCGAGGAGCTTGTTTTTAAGCCCGGGCACCTCGCGGATCTCCATCTTCACGCCGTCGGTAAAGCCGGCGACATTGCCTGTATCCACAACGAGCTGCTCGCCGCTTGCGAGCTCATATTCGACCAGCTCGCCGTCGATCTCGGCAAAAGCCGTTCCGCTGCCGCTCAGGCGCTGCATGATGAAGCCCTCGCCGCCGAAAAGCCCCGCGCTGAGCTTCTTGTTGAAATGAATGGACAGCTCAACACCGGCCTCGGACGCAAGAAACGCGCTTTTTTGAAGGATCATGTCCTGCCCGGGCCTGATGTCCAGCGCAAGGATCTTACCGGGGAAGCTTGATCCGAAGGTGATCATGCCGCTGCCCCGCGCCGTGTAGATATTCTGAAACATGCTCTCGCCGGAAAACATCTTGGAAAACATTTTTCCGAGGCCGCCGCCCTTTGTCTCCATGTTCATGTTCGGTGTCATCCAAACCATGGAGCCGCGCTCGGTGATCATCCGCTCGCCGTCGTTCAGCTCGCATGTCACGACGGGAAATGCCCCGCCCTTGATCTCATAACGCATGTTATTTTCCTCCTTATGCTTTGTGTATGTCATTGTATACTATTTTTGCCCGTGCGGCAAGGGGGAAGCTTCATTTAAGTGAGCAAATTGTCTGTCGCCGGACTGCTGCCAAGAGCCGCCTTTCAAATCCCACTAAATCAATGCATAAAAAAGCAGCCCTACCTGCGGCAGGACTGCTTTTTCATGGCAAAGAACCGTAATTTTGATAGAAACCAGTTAAGAGAGTATCTGCATTAACAGGGCGCTTACTTCGCCAACTCCATCATTGCGGCAAGCCCTTTTGCACCGACCGCATACCATGAGTATTTTCCAATCATTTCTTTTAATTCGCCCAGATGTTCCTGCCCGAGCTGGCGAGGAGAAATACCGTATTTCACACACAAGTCAGCAGCGCATCCAACGGCTACGCCGTGCTGAGCCCCGTTTGCCATCAGCTTGGTGTTTGTGCCGACAACACGGCTGACGCTGATTATCTTACCTGCCATCATCAGGTTGTCGATATTTTTTGAATACAGGCACCGGAATGGTATATAGTAGGGCTTGTAGTCACGGAAGTCCCAAGTCCAGCTTTTTAGGCGGAAGTCATAGTCTGCATTTCCCGGATAGTGGACGCAGAATGCACTGTCATTGAGTGCAACGGCATCGGGAAAATCCGCGTGCTCACGAACCTCGTTCTCGTTCAGAATATAGTCGCCGACGATTCGGCAGAACTCACCCTGTGCCGGAACGATACGCATCCAATCGAATTCAAGATTCGCATATTTCTCCGGCTGTGCGGTCTTCACATTGTAATATGTACCATACAGCGCCCGCATCAGGTGATCTCTAATCTCCTCGGCATCCTGAACAAGGTCCATGTTCTGACCGTACTCCCAGAAATGGGTCGCAGGAAACCATTCCATGATATCCTCCGGCAGACGAGCCTTGAACTGCACAGATGCAATAAGACTCGGAGCATGGCGGAGCTTTCTGCGTTTGTAGCCTTCTTCGCCGTCACCGCTTACATTGGGGCCGGGCTTATTATCCATGCTCAGACCGCCCATTTGTCCGCCGAGGTCACCGAAATTCTTTGAGATAGCTGTTGCCCATGGCATTTCGGGAACTGGAACAGGATGATCTGCCCGGCGCAGGTGGTAAAGTATCGTGTTACCGTGGTGCAGTTGATCTGGCTTATCGGGAGCAAGCGACTCATGGAATTCGTCCTTGCTCTCACGGCCTGTGCGTATTTCAGCACCGGCGAGCTTTGCCAAAGCTGCCACACCGGACGCATCGATGAATACATCTGCGCAAATGCGCTGTTCGCTGCTGCTTTTCGTGTTTCGTGTGTCAACGGAGACAATGTGCCCGTTGACAGTTTCGGCAGAAAACAACTTCTCATTCAAGAAAACAGTAATGTTTTCCTCGGCCTCTACCATCTGTGTTGCACGCAGATCGCCGTTTTCCATTCGTTCCAGCATGGGCTGAACAATGCTGCCTTCCTTATATCCTCTAGGACCAAGACCAATCTCACGACTGGCATTGCCGCCGAGCACAGGGCGGTCGTGAATAAGTGCTACCTTACATCCATTGCGAGCAGCGCTGATTGCAGCTGCGCACCCGGAAACACCTCCGCCAACTACAACTACATTGTAATGCGACACGGTCTTTGAAGCTTCTGAAATCCCCAAAAGCCCCCGGCGCCATACGTGCGAGACCTCCTTGCCTTTCTCTGGAGGAATGTCATCATCCATGGTAAGATAGATAGCATCGATGCGCCCTTCAAAGCCGGTTAAATCATGAAGACGCAGCTCCGTGTTCCCAATGTCAAGTGAGACGACGCCTATTTGCTCCCAGCACCAATCTATGCCGTTTGCTCCAAGCTCTGTACCTATACGCGTACCGTTAATGAGCAGCTCAAATCTGCCGGGATGATATTCCGGTACCCAATCCTTGGTACGAACCCAAACATGATATTCCCCCGCTTGACTTACGCGGATATCGGTCACTGCATCCTCCACTGGAGCACCGTACCCATGAGCGATAAGATAAGAAGACCCCATACTTTCAGTGAATTGCGAATCCAACAACCATCCGCCGTAGTCTTTGAAGCCTTCTGCCTCAGCAAAAATTTTCCCGCTGTAGTTGCCTTTCATGTTAACTTCCTCCTGTTTCCGCTTTTTGTTGACCAAATGTTTGACAAAAATATATCATTCTTGTCAAAAAAGTCAATATACAAACAGAGCCCCTTTGTAAATACCTCGAGTAATAATTAACGCTGCACACAATCTGCTGCACGAAAGGTGGTTTGAGAGTGGAAGAAGCTGCCCCCCAGACTATGCAGCACGAATCATTAGCTATCCGCAGAGCCTGTTATCATCAAAAAGTACTGAAACATCTTTTAGGTCAGGTGATTTTGACATAAAAAAAGAACGGTTATCTGTCAAAATAACCGTTCTTATTTGGCGGAGAAGGAGGGATTTGAACCCTCGAACACCTTATGGGTGTTACACGATTTCCAATCGTGCGCGCTCGGCCGGACTACGCGACTTCTCCGAGTACAAAACAATATTAAAATGTTCAGCTTGTGTATTATAATGCAATTTCGCGCTAAAGTCAAGAACTTTATTTTTGCATATGTACTTGCAGACAGAGCTATCCTAAACGGTATGACAACCGTTATACCGTTTAAGCTGACGGGAATCGATTCCCGTCAGCTTAAGCATTTGAATTTTACTCAGATATAAAACACGCGGCCATCGTGCACGGTACGGGCTGCCGGCTTTTGACCGTCGGGATAGCCGAGAATGCAGTGACCGATGCCGATATATTCATCGCCGATGCCCTTTTTGCGCAGTATCTCACGCGCCTCGGGCATCTCGAATACCTCTCTGGCTCTGTTTATCCAGCATGAGCCGAGACCGAGCGCCTGCGCTGCGTTCAGAAGGTTTCCGAGCACGAGCGCTCCGTCCTCTATGTATGTGGGAACATTGCGGTCGGACAGCACGACGATAACAGTGGGCGCTCCGTAAAACGGGTCAATATCCTTGCCCATGACGGAGGCGTTGAGCTCGGAGAGCTTTTTTATCGTCTGCTTATCCTGCACGACGAGCAGCACGGTCGGCTGACGGTCTATCGCCGAGGGAGCGGCAAGACCGGCGCTGAGAACGCTCTGAAGCTCCGCGTCCGTTATCTGCTCGGGCTTGTATGCTCTGATGCTTCTGCGCTCAAGGAGCGCAGCCAGTGCCTCACTCATGCTCCTCACCGTCCTCAACATCGTAAAACTCGGCGTACTCGCCGCCGTTTTTTCCGGCCTCGACAGCGGCCTTGGCCGCCTCAAGCTCCTCGCGCATCGTCTCGATACGCTCGTCCATAGCTCTGAGCTCCTCGAACAGCGGCGCATAGCGCTCGTCGGGATTCTCGCGCATCTGGTCGTAGCACAGTCTGCCGATCTCGACAAAGACCTTGTTCTGCTCCTCGAGCTCACCGTTTATCTGAAGCGTGAGCTTTGCTATGTTGGCATAGCAGCGTGCAGCGGTGCTGCCCTTGTCGTATGCGTCCTTCAGACCGCCGCTTTCAACGTAGTCCTTTGCCTTTTTGGTCACACTGTTGAGAGTCCCCTTGAGAATGCTTTTGTAATCTGCCATGATTTTAGCTCCTTTCCTGCCCGCCGGCAGCTTCCTTGTTCCTGTTTACGAAAAGCTCGTCGGGCGAATGTTTTTTCTTGCGTTTATAATCAGGATCACCGCCGCTGCAAGGGCGCTTACTATTGCCAGCAGCTGTGATACGCGGATGTCGCTTGTGCCTATGTAAAGGCTGTCGGTGCGCAGCCCCTCGACCCATGCTCTGCCCAGACCGTACCAGAGAACGTACAGCCATGTAAACTGGCCGTCGTATTTCCTCACGCCCTTCCGCAGAAGTATGCACAGGATGATAAGCCCCGTGAAGTTCCACAGGCTTTCATACAAAAACGTCGGGTGCACGAACACGGTCACTCCGTCGGAGGTCGTGAGTCCCATGCGGCAGAAAATATCTGTTTCCACGCCGAAGGCCTCGCGGTTTATGAAGTTGCCCCAGCGCCCGATGGCCTGCCCGATCAGAAGTCCGAACGCGGCCAGATCGCCCAGCGCGAGCACGGGTATCTTTTTTCGCTTGCAGACCAGAATACCTGTTATAACGCCGGCTATGATGCCGCCGTAGATGGCAAGGCCGCCGTCGCGCACGGCAAATATCTCGGAGGGATTTGCGGCAAAATAATCAAGCTTGAACAGAACGTAGTACAGCCTCGCGCCGATTATGCAGCTCGGGATCAGCCATATGACGAAGTCGAACAGATCGTCGGATGTGAGCCCGAATTTGGAAGCCTGACTTGCGCAGAACAGCGCGGCGAGTATGAAGCCTGCTGCGATTATCGCGCCGTAGAAGTATATCTCGAAGCCGAAAACCGTGAAGCTGTATGGCGGGTTGATGCTCCAGTCTCCGAGCATGGGGAAGCTTATTGCTGCGTCGCGCAGCATGGTTGCAGTGAGAAAATTCATGGGTATATCACGCCTTTACTGGGTTAATAACGCTCATTGCGAGCCTGTCGGGTGTCATGAAGGCTTTTAAAAAGTCCTCGCATTCGGCTTTTGTTACGCTCTGGAGCAGCTCGTATGCGTCCAATGCGCAGTAGCCGCCGAAAACTCCGTCAACGAGGGATAGGCACAGGCTGTCAAAGCTCTCAAGCCCGCGCAGACGTGAGCCGAAGGATGCACGCTTTGCAGCCTCAAAAGCACCCGCGTCAATGCCGCTTTTGAATACGCCCTCAAGCTCTGCGTTGACCTCCGCGAGTACCTTCTGAGGACAGGGGCTCTCGCCGCCGAGCATGAGCGCTGCCGTTCCTGCGCTGTAGTCTGTCTCATAGTCATAGTCGCGGTTGAGCGTGCCCTCGGCATACAGGCGGCTGTAAAATTCCGAGGATGTTCCGAACACCGTGCGCAGCGCAAGCTGAGCGGCTATCTTCTGGCGCAGCAGCTCTTCGCCGCCGGACGCGGGGCTGATCCTTGCGCCGATGAGAAACTGCGGCGCGGACACCTCCATATGCTCCTCATTATAGCTTTTTGCAGGGAGCTCCGCCTCCGGCTGCCCCATGTCCGCAAGCGGTATCTCCGCCCTTTCATGCGGAAGCAGCTCGCCCGCGATGCCGAATATTTTCTCTGGATCGCAGTCACCGGCGACGCACAGCGCCATGTTTGACGGAGCGTAAAATGCCTTGTGGCAGTTATAAAGCGTCTCGGCGCTGATCTCGGCGATGCTCTCTATGCTGCCGGCGACCTGATCGCGGATAGGATGATGCTCATACAGCATTCGCATGAGCCGGTTATACACGACATAGCCGGGATTATCCTCGACCATGCATATCTCCTGAGCGATGATACCCTGCTCCTTGTCCACCGTCTCCTGCGTAAAATAGGGAGTGGAGACGAATTTTAAAAGCATACGCAGGTTTTCCTCAAAGCCGGAGGTGCAGTCAAAGAAGTAAGCCGTCATGCCGCTTGAGGTGAAGGCGTTTGGCTGCGCCCCGTTTGCCGACAGCACGCTGAGCGCATTGTCGCCGTCAGGCATGTCAAACATCTTGTGCTCAAGGAAATGCGCGACTCCGGCAGGCGTGTCGTGCATCCTGCCGCCAAGAGAAAAGCGCCTGTGCGCACCGCCGTAATTTGCCGCGAATACCGCGTAGGAGAGCCGGAAGCCGGGCTTTGTGACGACATTCACCGTAAGACCGTTTTTAAGCTGTCCCGTGTACAGCTCCTCGCCGATCCTGTCATATCTTTTATGCTTCATTTTCTTCCTCCTCACCGCTTCCGCGCAGGCAATACACGGCATCTGGCACGATGCTGTTTGCTATATCGACTACAGCGTCGAGCTCGACGCATTTGACAGCCGCCGCAAGCTCCTCGGGCTCAAGCTCCAGCCCGTCGAGGGTGTTGGAGAGATAAAAGCCCTCGAGACTGTACTGCGAATCCGATATCGAGCGCAGTTCGGAGGCAGCGCTCTGCTTTGCTGCCATTAATTCGCCGTCGCTTACCTTGCCGTGCCTTACGGCCTCGAGCTGGGCGCTTATCTCCGCCCTCGCCGCGTCAAATTTATCAAAATCCACGCCGGAGGAGACTATCATCAGTCCCTTGTGCAGGTCGATAAGCGAGCTGGCATAGTAGCACAGCGAGAGCCTTTCGCGCACGTTCATGAAAAGCTTCGAGGTCACGCAACCGCCGAACACGGCGTTGAAAACATACATTGCCGCGATATCGGGATCGTCCATGCAGTCGCCGAGGCGGTAGCCCATGACGAGCTTGCCCTGCGTGACGGCAAGCTCGTCGGAAAATTCGCGCACGTCCTCCTCAACGGAGTTCATGCGGATATCCGTTCCGATCTCGTAGTCTATCTCGCCCCTCGGCATACCGCTCAGAGCGTCCGAAAGCTTTTCGGCTACCGTATCCGCGCCGAGGCTGCCGCAGTAGAAGATCTCGACAGGGGAGCTCATTATGAGATTGCGGTAGTGCTTTGTGAGCTTCTGATAGTGGATATTCTCCGCCGCGTCCTCCGTGCCGAAGCGCGAAACGGCGAAGGCCTCATAGCAGCACATCTGCTCCGTAAGCCGCTGGAGCGCCCATGAGCGCTTGTCGTTGAGCCGGCCTCTTATGCTGTCAAGGAGCTTTTCCTTTTCGCTTTCAACATAGTCGGGCAGCAGAAGTCCGCCCTTCGTGCAGGGGGTGAGCAGCAGCTCGCCGCAGAGATTTGCGACGCTTTCAAAAACGCCGCTGCCGTCGGGCAGGTATCTGTCGTCTGCAAAGCTTGCCAGAAAGCCGATGCACTGGATCTCGCCGATCTTGCGCACAACGGGCTCGATACAGCTGCCGTAAAGCCTGTCGAGCTCGAAAGCAAGCGAGCGCATATCCGTGTGATATCTGCTGCCGCGCCGCAGGACATAGGGAATGAGCGCGTTCTGCGAAGCCGTGTCTCTGTCAAGCTGAGTGAGCAGATTGATGCTCAGACAGCCGGTCTTGAATTTGCCGCTTTCGAGCGCGGTGAGCCATACGCCCGGGAGTATCTCCTGTCTGACGGTCTCCATGGCAGAACCTCCTTCGAATTTATAATAAAACAGTATAACACACTTTTCAGATATATGGTATACCCTTTCCGTCATAAATTGTGCCGTCGAGCAGTGTCCCTCCGTGCCCTATCACGATATCATGCGTTTTTCCTGTCTTGGTTTTGAGACTCACGCGGCAGTCGGGGAAGCCGTCCGGCAGGCAGGGGCGGATATATATCATGCCGCGCCACGGCTTGAGGCCGAGAAGCTCCTCGGTGAAAACGCGGAAATACCAGCCGGAGGAGCCGGTGTACCAGGTCCAGCCCGCCTCGCCGGTGTGCCCGGGACAGGTGTAGACATCGGCTGGAATGACGAAGGGCTCTGCCATATAGCGGCTTGCATCGTGCTCACACGGCAGAATGCTGCGCAGTATCTCCCAGCCGTCGTTTGCCCTGCCGCGCTTAAAGCAGGCCTGCGCAAGCCAGACAGCCGCGTGAGTGTACTGCCCTCCGTTTTCTCTGAAGCCGGGGCCGTAGCTGCGGATATAGCCGGGGTCGCGCCCGCTGCCGCAAAACGGCGGATCAAAGAGCCGGACTATCCCGTTTTCGCGGTCAAACAGCTTTTCCAGCGCACTGTCGAGCGCACGTCCGGCCTTTGAGTTTGTACTCTCCGCGCAGAAGCAGGCCCAGCTCTGCGCGATCGAATCTATCTGGCAGCACTCGCTCTGTGCCGCGCCGAGCTCCTCGCCGTCAGGCCAGTAGCCGCGCAGGTACCAATTGCCGTTCCACGCTCTGTCGGCGGCTCTGCCCGCTGCGGCGGCAAGCGTGCGGTATTTGTCTGCGCCGGAGCAGCCCAGCTCTGCGAGAAGCTCGGCAAAGCGCCTCACGCAGCAGGAGAAAAACCAGCTCAGCCACACGCTTTCGCCGAAAACGCCGTTCATGCCGTCGTTCCAGTCGCCGCTGCCGAAGCGCAGCAGACCGTGGCTGCCCGTGCCGCGGCCTGCACAGCAGTCAATTGCGCGGCGGGCATGGCTCAGTACGCTTTCCGAGCAATCGGCTCTCAAAGGCGCTTCATATCGGTCACACTCAGAGGCATCAAGCGGCTTTGAGTTGACATAATATTCGAGTCTGCTGCATATTGCCGTATCGCCGGTTTTTTCGACATATTCGCACAGCGCCCAGACGAGCCAGAGCAGATCGTCCGAGCAGCGTGTGCGCACGCCCTTGTCCGCGCCGCCTATGCCGTGCCACCAGTGCATCACGTCGCCCTCGAGATACTGATGGCGGCAGCAGGCCAGTATCTGCCGCTTCGCAAGCTCGGGGTCGAGCAGAATGAGGTTCACAGCGTCCTGAAGCTGGTCGCGGAAGCCGAAGGCACCGCCGCTCTGATACACCGAGCACCTGCCCATTATGCGGCAGGCAAGCGTCTGGTAAACCGCCCAGCCGCTCATATAGCGGCCTGCGCTGCCGCAGCCAGTGACGCTTAATCGGCGGCATAGACCTGCCCAGTGCGCCTTCGTTTTTTCGAGCTCGGCAAAAGCCTCATCGGGTTTACATAATTTTAATAGCGTGTCCTCACCCGCGCAGCCGCATACAAGAACCATTACGTCCCGCAGCTCGTATTGCGCGGCGAAAACCGGCCAGCTAAGCTCGCCTGTCCGCTCGTCAAATTCGCCGTGCATCCAAGATAATCCGTCGCAGGTCCAGCCGGCAGACGGCGCGGAGCACACAGCACGCAGCCGCATCCCGCGCAGAGCTGAGCGCGTGCTCGAGGCAGTGAATGCCAAGTTTACATAATCACACGATACGGCGGGTTGGCTGTTGTCGCTGTCAGACAGGAGAAGCTCACATTTCCAGTCGAGCCTGCCGCTCAGCTCGCCGAAAAATTCGATGATGAAAACTCTTGCGTCAATGTCGGGCGGCACGAAGGCCGTGCAGCGCGAGGCACAGCTGCCGAAGCTCTTTTCCCAGACGGCAAAGCCGTGACCGAACGTCACGCGGCACTGAGCGCCGTCCTCACCGGCAAATAGGCTCCACCTCTCCGCGCCGCGTACAAATTCAAGGCTTTCCGCGCCGTCAATGGCCAGAGGGTCGTTTAACCACGGTGTCAGACGCAGCTCGTGCGCGTTTTTCAGCCACATGTTTCCCATGCCGCTGTCAGCGGCGATATAGCCGAAGCTGCCGTTTGTGAGAGGGCAGCTCCAGACGCGCTGAGGCAGAGCACGGTTTACATAAAACATAAAGCTGCCGTCGCTGCCGTATTCATATCTCGGGGGCTTGCCGCCTTTACGGCGGAGCTTTTTCAACTTGGGGACAGCGGTGAACAGGCGCTTTTCGCGCTCCGCGCCGGAGATGAAGGCTGCCGCGCTTTCAATGAACTGCCGCTCCTCGGTGGGCAGTATGCGAACTCCGGCGTGCGTACCGATGAGCGCTTCGAGCCCGTAGGAGGCCAGCGTATCGCGCACCTTGGAGTACAGCGGCCTGCGGTACTCGCCGCCCTCGTCCGTTAAGAACACAAGATCAGCGTACACGCCGCAGCTTCGCAGAAGGCAGAACTGCTTTGTCAGCGACTCCGCCTTGCGTGCATCAGCGCAGCATATGATGGGAAGCTCACCCGACAGACCGCAGCGCCACAGGCTGCTTTTCGGCGGGAACGGCTCCTTTGCGCTGACAAAGCGCAGGCTTTGCAGCATGCTCATGGCGCTTTCCATCTCGCACAGAGTCATCTGCGTTATGCTTGCACAGGCAGAGACCATCGCCCCGTACTCCGCGGGGCCTTCCGTGAGCATATGCTGTGCGCCGCTGTAGGCCATTTCCGGCGTGGCGGCGATGCACAGGGCAAAGCGCAGCTCAAGCTGCTTTCCGCTCTTGAGCGAAACACTCACCGATGCCTCCACCGACGGATAGGACAAAAACCCGTCCTCGGCTGAGCCGCCGGTCTTTGCCCTCATGGGCTTATCGCAGGCAAGGCAGAGCCAGACCTCATCCTGCCTGCCGCGGGGAAGCCTGTGCAGCAGCAGACAGTTTCCGTCGCGCTTTGCCTCAATGCCGAGCCGCCAGTAGGCAGGATGGTTAACATAATCTGTAGCGTCGGCCATGACCGCGTCAAATGACAGCACAAGCTCGGCGCTCTCGATATCACGCTTGGCGCAGAGCGATACGCTGCGTATCTCGCCGTTTTCGGCTCCCGCCGAGGTTATGCCGCAGCGAGCCGTGAAATCGTCAAAAACGCAGGAATATGCTGCGCTTATTTCGGAAAACTCCCACATATAGGCCGCGTTTTCGCTCGGAGAGGGCAGGAGCGAATGCTCCTCTGTGCCGAGCGACAGCCGAAGCTCCGCACCGTGCCCCTCGCCGAGCTGCCGGAAGGGACTGCGGTAGATGAGCGTATCGCCGCAGCTTGCCGAGCTTATGCCGCTTTCGGTTAACATAATATTATACGCACCGTTTGACAGCAGACTGCACTGCGGCTGCGCATAATTTATGCTGCCGCCGCGCTTTTCCCAGCGGCGGCTTTTGAGCGTGACCTCCTTTTCGCTCTCAGCCTCGCTTAAATGCAGCACGGGAGCGCCGAGCGGTATTCGCTCTGCCAAGAGCTGCCTGTATGCCGCCATGTCCGGCGAGAGCATGAACATACGCTGCACGAAGCCCTGTTCGAGATAGTTTGCGGCGGCGAGCATACTCATGCCGAGGTGGTGCGCCATGAAGCAGCGGACAATTTCGCCGCCGCCGGAGGCGCGGCAGCGCGAGGGCGTGAAGTCGGCAGCCTCGAAAAATCCGCAGCTTGAGCGCATACCAAGCCCTTCGAGCCTGCGGAGATTGCTTATTGCCGCCTCGGGCTCGATGCAGAGCGCGAGAAAGCTTGCATAGGGCGCAATTACAAGCTCTGCGTCCTGCCCGCGCTTGAGTGCAAGACGTGCGCAGCCGTGCGCCTTGTAGCGGTAGCTGAGCGCTGCGTCCAGAGAGTAAAACGCGCTTTCGGATATGCCCCATACGCCGTTTGGCGAGCGGCGCTTTTTCTGAACGTATACGCAGAACCTCACAGTTTCGTACAGCAGGCTGTCTTTTTCAAGCGGCAGGAAGAGCTCCGGCATGAGATATTCGAACATTGTGCCCGTCCAGCTTGCCATGCCGCGATAGCCGTGAAACGAGCGCATCACGCGGGACAGTCTGCGCCAGTGACGGCGCGGAACGTCGCCCTTTGCAACGGCGGTGTAGCTCGTGAGCCGCGCCTCGCTTGCCATGAGATCGTAAAGCCCCGGCGAGGCCGCGCCCTTTTCAAGGTCGATGCCTATGTGCATCAGGCCGCGCCGGAAGCTGTAGAATATCGAAAGGTCCATATCGGATATGAGCGACTGCACTCGCACGGAAAGCTCCGCGAGCCCCTTGCTGTGCAGCCAGCTGCGCAGAGCGATAAGACAGGCGCAGAGGTTTCCGCAGTCAACGGCGGACAGGTACTTCGGCTCAAGCGGGCGAAGGGTGCGCGTGTCGTACCAGTTGCACAGATGTCCGCCGTATCTCGGCAGCTTTTCGACCGTGCCGAGCATACGCGATATGAAGCCCTCGGCGCCTTCAAGGCTTATTATCCCGAGCTGCTGCGCGCACATGGCAGAGCACAGCGCAAGGCCGATATTCGTCGGCGAGGTACGGTGAGCTATGCCGGCCGGCGGCTGCTCCTGAAAATTATCCGGCGGCAGGAAATTGTCCTGCTCGGTGCAGAAGCTGTCAAAATAGCTCCATATATCATTTGCACAGCCGAGAAGATAGCTCCGACTGTCCGGCGAGGGCTCTTTTTCCTTCTCTGACGGCAGCGCAAGAGCAAACGCTGCAATGGGCGCAAGGCACCACAAAAGCCCCGCTGCCTTTGCAAAGGTACCGGCGGAAAACAGAATAAGGCACAGACCCGATACCGGCGCGAGCCACATGCTTTTGTAATATCCGATCATACCGTTTCGCCTGCTGCCGCCCTGTGCGGCTGTCTCCCATTCAAGGAGGTTTCTGCCGCTTACGAGCATACGCCACAGCGCCGCAGCAATCGCCGAGAGGGATGTCCACGCCTCGTATGGCAGAAGCCATAGCCTGAATACTGTTCCGACGACGCTTGCGCCGAGCCTGCCGAATATGCGGCTGTGATATCTTGCCCGCAGCGCCTCCGGCCTGTCCGAGGCAAGCTCCGTAAGGGAAATGAGAAGTCCGGCTGCAAGCGAAATGAGCGCAGCCCATGCCGCAAGCAGCAGACCCTGCCGTGCAAGCAGCAGCCCCGCGAACACCGCCGTGAAGCTTGCCGGTGCTGCAAGACTGCGCCGCAGCGAGTCAAACAGCTTCCAGCGCTCGATATCCGGCAGTCCTGCGCTTTTGCTGAATATCCAGCCGGCGTTCTGCCAGTCGCCGCGTATCCAGCGGTGGCTGCGCCTGAAATACGCAGAAGGCGAGGTGGGGAAGGAGTCGGAAAACTCAACGTCGCTCATATACCCGCCGTGCAGATATGCGCCCTCGAGCGCGTCGTGCGACAGGATCCTGCCGTTGGGTATGTGCTTTTCCGAGCAGACGAGCAGCGCCTGAGCATCAATAATGCCCTTGCCGGAAAAGCCGCCGCAGCCGAACATATCCATGCCCACCTCGCCGCAGAGCGCACTGTATGGCTCAAGACCTCCGCCGCCGGAGAAAATACGTGCAAAATCCGTGGCGCAGGCCGAGTGCAGGCAGGTGCACATACGCGGATGTATGATGCCGTGGCCGGAGACAACGATACCGCGTTCACGGTCGAGCACAGGTGCGTTTATCGGATGCAGCATCGCGCCGACGAGCTCGATGACAGAGCCCGGAGAGGGCACGGTGTCGCTGTCGAGCGTGAGAATATAGGGAACGCCGCGCAAAGCGCCGGTATCGCCGGATACGATGCGCAGCTCGCTTTTTTCACCGCACAAAAGCCTTGCAAGCTCAAGGATAGCGCCGCGCTTGCGCTCAAAGCCTGTGTACGCTCCGCGCCCCGGGTCGAGCCTGCGCCCGCGTGTGAAAAGATAAAAGCCGCCGCCGTATTTTTCATTGAGCCTGTCTATCGCTTGAGCAGCGGCGGAGATGATGGCCTCGTCGCCCGGCTCCGTTTCCGTGCTCGACTCGCGCAGATCAGCGAGTATGCCCATAAGCAGATTTTTGCCGCAGCTGCGGTTTGCAAGCCGGTACTGCTCCAAAAGCGCGGCGAAGCGGGCGCCGCTTTCCTCATCGCTCAGCAGAGCCGATATAAGGCATATTGTGCGGCCCGAGTCGGGCACGCCCGCGCCGAGCTCGAGCCTCGGCAGCCTGCGCGGCGGAACGCAGAGCAGAATGATGTAGTCAAGCAGACTTTTTGTCAGCTCCGACAGCGGCAGCAGAAGCAGCGCCGCCGCGACCGCGCTGCGTGATAAAAAGCCGCACAGCAGAGTTAAAAACAGGGTGATGATAATATTTGCGCCGATGTACAGTGCTGTACGGCGCTGCACGTTTGAATCTTTGCACAGCCAATAGCCGACGTGCTGCTCTGCACCGTCCCTGAAGCGGCATTTTTCGACGAGCTTTTTTGCAAATGTGTGCTCCTCAAGCCCCTCGCGGGCTGCAAGGCGCGTGACAGCCTCGCGGTACTGTGCGCGGCTTTGCTCGTCCATGTGCGGATATATGCCCGCGGGGTCTGCCATCAGAGCCTTCTCCACGGTGTCAGCGCGCCGCAGGAGAGAGCTCATATCAAGCTCCGACACGAGCCGAAGCGAGCCGAAGAGCGCGGCAAAGCGCTCCGTGAGCGCCTCGGGCTCGGAGCTTTTTTCAAGCTGCCCGCAGGTCTCGGCAAGGGCGGCAGTGAGCTGCACAGTGAGCACCGCCGGAAGGAGATACAGCTCCTTTTGCGGCAGCGGAGCTGCGCTTTGAAAGCCGCGGAGATATTCGAGCATGAGCTTTTCGTCGAGGCTGCCCCCGCAGACGTTCAGCATATCGCGGCACGCGGCGGATATGATTATGCCCTCGCTCCCTGCACGCAGTCTGCGCTGTCCCCTGAGCTCACAGAGCGCAGCCCTTGCCTCGCGCACGGCAAGGTAGCGGTTATCTAAAAGCCAGCGGCAGCTGTCCGGCACGGAGGCTTTGCCCTCAAAGCGGCGCTCGACGAGCCCGTAAACGGCGTTTATCTCCCTATAGCTGCGGCGCAGCAGCGACTTCAGCTCGCCTGCGGGAGCGGAGAAGCTGCATTTATTGAGCCTTGCGCAGCTCGCCGCGTGTTCAAAAACAGTGCTTTTATCCATGTAAACCTCCGTTTTCAGCTGATTTTTATATAGGTATAAGTTTTGCCGTAAAGAATGAATAATATTCAGCGCAAATGACAAGCGAAAATGCTTGACACGGAGCGGATCGGATGCTATACTCTGTAAAGCAAAAATCATTTACATGGGAGGGAGCGCCGTGGAAAACAGTGCAGTCATGCGTTCGATGCTGTTTGATTTTTACGGCGAGCTGCTCACGGATAAGCAGCGTGAGTATTTCGACCTCCGCTACAACGAGGATCTGTCGCTCGGCGAGATAGCCGAGCAGTGCGGTATATCGCGTCAGGGCGTTTGGGATATCATCCGCAGAGCCGAGGCCGCGATGACCGAGATAGAAGAAAAGACGGGGCTGATAAAGCGCTTTCTGGAGCGCAACGCCCAGATAGACGAGCTGATACGCGAGCTCAGCAACAGGGGAGCGGACGCGCAAATAATAGCTCAGCTCGAGAAGCTTAAGATTTAGGAGGCAGAGAGAATGGCATTTGAATCATTGTCCGACAAGCTTTCCGCTGCCTTTAAGAAGCTGCGCGGCAAGGGAAGACTGACCGCAGCCGATGTCAAGGAAGCCATGAAGGAAGTGCGCATGGCGCTTCTGGAGGCTGATGTCAGCTACAAGGTCGTAAAGGACTTTACAAAAAGCGTTACCGAGCGTGCCTCGGGTGCAGATGTGCTCGAAGCGCTTTCACCTGCTCAGCAGGTCATCAAGATAGTCAATGAAGAGCTCATAAAGCTCATGGGCAGCGAAAATCAGCGCCTGAGCATCGGCTCGAAATCGCCGAGCGTCGTCATGCTCGTCGGCCTTCAGGGTGCCGGTAAAACGACAAACGGCGCAAAGCTTGCAGCCTATATGCGCAAGCAGGGCAAGCGGCCTCTGCTGGTCGCCTGCGATATCTACCGTCCAGCGGCCATAAAGCAGCTGGAAACGGTCGGCAAGCAGCTGGATATCCCCGTGTTCCAGATGGGAACGACAAACCCCGTCGATATTGCAAAGGCCGCCATCGAGCACGCCAGGAAGCACGGCAATGACCTTGTTTTCCTTGATACGGCTGGCCGCCTTCACATCGACGAGGAGCTCATGCAGGAGCTTAAAAACATCCGCGATGAGCTCGAGCCGAGCGAGATACTGCTCGTTGTCGATGCAATGACAGGTCAGGACGCAGTGAATGCTGCAAATGCGTTCAATGATGCTCTCGGCGTTACCGGCGTTATGCTCACAAAGCTTGACGGCGATGCCCGCGGCGGCGCTGCGCTGTCAATAAAGGCAAGCACCGGCAAGCCGATAAAATTCATCGGTGTCGGCGAAAAGCTCGACCAGATCGAGCCGTTTTATCCCGACCGTATGGCCTCGCGTATCCTCGGCATGGGCGATATGCTCACGCTTATCGAAAAGGCCGAGCAGAGCTTTGACGAGAAAAAGGCTCTGGAAATGGCCGAGAGGATGAAGGCAAACCGCTTCTCGCTTTCCGACTACCTCGACCAGATGCGCTCACTCAAGGGTATGGGCGATATAAACGACCTTGTCGGCATGATCCCGGGGATCGACGCGAAGGCGCTCAAGGGCGCAAAGGTCGATGAAAAGGGCATGGCGCGTATAGAGGCGATAATCCTGTCCATGACTCAGGCCGAGCGCGACGATCCGTCGATACTCAACGCCTCGCGCAAAAAGCGCATCGCCGCCGGCAGCGGCACCTCGGTCGTTGACGTGAACCGTCTGCTCAAGCAGTTTGACGCGATGCAGGGCATGATGAAGCAGCTTTCCGGCAAGAACATGAAGAAGCTGCAAAAGCGCTTCGGCGGCATGGGCGGAGGCGGCGGCTTCCCGGGCCTCGGCGGATTCAAGCTTTGATTGCATACGCTTATGCGTTTGTAATATATAAATGAAATGTGTAATTTGGAGGTGAAAGATAAATGGTAAAGATCAGACTTCGCAGAATGGGCGCAAAGAAGGCTCCTTACTACCGTGTAGTTGTTGCTGACTCGCGCTGCCCCCGTGACGGCCGCTTCATCGAGGAGATAGGCACTTACGATCCCATGG
>CAVGXR010000035.1:0-51428 GCA_963633225.1 Collinsella aerofaciens
AGCAACCGCATCTTGCTTGATCTTAATGCGAAATGCCCGCCACGGCGAGTGGCCAAGCCTGTTCCCTACGACACTGCGGTGTGCGCTTCGCGCACGAATTTGAATCCATTCGCTCGGAGAGCGAATACCGCTGGCTAACGGCTAATGGCTAACGGCTATCAGCTATCAGCTCACGGTACGCGAAACGTTCTTATTTATGCCAATGTCTCCGGTCGGGCTACCGCAATATCCGTATAGGTGCAGCCTTAATGCGCCTCTAAAACCTTGACTATGGTTTGACTTGCGGATATAATCGGAGCAAAACATATTATTAAGGAGGAAACACCATGCCTATACCCACTCCGCACATAGCAGCGAAAAAAGAAGACATTGCAAAGACCGTTCTCATGCCCGGCGATCCACTGAGGGCTAAATTCATCGCAGAGACGTTTCTTGAAAATCCCGTGCTCGTCAACAACGTGCGCGGCGTTCAGGGTCACACAGGCACATGGAAGGGCGTTCCCGTGACCGTCATGGCAAGCGGCATGGGCATCCCCGCCATCGGCATCTACAGCTGGGAGCTTTTCAACTTCTACGATGTTGACAACATCATCCGCATCGGCTCTGCCGGAGCTCTGCGCAGCGACCTCAAGCTCATGGACATTGTTGCCGGTCAGGGCGCGTGCACCGACTCGAACTTTGCCCACCAGTTTGAGCTCAACGGCACCTTCGCACCCATCGCGGACTACACCCTGCTGAGCACCGCCGTCGAGACGGCAAAGGAGCACGGCGTTGACATGAAGGTCGGAAACATTCTCTCGGGCGACAACTTCTACTCCCCCGCCGGCTGCGACAGCAACGACAAGTGGCGCGACATGGGCGTGCTGGCCGTCGAGATGGAGGCTGCGGGTCTTTACATGAACGCTGCCAAGGCCGGAAAGCGTGCGCTGTGCATCTGCACGATATCCGATCATATCTACCGCGACGAGGCACTGTCGCCGGAGGAAAGACAGTTGTCCTTCACTCAGATGATGGAGATAGCACTTGACACGGCAGCAAAGATGAACAATCTATAAATTCTCGTCAAATGCGCCTGCTTTTAGCCAAATTGCTAAATTCCACTTGCCTTTGACCTGATATAAGTGCTATACTGTGGGCAGTATGCGGTAAGTGTAAAATCCACTATCGCACTTAAATCAAATTTTATACGGAGGAAAAAAGATGAAAAGAATTCTCGCACTGGTTCTCGCTCTTTGCATGGTCTTTGCTCTGTGCGCCTGCTCCAACGGCGACAAGGATGCCAAGGAAACCACTACTCCGGAGGAGACCGCAATGAAGGTCGCCATGATCACCGACTACGGCGACATCACCGACCAGTCCTTCAACCAGACCACCTATGAAGCATGCAAGGCCTACTGCTCCGAGAACAGCATCGACTTCAACTACTTCAAGCCCGCTTCCGATGCTGACGCAGACCGCGTTGCAATGATCGAGAAGGCAGTTGCCGACGGCTACAACGTCATCGTAATGCCCGGCTACGCTTTCGCAAACGCTATCAAGCAGACCGTCAACACCTACACCGATGTTAAGTTCGTTGCACTGGACGTCGGCGCAGGCGACCTGAACACCTTCAACGACGATGGCTCCATCAAGGAAGAGTTCAAGGTTCCCTCCAACCTCTACTGCGCAGTTTACCAGGAAGAGCTCTGCGGCTACATGGCAGGCTACGCTGCCGTTAAGCTCGGCTACAAGCAGCTCGGCTTCCTCGGCGGCATGGCAGTTCCCGCAGTTGTCCGTTACGGCTACGGCTTCGTTCAGGGCGTGAACGCAGCAGCTGTTGAGCTGAACATCGCAGATCAGGTCTCCGTCAAGTACGTTTACGGCAACGCATTCAAGGCAGACCCCGCGATCACCGCTGTTATGGATACCTGGTACAAGAACGGCACCGAGGTCGTCTTTGCCTGCGGCGGCGGCATCTATGCATCCGCAGCTGAAGCAGCAGCAAAGGTCGAGGGCGCAAAGATCATCGGCGTTGACGTTGATCAGGCTGCTATCATCGACGGCGATTACGGCGAAGGCATGACCATCACTTCCGCAATGAAGGGTCTTGCTCCCACCGTCAAGACCGTTCTGGCTGCTATCTCTGCTGACAAGTGGGCAGACTTCGGCGGCAAGATCGAGACTCTGGGGCTCGTTTCCGAGAACCCCGATGAGAACTACGTACAGCTGGCCGGCTCCACCCAGTTCGGCGACGGCTTCACCAAGGACGACTACTCCGCCCTTGTTAAGGACATGTTCGACGGCAAGGTCACTGTCAGCAACTCCACCGATGAGATGCCCAAGACCGACGTTACCGTCACCGTTCTCGACAACATCCTGTAATTTCAAAGCTGCAACCCAAGGACAGGCGAAAAAATCGCCTGTCCTTTTTAGTATAAAAATCATAGATTTTTATACTAAAAAATACGCCACATTTTTTGTGAAGCCTACGCTTCACGAAAAATCTCGCTGCGCTCGTCAAAAAGTCCTTACGGACATTTTTGATGGCTATAATCCTACTCGAGGCGGGTCTTACCCCCTCGAGCTCCCCCGCTGCGCGGATATCCTTATGCAGCAGCACATTTTTCAGGCATTTTGCTAAGGACAGGCGAAAAATTCGCCTGTCCTTTTTTATTCATATTTCCGACATTTTTAATTGCAATGCTCCCACTGCTATTGTATAATTAATTATTAATACCTCGTGGTATAAAGAAATTTACACGCGAAAGGGGAGATTCGGGTTTTGGAACAGGAATATGCGATAGAAATGCTGCATATAACCAAGCGATTTCCGGGCATAGTCGCCAACGATGATATCACCATCCAGCTCAAAAAGGGCGAGATACACGCGCTGCTCGGCGAGAACGGTGCGGGCAAGAGCACCCTGATGAGCGTACTGTTCGGCCTGTATCAGGCTGAAGAGGGTGTTATCAAGAAGGACGGCAAGGAGGTCAAGATAAAAGACCCCAACGATGCAAACCGCCTCGGCATCGGCATGGTTCACCAGCACTTTAAGCTCGTCGAGTGCTTCTCGGTGCTCGACAACATCATCCTCGGCAACGAGCCGGTGAAGAAGCTGGGCTTCCTCAACAAGGACGCTGCGCGAAAGAAAATCCTCGAGCTGAGCGACCGCTACGGCCTGAGCGTCGAGCCCGACGCGCTTATCGAGGATATCACCGTCGGTATGCAGCAGCGCACCGAGATCCTCAAGATGCTCTACCGCGAAAACGAGATACTCATTTTCGACGAGCCCACGGCGGTGCTCACCCCGCAGGAGATAGAGGAGCTCATGCAGATAATGAAAAACCTCGCCAAAGAGGGCAAGAGCATCCTGTTTATATCACACAAGCTCAACGAGATCATGGAGGTCGCCGACCGCTGCTCCGTTCTGCGCAAGGGTAAGTACATCGGCACGGTCGAGATCAAAAACACCAGCAAGGAAGAGCTCTCGCGCATGATGGTAGGCCGCGACGTTGACTTCACGGTTCACAAGAAGGAGTCTGAGCCCGGCGAGGTGATACTTGACGTTGAAAACATGAGCGTCACGTCGAGGGTACATCACAACGACGCGGTGAAGAACGTTTCCTTCAAGGTGCGCGCAGGCGAGATCGTCTGCATCGCCGGTATCGACGGCAACGGCCAGACCGAGCTCGTCTACGGCCTGACGGGACTTGAGCCGCTCAAGAGCGGCAGGGTCACTCTCTGCGGCAGAGACATAAGCCACGCCTCGATACGCGACCGCAACACCCACGGCATGAGCCACATCCCCGAGGACAGGCACAAGCACGGTCTGGTGCTGGACTACTCGCTTGAATACAATATCGTGCTCCAGAGCTATTTCGAGCCGCAGTTTGTAACGCCGGCGGGCTTTTTGAAGAGAAAAAACATACGCGAATATTCCGACAAGCTCATCGAGCAGTACGATGTCCGCTCGGGTCAGGGCTCGATAACGACCGCCCGCAGCATGTCCGGCGGCAACCAGCAGAAGGCCATAGTCGCACGCGAGATCGACAAGGAGCCGGAGCTCCTCGTCGCCGTACAGCCGACCCGCGGCCTCGATGTCGGCGCTATCGAGAACATTCACAAGGAGCTTGTCAAGGTCCGCGACTCGGGCCGTGCGGTGCTTCTGGTGTCGCTTGAGCTCGACGAGGTCATGAGCGTGCCCGACCGCATCCTCGTCATGTACGAGGGCGAGATCGTCGGCGAGCTCGACCCGAAAAAGACTACCGTTGAGGAGCTCGGCCTGTACATGGCCGGCGCAAAGAAAGGAGCAGGCCATGAATAAGGGAAAAAGCTCGCTTCTTAAAAACAACGGCGTGCAGTCGTTTATCGCGTCGATAATCTGCATCCTGCTCGGCCTGCTGATAGGCTATATAGTCCTGCTGTTCATAAATCCGGCGGGCGCGGGCGAGGCAATAACGGCGCTGGTCAAGAACTTCTTCAACTACCCCAACGGCGTGGTAGCGCTCAAATACTTCGGCAGCACGCTCGTCAAGACCGCGCCGCTGATCATGTGTTCGCTGTCGATCCTGTTTGCGTATAAGGTCGGCCTGTTCAACATAGGCGCTGCCGGTCAGTACGCCCTCGGCGCGGGCATGGCGATATACGCGGCTCTTGCATGGCAGCTTCCCTGGTGGGCCTGCCTTCTCATCGCAACGGCGGCGGGCGCGGCGCTCGGCACGGTGTCCGGCATCCTCAAGAGCTACTGCAACGTAAACGAGGTCATCTCGGGCATCATGCTCAACTGGATAACCCTTTACGCAATGAACGACCTGCTGACAAACGTCAAGGAGGTCGCAAGCCCCTACACCGAGCACATTGAAAGCATAAGCCCCCAGTCCATTCTTCCGACTCTCGGACTGGATACACTGTTTTCAAATAACCAGTACGTCACGATAGCCATCCCCATCTCGGTCATCATCGCGGTGATCGTGTATATCGTGATGGAAAAGACCAAATTCGGCTATGAGCTCAAGGCAACGGGCTTTAACAAGAATGCGGCGAAATACTGCGGCATGACCGAAAAGCGCAACACCATACTGACGCTGCTCATCGGCGGCGGCCTCGCCGGTCTCGGCGCGGGGCTTTTCTACCTGACGGGCTTCGAGCAGTGGTCCTGCGGCCAGTCCTCCGTTCCCGCAATGGGCTTTAACGGCATTGCGGCGGCCTTCCTCGGCGGACTCAACCCCATCGGCGCAATATTCTCGTCCTACTTCATCCAGCACATAACGGTCGGCGGCGCGTACCTCGACAAGAGCATGTACTGCACCCAGATATCCGACCTCATTTCCTCGATCATCATTTACCTGTGCGGCTTCGTCCTGTTCATGAAGCTTGTCATGAACAACATCGCCGCAAAGCGTGAGGAGAAGGCAAAGGCTGCGGCTCAGGCCGCTGCACAGAAGGGAGGCAAGGAGTAATGTCATTACTTATCCAGTACACCATTCTTTATGCTTCCGTTTTGATCCTCGTCGCCCTCGGCGGCTGCTTCTCGGAGCATTCGGGCGTAATAAACCTCGGACTTGAGGGCATCATGGTAGTGGGCGCTCTCGGCGGAGCGCTGACGATGAAGTACCTTGCCGGTTCGTCTCCGGCGCTCATCGTCATCCTCACCATTCTCGCCTCGGCTGCTGCGGGACTTGTGTTCTCGTCCCTGCTTGCCGTTGCGTGCATAAACTTCAAGGCCGATCAGACGATCGTCGGCACGGCGCTGAACCTTCTCGGTCTTGCGGCGGCGACGGTCATAGTAAAGGCCATCAACACGGCTGAGAGCCCCGACAACGTCTCCTCCACCGTGCAGTATATCTCGCAGAAGGAGGCCTTCCTCGTCAAGTTCGGCGACTTCACCTTTAACTGGATGATGCTCGTTGCGCTCGTTCTGCTCGTTGCGGCCTACATCATCCTGTACAAGACCCGCTTCGGCCTGCGTCTGATGGCCTGCGGCGAGCATCCTCAGGCGGCGGACTCGGTCGGCATCAATGTGTACAAGATGCGCTGGTCGGGCGTTCTCATCTCGGGCGTGCTCGGCGGTCTGGGCGGTATCATGTACATCATTGCCGGCGCAAGCGAATGGCAGTTTGAAGCAGGCGTTTCGGGCTTCGGCTTCCTCGCTCTGGCGGTCATGATCTTCGGCCAGTGGAAGCCGCACCGCATAGCGCTCGCGGCGCTGCTGTTCGGCCTGTTCCGCGCTCTGGCGAGCGTGTACTCGGGCTTCGATTTCCTGCTGAGCCTGCAGCTGTCGGGCTCGATATACAAGATGATGCCGTACATCATCTCGCTCATCGTCCTTGCGCTGACCTCGAAGAACTCGCGTGCTCCCAAGGCGGAGGGCATCCCCTACGAAAAGGGACAGCGATAATGTTAACAAAAAAGCTGGCGGAGCTTGTTGCTCCACCAGCTTTTTTGTTCCTATTATTCCTATTATTTTTCCTGCTGCTTTATCTTATCCATCCAGCATTTGTGGCACATTGCGACATAGCTGTCGTTGCCGCCGAGGAACACCTGATCGCCCTGAGTTATGATGCGCCCCGTGCTGTCGATACGCGCATTGACGGTGGCCTTGCGCCCGCAGGCACAGACGGTCTTTATCTCGGTGATGGAGTCTGCAAGCTCCATGAGCCTGCGTGCGCCGGGGAAAAAGTGCGTCAGGAAGTCGGTGCGCAGGCCGAAGCACAGAACCGGCAGATCCTCCGCATCCACCAGCTCGCGCAGCTGGTCGATCTGCTCGGGTGTAAAAAACTGCGCCTCGTCCGCTATGATAACATCATGCCGTCCGGCATTTGCGTAGGCTTCAATGATGTTCTGCTCGGGCGTTATGATCTCTGCCGAGCGCATCAGGCCTATGCGGCTGCGCACGATATCCGCGCCGTCGCGGGTGTCGATACTCGGCTTTATGAGCCAGACGCTCATGCCCAGCTCCTCATAGTTAAACTGCGTTATAAGCGCCTGAGCCGATTTCGACGAGCCCATCGCGCCGTATTTGAAATATAGCTTTGCCATGCTGCGTCCTCAATTCTGCGCAAGATGCGCACGCACGCGCTCGAGCACCATGTCCAGCGCGACCTGATTGTGTCCGCCCTCGGGGATAATGATGTCCGCCTTGCGCTTGGAGGGCTCGACAAACTGCTCGTGCATGGGCTTGACGGTGTTCAGATACTGGTTCACGACGCTCTCGAGGCTTCTGCCGCGGTCACGCACGTCGCGCACGATCCTGCGCAGGATACGCACGTCCGCATCCGTATCGACATAGATCTTGATGTCCATCAGCTCGCACAGCTCGGGGCTCTGGAATATCAGCAGTCCCTCGACGATGATAACGCGGGAGGGCTTGACCATCACGGTTTTTTCCGAGCGGTCATGGATAGTGTAGTCATAGGTCGGGCAATATATCGTCTCGCCCCGCCGCAGCTTTTTCAGGTCGTCTATCAGAAGCTCGGTGTCAAAGGCATCGGGGTGGTCGTAGTTGAGCTTTGCTCTCTCCTCGTAGCTCATGCCGTGGTGAGCCTTGTAGTAGTTGTCGTGGTAGATGACGCTGACGTTGCCGCCGAAGTGCTGCACGATCTTGCGCGTGATCGTCGTCTTGCCGCTGCCCGTGCCGCCGGCAATACCGATAACGATGATGCTGTCTTTCATATATCTCTCCCATGTATTGTCCGTTTTCTTTCATAATACCACAGCCATCACGAACTCACAAGTTTTTTTAGTTTTTAAAAGCTCCCCGTTTTTATTGAAAGCGGGGAGCTCTTAACCTTGTTAAGTTTCTAAAAGTCCGAAGCCTGCGACCTCGGTTGCGGGGAGAGAGAAAACGATGGTTCCCGCCTCGGTGTCGGGGCCTGCCTTTGCGACGATGGAGGCCATGATCTCCGACTTCTGCGCCGCCGCTGCGAGAATGAGCACGACCTCCTTCTCGTCGGCGAGGGTGATGTTGTAAAACCTCGGGTCCTTCTCGCCCGTGCCCTTGCCGTGCAGGGTCGTACCGCCGCGTGCACCGGCTGCGCGGGCGGCGTTCATGACCATGTCGGTGCGGCCCTCGTTGCTTATTGCGACGATGAGCTCATAGGCAAAGCCCGCGGGCGGAGCCTGCTTTATGTTTTTGCTGTCCTGATTAAGATATGCCAAGGCCTTTCCTCCTCCAATGCTTTTTACCGGCACTGCAATGACTATGCCGTGCCCGGGAACGCCGAGATGCAGCCTGCGCCGCTGGGCGTTTATCAGTTCGCGGGTCTTGTCCGAGTCTGCAACGGTCAGAACCACGCGCTTTTCTCTTGACTCTATGCCGAGCAGATCCATCATGCTCTGCACTGCCGTGCCGCGCCCGTGCATGACCACCGTCATCGGCAGCCGCAGCTCGGCGCAGATGCCGCACAGCGTATCGAGCGCCTCGGGATTGATTATTGAAATGACATAGTTCATACAGCATCCTCCCACAGCTCGATGATCTCGAGGTCGCCGTAGACCTCCTCTGCCGTCTCGACGAGCCTTGCACGCTTTTCAAACATAACGCCGACGACCTGAATCGACAGCAGCGGCATCATTGCGACCATTGCGACAACACCGAAGGCATCGCTGAGCACATTGCCGCCGAGCGCGATTGACGCGCCCATCATAAATTGCAGCATAAAGGTTGCCGTCATGGGTCCCGAGGCAACGCCGCCGGAGTCAAAGGCTATCGCCGTGTAGATATCCGGCACGAAGAACGACAGGCCGAGAGCTATCGCGTAGCCGGGAACGAGGAACCACATTATGCTGATCCCCGTCACGACGCGCAGCATCGCAAGCCCCATCGCAAGCGCAATGGCTACCGAGAGGCTGAGCTTTATCGCCCTGCCGGGTATTGCGCCCGCGCTGACCTGCTCGATCTGCTTTTCGAGAACGCCGACGGCGGGCTCGGCGGAGATGATGAACCAGCCCAGCAGCATCGACAGCGGTATCAGCAGCCACTTTGCCGCGCTTCCGGCAAGCGCCGCTCCGAGGGATGCGCCGAGGGTCGAGAAGCCGACGTTCACGCCGGTCAGGAACAGCACAAGGCCGATATAGGTGTAGACGATGCCGATGAGTATCTTTGCAAGCGGTCTGCCGTGCAGACGCAGCAGGCAGAACTGGAAGATGAGAAATATCACGACTATCGGCAGCAGCGCTATTGCCATCTCCGCCATGTATGCCGGTATCGCGGAGAGGAAGGCCGAGCCTATCTCGCGTGTGTCGGCAAAGGCGGCAGCGCTTATTCCGGCTATCGCCTCGCTGTCCTTGTGGAAAAATCCGAGGATGAGCACCGACAGGATGGGGCCGACCGAGCACAGGGCAACAAGGCCGAAGCTGTCGGCCTCGGCTGCGCGGTCGCTTCGTATCATCGAAACGCCCAGTCCCATTGCGAGTATAAACGGCACGGTCATAGGACCTGTCGTCACGCCGCCGGAGTCAAAGGCTATGCTGAGGAAGTTGCGGTCGGTGAAGGCCGCCAGCGCAAAAATGAGCGCATAGCAGCCGATGAGCAGCCACCTGAGGCTTGCGCCGCTGAGGATGCGCATCATGCACACCGTCATGAAAAAGCCCACTCCCACGCCGACGGTGATGAGCAGCACACTGTTTTTAATGTGCGGAACGGTCTGCGCAAGCACCTGCAGGTCGGGCTCGGCAACGGTTATCGCAAAGCCGAGCAGAAAGCTCACTCCAAGAATGAGCGGCAGGTTTTTCGTTTTCGTGAGCGCCGTGCCTATCTTCGTGCCGATGGGCATCATGGCCTGCTCCGCGCCCAGCGAGAACAGCCCCATGCCGATAACGATCAGCAGTGCGCCGATAAGAAAGCACAAGAGCAGATCCGCCTGCATCGGCATGACGAACAGGCACAGCACGATGACGATGGCCACAATCGGCAGCACCGACACCGCCGCCTCCCGCGTTTTCTCGACAATCGCCGTGCGATTACTTTCAAAGCTGACTGATTTTCTGATAATACCACCCCTTAAATTTCAGCGATTCAAAAAAAGTCAGCGACTTTTTTGAACGCTTCAAAAACGCCACATTTTTTGTGAAGCTTACGCTTCACGAAAAATCTCGCTGCGCTCGTCAAAAAGCCTGATAAATCAGGCATTTTTGATGGCTATAATCTAACTTGAGGCAGGCCTTGCCCCCTCACACTCCCCCGCTGCGCGGATATCTTTTACGCAGCAGCATAGGTTTCAACAGTGTGTAATTTCCTTAAAATCCTTAGAAGCCGTCAGCGCTTCGAGCATTTTCTGCTGAAGCCGGACATATTCCCTCGCGTCGTCCTCGCCGAGCGAACGCAGCGCAGCCGCAACGCGCTCTATGGCCTCGCGCCGCCTTTCGCGTATGAGCTCGCGCCCCGAGTCCGTGAGCGAAACGATAACGCGCCGCTCGTCATGCTCATCCGTGCACCGCTGCACAAAGCCCTTCTGCTCAAGGTGCTTTAAAAGCGCCGCGATCCGCGCCGACGACACCCCCATGCTCCGGCTCAGCTCCGAGGGTGAGCTCGGCGCTGAACGCAGCAGCAGGCTCAGCGCGAAAAACTCGCCGCCGCAGGCATCTATGACCGTCTCTCCGGCGGGCATGTGACTCAACTGCGCCCTGACCGACAGCATCCTTTCCGCAAGAATCGTGTAATCCATACGACCGGCCTCCGATAGCTAATACTGTTAGTTAAATGATAGCATAAAATTCCCCCTCACGCAAGCGCATAAGGGGAATTTGAACGTTTTGTTCGATTTTTGAACATCTTCTTAATTCAGAGGCGCATTGAGGCTGTACCTATACGGAGAGTGAAGCCGTTAGCCAGCGGTATTCGCTCTCCGAGCGAATACCGCTGGCTAACCGCTAACTGCTTGCTACGGTTTCCTCCGACGTTTCGATACCGTGCACCTGCAATAAATGTATAGGCAGCTGCCTCAATGCGCCCCTAAAAGGTTTTATGAACGCCGGTGACGGAGAACTCGACCCACTCGGCGACGTTGGTCGCGTGGTCGCCGATGCGCTCGAAATACTTTGCGATCATGAGCAGATCGAGGGCATACTCCGCGTCGCCGTGCTCGGTGCGTATCATGTCGATAAGCGCGGTCTTGACGCTCAAAAAGCAGTCGTCAACAACGTCGTCGTGCTCGATAACGCTTCTGGCAAGGGCGATATCGCGCTTTATATATGCGTCGATGCTGTCGGTGACCATGCCGATGGCGGCCTCGGCCATGGGGCGCATGGCCTGACACTCGCTGCCGGTTCTGCCGCCCAGATGTGGTATGATCTCCGCTATATCCGAGGCCTGATCGCCGATGCGCTCAAGGTCGGTTATCATTTTAAGCGCAGCCGATATCTGGCGCAGGTCGCGTGCAACAGGCTGCTGCTGCAACAAAAGCCGCAGGCACAGCGCCTCTATATCGCGCTCGTACTGGTCTATCTCGAGATCGAGCGGCGCAAGCTTTTCTGCAAGCTCGCAGTCGCCTGAAAGCAGCGCCTTTGCCGAGTTTGCTATCGCCTCCTCGCACATTGCGCCCATGAGCGTGAGCTTTTCGCCGAGCTCCTTGAGCTGGGCATCGAATTTGCTTCTCATCAGCCGAACCTCCCTGTTATATAGTCCTCGGTGCGCTTATCCGACGGCACGGAGAACAGTCTCTCGGTGCTGTCGTGCTCGACGAGCTCGCCGAGCAGGAAAAATGCGGTGCTGTCGGAAATGCGCAGCGCCTGCTGCATGTTGTGCGTAACGATGACGATGGTGTAGTTTTTCTTCAGCTCCGCTGCAAGCTCCTCGATCTTCGAGGTGGATATGGGGTCGAGCGCGCTCGTGGGCTCATCCATGAGCAGCACCTCCGGCTCGACGGCAAGGGCACGCGCTATGCACAGGCGCTGCTGCTGGCCGCCCGACAGACCGAGGGCGGAGCTTTTCAGCCTGTCCTTTACCTCGTCCCAGATAGCCGCGCCGCGCAGCGAACGCTCGACGAGCTCGTCAAGCTCCGACTTTTTGCGTATGCCATGGGTGCGCGGGCCGTAGGCGACGTTGTCGTAAATGCTCATGGGAAAGGGATTGGGCTTCTGGAACACCATGCCCACGCAGCGCCGCAGCTCGTTTACGTCCGTGCCCGGTGCGTAGATATCCCTATCCTTGTACTTGACCTCGCCCCTTATCTTCACGTCGGGCACAAGGTCGTTCATGCGGTCGAGCGTTTTCAGAAACGTCGATTTTCCGCAGCCGGAGGGTCCGATGAGCGCGGTTATGCTCTTTTCGGGAATCTCCATGCTTATATTTTTCAGCGCCTGCGACTGTCCGTACCACAGGCACAGGTCGTTTACGCTTATGATGCTGCTCATATGCTTCTCCTCTTCTGATAGTGTTTGCCGATGAGTGTCGCGGCAAGGTTGATGATAACGGTCAGCGCCATGAGTATCGCCGCTATCGCAAAGGCAATGCCGAACTCGCCCCGCTCCTTGGCATAGACGTAAAGTGCAACGGTGAGCGTTGCGCCCGCGTGCGACAGGCCGTCGGGGAACAGGCTGTAGATATTGTGCGCAAAGCCGGCGGTAAACAGCAGCGCCGCCGATTCACCAAGGATGCGTCCCACGGCGAGGATGCAGCCGGTTATAACGCCGTCGATGCAGCCGGGGAAAACGACGGTGCGTATAACGCGCCACTTGCCCGCTCCGAGGCCGAACGCGCCCTCGCGCAGGCTCTGCGGAACGGTCTTGAGGCTCTCCTGCGTCGTGCGCATGACTGTCGGCAGGTTCATGATAACGAGCGTCATAGCGCCCGCATGAAGCGAGGTCTGGTAGCCGAGAAACTCGCAGAAAAACAGCATTCCGACAAGGCCGTAGATTATGCTCGGTATGCCAGAGAGCGTCTCGGCGGCGTATTCTATCGCGGCAACGATGCGGTGGTTTTTTGCGTACTCCGTGAGGTAGATCGCAGCTCCCACGCCGAGGGGCAGCACCCACACGAGCGTGCCGAGGACGATATACAGCGTGTTGAGTATATCCGGCAGGATGCCGATCGTGCCGCCAAGGTAGCTCGGCTTCGTGGAGAGAAATTCCCACGATATGTTCGGAACGCCCCTTATCAGCACATAGGCTATCAAAAACAGCACCAGCGCCGAGGTAAGCAGCGCACACAGGCCGGACAGCGAGCGCATCACTATCCCATAGGCTCTGCGCCTTACTTTTACGTTTTTATTATCCATTCGACTTGTCCCTCTTCAAAAGGAAATTGAGCGTTGCGTTTATCAGCATGATAAACAGGAACAGCACCAGCGCGATGGAAAACAGCGCCTGACGCTGGAGCCCCGAGGAATAGCTCATCTCGCTTGCAACGGCGGTGGTGAGAAACCTTACGCTCTGGAAAAGCTCCGGCATATTTGGCACGTTGCCCGACACCATCATGACGGCCATTGCCTCGCCTATCGCTCTGCCCACACCGAGCACGACCGCCGCCGCGATGCCGCTCTTCGCCGCCGGAACGGATACGCGGAAATACGTCTCCGTCGGCGTTGCGCCGAGGGCGAGGGATGCATCCTCGTACTCTCTGGGCACTGCCTCGAGCGAGGTCATCGAGACCTTGATGATCGACGGCAGGATCATGATGGCAAGCACGATGATAGCCGCAAGCAGGCTTGCGCCGTCGGCAACGTTAAACACCCTGCGTATGCCGGGGACGAGCACCATCATACCCACAAGGCCGTACACGACCGAGGGAATGCCCGCCAGCAGCGACACCGCCTCGACGACGACCGCACGCACGCGGGGGTGCGCCATTTTCGCCAGATACACCGAGGCCATGAAGCCGACCGGCACGCCGAGGCAGATAGCGCCCGCAGTGCCGTAAATGCTCGTGAGGATAAAGGGCAGGATGCCGTAGCTCGGTGCTGCGGCGGTCGATGCCCACTTCTTCCCGAACAGGAAATTGCTCAGCCCGATCTCGCGTATGGCCGGTATGCCGGAGATGATGAGGTATATAGTTATCATCAGCACCGCGGCAACCGTCACAAGCCCGAGGAGCAGAAAGATCGCGTGCACTGTATTTTCAATCAGATTTTTCGTTTTCGTCTTCATATATTCCAATATGGCGGCCTCTTGAGAGGCCGCCTGTTCCATCTGTTTTGCTTACTTCGCAACGGGAACTGCGCCGGCTGCGGTGATGACATCGTTTGCCGCGGTGCTGGTTGCGTAGTCAAAGAATGCCTGCGCTGCTGCGGAGAGCTCGGTGCCTTCCTTGGTCACGAGGACGAAGGGACGCTGTACCTCGTAGCTGCCGTCGGATACGGTCGCCTCGGAGGGAGCTACGCCGTTAACGGAGAGAGCCTTGACCGTGTCCTTGATGGAGGCAAGGGATGCATAGCCGATGGCGTTGGGGTTGCCTGCAACGGTGGTTATCACGTCGCCGGTGGAGGTGAGCTCCTGACGGTACTTGCAGCTGTCTGCGGTGCCGGTGATGCTCTCGAAGCCGTCGCGGGTGCCGGAACCTGCCTCGCGGCCTATCAGGACGATCTCTGCGTCGTCGCCGCCGACATCCTTCCAGTTGGTGATCTCGCCGGTGTAGATCTTGGCGATCTGCTCAATGGTAAGGTCGCTGACCTTGTTTTCGGGGTTTACGATGATGGCGATGCCGTCGAGTGCTACGATGGTCTCCTTAAGGCCGGCGGCCTTCTCGTCATCCTTGAGTGCACGGGAGGACAGGCCGATATCGCAGCGGCCTTCACTCACGGCGGTGATGCCCGAGCCGGAGCCTGTGGGGTTGTAGCCTACGGTCACTCCGGAATGCTCGTTCTGGAACGACTCTGCCAGAGACATGATGACCTTTTCCATCGAGGTCGAGCCGTCGGTGCTGACGCTGCCGCTGATCGCTGCGGAGTCGGTGTTTTCGGCTGCGTCTGTGCTGCTGTCATTGGTCTTGCCGCAGGCTGCAAACAGCGAAAGCGCCATCAGCGCCGCGAGAACAATACTTATAAGCTTTTTCATTCAAAAAGCTCCTTTCTTTTTCTTTTGATTTCTGAGTACATCCTTAGATTATTCCCCGTTTATCAAATCCGAAAGCAGCCTTTTGTAAAAACCGTTTAAAGTCTTTTTTAGTTGCGCATTTAGTCTGCACCTATACGGAGATTGCGGTGTCCCGACTGGAAACAATGGCATAAATAAGAACGTTTCGCGTCCCATAGGTGCGTTGCAATGTTTTTGCAGCATCTAAAAAACTGCGCCATTCTCCGTAGGGAACAGGCTTGCCTGTTCCTCTTGTTGCACCTATCTGCGCACCGAAATCGCCGCAACCTTGCCCGTCTGCGCCAGACTAAAACCAAATACAAAACATCAAAAGACAGCTTGGACATACATCCGAGCTGTCTTTTCAACATTTGATATAGAAATTTGTTCTGACTATGCGGAACAGGCAAGCCTGTTCCCTACGAGGATTGGCGGTAGTTTCGGTCGGGCACAAGCAACTACGTCTTGCTTAAGCTGACGGGAATCGAACCCTGTCGGTTTTGACAGGCTGATTTTCACTCATGCGGCGTTAAAGCCCTTGCGAATACGACAGTATGCGCTGCGGACTTTGCCTTGCCTGAGCAAAAATCAGCTTTGTCAAAACTGCTCGCACCTGTCAGCAGACAATTTTCAGGTGATTTCCGGCTTTCTTTGATGCAGATGGGCTGACGCCCATCAAAGAGAAAAAGGCGGAAAGCGCCGAAAAGGGGCGCTGACAGGCGACAGGGTTCGGTTCCTGTCAGCTTTAATCTTCATGCGAATTGCCCGCCACGGCGAGTGGCCAAGCCCGTTCCCTACGGGTTGCGGCGTGCGCTGTGCGCACAGATTGAATTAATTCGCTCGGAGAGCGAATACCTTCAGCTAACGGCTAACAGCTATCAGCTATCAGCTCGCGGGAGGCGAAACGTTCTTATTTATTCCAATGCCGCCGGTCGGGACACCGCAATCACCGTATAGGTACTGCCTAAATGCGCCACTAAAAACCCTTGAACGGGGCGCGGGTAATGTGCTAAAATGAAGCATCATCAAGAAAGAAGGTGCAAAAATGAAAATAGTTATTCTCGACGCTTACTGCGTAAATCCGGGCGATCTGTCCTGGGATGAGCTGCGGCGTTTCGGTGAGCTGGAGGTCTATGACCGCACCGAGTATGACGATGCCGTCATAGCCGGACGCATCGGCGACGCGGATATTGTTATAACAAACAAAACGCCCATATCAAGAGCCGTGCTCGAGACCTGCGGAAGCATAAAATTCATCACCGTGCTCGCAACGGGCTACAACATCGTCGATACGGTCTGCGCCGCCGAGAAGGGTATACCCGTTTCGAACATCCCCAGCTACGGCACGGCGGCGGTCGCGCAGTTCGTGTTTGCGCTGCTGCTTGAGATATGCCACCACGCCGCGCACCATTCCGAGGCGGTCCACAGCGGGCGCTGGGAGTCCGATCCCGACTGGTGCTTCTGGGACTATC
The DNA here is from genome assembly GCA_963633225.1 of Collinsella aerofaciens. Classification (GTDB taxonomy): domain Bacteria; phylum Bacillota; class Clostridia; order Oscillospirales; family Oscillospiraceae; genus F23-B02. Next base: position 16,458 of record CAVGXR010000035.1, read on the forward strand.
CCCTCATCGAGCTCGACGGCAAGACCATGGGCGTGCTCGGCTACGGACGCATCGGCAGGCAGACTGCGCGCATTGCAAAGGCAATGGGCATGAACGTTCTGGCAAACAGCCGCTCGAAGCAGTCCGGCGGGGATGAGCTGGCCAAATTCGTCACCGTGGACGAGCTTCTGGAAGGCTCCGATGTCATAGCGCTGCACTGCCCGCTTTTCCCCGAGACAGAGGGCATGATAAACAAGGACAGCATCGCAAAAATGAAGCAGGGCGTTATAATCATCAATAACAGCCGCGGTCAGCTCATAGACGAGCAGGATCTTGCCGACGCGCTCAACTCCGGCAAAGTCTACGCCGCGGGTCTTGATGTCGTTTCCACCGAGCCCATACGCCCCGACAATCCCCTTCTGGGCGCGAAAAACTGCTTCATAACACCGCACATCAGCTGGGCTCCGAAGGAGGCGCGGATCAGGATCATAAAGGCGACGGCGGAAAATCTGGGCGCATTCCTGTCAGGAATGCCCGTCAACGTCGTCAATATGAAGGGCTGAGCCATGAAAAAATGCATAGTTGTGTCCGATTCGTTTAAGGGCACGCTCTCGAGCCTGCGCATATGTGAGCTTGCACGCGGAGTTTTCGAGCGCCTCATGCCGGACTGCGAGCTCATAACCGTGCCCGTTGCCGACGGAGGCGAGGGCACTGTCGAGTGCTTCGTGCATTCGCTCGGCGCAAGGCGCGTGCTCTGCGAGGTCAGCGGCCCCTACGGTCAGCCCGTGACGGCGGAGCTTGCCGTAATGGGCAGCACGGCGGTCATAGAAATGGCGGCGGCTGCCGGACTTCCGCTCGTGGGCGAAAATAAGGACCCGCTGCGCGCCGGTACGTTCGGCGTGGGTCAGCTCATAAGGCAGGCCGTTGAGCTCGGCTGCACAAGGATACTGCTCGGACTCGGCGGCAGCGCGACAAATGACGGCGGCTGCGGCTGCGCCTGTGCGCTGGGCGCGGAGTTTTTGGACAAGGACGGCAGAAGCTTCGTTCCGGCGGGCGGAACGCTGTGCGATATTGAGAGCATAGAGCTCGGGCGCACAAGGGAGCTTCTTCGCGGCGTTGAGCTCACCGTCATGTGCGATGTTGAAAACCCGCTGTACGGCCCCAACGGAGCCGCGCATGTTTTTGCCCCGCAGAAGGGCGCGGATGCCGCGGCGGTCGAGCTGCTCGACAAAAACCTGCGGCATTTTTCCGAAAAGCTGATCGAATGTCTGGGAGCTGACGTATCGGCGCTTTCCGGCGGCGGCGCAGCCGGCGGAATGGGTGCCGGATGCGTTGCACTGCTCGGCGGCAGGCTGTGCTCGGGCATCGACGCGATACTCGATGCCGTGCGCTTTGACGATATGCTCGACGGAGCCGGTATGGTCATTTCCGGCGAGGGAAGGCTCGATTCGCAGAGCCTTCAGGGCAAGGTCATCTCCGGCGTGGCAGAGCGCTGCAAGGCAAAGAACGTGCCGCTTATCGTGCTGGCTGGTGTACTCGGCGACGGCATAGACGAGGTCTATACCAGCGGAGTTTCCGCCGTTTTCTGCACAAACCGCGCCGCACGCCCGTCATCGGAGCTGGCAGCGCACTGCGAAAGCGATTACACCGCCGCGCTCGGCGACATCCTGCGCCTTATAAAAGCCGCTCACTGAGCGAAAAAAACGCCTCCTTTGTTGTGTTCAACAGAGGAGGTGTTATTTTTATTGATGGTACAGATATTTCTGCGGCTCGGCCTTTGCCTTTTCGTACAGTGCCTCGGAAACGATCGCACCGTACTGGTCTCTGAGCTGGGCGCTGTACGTTTCCGGCAGGCTGCCGCCCGCAAGGGCGATCTGCGCCATGGGGACGCTGCACTTTATCGTCGCGTCGGAATCGTTATACACAGAGGACACATAGTCCCTTCCCGTGTTTACGGCTATCGAGCCGAGCGTTATCCTGTCGAAATTCACGGTCAGCTTTTCGCCGCTCATGTTGAGCTTGCTCTTGACCTCGGTGACGATGCCGGGCACCCAGACGGAAAACTGCGTCTTGTAGCCGTCGTCGCCGTAGCTTTCAAAGCAGCTGAGATATTTCTGGTTCAGGTTCCGCTTGAGCGATGAGCTGTAGGACATATCGAGCTTATAGCTCTTTGCGCTGCCGCAGCCGTTTTTGTCGATATAGCTCAGCTCGATATAAAAGGTCTCAACCTCATCGTTGTCGGCGCTGCTGAGGTCGATGGGGTTTTCCACATTGAAATAGAAGGTGTATTTGTACATGCTCTCCTCATCGCTGTGGGCATAGGCCTGATTTATATCGCCGTCGGAGTCCGCAACGCAGTTATTGAGCACGGCAAGGTCTATCACCGCGTTGTACTGGTCCTTAAACTGACCGGCATATTCTGCCGCGTTTCCGATGCCGGCGGCTATGTCCTTCATCGCCTTTTCGCTGAGCCCCTCCCCGCCGTTTTCGGTGAAGTAGGGCGAATTGCTCTCGTCGATGACCGAGCTCTCCATCGAGCAGTATATGTTCGCCGAGGAGTCGTTGTACGCCGAGGATACATAGTCGGTGTTGCTGTTTATCCGCTTGCCGTTGCAGTAAATGCTCTGCACCTCGAAGGACAGGCGCTCGCCGCCGTCCATGTTGAGCAGTATATATATCCTGCTGAGCTTGCCGGGGAGCGTCACCTCATAGCTCGTGTAGCATTCGTTGTCGTTCGGCCTTATGAAATGCTCCTTGAGGAAGTCGGCGTTTTTGTTGGCGCTTCCGTTCCACGACATATCAAAGCGCTCGCTTTTTTCGCTCTGATAGCCGTTCTGACCCTTGTAATAGTAGTCAAAGTACAGAACATTCACCGCGTCCCTGTCCATGCTCGTTGAGTCGCAGGGATTGCTGACCTTGATGTTTACCGTGTAGACGTATTCGCTGACACCGTCGGCTGTGCCGTTTGCCGCAAGCGCCGAGGGCGCGGCGGCAAGGGACAGCACAAGGCAGGCTGCGCACAGGAGCGCGGTCGTTTTTCTTATCCTTTTCACGGCTCACGCCCCCTTCATATAAACGTCATAGGCCACGAACTCGCGGTTGAGGGCGTTCATATCGACCTCGCGGTCCTCTCTGACGGCATTGTCGGTGCGGCTTGCGTAGAGATACACTCTGTTGTCGCTTATATGCTCGCCGCCGTCAGTCACCGCGACTGCGCCCTCGTTGAGGTTTACGCGGTTTCCGTTGATGTCAAGGACATGCTCCCATGTGTTCGAATCATCGTTTATCATGCCGTAGTCCTTGCAGGCAAGGCCCAGCTTTGCGATGGGATAGGCGGTGTCCTTGGTCATGGTCGTGCTGTAATACAGATATATCTGCTTTCCGCCGCTGCCCGAATTGAGGGACACGGCCTTTGTTCCGTCGGTGCCCTCGACCGAGGTGTATTCATCGCGTGCGCTGTTATAAACAACGCCGTTTACGGTGATCGTTTTCTGATGCGGCTGGCCGACGGTCAGGATGATGTCCCTGACGGCCTTTCTCGCAACGCCCTTGGTGATCTCGGATCTTGTCAGGGTGTATCTCGAGTAGCCGATATAGATGTATTCGCCGCCCGTGCCGCGGTTTATGTCAAGATTCACGCATATGTTGCAGCCGAGACTCAGAAGGTTTGCCTGCGCCTCCTTTGCGGTCTTGCCGTGGCCGACATAGATAGCGCCCATCATCGTCGCCGTATCCTCATAGCTCATGTGGATAAAGTTCGATGCATTGGTGTCGCCGTAAAGCTTGACATTCGTGCCGGATTCATCGGCCTTTGACGACATTGCCGTCGCGCAGTCGGCCTCATAAACCTCGGAGCTCACGCTTATGTCCGTTATAGGCATACCGGGGCTTGCGCCGCCGGATGTCGTATAGTAGAGATAATACGAACCCTTCGGGTCGGGTATCATGTCTCCAGCCTTGGTGTAGGTCACCGTGCCGACCTGTATCGTCGGGGGCGCGGTCGTCTTGTCGGTGACGTATCTTATTATGCCCGTGATGGCATCAGACTGCACATTCGTCCTCGATACGCCTATGTACGACACCGTTTCCGGCTTGGCATTGGCGTTGCTGTAAAAGCTCTGGGAGCTGTCGAGGGCGATGTTGGCCGGAATGATCTCGTCGGTGCACTGCGACAGCAGGCTCTGGATGCAGTAGTCGCTGCCGCTGGCCTTGAGCATGGTCTTCATCTCTTCGGTGTAGTCGGAAAGCGAGCTTCCGGCCGCCTTGCTCATGGTGAAGGTCGAAACGCAGATCGAGGAGATGTATTTTTTCTGCACGGGAGTCGCCTTGCGCTGGTAGATGTAGACCGGCGTGAGGCTGTCACCGCTGGAGATGTACTTGGAATTGGTCGTATTATAGCCGAGGTTGTGCGCCTGTGTGCGGTTCGGGGTCTTGAAGTCCTGAACGCTCACAAAGCCGTCGGGCACCGTGCTGTCGGACGACACCACTACATCGTCAACGGTCAGGGGCGTTCCGCCCTCCATGGGGCCGAGCACATATATACCCTTGCCGCGCACGCCGCTGCTCGACCACGAGACATTCTCATAGTCCTCGGGCGCGAGCTCTGATGTCATTTCCTTCTGCTCTATACCCGTCGATGTGCCGCTGCCGCTGGCAAACTGATAGGAATGAGTTGCGTAAATGCCGCGCATATAATACTCTGCCGCGCTTCCGCCGCTGACGAGATACGGCAGCTCAAACATAACGTCGCAGACTGCGTACGCGCCGCTTGTCGCCGTTCCGAGGTATACTGGGACGTACATGTTGCCCGGAGCCGAGGTATACGAGCCTATGCCGTATATGGCTCTGTAGGGATTGTGCGTCGTTGTATAGCATATATAGGTCTCAACGTTTTGCGCCCAGCGCTCCTCCGACACCATGCCGTGCACGTCCGAGGGAAGCTTTATCTTTGCGCCGCAGGTCAGGCTCAGGTCGAACTTTTTAAGCTTCAGGGTCTTGATATAATCGTCCGCCGAGTTGTTGAGCTTTCCGCTCCCGTTGCCGGCCACAAGAACGATGCCGGAGATATACTCCTCCCCGCTCGTGTATGCAACGGAGGGTCTGAAGTACAGATACACGCCCTGATCGTTCCAGTGCTCATGGGTCTGCGAGCTGTGATCCCTTTCGACGGTGTTGTCAACCTCGCTGCCGACGTTCAGGTTGAAGGCGTTGCCGCCGCAGAAGAGGTTTATGGGCTCGTAGCCCTCGGGGATATCGTCGAGCGAATACTTCACCAGAATATCTGCAAGCACGGGAGAGCCGGCTGACTTATACGAGGTGTAGTAAAGCGTATCGCCCGCTGGGGTCGTTCCGCAGGAGGTGTATGAGGCGCTGCCGTAGAGGAAGGCCGACGAGCTGTTTCTCGCCGATATTCTTATATCCGTCACGGCGTCGGCTGCGTTCGTCGTCGTCGTATAGCCCAGATAGGTGTATTTCTTCAGCGAGGCGGTGACGGGCGTGAGGTTCACGTCCAGAATATTATAGCCGCCCTTGGTGAGCGCGGCCTTGGCCGCAGTCTCCGTGCTCTCGACTGAAAGCTTGAGCTTTGAGATATACTGTCCGTCGTTCTTGACCTCCGTGCCCTCGGTATCGGTCTCCTCGCCCTCGTTTATGACCTTGCTCGTCGTGCGGCAGAACATATAGACTGCGCAGGAGTTCGAGCGCGTATTTGCGTTGAGGTTCGCCGCGGCGACCTCGCCGAAGCATTTGACCGCCTTATAGCCATAGGGCGTGGAGTTGTCGTTGTACTGAACCGTTATGAGATCGTCCAGCTGCGAGGACTGGATCGGGTCGCCGGCGTATTTGCTCGTGCTCGTGTAAAGCGCGTTCCATCTTTTTGCGTTGCCGCCGTTTATATTGGCCGGGCTTCCGTTCAGATCGACGGCGGTATATTTGACGTATCTGTTGTTTGCAACGTCGAATATGACCGTGGGGATGGGCGTAAAGTCCTCTGCGTCGTCCTCGGTGAGCGTATCCCATATATACTTTACGAGCAGCGCGATGAGTATGATGATCATGGCCGCAGCCGCGATATAGCTGAGCACTATGATCGCGCAGCCGAGAACGCCGAGTATCGTGCCCAGCACGCCCAAGCCCGTGCCGGCGCAGCAGATCGCCCACATGCTCACCGAGCCCGTGAAGGCCGCTGTAAAGACGAACGCGCCTATGGCCGAGGTCACCACGTCTACCAGAACGACCGCGAGACCCAGAACCAGCGAGGCTATGCCGACCATTGACTTTGCCGTCGAAAGGAAGTTGTCCACATCGTCGGGCGTGGTCAGGGTATTGTATATCTGTCCGGCAGTGTTTGTCCTGTAGGCATCCTGCGTGACGGCGACCTTCTGCTCAAAGGCCGTCTGATCGGTGCCTATCCAGATGGACATGCTGTCCTTGCCGCTCTGCGAGGATATCTCCTGCCGTATCGCCTCGGCCTGCTTTTCGGCCTCGGCTATAAGGTCCTCGTTGTTCGTCAGATAGATGACCGAGAAGGCGACTCCGCACAGGCGCATCATTGCAAGCTGACCGTCGGTGAGGCTGTCCACGAGGGGGTATATCTTCCTCAGGTTTGCCGTTTCGTCATAGGATGAGTTGCCGAGCGCAACGATGTAGTCGGCAAGGCTTGTCGTCTCGTCGTAGGAATACTGGCTGAGCACATTGTAGGCCGCCAGGAAGAGCGCGTCGCCGTCGTTGGTTTCTATCTCGCCGCCGGTGGCCACGTCCTCTGCAAGCTGCTCGTTCATCTCGGTATCGCTCTCGTCGGTGACGCTCGTCTGTGCGATCTTGCCGCCGTTTGCCGCATAGCGCTCGGCTGCTGCGTTGTAGCTCTGCGAGAAGGACTGGAGGCTGGAGGTGAGCTCCTTTGCAAGGACCTTGTACTGCGCGTCGAGCTTATTGTTGCTATCGCCGCCTGCAAGCTCTGCCTGCACCGTAGAGGAGCCTATCCTCGATGCCCAGTTGTCATCGCCGTAATCGGCTACGCCGGGGACGAGCGCATTGCAGAAGGCGGACACGACGGGCGTGCTTGCGCGTGAGAGTATCTTCTTGACGAAATCGACGTTGCAGCTGCCGCTGACCATATAGTCGCCGAGCTTCCTGCCGTCCAGCTCATCAATATAATAGCTGTTGAGTATCTTGACCGCCGCTATCGCCGCAGGGCTTCCGGCACTGTAGTTGTCGGCAAACTCATTGACGGCATAGCTTATCTCCATGGGGATGTTGCCGAGCTTTTCCATTGCCTTTTCGGCAACGTCGCTGTAGCTGCAATCCTGATAGCCGCTGTTCATCTGCAAAAGCGAAACGTCGGTGATGGCCTCGCTGGGGTCGGTCGTCGTCTTGTAGCCGACGATGTATATCCCGTCGTCGGCACTGTCGCTGTCATTGGAACGGTTTATGTTCTTTTTGACGGCGGTATAGCCGGCTGACTCGCAGCTTTTTATTGCCTCGGCAAGGCTGCTGCCGCTGAACACCTGCATCTCGGAGATATATTTCGAGTCGTTATCCACCGTGACCGCCAGCGCGTTCCCCACGTCCGTAAACAGGAGCGCGAACACCAGCAGCAGGCAGATAGAGGCGGTGATAAAATGAAGCTTTCTTTTTTCGCTCATGCCTTCGATCATGCTCTGCCCGCCTCCTTTTTCTTTTTTCCGCGCCTTATGACGAACACCGCAAAAAGGGCGATCGCCGCGGCGCAGGCGCAGATATAGGCTATATCTCCGCCGCCGATGGCGGAGGCCACTGCGCGGATATTGTCCTGACTGAGGGCCGAGGATGTTACCTTATCCTGAGCGAATCCCTCGTCAAAGCCTATGTAGTTTGTATACTGGAACTTGTCTATGCCCTTTATGGCAAGGCGCGAGCTCGTGCTCGTAGAGCACAGCAGGATAGACGAGCCCTCGTAAAAGCCGCCGCAGTACAGGTAGGCTGTCGATGCCGTGCCGTCCTGAAGGCAGAGGTCGTTTGCCTTGCCGTTTACGCTGTTGTCCGTAATGATGAGCTTTCCCGAGGCATTTATGTCGTTCATGCTGTCAACATATATGCCGCCGCCGTTTTTCGATGCGCTGTTATAGCGGTACTCGCCGCCGATGACAAAGACCTTGTCGGCGTTTATGTACACAGCGCCGCCGTTTTTCGCCGCACTGTTGTAGTACATCCGGCAGTTTTTGAGGTAAGTGCCCGAGCCGGAATCGCAGCAGACTGCGCCGCCGTGATCCTCCGCCGTGCTGTTGAGCGAAAACAGGCTGTCGCTTATCTCAGCCGTGGCCGAGCCTGCAAGACACACCGCCCCGCCGAGCTCATCGCACCTGTTCGAGTAGAACGAGGACGAGGAGACCTTCAGGCTTCCGCCGTAGGTGTAGATAGCGCCGCCGTCGTCCTCGGCATAGTTGCCCTCAAAGGTCGCGTTGCTCACGCTTACGGTCGAGGAGTTTGAGTATATCGCGCCGCCGCAGCACTCGCCGGATGCATCGTAGGTACGGTTGCCGTAGAACGAGCCGCCGTTTACGTTGAGCTTGATGGTCGAGCCGAAGGCGCTTATCGCGCCGCCGTCGTCGGTGGATACGCAGTTGAGTATCGTGCCGCCGTTGAAGTTGAGCTCGGAGTTATCGAGCAGGACTATGCCGCCGCCGCGGGCCTTGTTCGCGCCGTTGCAGATAGCGCCGCCCTTGAAGAGCTTGGACACGGTGTACTCGCCGCTTCTTGAATCAACGATGGTCATCAGCGAGCCGACGTATATGACCGCTCCGCCGGAAACAGGCGACGAGAGGTTCCTGTCGATGCTGTATCCGTTGAGGTCGAGCGTCAGCATTTTCGCGCTCGAGTAGCACAGCGCACCGTCTCTGTAGCCGCTGCCGCTGCCGAAGGAGCCGGAGTCCGATGCCTTCCAGTTCTGGCGGAGGGTAAAGGTGACCTCGCTGCTCTTTCCGAACTCGAGCGCCCTGCTCCACGCATCCTCGAAGGAGGTGCAGTCGATCGTCGTTCCGTTTGAGCTGACCGTGGCGCAGATGCCGTCGGCATAGGACGGGACATACAGCGCGAGCATCAGGACAACCGCCAGCGCGAGAGATATGATTTTTCTAAGTTTCATCAGAATCATTCCTTATGCGGATTCTGCGCAGGTTCAGGCCTCTTCGCCCTGAGCCTTTTTCTTTTTTACGCCGACACCGGCGAAGAAGGCCGCAATGCCGACGACGGCTGCCGCCGCAACGCTTACGAGTATGTGGCTGCTGTTTGAGAACACGCTGCCGGTAAATGCGTTTTCGTCCACATTGTAGAACATATAGATGCCGCTCATGCCGTCGGCATAGGTGTAGCCCAGCTGCTTATTGGTGAGGTTCTGCGCGACGTTCTCGCCGAACATGGAAAGCGCTGTGCTGCTCTCCTTGGGGATGCTGCTGCTTTCATACTGGACATTGAGGCCCTGCGTTACGATGGGGTCGCCGGCTGCCTTATCCTTCGTGGTATAAAGCGCCACCCACTGGCGGCCAACGTCGCCGTTTATATCGCCCCAGTCGCCGAGGAGCTTCGTTGCGTCGGTCACCATTCCGGCCTCGACGCGGTTGCATTTGACGGCATCGTAATAGGTATACACCTTTTCGTCATTGTCGTTTGTCGCCTCATTTACCATGTGCGAGGGGATGGGCGTAAACTCCGTATTGTAATACTCCTGCATATCCTGCCAGGTGTTCCAGAGGGAGTAGACTATAAGCGCGACGGTTACGCAGGTCATTATGGCGCCTGCGATGCGGAAGTACCTCGACCAGTCCTTCGCGTTTCCGAGGCTGCGTCCGACTTCGCAATATTTTTCATCGATCGCCTCGACCGCACTCGACGCCTCCTGCATTGTCTCGTAGTCCGCGGCGGCGTTCATATCCATCTCAATGGCGGTACCGAGGGCCTTGAAGAGGCCGTCGTGCTCCATCTGCAGAGGGACTGCCGCATTGCTGAAATGTATGCTCGTTCCCCATGCGGCGGCCATGCCGATGATGGAAAGGCCGACGGCGCCGTACAGGATGAGGCTCGTTACGGAGATGTAATCGGCTGCGCTCTTAACGGCGCTGCTGCCGGTGGACGCCTGAAGGCGCAGCGCCTCGTTGGTCAGGGCAACGTCGCCGTCGAAGATCGTGCGGTCAACGCCGTCGTAGACGGAGTTCTTCTTGCCCTCGTAGTAGCTGAAGTCCATTTCGTCTATGGCCTTCTGCATCGCCTCGTCGCCGTTTATGCCCAGCGACACGATGAAGTACATGGACAGGAAGTCCATGCAGGCTCTCTGTCCCTCGCTGAGGACGGAGACCAGCGGATAGAGCATGTAGCGGTCGGCGTTCTGAACGTCGTAGTCCTCGCCCGTTATGAGATCGTAGAGGGATACGCCGTCGTTAGTGAGCTTTGAGAGCAGCTCGTACTGTGTGCCGGCAGCGAACCAGTTGGTGTATTCAAAATCCTCGTGCGCGGTCTGATATGCCTCGACCTCCTCCTCTGTCGAGGAGAAGCTCACGTCCGCGTTCGTGTAGGTCTCAAGGAAGCTCACATAGTCTGCAAGCTTCGAGGCGATGGCCTTTGCGTCCTCGTCGTACTCCGCGGCAAGCTGCTTTTCCGCCTCGTTTACCGTGAGGTTCTTGCTCTCCATCAGCTCGTCGAGCATATCGTCGTAGCTTCCGGCGCTTTCGTATCTGTCCGTCCAGAGCTCATCGCCGCTGTCGGCAGCCATGGCTATGGCCTGCTCGATAACGAGGATAGCGTCGGCGTTTGCCTGCATGAGTATGGTGGTCATGTCGGCGGTCTTTGCCTGCTCGTCGGCAGACAGTGCGCTCCACTCCTCGTCGCTGTACTCTTCCTTTATCTTCTTGAGCAGTGCATCGCCCATGAACTGCTCGCTGTCGTCGTCGTACAGGAGGCTGAGCAGCTCATAGGCTGCCTTTGCGCGCTCCTGACCGGCTGCATAATTTGCTCTGAACTCGTTTATGGCGACGATGAAGTCGTCTATAAACAGCTTTATATTTGCCTTCTGCTCGTCGAGCAGCATCTGATAGTCCTGAACGCTGTAGCCGCCCTTCATGTTCATAAGGCGCATGTCGGTTATGGCTTCCTCAGGGTCGCTTGTTGTCGTGTAGCCGAGGTAAACTGCGCGTGCTGTCGAGCGCCAGTCGTCTGCGTCCTCGTTGAGGTCGTAGTCAAGGATCTCGTAGCCGTTTTTCGTAAGCCAGTCCTTGGCCTCGTCAGCCGTTTTGCCGTAGCTTATGACGACATCCTTGATGTACGTCTGCTTCGACGATGCCGCAAGGACATCCGCGCATGTGCTGAAGGTCAATACTACGGCCAGCATCAGGCTGAGAATCGCTTTAAGTGATCTTTTGAGCATCTTTTTACGCCTCCTGTGTTTTTTTCTTCTGAACTCCTTTTCCTGCAAAGAAGGCCGCGGCACCGACGACGATCGCCGCCGCAACGCTTACGAGGATATAGCTGCTGTCGGAAAATACGCTGCCTGCAAAGGCGTTCTCATCTACGTTGTAGAACAGGTAGATGCCGCCCTTGTCGTCGTCAAAGGTATAGCCCAGCTGCTTGTTGGTGAGGTTCTGCGCCGCGTCTTCGCCGAACATGGAAAGCGCGGTGCTGCTCTCCTTGGGGATGCTGCTGCTTTCATACTGGACATTGAGGCCGCCCGTCACGATGGGGTCGCCGGCTGCCTTGTCCTTGGTGGTGTAAAGCGCTACCCACTGGCGGCCAACATCGCCGTTGAGATCGCCCCAGTCGCCGAGGAGCTTTGTTGCATCGGTGACCATTCCGGCCTCGACGCGGTTGCACTTTACAGCATCGTAATAGGTATATACCTTTTCGTCATTGTCGTTTGTCGCCTCATTTACCATGTGCATCGGTATCGGCGTAAACTCCGTGTTGTAGTATTCATTCATATCCTGCCATGTATTCCAGAGCGAATATGCAAGCAGTGCGACGGTGACGCAGGTCATTATGACGCTGGCAGCCGTCATGAGCCTTGAAAGCGTGACCTTGCTCGATGCCTGACGCATCAGTTCATTGCCCTTGGCCATGTTCGTGTCGATCTTGCTCTGGAGCGTCGTCTTTTCGGCGTCGGTCACGGCCTTGGCCATTTTCTCGCCTGCCATCTTGGCAACATCGTAGTTGCCTTCGCCCTCCCAGTACAGCTCCTGTGCCACATCGAGCAGGGTGGAGTTACACTTATATATCCACATTGCCGTCGTGCACACCAGAGAGAAGCCGAAAACGCCGTACAGGATGAATGAGGTCGTGGAAACGTGATCCCACTCGGAGTCTATCGCGCTCTTGCCGGAGGCCGCCTGAAGGCGCAGCGCCTCGTTTGTCATGGCAACGTCGCCGCCGAAGATAGAGCGGTCAACGCCGTCGTAAACGGAGACCTTGTCGGTGCTGCCGGTGAGGAGCTCATAGGACTCGGCTGCCTTCTTCGCGGCCTCATCGCTGTTGATGCCTATCGCAACGAGCTGATACATGGACAGGAAGTCGATGCAGGCTCTCTGACCCTCGGTCAGACAGGACACGAGCGGGTAGAGCATATAGCGGTCGGCGTTCTGAACGTCGTAGTCCTCGCCCGTTATGAGATCATAGAGGGATACGCCGTCATTTTCAAGTCTCGAAAGCAGCTCGTACTGGGTACCGGCTGCAAACCAGCTTGCATAATCAAAGTCCTCGTGCGCGTTCTGATATGCCTCGACATCCTCTGCGGAGGCCTCAAAGCTTATCTCGGAATTGGTGTAGCCCTCAAGAAATGTCTCATATTCGGCAAATTTCAGGGCTATTGCCTTTGCCGTAGCGTCGTATTCCGCGGCAAGCTGCTTTTCGGCCTCGTTGACGGTGAGGTTTTTACTCTCCATCAGCTTATCGAGCATATCGTCGTAGCTTCCGGCGCTCTTATAGCGCTCGCTCCAGGTGCTGTCGTTCGTGTCGGCTGCCATTGCGATGACGTTCTCGATGGTCAGCACCGCGTCGGCGTTTGCCTGCATGAGGATGGTGGTCATGTCGGCGGTCTTTGCCTGCACATCGGCAGACAGAGCCGCAAATTCCTCGTCGGTGTACTCTTCCCTTATCTTATTGAGCAGCAGATCGCCGAGCCGCATGTCCGTATCGTCGTCGTACAGGAGGTTCAGCAGCTCGTAGGCTGCCTTTGCGCGCTCCTGACCGGCTGCATAGTTTGCCCTGTACTCGTTTACGGCAACGATGAAGTTATCAAGAAACAGCTTTATGTTTTCCTTCTGCTCGTCGAGCAGCATCTGGTAATCCTGAACGCTGTAGCCGCCCTTCATGTTCATAAGACGCATGTCGGTTATGGCTTCCTCGGCATCGTTCGTGGTCGTGTAGCCGAGATATACTGCGCGGGCTGTCGAGCGCCAGTCGTCCGCGCCCTCGTTGAGGTCGTAGTCAAGGATCTCGTAGCCGTTTTTCGTGAGCCATGCCTTGGCCTCGTCTGCCGTATTGCCGTAGCTTATGACGACATCCTTTATATACGTCTGCTTCGACGATGCCGCAAACGCATTTGCGCAGGTGCCGAAGGTGAGAAGCACCGCCAGCACAAGGCTCAGAGCCGCCTTGAATGTTTTTTTAAGCATATATTTATGCCTCCCTGACTTTTTTCTTCTGAACGCCTTCTCCCGCGAAGAAGGCTGCAACGCCGACGACGATCGCCGCAGCGACGCTTATAAGGATATAGCTGTTATCGGAGAATACGCTGCCTGCAAAGGCGTTCTCATCAACGTTATAGAACAGGTAGATGCCGCTCTTGCCGTCTGCATAGGTGTAGCCGAGCTGCTTGCTGGTGAGGTTCTGCGCGGAATCCTCGCCGAACATGGAAAGCGCTGTGCTGCTCTCCTTGGGGATGCTGCTGCTTTCATACTGGACATTGAGGCCCTGCGTTACGATGGGGTCGCCCGCGGCCTTATCCTTGGTGGTGTACAGCGCTACCCACTGGCGGCCTACGTCGCCGTTTATATCGCCGAAGTCGCCGAGGAGCTTGGTCGCATCGGTGACCATTCCGGCATCGACACGGTTGCACTTTACGGCATCGTAATAGGTATACACCTTTTCGTCGTTATCGTTTGTCGCCTCGTTTACCATGTGCGAGGGGATAGGCGTAAATTCTGCGTTATAGTATTCATTCATATCCTGCCAGGTGTGCCAGAGGGAGTAGACCATCAGCGCGACGGTGACGCAGGTCATTACGATGCTTGCATAGCGCAAGACGGTCGCCCAGGTTTCCGCACGCGAGCCGGCCTGTATCGCGGCATCCGCCTGATCTCTGGCTGCGTTGTATTCGGCAGCCTTTGCGCGCAGATCTATGTCCTCTGTCTGCTTGTTGACATCATTGAGTATCTCCGCGGCCTGAGCCTTGACTGTAGTAAGCCTTACGACCTCATTCTCGTATTTATTGGCAAGGCTGGCCATACGGGCATACTTGACCCACGATGCAGTCGTTGCCGCAAGCGAAACGGCAAAGGACGCATACAGTGCTATCGAGCCGCCGGAGATCTGATCCCACTCGGTCTCGACGGCGTTCTTGCCGCTGGCTGCCTGAAGGCGCAGCGCCTCGTTGGTCATGGCGACGTCGCCGTCGAAGATAGTGCGGTCAATGCCGTCGTAAACGGAGGTCTTGAGCTTCTCCATCAGCGCATCGTCCATGCTGTCTATCGCATCCTTTGCGGAGGCATCGTTGTTTATGCCCAGTGCCACGATCTGATACATGGGCAGGAACTCAAGGCAGGCTCTCTGACCCTCGGTCAGGCAGGACAGGAGAGGATAGAGCATGTAGCGGTCGGCACCCTTGACATCGTAGTCCTCGCTCGTTATGAGATCATAGAGGGATATGCCGTCGTTAGTGAGCTGCGTCACGACCGCATACTGGGTGCCGGCGGCAAACCAGTTTATGTAGTCGAAGTCCTCGTGCGCTGCCTTGTAGGCATCTATCTCTTCCTGCGTGTTTTCAAAGGAGATATCCGAATTCGTGTATTTTTCAAGGTAGGTCTTGTAATTTTCGATCTGGGCAGCGACGGTCTTTGCGTCCTCGTCGTACTCGGCTGCAAGCTGCTTTTCCGCCTCGTTGACGGTGAGGTTTTTCTCCGCCATCAGTGCGTCGAGCATATCGTCGTAGCTTCCGGCGCTTTCGTATCTGTCTGTCCAGAGCTTATCGCCGGTGTCGGTCGCCGTTGCTATGGTCTGCTCGATGGTCAGCACCGCGTCGGCGCTTGCCTGCATGAGGATGGTGGTCATGTCGGCAGTCTTTGCCTGCTCCTCGGCAGGCAGTGCGTTCCACTCCTCGTCGCTGTACTCTTCCTTTATCTTGTTCAGGAGCGCATCGCCCATGTACTGCTGGCTGTCGTCATCGTACAGGAGGTTGAGCACCTCGTAGGCTGCCTTTGCACGCTCCTGACCGGCTGCGTAATTGCTTCTGTACTCGTTGATGGCAACGATGAAGTTGTTCAGGAAGAGCTTTATGTTCTCCTTCTGCTCGTCGAGCAGCATCTGGTAGTCCTGAACGCTGTAGCCGCCCTTCATGTTCATAAGGCGCATGTCGGTTATGGCTTCCTCGGCATCGTTCGTGGTCGTGTAGCCGAGATACACGGCGCGGGCTGTCGAGCGCCAGTCGTCCGCGCCCTCATTGAGGTCGTAGTCGAGGATCTCGTAGCCGTTTTTCGTAAGCCAGTCCTTGGCTTCGGCTGCCGTTTTGCCATAGCTTATGACAACGTCCTTTATGTACGTCTGCTTTGATGACGCTGCAAAGACGTTTGCGCAGGTGCTGAAGGTGAGCACCACGGCCAGCATAAGACTTATGACTGTTTTAAATGGTTTTTTCAGCATAGTTATGCCTCCTTAATTTCCTTTCTTTTTCCCACTGGTGTTTTTTCTGTCTTTTATATAAATCCACGTTCCGATCACAGCAAGAAGTATAATTATCGAAACGCAGGAAACAGCTACTATGTTTCCGCTGTTTATGACCGAGGCGATCAGGCCGCTGTCCTCATCTTCCTCTGCCTCGTCCCCGGTATCGGCTGCCTCATCCTCGGACTTGTCGATATCGTAAAACTCATCGACAGCGTCGGCCTCGGGCTCTGCGGTGACCTCCGGCTCTTCCGTGACCTCGGGCTCCTCGGTCGCCTCGGGCTCTGCGGCGGTGAAGCTGCCCTCGTAAAGGGCGTAGAGATCATTATCTCCGGCGGCTACGCAGCTGCACGTCTGGGTGCTTGCGCTCAGCGACTTATACTGACTCGAGTGTCTTGTAAGGGCTCTGTCATATGAGGCGTAAACGCCCGCCCAGTCGCCGAGCTCGAAGCTGTCGCCGAAAAATCTTCCGGCGGTAACGTCTATGAGCTTTGCGCCCGACTGCCCGTCGCGCTCGAGCTGTACCTCGCCCGCAGCGACGGAAAAGCCCGTTATCGCCGCGTCAGCGTCCGCTGTCCTGCGGTAGGCAAGGTATGTGACCTCGCCGCTGCCGCCGATATCCTTATCTATATAATGATCGCAGCCGAGAGAGGCGGCGCGGTTTACGGCCTCGGCCTTCGTGCCGCCGCTTACAAGGCACACGTCGGCAACATAGCGCTTTACGCTCGGCGTTCGGTAGGTCAGGAGATATATCTCCCTGTTGTATACGCCGCTGTCGAGGTTTGCAAGGCTTCCGTCGCTCATGCGCACGGGATCCGAGCCGTCGTTTCGCAGCGACAGAACCTCGTCGGTGCTCGTAAAGCCGGATGCCGTGTCAAGGGATGTGATCTTCTCCCCCGCCGCAGCGTCGCTTGTGCTGTAAAGGTACAGCGCCGTGCCGCCGGTGCCGTAGTTCAGATTGTATTCCGACACAAGACCGTAGCTGCATCCGTTATAGCTCAGCGTCGAGCTGCGCTGCGTCGAAACAACGAGGCCGGTAATGGCGCTCGAGCCCTTTTTATAGCCCAGATACACCTCGCTTCCGTCCTCGGCGGCAAGGTTCAGCCCCTGAAACAGCACCGTGTAGCCACTGTTTTCAAGCCTTGATCTCCCATCCGTGCCGACCGCGACGCTCAGCTCCGATACATAGCTTGTCTTGGCATAGGCGCAGACGCTGAGGCTGCCCGCCGCCGTGAGCACGAGCAGCAGCACGCTGAGAGCTCTTATCGTATGTCCGAATATCCTTTTCTTTTTATGCAAGGTCTCCACCACCCTGTTTTCAGCCGTTTGCTTTGGCTTTCTTAACAAATTTTTTCAGTACGAAAACATTTATGACCATGTATATCGAAACCGGCAGGAAATAGCCGATATAGTTTGCGATTGCCGACTCCGCCTCGACGAGCAGATTGAACACCGAGTGGAACACGACCGCCAGATTGAAGCTGCACAGCACGCCGCACAGGAAGAGCTTTTTCTTCTTATGCATATAAGGCACGAAGTTTGCAACGAGCATGGTCGTGATGCTGTGCATAAGACCAGTGCTGAAGCCTCGTATCATGGCAAAGATGAAATTTGCCGATGACAGGTGCTGCATGAGTATGATGATATTCTCCAGCATTGCAAAGCCAACGCCTGTAGCAAAGGCCACAGTAGTGACGGATTTTTCGTCGTCGGAGAAAACATAGGCGTAATAGATCACCGGCAGCACCTTGACAAACTCCTCGGTGATGGGCGTAACATTCGTTGTGAGGTAGAGCATCGTGCTCTTTGTCAGGCGCAGCAGCAGGCCGTTGACCTCGCTGACAAACAGGCACAGGAACATGCCCATCAGGAGCGCTATGACGATCTTCCGCGACTGCTTCTCTATCGGTATCAGCATCATGCCGAGCGGAACGGCGATGCAGATAAACAGAATGTAGCTCATTGAATCCATTTTTTCGTCTCCTTATTAAGAAGCGGAAGAAATACGACGTACATAACGCCGAGCAGCGCCTGAATGATCGCGAACACGGAGCCGCGGAGCGAGGCGCAGTAAAGCCCGACCTCGGCGAGCGTGAGCAGCTCGAGCGCTATGCACAGGGCGTTGAAAGAGCGCAGCGCCCTTACTATGCCGCCCTCAATATCCGGCATTATCAGATGCTTGAGGTTGAAGTATCCTGCAAGAGCCGCAAGCAGCAGCAGGACAGCGCAGGAAATGCGCACATCGAGCTCAAAGCCGTCATAAAGCATCGTGAGCACCGCAAGCGCCAGCTCCGCCGCCGGAAGGATGAGCGCAAGCAGCCTGTATTTTTTGTATCCCCTGCCGTTTTCATCGAGCAGATGGTCGATAACGCCGACGTTCGGAAGGTACAGGAACAGGAAGAACGCGGCAAAGCCGAGAAAGCCGATATTGAAGCCGTCCGGCAGATCGCCGTAGCACAGGAGCGTCACAATATAAAAGGCTCGCAGAAATACCTGACAGGCCATCGGGAAGATCATCAGCCGGAAATACAGCGGCTGCTTTCTCCTGTAGCTGGCCGTCAGCCCGTAGATCAGACCCGCGCAGGCACAGATAAGCAGATATATGTTTGTCACGGCGGCAAGTTTCATCCGGCGCTCCTTCCTTTAAGTCCCTCAAAATCCATTTTAATATATATGACATATCTTTGACATTGTATTATACCATCGTGTACAGTTAATGTAAAGCGTCATATTGCATTTTTTGCTGAATTTTCAGCCTTTTCAATATCCTGCGGCTTTGGTATAATCAGAGGCATAAACATATTGGACAGGGCGGTGGTAGGATGCTGAAAATAATATACGGCGAGGCGGGCACCGGTAAGAGCGCCGCGCTCATGGATGAGATACGCAGGGGCGCTGACAGCGGCAGGCGGTATATCCTGCTCGTTCCCGAGCAGTACAGTCACGAGGCCGAGCGCGAGCTGTGCGCCGTGTGCGGCGACGGTCTGTCGCTGTACGCGGAGGTGCTGTCGTTCACGGGTCTTGCGCGTGAGGTCAGCGCCGAGTGCGGCGGCGCGGCGACGGAGTATCTCGACAAGGGCGGCAGGCTTTTATGCATGGCGCTGGCAGCCGGAGCGCTGTATTCGCGCCTGCACGTTTACGGCGCTGCGCGGCACAAAGCGGAGCTCCAGACAATGCTGCTGGGCGCTGTTGACGAGCTTAAAAGCGCCTGCATAACGAGCGAGCAGCTGCTTGCGGCAGCCGAGGGCTGCGAGGCCGCGCTCGGCGATAAGCTGCACGATCTTGCGCTCATTTTAGAGGCCTACGACGGCGTTGTCGCAAACGGAAAGGCCGACCCCGCCGACCGGCTGAGCGTGCTTGCGCAGCAGATAGAGCACTCCTCCATCGGCGCGGATACCTGCGTTTTTGTTGACGGCTTCACCGACTTCACGGCGCAGGAGCGGCGCGTTCTTGAGGCGCTACTGCTTTCGGGCGCACAGCTTTGCGTGTGCCTGAGCTGCGACAGTCTCGACGGCGGCAGCGAGGTGTTCGCCCTCGGCAGGCTGACGGCCTCGGCGCTGCTGCGCTTTGCCGCCGAAAACGGCATCGAGACCGCCGCAGAGCGCTGGCAGGGCGAGAGCTCAAAGCGCCGGCCTCTGGCCGATTTTTCTGAAAACATGTTCAGCTGCCGCGCCGTCGAAAAGAGCAGCTGCGGCGGCTGCATCAGAATATTCCGCGCCTCCGACATGAACGCCGAGTGCGAGCTCGCCGCGTCCGAGGCGCTGCGCCTTGTGCGCGATACCGGCTGCCGCTGGCGGGACATCGCCGTGTGCGCCAAGGGCTTTGACGACTACCGCCTGCTGCTGGAATCGGCGTTTTCGCGCTACGCCGCGCCGGTCTACACCGCACGCAGGACCGACATGCTCTCAAAGCCGCTGCCCGCGCTGATCTCGGCGGCGTATGAGATCGTCCTCGGCGGCTGGGAGGCCGACGATGTGTTCGAGTATCTGCGCACGGGCTTCGGCGGGCTCAGCATCGACGAGTGCGACGAGCTGGAAAACTACGTTTTCACATGGCAGCTGCACGGCTCGGCCTGGACGCGGGACGAGCCCTGGGCTATGCACCCCGACGGCTACGGCAGGGAGCTGGATGACAGCGCCCTGAAGCGGCTTGAGCACATAGCTCTGCTGCGCGAGACGGTCAGAGCGCCGCTGCTGCATTTTGCCAAAAGCGCAGCGGAGGCTGCCGATGCATACGGACAGGCGCAGGCGCTTGCGGGGCTTTTTGATGAGCTTCGGCTCGCCGAAAAGCTGCAGGCGCGCTCGGAGGAGCTCGAGGCCGCGGGCCGCGCAGCCGACGCAAAGGAGTGCGCCCAGCTCTGGGACATAACCGTCACGGCGCTCGAGCAGTGCGCAGCCGTGCTCGGCGAGACTCCGGCTGACGCGGAGTATTTCGGCCAGCTTTTCACTCTGGTGCTCTCGCGCTACGATATAGGCACGATACCCGTTTCGCTCGACTGCGTTACAGCCGGTGAAATGGACCGTATGCGCCGCCGCAACATAAAGCACCTGATCGTTCTCGGTGCAAGCGACGAGCGCATCCCGGGCGCGGAGACGGACAGCGGAGTTTTTTCATCCGACGAGAGGCGGCGGCTGCTTGAAATGGACATCGACCTCGGCGGCACCGGCGAGAGCGAGCTCTGGCGTGCGTTCTCGGTGGTCTATAGCTGTCTGACCCTGCCCTCGGAGAGCCTGACGTTCAGCTATTGCGTCTGCAATACGGGCGGCGCTGCGCAGCGTCCGGCCTTCGTTGTGAATCGGGCGAAGGCCATGTTCGATATAAGCACACAGGAGCTTGACCTCGACACGGTGCGGCTCAATGCCCGCGCTCCGGCGCTGGAGCTTGCGGCCCAGTCGCTCCACGGCGGCAGCAGCATCGCCTCGGGCGCGGCGGAGTTTTTCGCAGAGCACGAGCCGGAAAAGCTCAAAAGCCTCGAAAACGCCGCAAACCGCAGCCGCGGCAGTCTGTCACGCGCCTCGGTCAGGGCGCTGTACGGCGACAGGCTGCACCTTTCGGCATCGAGAATAGATAAGTTCGCATCCTGCCGCTTTGCCTATTTCATGCAGTACGCGCTCAAGGCGAAGCCGCGTGAGCCCGCGGGCTTCACAGCGCCCGAGGTGGGCAAGTTCATGCACCGTATTCTGGAGCAGGTGACACGCGAGGTCTCGGCCATGGGCGGCTACGGCAGCGTATCCGATGAGACCGTTACCGCGCTGTGCGACAAATACGTTTCCGAATACATAAAGCGCGAGCTCGACGATTTCCGCGATAAAAGCAAGCGCTTCAGATATCTTTTCCGGCACCTCACGACTCAGGTGCGGCAGATAGTTCTTGACCTTGCCGACGAGCTGCGCCGCAGCGATTTTACGCCTTTGTCGTTCGAGCTCGACTTCTCGAATACGCCGGAGCTTGAGCCTATCGAGCTCGGCAGGGGCGAGGACAGGCTCGTTCTGACCGGCATCGCCGACCGCGTTGACGGCTGGCTGCACGACGGAAAGCTCTATCTGCGCATCGTTGATTACAAGACCGGCTCAAAGAAATTCGTTCTCTCCGACGTACTGTACGGCATGAACCTGCAAATGCTGCTGTACCTGTTCGCGCTGAGCAAAAACGGACAGGCTCTGTACGGCAGCGAGATAGTTCCCGCCGGAATTTTGTACGTTCCGGCGCGTGACGAAAATGTCAGCGCCGACTTCGATATAAGCGATGCAGAGCTTGAAAAAAAGCGCAGTGCCAAGCTCATGCGCAGCGGGCTTATTCTCAACGAGCCTGATGTGCTCGCTGCGATGGAGCACGCCGAGGCGCGCAGGTATATACCCATCAGGTTCAGCAAGGACGGCGTGCCCTGCGACTCGCTTGCCACGGCAGAGCACTTCGGCGCACTGGCGCGGCACATAGACAAAACGCTGTGCGATATGGCAGCCGAGCTGCGCAGCGGCAGCATAGCCGCCGACCCCTATTACATCACCCAGCAGGAAAACGCCTGCTTAAACTGCGATTATTTTGATGCCTGCCGCTTCCGCGACGGCGAAAACGGCGAGAGCATGAGAGCAACGCCCCACCTCCCTGCAACGAGGGTGTGGAGCGTTCTGGAGGGAGGCGAGGATAATGGCGAAGTTTGAACCGACAAGCGCACAGAAGGCCGCGATAGAGGAGGACGGACGAGCCGTGCTCGTCTCGGCGGCAGCGGGAAGCGGAAAGACGAGGGTCCTGACCGAGAGGCTGCTGCGCCGCATAGAAAGCGACGCGGATATAGACTCCTTCCTGGTCATAACCTTCACCAAGGCCGCCGCCGCGGAGCTCAGGAGCCGCATACTGGACGAGATATCCGAGCGTCTTGCCGCAGATCCCGACAACCGCCGCCTGCGCCGCCAGAGCGCACTTTGCGCCAAGGCGCAGATCGGAACGATCGACTCCTTCTGCCAGAGCTTTCTGCGCGAGCACTGCCACGCCGCGCAGCTCTCGCCGGAGTTTCGCGTCATCGAGGAGGACAGAGCCGAGGCCATAAAGCAGCGCGTTATCCAGCGCGTGCTCGACGACTGCTACGAGGAGCCCGGCGAGGACTTCCGGCTTCTGAGCGACAGCATCTGCATGGGTCAGCGCGACGACAGGCGGCTGGCCGATACGGTGCTCGAGCTGCACCGCAAAACGCAGAGCCACGCTAGGCCGGAGCTGTGGCTGCGGCAGCAGCTGGATGCGCTGGAGCCGGCAGAGGACGACGCGGGAAGCACCGCCTGGGGCGCGGAGCTTCTGAGCGACGTGCGCAACGATGCCCTGTACTGGGCGCAGCAGATGGACGAGGTTTGCCGCCGAGCCGCCGAGGACCCCGTCATTTCGGTAAAATACGGCCCCAGCTTCGAGGAAACGGCGCTTTCCCTGCGCGAATTTGCGCGTGCCTGCCCGCTCGGCTGGGACAGGGCGCGTCAGGCGCTGCCGATAAGCTATCCCAAGCTTGGCCGCGTCGTCAATCCGCCCGACGAGGCGCTTCGGAAAAGCACGAAGGCCGTGCGCGACCTGTGCAAGAAAAGCAGCGAGAGATATGTAAAGCTGCTGTCGGCCAATAGCGAAAGACTGCTTGACGATATGCGCCGGACAGCACCGGCCATGAGAGCGCTAATAGAGCTCACCCTGCGCTTTGACATGGCCTATGCCGCCGAAAAGCGCCGCAGAGCCGAGGTCGATTTTGCAGACCTTGAGCACCTGACGGCGCAGCTTCTGACAAATGAGGACGGCAGCCCCACGCAGCTTGCGCGGGAGACCTCGCAGCGCTTCTGTGAGATAATGGTTGACGAATATCAGGACGTAAACCGCGTGCAGGACGATATATTCCGCGCCCTGTCGAAAAACGGCGAAAACCTGTTCATGGTCGGCGACGTGAAGCAGTCGATCTACCGCTTCCGCCTTGCCGATCCCCTGATATTCACCGAGAAATACGAAAGCTATGCGTCTGTGGCGGATGCGAAGGACGGCGAGCCCGTGAAGATTATGCTTCAGGAAAACTTCCGCTCGCGTCAGGAGGTCATTGACGGCATAAACGGCGTTTTCGCTGCCTGTATGTCCAAAAAGCTCGGCGATGTCGATTACGACGAAAACGCCATGCTGCGCTGCGGCGGCGTTTACGGCGGCGAAGGCACCGTGCCCGAGCTCGTGCTCATAGACACAGAGAGCGACGACGACGATCTGCGCGATAAGAGCGAAAAGGAGGCCGCCTATGTCGCCGAAAGGATACTCGGGCTCATGCGCTCGGGCATGACGGTGTCAGGCCGCGCCCTCGGCTACGGTGACATTGCGCTCCTGATGCGCTCGGCAAACTCCGTGGGCGAGATATACCGCCGCGAGCTGATACTGCGCGGCATTCCCGTTGCCGCCGGTCAGGGCGGAAGCTTTTTCGCCTCGATGGAGATTGCGTCCCTGATGAGCCTGCTTGCCGTCATCGACAACCCGCATCAGGACGTTGCCCTCATTGCCGTTCTGCGCTCGAGCGCCTTCGGCTTTTCCGCCGATGAGCTGACGGAGATACGCCTGTGCGACCGCAGCGGCGATTTTTACACGGCGCTTCAGAAGGCCGCGGAGGAAAACGAAAAATGCGCTGCCTTCCTCGAAACGCTGGGCAGGCTGCGCACACGCGCAGGCGATACGCCGGTTGACGAGCTGCTGCTGTTTATCTACAACGAGCTTGAGCTCATGGCGCTTTGCGCCGCGATGCAGGACGCGCCGCAGAGGTGTGCGAACCTGCGCATGATGCTGGAGCTTTCAAAGCGCTTTGCCGCCGGAGGCTTCCACGGGCTGCATCGCTTCTGCCGCTGGCTCAGGCAGCTTGCCGAGCGCGGCGGCGATACGGGCGCTGCATCCTCAGAGGGCGCGGTGAAGATAATGACCATCCACAAGTCTAAGGGTCTGGAGTTTCCGGTCGTGTTCCTGTGCGATGCCTCGCGCAGATTTAACTCCTCCGACCTCAAGGCGACGGTGCTGATACACCCCGAGCTCGGCCTCGGCTCGAAGGTCTGCGATCTCCGGCGCAGGCTCGAATACCCCGGCCTTGCGCGAATTGCGATAAAGCAGCGGCTGAAGCGCGAGATGCTGTCGGAGGAAATGCGCCTTCTGTACGTTGCGCTCACACGCGCAAGAGAGCGGCTCATCATAACGGCTGCGATGAAGGAGCCGCAGAAGCGTGTGGATACGCTGGAGCTGCAATGCACCCGCCCCATGTCGCCCGAGATCCTCATGTCGGCGCAGTGCATGGCCGACTGGATGATCTGTGCGCAGCTCTGCGCGGGAGAGGATAAGCTTAAACTCACGCTGGTCTCGGCGGAGGAGGCCGCCGCGGTGCAGCAGCAGGAGGTCGAGCCCGAAAGGCCGTGCGCGGACGCGCAGGCAGTCGAAGCGCTGCGGCGGAACCTTGCATTTTCGTATCCGCACGAGGCGGCATCGCACCTGCCCTCAAAGCTCACGGCGACGGAGCTCAAGCATCTGGAGGAGCCCGACGAGGAGGCTGCGAGCCTTGCCCCGAGGCTCAGGCCGCGCTTCCGCACGCCGAGACTCGGACAGGAGCAGAGCCTCAGCCCCACGCAGCGCGGCTCGGCGACGCACGCGCTGCTGCAATACATCGACTACGGCAAAACGGGCTCCGAGGAGGAGATACAGGGAGAGCTACGGCGGCTCGTATCGGAGCGCTTTCTGAGCGCACGTCAGGCCGAGGCTGTCGATACGCAGTGCATTCTGCGGCTATTCGGCTCGCCGGTGGGACGGCGCATAATGGCCGCCGATGAGCTCCGGCGCGAGTTCAAATTTTCGCTGCTGTGTCCGGCGGAGAGCTTCTTTTCCGGCGGCGAGGGCGAGAGCGTGCTCCTGCAGGGCGTTATCGACTGTATGATAGTCGAGCACGGCGAGATAACGATCATCGACTATAAAACCGACCGAGTCAGCGGCGAGGAGGCGCTTGAGCGTGCAAAGGGCTACGAAAGCCAGCTCAGGGCCTACGCATGGGCAGCCAAGCGCATGACAGGCAAGCCCGTGCGCGAATGCCTGCTCTACTTCCTCCACTCCGGCCAGACCGTAAAATTATAAAAAATGTATTGCAATCGGAAAACGCCTGTGCTACAATAACGTTTGCGTCTTGTAACCACGCCCTGCGTGCTCAAGATAGCCTATGACGAGGAGATATGAACAATGAAGGCAGGAATCCATCCTAACTATCAGCCCACCGTTATAAAGTGCGCATGCGGCGCAACTATCGAGACCGGCTCGACCCGCCCCAACATCACCGTCGAGATCTGCTCGAAGTGCCACCCCTTCTACACCGGCAAGCAGAAGCTGGTCGATACCAGCGGCCGTGTTGATAAGTTCAACAAGAAGTACGGTCTTAAGTAATTCAGAGATTACAAAGTTTAAGCCCGCGTCAGACGACGCGGGCTTTTTCTATTCATATTCTATTCAACAGGTATGCTTATCTGTGTCACGAACTGCTCGGGGTCGCTCGTCATGCCGTAGTCTATCATCGTGACCTCGCGTGAAAAGCCGGCGGGACTGAGCCCGTGCAGGCGCATGTAGGCCGCAAGCCTTTCATACTGCGCGGCGGCCTCGCGGTGGCTTCCGCAGTAGCGGAGCGTGACGCAGTGCGCCTCCGGCAGCTCATGCGCATCGTCTCCCGCCTCGTCCTCATCGAGGATGAGGAAAATGCAGTCGTATTTATCGTATCTCCCGCCCAGCAGGCTTTCCCGCGATATGCCTACGCCGACCTTGCCGAGGAACACGGCGGTGTCGCGGCGGCTGCCGTCGAGCCTGCGTATGGGCAGCTCCATGTTGAGCGCATCGTCAAGCTCCAGCGGTCTTTCGATCCGCAGGATGCGGCACGGCGGCAGGGTCTTTTCCTCGATGCGGTCAAGCGGGGCGCTTCTTGCATCGGCGAGCATACTCAGGCGCTTATCTATCCTGCGCCCTATGATCTCGAGCTCGCGCTGCCTTTTCTCGATCTCGGCCTTCTGGTGCAGAAGCTTATGCTCGATGCTGCCGACATCGCGGTTTTTGAGAAAGCCGCCTATCTCGGACAGCGGCATATCCAGCATACGCAGATATCTCACGGTGTTCAGCGGCTCAAACTGCCGCACGCTGTAATAGCGGTAGCCCGTATCGGGATCGACATACTCCGGCGCGACGAGCCCGATAGCCTCGTAGTGGCGCAGCGTTCCGACGCTCAGGCCGAACATACGCGCCGTCTCGCCGATGGAAAAAAGCTCGTCCTTATCCAAGCGAGTGCGCCTCCCTCCTTCTTATTATCCTGTAGGCAGCGATGCAGATCAGCACCTGCAGGACAGAGCCCGCCGCAGTCGCAAGGCCCATGGGAAACAGCGTCGCGGGGAACATTTTCGACATGAAGTACGCGCCGGGCACGCGCACGAGCGCAACGCCGGATATGTTGTGGATAAACGAGATCATCGACCTGCCGCAGGCACAGAAATAGCCGCTGAAGCAGAAGTGCACTCCGGCAAAGAGACAGTCGAAGATATAGCCGCGCAGATAGGGGCCTCCCGCTGTGATGACGGCCTCGTCATGCGTGAACAGCCCGACGACCGGCTCGGCAATGAACTGGATGAGCACGCTCACGAGCACGCCGAAGCCCGCGGCGATGGCGATGGAATACCACAGCGTCTGCCTTGCCCGCTCGGGCTTGCCCGCGCCGAGGTTCTGCGCTCCGAGCGCCGACACCGTCGAGAGCATCGACGAGGGCACAAGGAACACAAAGCTTATGAACTTTTCGACTATGCCGACCGCGGCGGCATCGGTGAGGCCGCGCCGGTTCGCAATGACGGTTATGAGGATGAATGCGACCTGAATAAGCCCATCCTGAAGCGCGACGGGCACGCCGATGGAAAGTATCTGCCCCATGACCGCTCTGCGCGGGCGCAGGTCGCCTTTTGAAAGCGTGATGCTCCGGCGGCGGCATATTGCTATGAGCGCAGCTGCAACGCTCACTGCCTGCGCAAGCGTTGTGCCGAGCGCGGCTCCCGCGGGACCGAGCCCCATCGCGCCCATGAACAGATAGTCGAGCGCTATGTTCACAGCGCAGGCCACGGCAATGAAATACATCGGGCTTTTGCTGTCGCCCATGCCGCGGAAAATGCTGCTTATGATGTTGTAGGCCGTGATGAGCGGGATGCCGGCAAAGCAGATGATGAGATAGCTCACCGTTCCCTCGACCGCCTCGGTCGGCGTTGACATGACGGAAACTATGGGCCGCACAAGCAGTATGAGAACAGCCGTCAGCGTGAGCGATACGAGCATGAACAGCGTCACCGTGTTGCCCACACAGGCCGAAACGCGCCTTTTATCGTCCGCTCCGACCGCGTGCCCGATAGAAACCGTCGTGCCCATTGCAAGGCCGACTATCATAACGGTCAGCATGTGCATGACCTGACTGCCGATCGACACCGCCGTTGTCGCCGCCACGCCCTCGTACTGGCCGATTATGAAAAGATCCGCCAGACCGTAGAGCGTTTGCAGAAAGTATGATAAAAAATACGGCAGCGAGAATATGACGATGTTTTTAAAAACGCTGCCCGTCGTGAGATTGCGCTCCATGATACCACTCTCCTATGGATAAGCTGACGGGCGGCAGGGCTCGATTCCTGTCAGCAGACAATTTTCGTGTGATTTTTGACTTTCTTTGATGTATATGGGCTGTCGCCCATCAAAGAGAAAAAGGCGGAAAGCGCCGAAAAGGGGCGCTGACAGGCGGCAGAGTTCGATTCCCGTCAGCTTATTAGCTATATTAAACTCTACATCTATTGTAGAGTCAACATAAATTTTACCCCCGACTCGCAAAAGCTGTCGGGGGTAAGCATTCTTCTCTATTTCTGTTTTTTTGTCATTTGCCCAGCATATGCGCCGAGGCGGCCATGACGGTGTCAAAGGCCTCGTCCATGCGCCTTATCGTCTTGCGCAGGAAGCGGTAGGGCGCTTCGGATGCCCAGTCGCTGCACAGGGCGCAGATAAGGCCGCTGCCGATAAGCGGGAGGTAGGCGCGTATCTGCTTTTTGTGGTGGATCTCGTCGAGGTCGAGCATGACGTGAACGCCGAGCTGCTGGAGCTTTTCGTGGTTTTTGAGCACGTCCTCCTCAGCGTCGGTCAGAATGACGTTCATGCCGAGCTTGCCGGAAAGCCTGCGCAGCACGGCCTCGGTCGTGTCGTTCCATTCGACGTTTTCCATGTTCAGCAGGAAGCACTTATCGCCGAAGCAGAGCTTCGGAAGATCCTCCTCGCTCAGAAGCCTCTCGCTGAACTTCACCACCGCGGCGGGCAGTACCTCGGGCAGATCCTCGTTCATGAGACTGCCGAGGATATCCTCGGATTGGCGGCGGCGGTCAAGAAATTCCTCGACGCTGCACTCGTCTGGATCATAAACGGGTGCGGCGACGATCACATCAACACCGGCATCCTTCGCCGCCATGAGGCGGCGAATGGTGTCGATCCTGCTTTTGCAGGTTTTGTCCATGCCTGGCATGACATGTGCTTTGAAATCAATGATCATAGCATAATCTCGCTCCTTCTTTTACTATTCTCAATTAAGCGATTCAGGCCAAGGCAGGGGTAATACAGCGCAAGTCCGAAGATTATCGAGCCGAGTGCGATTCCCGCAAGAACCTCGATATTGAACAGATAAGCGCTGCCATACATTCCTCCGATGGTCTCACGCATAGCATTCATAGCGTATTTGAAGGGCATGAAGTCGTACAGCTTCTGGAATATGTCCGGCAGTACCTCCACGGGGTAGGTGCCGCCCGAGCCGCCGACCTGAATGACCATGACGATAACGGATACCGCCATACCTATATTGTCGAGCGCAAAAACAAGCGCGTAGTTTAAAAGCGAGAAGCTTATGCCGGTGACGACCGTTGCAAGCACGAATCTCCACGGGTACAGGCACTGGATCTGGACATAGAACAGATCGCCCAGCGAAACGATGAGCGCCTGACCGACCGCAACGAGGAAGAACAGACCGTAGCGTCCGAAAAATCTCTCGTGCAGGCGGAGGTTTGCAGGCTCGTCCTCCTTGCGGAGCTTGACCTTGAGGAACACCGCATTGAGCAGTGCGCCGACCCACTGAGCCAGCACCGTGTAGAACGGAGCCATTGCCGAGCCGTAGGTCTCGATCTCATATTTTATAACGGTGTCCATGCTTATGGGTGAGGCCAGATAGCCGCCGACAAGGTCGCCGTCGTTTTCAAGCGTATCCGACACCTCTGCAAGGAGCTTGCTGCCTGCAAGCGCGGAGACGAACTCGGATATGACCTTGAGCTCTGCCTGTGCGCCCTCTATGGCCTTCTGCGTGTCGGCAAAGCCGGACTGCATCGTGCCTATCGAGCCAAGGTAGGAGCTGAGCGTTCCGCTCAGTGCGCTCGTCGAGCTCTGGAGCTTGCCGAGAACGCCGCTTACGGTGCTCGATGCGCCCTGCGCATTGTTGAGCGCCGCGTGGAGCTTGGGGCCGAGATCGCTGCTGACAGTGGCCGACAGCTCGCTTATCGTAGTGCGTGCGGAGGTGATGGAGCCTATGATCGACTCCTGCTGTGCCAGCACGCTCTCCCAGCTTTCGTCCGTCGCCGTCTGCAATGCGCCGAGGGCGGAGCTCAGGCTTTTGAGCTGTGATGCAAGAGATGACATCTGTGCCGCAGCAGCGTCAAAGCCGATGGAGGTAAACGACTGCGCCATGTCCGAGCAGTTGCTGCTGAGCGCGTCAAGCATTGCAACGTCGGCGGCGAGGCCGGTGGAAACATACTCGTTATAGCGGTTTATGTCGGAAAACGCATCCTCGAGGCTGGCCTGGATAGCGGCAAGATTGGAGTCTGCCTGTGCGAGGGCGGTGGTGACGCTCTGCACGGTGGTGTCGATACGGCTGTTTATCGTCGCCGTATCGTCGCTGACCTTGTTTAAAAGCTCCTTGGACTGGTCGAGCGTTGCCGAGGTGTTATTGCACAGGTTCACGGCAACGTTTATGAGGTTGCACGCCGAGTTTGTAAGGCCGTTTGCGGCGCTCAGAGCCGCGCAGCAGTCCGAGAGCTTTGTGCTCAGGTCGCTTATATCAGAGCTCAGGTCCTTCAGCAGACCCTCGGCTGTCACGCCGTTTGCGTTCGCAACGGAGATCAGCGAGGCGATATCGTCTGATATCGTCTGCACGAAGGTCGCGTTGACCTGCTGCTGGACGGCAGTCTTTGCCTTGCTGGTTATCTTCGGCGCGATGGCGTTTTTCTTGTCGTTCTGATAGAAGATTATCTCGGGATTTGTAATGTCTCCGCTCAGGAAGCTGGTGACGTTTGTGGTGAAATCCTCGGGCACGACGAGCGCTGCGTAGCAGTCGCCGCTGTAGACGAGGTCGAGCGCCTCCTGCTTGGTATCGACAAACTGCCAGCCGATGGTATCGTTCGCCTCAAGCGCGGACACGACACTGTCGCCGATATTTATCTTCAGTCCCAGCACGCTTGCGCCGGCATCCTCCGATGCGACGGCGACCTTGATGCGCGAGGTGGCCTCCTGACCGTAGGGGTCCCAGTTTGAGAAAATGTTGAACCATGCGTAAAGGCAGGGCACGGCGGCAAGGCCGAGAATGATGACGATGGCGACGACGCTCGAGGATATCCTGCGCAGGTCGTTGCGGCATATGGTAAGGATATTTTTCACTTCGTCACCTCCTCTTCAAGCTTCTGAAGCAGCTTCAGGCCGCGGCGCGGCGCTTTCACGCTTATAAGGCTGTCGAGCTCGCCGAGCTCATCACGCGACAGCTCGTTTATCGTGGCTTGCAGCATCCAGTCGGAGTAGGCGACAAACAGCAGGAAGGCCGCGACGACGAACATGCAGGCTATCCATATGATAAGGAACACTATGCGTGAGCTGTCTGTCAGGACGAGTATCGCAATGAGCACTATCGGGATTATAATAAGGCTTATCAGCCCGTTTTTTATGCGGCGCTTGTTGTTCTGATGCACCTGCTCGGCATACATCAGCAGCTTGCCGTAAAGCACGTCGGTGCTGTTTTCACGGACGCGGACATTAAGCTTCTTTGCCATATCACAGCACCCCCGATTTCTCCATTTCGTCCTCGACGAAACGGTTCATTTTAACAAAGGGCTTGCGCGCAACAAGACCGATGGCTATACCTACGACGGCAAATATGAGCAGCTCGCCGAGGTAGATGAAGTAATCCCATTGGTACATGCCGAATATCGCCTCGCGCATCGCGTTTATCGCATACGGGAAGGGGAAGAACAGATATATCTTGCTGAATATATCCGGCAGGATCTCTATCGGGTACGAGCCCGAGGAGCCGGCTATCTGCACGACCATGATGACGACGACGATGGCCTTGCCGATATCGCCGAAGGCCAGCGCCAGCGAATAAATGAGCGAAATGAACACGAAGCTCGTCACCGCAGCAGCCGCCCAGAACAGCCACGGATTCACGCACTGGCAGCCCAGCAGATAGATATCGCCCAGCACGATGACCGCTGTCTGAGCCTGTCCGAGGAAGAAGAACAGCAGGAACTTGCCCCAGTACTTCTGACCCTCGGTGACGCGGCGCAGTCCCTTGGGCTCTGCCTCTGCCTTGAGGATGGCCACGAGGATAACGCCGCCGACCCAGATGGCAAGCGTCGAATAGAACGGAGTCATTGCATCGCCGTAGCTTGCGGTAGGATAGATCGTCTCCTCCGTCACGCCGACGGGAGAGGACAGAAATTCGGCATATTTTTCGGCGTTGCCGTTGAGCACGGTTATGAGGGTTTGCAGCCGCTCGTCGGCTGTGCCCTCGTTTATCTTGACGAGCAGATCGTCGCAGGAGTCTGCAACGCGCTCCATGAGCGATTGCAGCCGCGTCATGGACGAGGATACATATTTGAGCGTATCACCCGCCGAGTTTATTACGGGCGCGATATCGTCAAGCGTAATGCCCAGACTGTTTATCAGCGGCCCCATCATGTTCATGGTGCTCGAAAGGTTCGAGAGCATGAGGTCTATGCCGGTCTTGAGCTCGTTTGTTATCATCGAGCGCATGAGTGAGACCGTGTCCGCGCAGGCTCCCGTTATTCTTGCCGCGTCCTCTGCAAAGCTTGCATCGTCGCGCAGGAGCTCAAGCTGGGTCTGCGTCTGCTTTGTGCGCTCGATAAGCGCATCAAGGGTGTTGGCAACATAGGAGGTGCCGCTCAGGGCGCTGTTTTCAGGGAGCAGCGCACGCAGGGTCTCAAGATGCGTTTGCAGCCTTGAGGCAGCGTTCTTGGCGTTATCGACCATCTGATTGTGCAGCTCGATGCTGCCGTTTATGATCTCGCTGGAGGCGAGCTTGTTCAGAGCCTCCGTCAGCTCGTCAAGGTCGCTCTCAAGCTCTGCGAGCTTTCCGTCAACTCCCTCGGACAGCTGGTCTATCGCCGTCTGCGCATTGGTGACGGCAGCCGTGGCGGAGTTGAGCGTCGCCTGAGAGTTGGAAAGTGCCGCCGATGCGTTTGCCGAGGAGCTGCCTATGCCGGACAGGAGATAGGATATCGACGAGCTGTTGTCCACAAAGCGGCCTATCGAGGCGCTGTACTGCCGCAGGCTGCTGCTGAGGTCTGTCAGCTGCGTGATGACGGCGTTGACCGCCTGCTCCTCGTCTATGTCATTGCTTATCTCCTGACCCGTGGTGAAAACGGTCTGGAACAGCACCTTCAGGTATTCGACTTGAATATTGTGCTTGACCGTCTCGGCTGCGGTGTCGGTGATCTTTGTCGCAATGGCGTTGGTTTTTGCGTTTACATAGTATGTAATGGTGCTCTCATCGTCGGTCAGTGCGCTTTTCAGGTCGTACATATTGCGGCTGAAATTTTCACCGATGAGGATCGCGGCGTAATACTTGCCGCTGTCAACACCCTTCTTGGCCTTGTCGGTGCTGCCGGTAAACACCCAGTTTATCGACGTGTTGTCCTTCAGACCCTCGAGTATTGACTCGCCCTTGTTCTCGCCCTCGTAGCCCTTATCGTCGGAGGCCACGGCGATGCTTATGTTGCCCGTGTTTCCGTATGGGTCGGAGTTTGCATAGATGTTGACCCAGGCATACAGCGCCGGCAGGATCGTTATCGCGATAATGACGGCGACTGCAAAGAAGTGCCTTGAGAGGCTTCTGATGTCGGAAAAGAATATTTTGAATGTATTCTTCATTGTACCACCCTTACATCGACTTGTAGTCAAACTAAACTTACACTAAAATAACTTTCTTTAACACAGACAATATCAGCTATCTGTCTTAAAATCAAGCATTTAGACGCATTTGACTATAAAAATATAAAAAACGGACAGTACAGTACCGTCCGTTTTATACATTATATAATATATAAGTTATTTCAGGCGCTTGTCGCACTTTTTGGCAAGATAGGTGCCGAGGCTCTGGAAAAGCTGAACCAGCAGGATCAGCAGGATGACCGCAACGACCATGATAAGGTACTTGTAGCGGTAATAGCCGTAGTCGATGGCTATCTTGCCGAGGCCGCCGCCGCCGATGATGCCGCTCATCGCCGAGTAGCTGAGGATCGTGGTCAGGGCGATGGTGATGTTCTGTATCAGCGAGGGCACGCTTTCGGGGATCATGACCTTGCAGATGATCTGCAGGGGTGATGCGCCCATGCTCTGCGCGGCCTCGATGATGTTGCCGTCGAGCTCGCGCAGGCTGCTCTCGACGAGCCTTGCCACGAAGGGGAAGGCCGCCGCAACGAGCGGAACGATGGTTGCCGTCGTGCCGACAGCCGTACCTATGAGCGCTCGGGAGAGAGGAAGAACCATGATCATCAATATAAGAAAGGGGATCGAGCGCAGAAGGTTTATTATGACGTTCAGCAGGCGCATGAGCCAGCCCGGGAGCGGCAGAACGCCGTCCTTTTCACCGGCTACGAGCAGCACGCCGAGCGGCAGGCCGATGACGAGGGAAAGAGCGGTGCTGAAAACCGTGACGTAAAACGTCTCCCACAGCGCAGTCGGGAAGGTCGGCAGTATATCGAGCAGTCCCTGTATGGAGGCCTCGGAAAAAAGATCACTGTACATTGCCGTCAACCTCCTCTGCCGTGACGTTTGCCACGGACGAAATGAACTTCAGCGCACGGTCATAATGCACGCTGGGTATGCCTATGAGCAGGCTGCCGTAGACCTCTGCGGACAGCTTCTGCGTCGAGGCGGAAATAACATTGCAGAAGATATTCTCCTCCGATGCCAGACGCGCCACGAGAGGTATGGCGGTCGTCCGGCTGTCGCGGAAGATGAGCCTGACGCGGCGCTCGGTCTTGGGGTCGGAGACCATCTCGTCAACGCCGCCCGGGAACACGAGCCTGCGTCCGGCGGCGGACTTCGGCGCTGCGAACACCGCAGCTACCAGTCCCTCCTCGGCCACCTCTCCCTCGTCGAGGATAGCGACATGGTTGCAGACCTCCTTAACGACGCTCATCTGATGGGTTATGATGACGACCGTTATGCCGAGCTTTGCGTTTATGTCCTTTATGAGCTCAAGGATCTGGCGGGTCGTTTTCGGGTCGAGGGCGCTTGTGGCCTCGTCGC
>CAVGXR010000036.1:0-11874 GCA_963633225.1 Collinsella aerofaciens
AAGTCGGTGTGGCAACTTAACTTTACCACATGAGACCCTATCTCTCATATTTTTTTCTTCCATTGTCCAATATGTATTGTAGTCCTACAAGTCCTACATCTCCCCCGAAATTATCAAGTTGCGCAAAATTCCGATATATAGTATAATGAAATGATTTTTCATATTATCAAGCTATCGGAGTTTTTTATCATGAATGCCTCAAAGCTCATAAAAAGCGCCAAAAGCGCCGCTCTGCTGTTTCGCGGCTTCAGCTCCACGGCAGCCGGCGAGTGGCTCTATCTTGACGGCATAAAAAAATACAGGCGCGGAAACAACATCGGCATGAGCGGCATGGACATATTCTCGCTTATGCCGTTTGATTCGAAGTTTGACAAGCTCTTCGGCGACCTGCTGTCCATGGCCTACGCGCTCAACAGGCACGCAGAGCTCCTGCCCGAGCAGTATTACAGTCTTCTGACCCGCGACGGGGAGCAGTTCATTCTGCCGCTCAGGCCTGGGCTTGAGCAGAGCATGGACGGCATTGTCTCGCTCATACGCGAAAAGGGGAGCGTGCTCATGCGGCCATCCTCAAACTCGGTAAAGACGCTCGGGCATGTCTGCCGCTTTGACGCGGAGCGCTTTTTCTATGACGGGCGCGAGCTGGACGAGGACGGGCTGCGCACGCTCCTTCAGGCGCTCCCCTCGGGCACGATCATAACGGAGCTCACGGTCTCCGGCTTTGCCCCGACGCTGCATCTTGCCTTTCTGAACAGCGGCGATGGGCCGGAGCTCCTGTTTTCCGTTCTCACCGCCGAGCAGGAGGGCGTGCCGGCCAACTGGTATACGCTCAACCGCGAGCTGTCAGCCGTCGGCGAAGACGGCGCATACGACGGCGGCAGGATAGAGAGCTTCCCTGACATCGAGAGGACGCTGCGGAGCATCGCCGCTGAGTTCGGCGAGCTGGAGTACATGAACTTTGCCCTGCGCCTTTGTGAGGGCGGCTTTAAGATACTGCGCGTCGATACCGGCGCGGATCTCACATATCTTGAGCATTTTAACGATAAGACCGCCGCGTTTATCCGCCGTAAGCGCGCACAGAAGCCCCGCTTCGTTGGCTTCAAGCAGGCTCTTGCGATAATCTGCCGCAATTTCTGGAGCTCCCGCGCAAAGCGGCACGGCTTCATGGACTATATGTACCGCGGCTGGAAAAAGGCTCTGCGCGAGGACAGGCGCGATAAATACACCACGGCAGAGGAGAAGCGCTGGGCGCATGAGCGCGGCTTTTTATCCTATCACATAAAGCAGTACGGCCTGACGGAGGAAAACTGGCGCAGCTGCCTTTCAGACCGCGACTACAAATGGCTGCGGCCACTGAACAATAAGTACCGCAAGCTTTTGTGGGACAAGGTCACGCTGCGCTACTGTCTGGACAAATACAGACAGTACCTCCCCGAATACTACTATCACATAGTCCCGCGCAGCGGGAAAATGACGCTTCTGAAAATGCCCGACTGCCCCGAGCGCTTCCCGCGCTCCTTCGAGGGTGTTCTCATGCTCCTGCGCGAAAAGAGGCTTCTGGCCATGAAGCCCACCGTCGGCTCGCACGGCATAGGCTTTTACAAGCTTGCCTTCGACGGGACAGCCTACAGCGTAAACGGCGAGGCAAGGACGGAGGGCGAAATGCTCGCCTTTCTCTCCGCTCTGGACGATTATTATAACATCTCCGAGTACATAGTCATGCACGAAGACCTGCGCAGGATATACAGCGAGGTCGCCTGCACCGTGCGCATCATGGTCATAAACCGGCACGGCCTCGACCCCGTGATCGAGAACGCCTACTTCCGCATCGGCACGAAGAGCACCGGCTTTACCGACAACATCGGCTCCGGCGGCGTTTTCGCCTATGTGGATGAAAAAACGGGCTATTTCCACGACGCGGAGATCATAAGGGAGCACATCATAACCCCCTGCCCCCTGCATCCTGATACCGGGGTGAAGATAGAGGGCTTCCTTCCCCACTGGGACGAGGTGCTGTCCGTCATACCCGAGATATGCCGCTACATATCGCCGCTGGAATACCTCGGCTTCGATGTCGTTCTGACGGACGGGGGCTTTAAGATCCTCGAGATCAACACCCATCAGGATCTGCACCGCTACCCGACCTACAACGAGAATGTTCACGCCTATTTCATGCATAAGCTTGAGCTCAAGAGAGCGGGCAAAAAGCTGTGTTAACAAATTTGTGGTGACAAAGCCCGCGTTTGCGCGTATAATTAGTCGATTTTCTGCAGCGCCGTACAGGGCGCAGAAGGAGTAATATGAGAATAGCTGTTATTTTGCTGCGCTGGGTGATGAACTTCATCTACTTTTTTCTGAAGCTCTGCCCGACCGACAAAAACAAGGTTCTGTTTCTCAGCCGCCAGTCGAACACCGTGACGGAGGATATAGAGTTTCTCAGCAGCCGCCTGAAGGAGCTCCGGCCCGAAACGAACATTGTCATCATAACAAAGCGTGCCGACAAGGGCTTTGAGAATATGCTCGAATATGCGCTTGCAACGCTGCGCAGCATGTATCATCTGGCCACGGCCTCGGTGTGCGTGCTTGACTCCTACTGGCCGGCGGTGTCGGTGCTGCATCACAAGAAGCGGCTTGCCGTCATCCAGATGTGGCACGCCATGGGCAAGATCAAGAAATCCGGCTACCAGTCGCTCGGCAAAAAGTTCGGGCGCAGCGACATGATCGCACGCGAGATGCGAATGCACCGCAACTACGACGTTGTGATCGCCGGAGGCCGCGCCTTCAATCCCTTTTACTGCGCGTCCTTCGATGTTGAGCCGGACATTCTCTATAACGTCGGGCTTCCGCGCATGGATAAGCTGCGCGAGGGTCAGGAGGAGGCGCGGCGGCAGTTTTACGCGGCCTACCCGTGGCTCAGGGGCAAAAAGATCGTGCTGTACGCTCCGACCTTCCGCAAGGGGCAGACGCTCGACCCCAAGCCGCTGGTGGATGCCTTCGACTTTAACGGCAGCCAGATGCTCGTCATAAAGCGCCATCCGAACCAGCTCCTCAACTACGCCTCGCTCGCGCCGGCGACGACCTGCCAGAAGGTACCGACCTCGACGGTGCTGTCGGTGTGCGACTGCGTTATAACCGACTACTCGGCCATAACGATAGAGGCGGCGCTGCTCGGCAAGCCCGTGTACTTCTACCTTTTCGACTACGAGGACTATCTTGAGCACAACGGCCTGAACGTCAAGCTCTTCGACGAGTTCCCCGACTGTATCTTTAAAGACCCTGAAAAGCTCGTTTCCGCCATTGAAAGCGGCGAATACGACATGGATAACTACAGGCGCTTCTGCCGAAGCTACCTGCCCGACCTCTCGGGCAGAGCCACCGACAAGATCGCCGGACTTATAATCGACTGCATGGAGACAGATAAACATGATGCAATTTCTCAGAGCATTGCTCGCCAAAATCAAATTGATAGTGCTGTGGATAACGAGGATACTGTTTGCGCCCAATCACTTTAAGCTGCCGCTGCACACAAGGCTGTATTACAGCATTTTCGGCGGCTACATGGTCGATCAGGCCGCGCTGTACGACTTCAAACACAACGACAAAAAGCAGTATCTTTCGGAGTTTGACTGGTATCGCTCGCGCCGCATAAACGACCCCTACAGCGAAATGCTCAACAACAAGGTCGTTTTTACGCAGATAATAGAGCGCTACTGCAATACCCCCGAGATATACTGCGTGAAAAAGGATGGCCGCCTTGCCGGAATGAACGGGCGGAAAATAAAGTCCTACGAGGATCTCGTCACGCTGCTGCGCGAAACGGGGGCCTTCGTCGTAAAGCCCGTGCGGGCAGGCAAGGGCAAGGGCGTGTACGTCGTAAAATACAACGGTCACGGCATCATCTGCAACGACGAGCCGCACACGGAGGCCGAGCTCATCGAACGTCTGAGCAGCGATCCGCGCTGGCTCATCTGCGCCTATGCGCATCAGGCCGAATACCTCAACAAAATTTACGCAAACAGCGCAAACACCCTGCGCATGATAGTCCTGCGCAGCGCCGAGACGAAGGAGTTTGAGCTGTGCTTTGCCGTGCAGCGCATCGGCGCGGACTGGACAGGCTCGGTCGATAACGGCAGCCGCGGCGGTCTGGTCGCAAACGTCGATATCGCAACAGGGCAGCTGAGCTATGCCCGCACGCTGCACAACCTCACCGTATACCGCAGGCATCCCGACACGAACGCACAGATAGAGGGCGCCGTCATCCCCGACTGGGAGAGCATCAAGGCCGGAGTCATGGACATAAGCCGCGAGTTTCCGTATCTGGACATTATCGCGTGGGACATTCTCCCGACCGACGACGGCTTTACGGTCATTGAGGCCAACACCTCCTCGGGTGTGAACATCATCCAGCTCTGGGGGCCGCAGCGCTACGGCAGGCTGGGCGAGTTCTACCGCGAGCACGGGATAATAAAATGAGATACGTCATCATGGCAGACGGCAGGGGCAGCCGCTGGAACAATTTCATGGGGCGCAAAAAGCAGGATATATGCTTTTCCGGCGAAACTCTGCTCGAGCGCACGGTGCGCCTTGTGCGCGAGTGCGACAGCGCCGCCGAGCTCATCATCACCTCGCACGATAAAAGCCTTGATATCCCGGGGGCGCAGCGCTACGAGCCGGAGAACAACGTTCTGGAGATCGACCGCTTCACAGCCGAGCTCATCGGCAGCGACATGTGCTTTCTCTACGGCGACGTGCTGTATTCCGAGGCTGCAATAAAAACCGTCGTGTCCTGCCGCGGGCGCAGTCCCCTGCTGTTTTTCGGAAGTGAAAAAAGCATATGCGCCGTTCTGATAGGCGACGGGGAGCTTTTCCGCTCGCTGTATCTTGAGGTGCGCAGAAAATTTCTCGCCGGAGAGATAAGCGAGTGCAAGGGCTGGCAGGTATACCACCTGTATGCGCAGCTTCCCCTCGCAGGGCGCGAGATAGGCGAAAGCTATGTCCTGCTCGACTCGTTCACCAGAGATTTTAACTCTCCCGAGGACTACCTGAGCTACCTTGCCGAAAATTAATATGGAATTATACGAAAAACTGTGTTATAGTGAAGCGATATAATGCAGTTTTTGTTTTTATAAGGAGAACATGCGTTTTATGACTTCGGACAAAGCTAAGCACCGTTTTCTGCTTTCTGAGCTTATAAGGCGAGATTTTATAAAGAAATACAAGCGCACGACCTTCGGCATACTCTGGAGCGCGCTTTCACCGCTGCTGCTGCTGCTGACCATGGATGTCATCTTCGGCACCTTCTTCGGGCGCAACATGCCGCACTACACAATATATCTCTTCTGCGGACTGCTGCTGTTCAATTACTTTGCCTCCGCAACGAGAAGCGCCATGCGCGTGCTTTACGACAATGCGCAGATATACAGCAAGGTGCCCGTTCCCAAGCACTATTTTCTCGTGTCGCACAGCATTGCGCAGGTGATAGATTTTCTCGTCTCTCTGCTGGTGTTTTTCATTTTCGTCTCAATCGACGGCATAAGCTTCCACTGGCGATTTATCTATCTGCTGTATCCGATAGTATGCCTTTACTTCATAAACTTCGGCATCGGCATGTTTTTGAGCACAATCTATATCTTTTTCCGCGACGTGAGCTATCTGTGGCCTGTTATCACGCGCATAATCATGTACTCCTCGGCAATATTCTACGATCCCTCGATCCTGCCGGGCATAATGCGCAGGCTTTTAAACTGCAATCCGCTGTACATGTGCGTGAACTATTTCCGCCAGCTCATAATCCACTCGACCGTTCCGAATCCCTCTACGCATCTCGTTCTGTTCGCAATGGCCGCGGTGTGCAGCTTCCTCGGCTGGTTCACCTACCGCATAGCGCGTGATAAGATCGCGCTGTATGTATAAGGAGGTGCAGTGATGGACGGAAACAAGGTTCTTGTTCTTGACGATGTTTCGGTGCGCTACCGCAAGCAGGACTCGCGCTCCACGGCGGACATAGTCAGGCGCATACTCGGAAAAAGCCCCAGAAGCAACAGCTTCTGGGCACTCAGGAACGTATCCTTCAGCCTTGAAAAGGGCGATATGCTCGGCGTTGTCGGCAAAAACGGCGCGGGCAAAAGCACGATGATGAAGGCCATAAGCGGAACGCTCACCCCCGCCTCGGGAACGATCGAAAAGACCGGCAAGATCTGCGCCCTGCTCGAGCTCGGCACAGGCTTTGACCGCGATATGACCGTCAAGGAAAATGTTTACCTGCGCGGCGCGTTCATGGGCTACGACAGGGAATTTATCGACTCGAAATACGACGAGATCATAGATTTTGCGGAAATGCGCGAGTTCCAGAACAGCCCCTTCCGCACGCTCTCAAGCGGCATGAAGAGCCGCATCGCCTTTGCGATAGCGAGCATGATACAGCCCGATATCATCATCCTTGACGAGATATTCGCCGTCGGCGACGGCGACTTCCGCAAGAAAAGCCAGCAGAAGATGCAGAGCATAATAGATAACGGCGACACTACCGCCCTGATGGTATCGCATTCGCTTCAGTCCGTCAGGTCGCAGTGCAACAAGGTGCTGTGGCTCGACAAGGGCCGCATGGTCATGTTCGGCGAGCCGGACAGCGTGTGCGATGCATACGCCGAGTATCTCAACACCGGCGTGCTGCCGCAGACAGAGTCGCTGGCAAAAACGCAGGATAAGCCCCGCAACAGTCTCAAAAAGAGCAGCGGCAGAATAATCGCCGAGGCAGCCGTTTACCTCATGCTGCTTCTTGCCTGCATCGCCGGATGCTTTGTCTGGTCGCAGTATGATCTTCTCAAGTCCTATGTTCTTGCACAGAGCCTCACGGTCGAGCAGATAGAAAACGAGGCTGCAAACTACCACCGCCGGATAGACCGTATGCTCGGCGTTGACACGACGCGCTGGGACAAAACGATATTCGAGGAAGGCGCGCAGCTGATAATAAACGACGAGGCGACATACACCGATATAGCCAAGGACGTTCTGCTGGCCGCCGGTGACCTCAGCCGCGATCAGTACAGGAAGGCGCTGGCCGCCGCGGAGATAGAGGCGATAAAATACACGCACATGGCGCTGCTCGACGAGCTCGTTGCGCAGATGCGCACGGAGTTCGAGGCGCAGCCCGAGGGCAGGTACCGCAGCCTCATGGTGTACGCCTACACCAATTGCGACAGGTTCTATGACCTCGAGGAGGCCTGCGAGGACGAGCTTCAGGAGGTCATCGAGGAGATACGCTCCTTCCAGCGCAAAGCAGGCGAGCCGGAGGATCTTGCCGACCGCGTCTGGAACGCATACAAGTCGGAAAAAACATACCTTCTGTCCTACTACTGCGTAAAATTAAGATAAGGCAGTTTTTAGTTCAGGTCGCGGCATCACCGCGGCCTGAATTTTTTGTTCATCATTTGACAAATCGGCTTTTATGCGATATTATGCTAATGTTCTCACGATATTTTAATTTTTTGAAGGAATGATGCGCATGGAGAATATAAGCGCAAAAGCGCCATGGAAAAGCAGTCTGGGTGAGATGCCCTTTCATCTTGATTATTTCGACGGCTCGATGTTCGAGGCCGTTGAGAAGATAGCACAGCAGTATCCGAACAATATTGCCTTTGACTTTATGGGGCGCTCGACCACCTACAAGGCGCTCGTAAAGGAGATAGAAGCCTGCGCGAAGGCGCTGCGCACCATCGGCGTGCGCGAGGGCGACAAGGTCACGATAGCAATGCCGAACTGTCCGCAGGCCATCCAGATGTTCTATGCCGTCAACCTCATCGGCGGCGTGTGCAATATGATCCACCCGCTCTCGGCTGAAAAGGAGATAGAGTTCTACCTCAACGAGTCGGAGTCGGTGACGGCCATCACGCTCGACCAGTTTTACAACAAGTTTGAAAACATCCGGCACAACACCAAGGTCGTCAACATCGTGATCGCCAGCATAAAGGACGAGCTCTCAAAGCCCGTCAGGGCCGGCTATATGCTCACCGAGGGCAGAAAGATAAAAAAGATCCCCGACGACGCGCCGGTGATACGCTGGAAGGAGTTCCTGCACATGGGCAGGCACTGCTTCTATAACTACAAGGTAAAGCGCACGGGCGCAGACCCCGCCGTTATCCTCTATTCCGGCGGCACGACAGGCACGACCAAGGGCATCCTGCTTTCAAACCGCAACTTCAACGCCCTCGGCCAGCAGGTCATTGCGGCAAACCCGATGTTCCGCGTCGGCGACAAGATGCTCGCGGCTATGCCGCTGTTCCACGGCTTCGGTCTGGGAGTGTGCATACACACGATGCTCTCTCAGGGCGGCAGGTGCATCCTCATCCCGCGCTTCACCGCACAGACCTATGCAAAGCAGATAACAAAATACAAGTGCAACTTCATCGCCGGCGTTCCCACGCTCTACGAGGCGCTGCTGCGCCTGCCGAGCATGGACAAGGCAGACCTCAGCTCGCTCAAGGGCGTTTTCTCCGGCGGCGACAGTCTGTCGGTCGAGCTCAAGAAGAAGTTTGACAGGTTTCTGTACGATCACAACGCCAAGATCCAGATCCGCGAGGGCTTCGGCCTTACCGAATGCGTCACGGCAAGCTGCCTCACGCCGCCGCACATGGCCAAGGAGGGCAGCATAGGGCTGCCGTTCCCTGACACCTATTACAAGATCGTTGAGCCCGGCACGGATAAGGAGCTGCCCTACGGCGAGGAGGGCGAGATACTCATCGCCGGCCCCACCGTCATGATGGAGTATATAAAGCATCCCGAGGAGACGGCACAGACCCTGCGCCGCCACGCCGACGGCCTTACCTGGATGTACACGGGCGATCTCGGCATGATGGACGACGCGGGCTTTATCTACTTCCGCGGCAGAGCAAAGCGCATGATAATCACCTCCGGCTACAATGTCTATCCCGGCCAGCTCGAGAACATTCTCGATGCGCATGAGTTCGTGCACATGAGCTGCGTCATCGGCGTTCCCGACCCGTACAAGATGCACAAGGTCAAGGCCTTTGTAATGCTCAAGCCCGGCGTTCCAGAAAGCCCCGAAACGAAGGAGGCCATTCTTGCCTATTGCAGCAGGAATATAGCAAAATACGCGATCCCCTACGATATCGAGTTCCGCCGCGAGCTGCCCAAGACCCTCGTCGGCAAGGTCGCCTACCGCATCCTCGAGGAGGAGGAAGCGGCAAGGCAGGACGAGGAGACGGCATCCTGATCTGACAATATACGTTCCGCCGCCTGAAAAAATTTGGGCGGCGGAACATTTGTTTGCACTTTTCGTCTTGATGTATGCATACCGAGTATGATATAATCGTCAGACTCAAATAAATACTGAGGTGATAAAATTGAAGAAAAAATACATTGCGCTGACTGCGGCACTTATAATGCTGCTGTGCCTCCTGTGCGCCTGCGGCAAGGATGACGCAGATACGCCCGAGGAA
Organism: Collinsella aerofaciens; assembly: GCA_963633225.1. Taxonomy (GTDB): domain Bacteria; phylum Bacillota; class Clostridia; order Oscillospirales; family Oscillospiraceae; genus F23-B02. The sequence goes on from CAVGXR010000036.1 coordinate 9,456, forward strand.
TCCGCCGCTCCTCCCGCCGTGAACACCGAGGCTCCCTCTGCCGAGCCCACAAAGGCTCCCGAGCAGAGCTCGACCGAGCTTGCCGAAACTGCCGATGCAGGCGACGACTACATATCCAGACTGGTGTTTATCGGCGACAGCACGACCTACGGTCTGAAGGCCTACGACGTTCTTGACGGCTCGCAGGTGTGGACTCCGTCGAGCGGCACGCTGGCGCTGTTTAACCAGAGCATCGCAACCATCGTCTATCCTCCCACAGGCGAGGAGATCCCCATCACCGACGCTATAGGCCGTGCAAAGCCCGAGTATGTCGTGCTCACGATCGGCGTAAACGGCGTTTCCATGATGGATGAGGAGCAGTTTAAGTCCGAATACACCGCGCTTATTGAGCGCATCCAGTCCGTAAGCCCCGACACGAAGATCATCTGCAACTCCATCTACCCCGTCGAGGCAAGCTATGAGGCCAAGGATAACGGCATCAACAACACCGTCATCGACCGCGCAAACGGCTGGATCCTCCAGATCGCCGAGGCTACCGGCACACATTACACCAACTCCGCCTCCGTCCTCAAGGGTTCTGACGGCAAGCTCGTTTCCGAATACGGCAACGGCGACGGCATACATCTGTGTGCAGCCGGCTTTGAGCGCGTGCTCGACTATCTCAAGACCCACGCATGGCTGTGAGAGGTGAAGGCATGAAAAGAAGGCTCTGTTTAGTCACGGCGCTTATAATGCTCGTGAGCATTCTGTGCGCATGCGGCAGCGGACATAGCGCCAAGACCCCCGAAATGCAGGACGTTGCCGACAAGGTCGGCGCGGCGATTGATATAAGCAATCTCTCGCAGACCCCCGATGCCTACGTCGAGGATGTCATGAAGATCGCCTCCGACGGCTATGTCATCCGCAACACCCTTATCTCCGGCATCGGCACGAATATTGACGAGTACGGCATTTTCCTCGGCAAGGATGCCGAGCAGGCAGCGAGCCTCAAGGCCGCGCTTGAGACGTACCTTGAGTACCGCGAGAGCGTCTGGATGGACGAGTATCTGCCCGAGGAAAAGCCTAAGCTCGACAATGCAGAGGTCTGGCAGCAGGGCAACTATGTCATGTACGTCATTCTCGGCGACAGCGACCGTGCAGCGGTGAAGGCAGCTTTCCAGAGCTGCTTTGAGGGCTGAGGCCATGAAGCTTATATGGCACGGCCACGCCTGCTTTGAGCTGCGCTCTGATGACGGCAGCGTGGTGTTCGACCCCTACTCGCCCGGCAGCGTGCGCGGCCTTGAGCTCAGCCCCCTGAGCGCCGACAGCGTAATTTGCAGCCACGGGCATTCCGACCACAACTACGCTGAGGGTGTCACCCTCACGGGGAACAAGCCCCGTTTTGCGCTTACTCAGATACCGACGTATCACGACGGCAAGCTCGGCGCTCTGCGGGGAGATAACCTGTGCAGCATCATCGAGGCCGAGGGGCTGAGGATAGCGCATCTGGGCGATCTGGGGCACACGCTCAGCCCCGAGACGGCAGCGGAGCTCAAGCCGCTGGACGTTCTCATGATCCCCGTCGGCGGCTACTACACGATCTGCCCGCAGCAGGCAAAGGAGGTAGCCCTCGCGCTCGACGCGAAGACCGTCATTCCGATGCACTACCGCAGCGCCAATGCCGGCCTTGAAAACGTCGCGTATGTTGACGATTTCCTTGAGCTCTGGAGCGATGACGAGATCGTTTATCTCTCCGGCTGCGAATACGAAGTCGAAAAAATCCCCCAGCGCCGCATCGTTGTTTTTTTAGAGGCGCATTGAGGCTGTACCTATACGGAGACTGCGGTGTCCCGACCGAGGAATGCAGACAAAATAAAAACACTCGCGCACCTCGCGAGTGCGTTGCAATGTTTTTGCAGCATCTCAAAAGCTGCGCCGCACCCTGTAGGGAACGGGTCTGACCACTCGCCGTGGCGGGCATTTCGCATGGAGACTAAGCAAGATGCTGCTGCTTGTGCCCGACCGGAACTACCTCCAGTCCTCGTAGGGAACAGGCTTGCCTGTTCCGCATAGTCAGAACAAATTTCTATATTAAACGCAGAAAAGACAGCTCGGATGTTTAAATCCAAGCTGTCTTTTGCTGTTTTGTGTTTGGTTTTGGTCTGGTGCAGCGACACTGCGGTGTGCGCTTTGCGCACAAATTAAATTTCATTCGCTCGGAGAGCGAATACATTTAGCTAACTGCTAACCGCTAACTGCTAACCGCTTCACCCTCCGTATAGGCGCAGACTAAATACGCTACTTAAAAATCCCGTTCATTCGAACGGGATTTTTTATATCACTGTATATTACAGTTGCTTCTGAGCGTTGATTTTGACGCCGGGACCCATGGTGGAAGCGGTGACGCAGGACTTGATGTACTGGCCCTTTGCCGCTGCGG
>CAVGXR010000037.1:0-14096 GCA_963633225.1 Collinsella aerofaciens
AAAACGCATTCTATAAAATGTGTATGGTGTTGCCGTCGGTTATTCAAGAGGTTGTGTCTGATGCCGACAACATTTCGGTCCCCCACGACACAGTAATTGAAGAATTGCAGCAGATAGCAGACGAAAAGAACGGTTCCTTTGCCTTGGCACTTTATATGCTCGGCTTTGAAACCTATATCGGCTTTTAAACATTGCTATACCCGTGTTTTGCAACGCAGGTTCAAGGCTGCTGCTGCAAAGAAAAAAGGCTATGCGCGATAACGCATAGCCTTAAATCATTATCAGATATCCACCGGCTCGGAGAACGGGCGCTCGAGGCATTCGGGGTGCTCGAGGATGTACTTGAGTATCCTCACGCTCTTTGAGTAATAGAAGCCGTCTGCGATGCGCTCGTCGATCGTGAGGCCGAGGTCAACGCTGTTGCGATACTCATCCTCGCCGTTTTCGTTGCGGAAGATGCGCTCCTTCATCTCGCCGACAACGACAAAGATGGAGGTCGTGCCCCAGTTGGTGAGATGGTGATAGCCGCTCCTGAGCTTTATCGAGCCGAGGTTTGAGAGAATGACCGAGGCGTAGTAGGGATCGTCGGCAATGATCGACGGCGGCACGATGCCGTGGCGGTCGAGCTGGCGCAGCAGCCAGATGATGAATTTGACAATGCCACGCGGCAGCTTGTTGAGAAAATCCATGGTGTCGGCAGTGGCATTGCTCGCGCCGCTGCTGTTCTTCTCGCGGTATATCTGCCGGTAGAGCTCCTCGTGCAGCGACTCGATCGTAGAGTCCTCGGTCGCATAGACAAAGGCCATGCCCTCCTCGGAGCTGTCAACAAACTGCTTTTTGATAACGAACGAGGCGCTGTAGCTGTTGCGCTGGTAGTTATTCTTATTGGCTATGAAGCGGTTGAGCTTCGGGCGGAGAATGATGGTCTTGAGTATCGCGGCGACGACGAGATGAAACAGCGTGTACTTGAACTCGGGATTTTCCGCGTTCTTTGCCGCAAGGTACTTATCAACGTTCGTAAGGTCGATGCGCTCGGATATGAACGCCTCGTTGTCGCAGCGGTTGGGATATACCATCGGCATCAGAAGATGCATACTGTCCTGCTTGCGGATAAGCGTAGCGTCCCTGCGGTCGCCGAAGCGTCGTTTTTCTTTACTCATAATTATCCCTCGAATACTTTAAATTTTTTAATGACTTTTTGAATAAAGCAATTTTATCACAAAGTTTTTATAAGTCAAGTGTTGACAAACGCATCGAAAATATGTTCTAATATTTTTTATACTATTTTCAAGAGAAAAGGTGAAGATGATTGAATTTTATAGACATATTCCTGATCGGGGTTGCGCTCAGCATGGATGCGTTTGCCGTGTCCATCTGCAAAGGGCTTTCGGTCAAAAGGGTCAGCGCAAAGCATGTGCTCACGGTCGGAGTATATTTCGGCGGCTTTCAGGCGCTTATGCCGACGCTCGGCTTCCTGCTCGGCTACAAGTTTGAAAGCTTTATCACGAACATCGACCACTGGATAGCCTTCGTACTGCTTGCGCTGATCGGCGGAAACATGATAAGAGAGGCGCTCGGAGATGACGATGACAACGAAAACGACGACTTCTCCTTCAAGGCAATGCTGCCGCTTGCCGTCGCAACGAGCATAGACGCGCTGGCCGTCGGCATAAGCTTTGCGTTTCTGGGCGTTGATATAGTGACGGCGGCGCTGCTCATCGGCGCTACGACCTTCGTGCTGTCGGGTGTCGGAATATTTGTCGGCAACATATTCGGCTCAAGGTACAAGACCAAGGCGGAGCTTGCAGGCGGTGTCGTGCTCATTCTCATCGGCCTGAAGATACTGCTCGAGCATCTGGGCATAATAAGCTTCTGACGATATGAAGGACAAGCTCAAAATGTACCTGCCGATAGTGCTGATGCTCGTCATTGCGCTCACGGCGGGGATCCTGATATGGCTGGACGTGCTGCACGTTGATCGCATTATCGCGGCTGTCAACGACAATCGGCTGCTCGCCCTGCTCGTTATCCTTGCCCTGTTTGCCTTCAAGGGCTGCTCGTGCATACCCTACGCCGTTATCCTCATCGGCTGTGCGCTCATATTCGAGCTGCCGCTCGCCATTGCGATAAACACGTTCGGAACGGCGCTGTGCATCTCGGTGTCATATCTCATAGGCCGCTTTTCAAAGGGGCTGAGCTTCGACGGCATAATGGAGAAATATCCGAAGTTCCGGCGCTATTTTTCCAACGCCGAGGACTACAGCTTTACATTTGTTTTCTTCGTGCACACGCTGCACCTTTCCATGGAGGTGCAGGGCGTACTGTTCGGGCTGCTGCGCACGCCGTACTGGGCGTATCTGGGCGGCTCGATGCTTGCGCTCATGCCGAGTATGCTCATTTTCACGGTCATAGGCGACAGGTTTGATTTCACAAACCCGCTGTTCTGGGCATTTGTCGCGCTCGACGCGCTCACTGTGCTCTTCGGCTTTGTTTACGCAAAGAAAAATCTCATAGACGGCGGCGAAAACGTTCAATAAGTAAAAAAATCTTCCCGATCGGCTGGTCGGGAAGATTTTTTATGCCTCCTGCAGCTCCTGACCGGCGCGCCAGACGCGGTAGCGGTCGAGCTCCTTGTCAATGCAGAGCTGGATGACGAGGTTAATTATAAGCGCGTCGTCTATAAAGCCCAGAAGCGGTATATTATCCGGCACAAGATCCAGCGGGCTTACGAGGTACGCGACGATCACCGCCGTTCCGAGCATGACCACGGCCGGGACCTTCTTATATCTGCCGTGATAATAGTCGTGCAGCATGGACACGAGGTCCTGCACATCGCCGATGGTGTCGCCTATAATGGGTATGCGTGAAAGCGGACGGAGCTTTGTTCCCGTTTTGTCGAGGAAATCAAGCAGAACGCCCGTGTATTTTGCAACGGCCTTTGCGCCGGTTTTTAATGAAGCTGCCATAGTTCTACCCTCCTAATGCTACAATAATAACACATAATGTCGAATTTTCAAGCACAAACAGCATATAGCACAAATTTTATACACACACGCTTCGAGCTATTTGGACAAAAAACGCAAATAGTATTTTTAACTGGATTTTACCTCACCTTTAATATATAATTACACTGTAAAGATATCGATAATGGGAGATATGTTAACTTGGGGATTTCAAATGTGCTTGAGCTTTTAGGCGGCGTTGCTCTGTTCCTTTTCGGCATGGCTCTTATGGGCGACAGTCTGAAAAAGGTCGCGGGCAACAAGCTCGAGCTTATTCTGTTCCGCCTTTCGAGCACGCCTCTGAAGGGCATACTGCTCGGCACCGGCGTCACAGCCGTCATCCAGTCCTCCTCGGCGACCTCGGTAATGGTCGTCGGCTTTGTAAACTCCGGCATGATGAAGGTGCGTCAGGCCATAGGCGTGGTCATGGGCGCTATCATCGGCACGAGCGTCACCGGCTGGATAATCTGTCTGTCGGACATCGGAGGCGGCTCCTCCGGCTGGCTTGAGCTTCTGTCCACCGACACTCTGACGGCTATTATCGCCGTTGCCGGCATAGGCCTGCGCATGTTCTGCGCAGCGCCGGAGAAAAAGCATGTGGGCGAGATCATGCTCGGCTTTGCCGTGCTGATGTACGGCATGAAGGCAATGAGCAGCGCGGTGTACGATCTGCGCTCGAGCGAGACGTTTATAAGCACGCTCACGACCTTCTCAAACCCGCTTCTCGGCATCGCCATCGGCATAGCGTTCACGAGCATTATACAAAGTGCCTCGGCTGCCGTCGGCATTCTTCAGGCGCTGGCCGTAACGGGCGCTATCCGCTTTGATATCGCGCTGCCTATCACCATGGGCATTGCAATAGGCGCTGCCGTTCCCGTCCTGCTGTCCGCCCTCGGCGCAAGCGCAGACGGCAAGCGCACGGCGCTTTCGTATCTGATGGTCGATACCATCGGCGTTATCCTGTTCAGCATAATCTTCTATACGCTCAATGCGATATTTGACTTTTCCTTCATGTCTGTGACCATGACGGCGGTGAGCCTTGCGCTTATGAACACGGTTTTCCGTTTTATCATCGTCGTTATGCTCGCTCCGTTTATCCCGCTGCTTGAGAAAATATGCCGCGTCATCATCAAGGATAAGCCCGAGGATGCAGCCGTGCTCGAGGACTTCGACAGGCTCGAGGATCGCTTCCTTGACCACCCCGCGCTTGCAGTCGAGCAGAGCCGCCTTACGGTAAACTCCATGGCAATGAAGGCGCGTGAAAATCTCTTTGACTCCTTCCGTCTCGTGGAGAACTATTCCGACGAGGGCTTCCGCCATGTAAACGAGCTTGAGGATATCGTTGATAAATACGAGGACAAGCTCGGAACATATCTCATACATGTGACCAGCCGTGAGCTGAATCCTGAGCAGTACGAGTCTGTCGGCAAGTATCTGCACACGATAAACGACTTTGAACGAATCTCCGACCATGCGCTCAACGTTGCCGAGTGCGCACAGGAGATGCACGAAAAGGAGATAGTTTTCTCCGCCGACGGCGAGCGTGAGCTGAGAGTGCTCTTCTCCGCCGTCACCGAGGTCACAAACATCGCCGTCAACTCGTTCATAAACAACGACCTCGACCTCGCCTACCGCGTCGAGCCGCTCGAGGAGCTCATAGACAATCTCTGCGACGAGCTGAAGCTGCACCACACAGACCGTCTGCAAAAGGGCATATGCACCCTTAACCACGGCTTTGTGTTCAACGACCTGCTGACTAACCTCGAGCGTATCTCCGACCACTGCTCGAATATCGCCGTTGCGAGCATAGAGCTTGAATCGGACAGCTTCGATACGCACGAATATATAAGCAGCCTCAAGGAGGTCCGCTCGAATTATTTCGACGAATATTACTCCGAATACAGCAAGAAATTCGTAATATAACGTATTCTGATACGCAAAAAAGCTTGGATTTAAGCATCCAAGCTTTTTTGGCGTTTTCACATTGTACCTGTACGGTTACTGCATTATTCCAACCGAAGGGCATGGAGAAAACTGATACGCACCCGCGGGACGCGAAACGTTTTTGTTTATGCCATTGTCTCGATACCGTGCCACCGCAATCAACGTATAGGTAGGTGCCTCAATGCGCCTCTAAAAATGCGCCTTTAAGAAATTGTCGGGAGCTTAGCTGTGTGCTCCATGCCGTCGTCGCCGTAGCTGTAGGTCACGGTCAGCTCGCCCGTTTCCTCGTCCTGCTCGCAGGATGTGACGCTTATCGACAGCGACTGAATGTCAAGAGCAAGCTCGTAATAATAGCCGTTTTCGTCGAATATATCACGCACTATCATGCGGTGGCCGTTATTGTAATCGTGGTAGGCGACGAGCTTGCCGTCGTCCCAGAATGCGTTGAAGAACGACTCGGAGGCGCGGCTGTTTTCAAGATCGTAATAACGGCAGAAGGTCTTGTCGTTGGCGTAGAACCTCACGCCGAGAAGCCTGTCGTTTATAAGCGAGGCGTGCGGCTGTTTTGAGCAGATGGCGCTTTCGATCTCGTTCCCGTCATTGTCCGTTATCGCATAGCAATACTTGGTGACACCGCTGCTGTGCTCCTCGGTTATGACGTAATTGTCGCCCTTTGAGAGGATCACGGCTGAGGGCGCGGGCGTTTCAGCCGGCGTATCCTCGCCGCAGGCGGTAAGCAGCATCAGCATCAGCAGCATGAGCGCGGTAAATCTCTTTTTCATGGCTTTATCCTTTCGTAGCAAACAAAGCTGTATTCAATATCTCCCTCGCGCATGGGCTCGCTCCGGCTTTCAATGCGCCAGCCGTCCGCTGCGTCGAGGTTTTCAAAATAGCTGTCCGAGTATGGGCAGCTGTTTATTTTTGTGACGAAAACACGGTCGATATACGGCATCATATCGCGGAAAACGCTCTGCCCGCCGAGCACCATCGCGTCGCCTGAGCACATTGCTGCGGCCTCCTCGGCGCTGTGAGCTGTCTCCGCCCCGTCAATGCTTATGGCCTGCCGCGTCAGGATGATGTTCCTGCGCCCCTTGAGCGGGCGGCCAGACGGAAAATCGGCAAGAGTACGGCGGCCTGCGATTACCGTTCTGCCGCGTGTGAGCTCGACAAAATGCTGCCTGTCGGCCTTCAGAACGACCGGCTGAGTGCCGTTTGCGCCTATCCCCCAATCGGAATAGACGGCGACTATTGCATCCATGTTCCTTCCTTTCAGACGGCGACGGGGATCTTGGACTTGAACTCGGAATATTCGTAGCCCTCGAGCCTGAAGCTGTCACGAGTAAATTTATAAAAATCGTCCACCGCGGGGTCGATGATGAGCTTCGGCGCGGCCTTGGGCGGATTTGCGATGATCTCCTCGATCGCCGGAATGTGGCGGTCGTAGATATGCGCATCGGCAATGACGTGCACAAGCTCGCCGGCCTTGAGACCTGCGACCTGCGCGAACATATGCGTGAGCACGGCATACTGCACGACGTTCCAGTTATTCGCCGCAAGCATGTCCTGCGAGCGCTGGTTGAGTATGGCGTTGAGCGTGTTGCCGCTGACGTTGAAGGTCATGGAGTATGCACAGGGGTACAGCGCCATTTCGCTCAGGTCTGCATGGTTGTAGATATTGGTCATTATTCTGCGCGAGGCAGGGTTGTGCTTTAAGTCCCAGATGACCCTGTCCACCTGATCCATATCGCCCTCGGGGTAATGATGCTTTATGCCGAGCTGATAGCCATAGGCCTTGCCTATAGAGCCCGTCTCGTCCGCCCACGCATCCCAGACGCGGGTGCGCAGCTCGTTTACGTTGCTGCTCTTTGCCTGCCATATCCACAGCAGCTCGTCGATGGCCGATTTGAGAAATGTCCTGCGTATGGTCAGTATCGGAAACTCCTCGGAAAGATCATAGCGGTTCACGATGCCGAACTTCTTGACCGTGTGCGCCGGAGCGCCGTCTTCCCAGCGCGGGCGAACCTCGCGGTCGGTGTCCCACACGCCGTTTGTCAGTATATCCCTGCAATTTGCTATAAATATCTCGTCAGCTCTGCTCATAAAGCACCTCACAGCTTAAGTTCCTTTTATTTTATCATCTCACCGAATTTTATGCAACGCATATTATGACATTACAGGAGGTGATGAGATGAAAATACTCGTTTGCGGCGGAGATGAGCGCAGCGTGCATCTGGCGCGGCTGCTGCATGATGACGGGCACGAGGCAGCATGCTTTTGCCTCGACAGAGCCGAGCTTCCCGCAGGCTGCCATGGCACAGCCGTGCCCGTCGAGGCCGAGGCCGTGATACTCCCCGTTCCCGCCGAGGATGCGCACGGCTTTTTGAACGCGCCCCTCGGAGCTCTGCCCTGCCGCATTGAGCACATACTCGACTGCGCCGGCAGCTCAGCTGCTGTGATAGGCGGCGGCCTGAGCGCAGGAATAAGGGCGGCAGCCGCGCAGCGCGGCATGGAGGTGTACGACTATATGCGCAGCCCCTGCTTTACCGCACGAAACGCCGCCATAACCGCCGAGGGTGCGGTGAGCGAGCTGATGAAAAAGGCAAAGACCGCGCTGTGCGATATGCGCATTCTTGTAATCGGCTGGGGCAGGATAGGAAAGCTTCTTATAAATAAGCTTCATGCGCTGTGCCCTGCGCTGTACCTCATGTCGAAGAACTCCGAGGCGCGGGCTCTGGCGCGTGAGCTCGGCTGCGCCGCCATAGCGCCCGACTGTCCGCCCGAGCTGCTCGGCGGCTTCGATGCAGTCATCAACACTGCGCCAGCGCCGGTCATAGCCGATCTGAGGGCGTTCAGGGACAGCTGCATTCTGCTGGAGCTTGCATCCGCGCCCGGCGGCATTGACGCATCCTGCGCAGAAAACTGCGGGCTGGAGCTGAGCGTTCTGCGCGGCCTTCCGGGACGCTATGCGCCCGAGAGCGCGGCGCGAACCGTTCACGGGGCTGTTTCCGAGATCTTAAAAGCATCAAAAGGAGTGGTATCATGATTAAGCCACGGGTAGGCATTGCCCTATGCGGCTCTTACTGCACATATGATAAGCTGTTTGGGCAGCTTGTGCATCTTGCTGAGAAATACGAGCTCGTCCCGATCATAAGCGAGACTGCCGCCGCGACAGACAGCCGCTTCGGTACCTGCGCAGACTTCGCTGCACGCCTTGAGGCACTGTGCGGCGCAAGGCCGGTCTGCTCTATCGCCGAGGCAGAGCCTCTGGGTCCGGCAAGACCCATGGAGGCGCTTGTCATCGCGCCCTGCACGGGCAACACCATGGCAAAGATAAACCACGGCATAACGGACACCGCCGTTACAATGGCGGCCAAGGCGCATCTGCGCAACTCAAAGCCCCTTGTCATTGCGTTCTCAACAAACGACGCGCTCTCCGGCTCAGCGCCGAACATAGCGGGGCTTTTAAACCGCAAAAACGTTTATTTTGTGCCCTTCCGGCAGGATGATCCCGTCAGAAAGCCGTTTTCCGCGGCCTCTGACTTTTCACTCATAGATAAGACCGTCGAAGCAGCACTTTTAGGCAGACAGCTCCAGCCTCTTTTATTGGCGCATTAAGGCTGTACCTACACATTTATTACGGGTGCACGGTATCGAAACACGGGAGGAAACTACGGCGTTTCGCTTCCAACAGGTGAGGAAAAAATTTTATTCATCCCGTTGTTTCGGTTTTCTGCGCGGCTGCGCCTCTAAAAACTTGTCTGCTCCGAAAAGCAACTGTTTAGTCCGCAAAAATGAGAGCACAGATTTTGAAGTCTGCGCTCTCTTTTTGCATCTGATATTGAATTTCATTCTGCTAACAGCTTGCTGCGGCTTCCGCAGCACCCTCAATACCGTGCTGACGCAATATGCGTATCCGCAGCTGTGTCAATGCGCCTCTGAAGAATCGCGTTCCTCGATGAGGGGAAGGAACTCCTTATAGCGCGTATCATAGGCGCAGCCGTACTCGGCGCAGTCGGCAAACTTTGCGACTGCACGTGTCGAGCGGTCGATCGGCTGGAGAGTTCCCGCGCCGGCAACGCAGCCGCCCGGACAGGCCATGCCCTCGAGCAGATAGCCGTCGTACTTGCCGTCACGTGCCATCATCAGCAGCTTGCGGCACTCATGCAGGCCGGTGGCCTTTGCGATCTTCACGTCACGAGTCGGGTCAATAGACTTTATGGCGTTTACGACCGCCTGCGCAACGCCGCCGGAGACGGCGAACTTGCGTGCATCCGTGCCCGCCTGCGAAAGCAGCTGCGGCTCGTCGGCATCGAGAGCCGCCTTATCAACGCCGCGGGCTTCGAGCATACCGAGCACCTCTTCAAAGGTCAGAACGAAATCAACATCGCTGCGCACCGTGCGTCGGCTGGCCTCGAGCTTTTTCGCATCGCAGGGGCCGACGAAAACGACCTTGCAGCCCGGGTGAGTTTTCTTTACAAAGCGTGCGGTGAGCACCATCGGTGTCATCGCAACGGATATATTCCCCGCCATATCGGGGAACATTTTCTTGACCATGTCGCTCCACGAGGGGCAGCAGGAGGTTACCATGAAGCGGTGCTTTGAGGGTACCTCCTTCAGGAAGTCGGCAGCCTCCTCAATGACGCAGAGATCCGCGCCGATGGCGGCCTCGTACACATCGGCAAAGCCCAGACGCTTGAACGCCGGTATTATCTTCTCGGGCGGTATATCCGCACCGAACTGCCCGACGAAGGCCGGAGCGAGCACGACGTAGACGGGAGTGCCGCTCTTTATCGCCATAACGGTCTGGAATATCTGGCTCTTATCGCTTATCGCTCCGAAGGGGCAGTTGACAAGGCACTGACCGCAGGAGGTGCACTTGTTGTAATCTATCTCCGCACGGCCAAGCTCATCGCTCCCGATGGCGGCAATGCCGCAGGCTTTTTTGCAGGGGCGCTCCTGACGGATGATCGCCGAGAAGGAGCAGGCATCCATGCATCTTCCGCAGCGGATGCACTTATCGGTATCAACATGAGCGTGTCCGTTGACCTTGCTGATGGCCTTCTTGGGGCATATCTCTATGCAGGGGTGCTCAAGGCAGCCCTGACAGCCGTTCGTGACCTTGATGAGGTTATCGGGGCAGCGGTTGCAGGCAAACTTCACAACGTTTATAAGGGGCGGCTCGTAGTATTTTTCGGCGACGACCGATTCCTCAACGCTGTCGGAGATATTATTGTGCACACCCAGCTTGCGCATGGACAGACCCATGGCAAGACGCAGTCTCTCGCCAACGATGGCGCGCTCTATCAGCAGATTGTTGCGGTAAGGCCCGATCTCGTCGGGGTCGCCCGGACATATCTTGTACGGCAGCTCCTCGAGCCTTTGTCCATAGTTGCCGCCGTCGTATGCCAGACGCGCTATCTCCGTGAAAACCTCGTGCCTTATTCTTGTTTTGCCGGTCTGCATTCCTCTCATAGGACCTATCCTCCGTGTGCGTATTTTATGCCAAGAATAATTATATAAGCGCCGTCAGCCTTGTCAAGAAACAAAGCCGTTTTTTTACGCTAACTTAATCCTGAAGCACTACAGTATAATTAAGGCAGGTATTAAAAATTTTAATACCTGCCTTGTACCGCTCATTTATTATACTCTTTTATGATCTCCTCGACCTCGTCGGACTCCGGCGCCGGCTTTGGCCTGCGGGCCGGTGCTTCAAGTGTCGGCTCAGGTATCGTGTCGTCCTGACCGGCCTCGATGACCGTATCCTCCTCAGCTGCCTCGACCTCGGGCTCAGGCTCGGGTTCAGCCGGTGTCTCGGGCTCTGCGGGAAGCTCTTCCTTTGCGCAGCGGTTTTTGATGATAAGCCACCCGTACATCAGCAGCATACCCGCCGTTGCGAGGATGATGAGCTCAAGCCCCATATACCGGCTGTCGGAAAGCGTGGTCATGCACATGAACGCCGCAAAAAGGCTCAGATAGCAGGCCTTCTGCGGCTCGGGGCGGCCAAAGGCGTAGCCCGCGACATAGAACAGCGCAATGATAACGCAGCAGATGCTTATGATCTCGATCGCAAACATCCACACGTTGGGGTTGTTTGCATTTACTCTGTAGCTTGCGATGAGCCACACGCAGTACATGAGGATGGGAAAGGTCATGAAAATGCTCACGAGGCTGGGCGAGTAGTGATTGCGCGAGGCGCTGCATATAAGCGGAAAGCTCAGACCGCTGAGCATTGCCAGCACTGCGATTATCACATACATTGTGCGCAGGCTGTCGAGCGCGGAGTTGACTATCGTCACAATACCGCCGAGCACAGCAAGAGCCGCGATCACCCATGCAAATATGATATACACAAGCGACAGGCCGCGCAGCGCCTCGCTCATGCCCGTCGGAAACACCGTTTCCGCATTCGTCAGCTTCTTTGTACGCAGCCAGAGCACGACCGCCGCGGCAATAATGATCGCCGGAAGCAGAATGTTGAGGATGCTGGGGTTTATAAGTCCCGTCTCGGAGTCGCGTGCGACCTGCATCTGAAGCCAGCGGAAGAACGCGCCGAACGCGCCGAGCGCACAGACATAGCACAGCATGATGAGCGCATCGTTGGCCTTGTTATTGTTTTTAAGCATAATATCAATCCTGTACGAATAATTTTGTATCAATTAATATTATACTTTTTTAGCTTAACAGTCAAGATGAAAGGTTGCTGCCAAATGAAAAGAATACTCTGCGCCGCGCTTTTCATGACGCTCGTCGTCGTGAGTCTGCCGCGGCTGCTTCCCATTCAAACCGGCGTGCCGCTTCAAAGCTCCGCGCCGGACAAGACCGCCGAAATGCTTGCCTCGGACAGTGAGCGCAGCATACGCCTCCTGACGGATGAAACGGTTTCGGAGATAAGCGTTTTTGACTATCTCACGGGCGTTGTCGCAGCCGAGATGCCCGTATCGTTCGAGCCGGAGGCGCTCAAGGCGCAGGCTGTCGCCGCACGCAGCTATCTTCAGCGTGCCGTATCCGCGCCGAAGCATGACGGAGCGGATATCTGCTCCTCTGCTGCCTGCTGTCAGGCGTATCTGAGCCCTGAGCAGCTTAGGTCGAGCTGGGGGGACAAGTACGATGAGTATGCGGAAAAAATAAGCTCCGCAGTCAGTGCGACCGATGGGGAATATCTCAGCTATGACGGTCAGCCCGCGCTTGCAGCCTTCCACTCGTCATCTGACGGCGCGACTGAGGATGCCTCCGCCGTGTGGTCGGATGTGCCCTATCTCAAAAGCGTCTCGTCGCCGGAAACGGAGGAGAGCGTCCCGAATCTCACGAGCCGCGTTGAAAGCTCCGAGCTCGATTTCCGCGACACCATCCTCTACCTCAAGCCAGAGGCGGATATGACCGGCGATGCCTCGAGTTGGGTCGGCGAGATCGAGCGCAGCAGCTCGGGCCGCGTCGCGTCAGTCCTTATCGGCGGAGTTTCGTTCACCGGCAGCGAGCTGCGCAGCCTGTTCTCTCTGCGCTCGACCGATTTTGAGCTTGAACACACCGGCGGCAGCTTTGTTTTCACCGTCCACGGCTACGGGCACGGCGTGGGCATGAGCCAGTACGGCGCGAACACCATGGCCGCGGACGGAGAGTCCTACCGCGACATCCTCGCCCACTACTACCCCGGCACTTTTTTAGTGGCGCATTGAGACTGTAAAAAAGAAAACCTACAGTCCAAAGACTGTAGGTTTATGGTGGACGATACAAGACTCGAACTTGTGAAGGCCTGCCGCTTCGCGCCCGGCCTTCAGCCGCCTGTTCCGCTTGCTGCGCAAGCTCGAATATGGTCACAAGTCCGAGCCCGACAGCTTTGAGTGAAAAAGAAAACCTACAGCTCAAAAGAACTGTAGGTTTATGGTGGACGATACAAGACTCGAACTTGTGAAGGCCTGCCGCTTCGCGCCCGGCCTTCAGCCGCCTGTTCCGCTTGCTGCGCAAGCTCGAATATGGTCACAAGTCCGAGCCCGACAGCTTTGAGTGAAAAAGAAAACCTACAGCTCAAAAGAACTGTAGGTTTATGGTGGACGATACAAGACTCGAACTTGTGAAGGCCTGCCGCTTCGCGCCCGGCCTTCAGCCGCCTGTTCCGCTTGCTGCGCAAGCTCGAATATGGTCACAAGTCCGAGCCCGACAGCTTTGAGTGAAAAAGAAAACCTACAGCTCAAAAGAACTGTAGGTTTATGGTGGACGATACAAGACTCGAACTTGTGAAGGCCTGCCGCTTCGCGCCCGGCCTTCAGCCGCCTGTTCCGCTTGCTGCGCAAGCTCGAATATGGTCACAAGTCCGAGCCCGACAGCTTTGAGTGAAAAAGAAAACCTACAGCTCAAAAGAACTGTAGGTTTATGGTGGACGATACAAGACTCGAACTTGTGACCTCCCGCACGTCAAGCGGATGCGCTACCAGCTGCGCCAATCGTCCGTTTTTTCACCGGCATCGATTATTTTACATGATGCCGGTGAATTTGTCAATAGTTTTTTTCAGTTCCGCACATAAACCGTGCACTGGGCGGTCTTTCCGTAGCAGGAGAGAATGACCTTCACCGTACCGGCACTCACGCCTGTTACGGTGCAGCTGCCGTTTTCGTTGACTGTGACCGTTGCAATGCTCGGGTCGGACGAGGACCACTCGTACTCGGCGGAGACTGTCATCGGGAAGTGCGAGCCCGTGAGCGTGATCGACTGACCGACGCTGAACGCAAATTCCGTACAGGGGCTTGCGTAAGGGCTGCTCATCGTGACCGAGGTTATCTCCGGCGTGGGAGTCGGAGTCGGGGTCGGGGTGGGAGTCGGCGTAGGTGCGGCGGAGACCTCCGCGGGCGGTGTGGGCATGACCGGAGCATTGGGATTGTCCGCATTTTCAAGGCTCACGGTTATCATGACTATGAGCGCCGCTATGATAGCGACGATGAGTATTGCACCGAATATAAACTGCCATTTGCGATTATCGCCGGCTCTTTTGTTCGCTGCCGTGCCTTTGACGGCGCTGGGCGTTGTACCGGGAGCTCGGCGGCTGTTCTGGACTCTGCGGGTGCTGCACTTGGGGCAGCGGCGGCGCATTGCGGAATATTTTTCTCCGCAGCGGCGGCAGGTCACCTGAGGGATCAGACCCATATATGCTCCTCCTT
>CAVGXR010000038.1:0-3141 GCA_963633225.1 Collinsella aerofaciens
CCAAAATTGGAGCCAAAAGAGTCGCGATTGTTTTCCATAACTTTCTCTCCTTTAAATTTAAATGCTTTCGCTTGCTTGCGCTGGGTCTATTGTATCTGTTAAAAA
Source organism: Collinsella aerofaciens (assembly GCA_963633225.1). Taxonomy (GTDB): domain Bacteria; phylum Bacillota; class Clostridia; order Oscillospirales; family Oscillospiraceae; genus F23-B02. Next base: position 106 of record CAVGXR010000038.1, read on the forward strand.
ATTGATTACAATAGCTTTACGGGGATATTAACTCTTTACTAATGATTATGCATAGTCTCTTCACGGCAATTTATGCGATTTGCTGCAAAAATGGTAACGATTTGTTCACAAGCATGGTCAAAATAGCTCGAAACAATGCTTTGAGAGCTGTAAGGCGTTAACAAAAAGGCAAAAAACACATTAAGCCGCCTAACACTTTGACAATTGAATAACAGCCTCCGGCTATGACTTTGATTAATCGATATATTATAAATATGTATAGGAGAGAAGAAAAATGCAGCCGCTTTCGCGGCTGCATGAGAGCTTAAAATTCAATGTGTGTTGTAGTAATTGACGGCGGCCTCGGTGGTCAAAATGAGCTCACAGTCGCCATTGTCGAGGGCGGAGAAGTATTCCGCCGCGCCTCCGTTTACGCGGGTTATCTGCCCGAGCTTGCGGCTGACGGAGGCATTGCTGTTTATCGTGTCGAGCGCTGTCTGCGTCGTGCCTATATACAGGAGCTTATCGCGCACGGAGCCTGAGCCGCTGCCAAGTCCGGCAAGGACGATGCTTGTGGACATGTAGGTTTTAAGTATCGTGTAGTCGGCGCATTCGGTATCGAGTGCAACGCCGCCCCATGCGCAGTCTATATTGCCGGAGTTTAGCTCGATGTAAGCGTCCTCGGAATGTATCGGCTGTATCTTCAATACCCAGCCAAGCTTTTCGCAGACCTTGCCTGCAAGGTCGATATCGAAGCCGACGTACTCGCCGTCCTTTTCAAAGCTCAGCGGAGCCGATTCAAGATCCACGCCGATTATAAAGGTGCGCTCCGAGATGTAGCCGAGCTCATCAAGAGCGTTTTTCTGCGAGGGGAAGTCAACGGTGCGGCTGCTGCCGAACCACTGCGTGCTCAGCTCGTCTATAACGCCCTCTGCCGACAGCTCCTTGAGCGCCTTGTCGATGTAGTGATAGGTCGAGTCGCCGTTTCGGAAGCCGATGGAATACTCCTGCTCGCCGAGGGTCTTCACGGCCTTGTATTTTCCGTCGCTGCCGCAGGCGCACAGGCTCAGGAGCATTGCAAGCGCCAGCGACAGGCAGACTATTTTCTTTTTCATATAGCTCATACCGCCTTTCGGGAAAATGATACGCGAAAATTGTTAAAAAATCAAGGCAGTAAATTTGCCGCAGCTTATCGCGCTGCCGCGCAGGCTGAGCGAGCGTATCTGCGAGCCCTTGCAGGAGGCCGCAGCGCTGAGCGTACCGCGGGGCTGCGCAAGGCGCACACAGGCGCGCTCGCCGTCTATCTCTGCAAGATACGAGGCCACGGCGGACGTACCGCTTGCGCACGAGCCCTCCCACACGGCGCTGCCGGTGGACTCAACGTAAACCAGCGGTCTGAGCGTGCTTTTTTCCCTGTCAAGGAACATTAGCCCCAGCGCGGCGGCGTTTATCTGCCGGCACCATGTGCCGATAAGCGCCTCGGCTCTTTCGCGGCTGAGCGCCCCGTCGGGCACGATGGCGTGGCATATGCCCGGAAAGCGCACCAAAGGCAGCGTATAGCAGTCAAAGCCGTCCAGAAAGCTGCACTCGGATATTGATTCCGGCAGCGGCATGGCCACCTCGCCCTCAAAGATACCCTCAGTGCTCACAGCGCCCGTGACCTTAACGGGCTCGGGCGCACCCGATACCTCGATGAGCATATCCGCCTTATCCATGCCGAGCTGCCGCATGACGACCGCTGCCGCCGAAAGCGTTGCGTTGCCGCAGAACTCGCCGCCCATCATTTGCAGGCGCAGCGCACAGCAGGGGTCGGATGGCGCTTCGAGAAAGCCCACCTGCTCGGCCTCCTTATCGAGAGCCATGAGCTCGGAGGCAACGCGGCTCTGCTCCTCCCTCGGTACGGGGCTGTCAACAATGAGCGTTATATTGCCCGAGGGGTCTATCTTAGTATAGCTTATATTCATGACTGTCCGTAATTTTTAAGAAACTGCTTCGTGCGCTCCATCTTCGGTGCGCCGAATACCTCCTCGGGATCGCCCTGCTCGACGATAACACCGCCGTCCATGAAGATGACGCGGTCGGACACCGCACGGGCAAAGGCCATCTCGTGCGTTACGATGACCATGGTCATGTGCTCCTCGGCAAGCTGCTTTATGACCTTGAGCACCTCGCCCGTGAGCTCGGGGTCGAGCGCACTCGTCGGCTCGTCAAAGAACAGTATCTGCGGGTCCATCGCAAGCGCACGCGCAATTGCAACGCGCTGCTGCTGGCCACCGGAGAGCTGGCAGGGGTAGGCATCGGCCTTTTCTGCAAGGTTCATTTTTCCGAGCAGCTCCATGGCCTTGACCCTGGCCTCCTCCTTGCTGCGGCCCAGAACGCTTACCTGCGGGTCGGTGAGGTTTTTCAGCACGCTGTAGTGAGGAAAGAGGTTAAAGTTCTGGAAAACGAGGCCGAAGATGCTGCGTATTTTTTTGAGCTCCGCCTTATCCGAATACACTGCGCGTCCGTTTGAGCCGATCCTTGCCGCGTATTCGCCGGAATAGCTCAGCTCGCCGCTGTCCATCTCGGTCAGCAGCGTTGCGCAGCGCAGGAGCGTCGATTTGCCCGAGCCCGAGGGACCTATGATCGAAACAACCTCGCCCTCGGAAACGCTGAGGCTTATGTCCTTGAGGACGTGGAGCGTTTCATTGTTGAAGCTTTTCTGAACGTGGTTTAATTCTAATATCTTCATTGTGTAAGTTCCTTATTGATAATAGTTCATGGATTTTTCCGCCCTGCCCATGACAAAATCGACGATGGCGTTGAACAGGAAGTAGAACACGCCCGCGACTATGAAGGGTACGAAGCTCGTCTGAGAGTTTGCAAGATTCTTGCCGATGGTGAACATCTCAACATAGGAGACGGTGAAGGCCAGCGAGGTATCCTTTACGAGGGTCACGACCTCGTTTGTAACGCTGGGCATGATGCGCTTTATCACCTGCGGCAGGATTATGCGGAAAAATGTCTGCACCTTGGAGTAGCCGAGTATCTCGGATGCCTCGTACTGCCCGACGGGGA
>CAVGXR010000039.1:0-59815 GCA_963633225.1 Collinsella aerofaciens
GCGCGCCTGCTTTGGGAGCAGGATGCCGCAGGTTCGAATCCTGTCACTCGGACCACGCAGAGTGTTCATAACGGATTTGAGTTATGAACACTCATTTTTTATGCTTCTTTTTGAGCAGATCGGCAAACTGAAATTCATCATCCTGAAGAAATTGCGCCAACCTTCGCAGCTCCAATTTTACCGCCTGCTCAATAGCATCTGCCCGCACATAATGCCGTGTCGGGCAAGCCCCGCGGTAATATTTTGCATGGTTGGAGTAGGAAAAGAAGCAAATATTTTTGTTGACAGTATTGATGTGATACCACAGCTTATGTGCGCAATCGGCACAGTACAGAAGGTCTGAAAAGATGCTCTTTTCTCCGTTTTGAGGCTTTGGTGCACGGCGTTTTGTTTTCTTAATGATTTTCTTTTGTACCTGTTCAAAGGTATCTCTGTCGATGATCGGCTCGTGAACATTCTTGAAGATCACCCAGTTCTCCTTCGGCTTGTCGTTGCATCTGCTTGCAGAAAATGTCCGGCACGCGCCGGTAGAAGCCCTGTATGCACATAAGCTTCAGGATTATTTCCTTCAGCTTCCATGCACGCTCTTCTACGTAGTCATGCATAGTTTGCAGCGTTTTTCCTTGTTAAGACGCATGCAGGCGGCGCGGGGCAACTTTTGCGCGACTGAGTTTTTATTTTTATATAGTCGAACACCCCGCTTGTCATACTGCCTGACAAGCGGGGTGCGTTTCAAAATGCAAGTAATGATATGCAGTGTTACTTGCCCATATGCATCGGAGCTTCGCGGAAGATGCGCTCGTCCATAAGCTTCAGCTCCGGTGAAACCACCGGCGCAAAGCCCATCTGGCCGAGAACGTCCTTCTCAAGGTCGATGCCAGGCGCAATCTCGGTGAGGACGAGGCCGTCCTCGCGCAGCTCGAACACGGCGCGCTCGGTGATGTACATGATCTCGGTATGCTCGACGGTGGGACAGAGGTCGTTTATGAACATGACGTCCTTGGTGTCGAGATACATATTCTTGCGGACATAGGGCTTCACGAAGTCCCATGCTTCCTCGTCGGACGGAGTGTCGACGCGCTGCATGGAGTGGGACAGATAGAAGCCGTCGAAGCAGACCATTGCGGGAGTCATAACCTCCTCATGCTCGGCGATGCGGTATGCGCAGAGCTGGAGGTCGAGGATTTCCTGAACGGTTGCGCAGTAGAACTGCAGCCATCCGGTGTCTCGCTCTGCCATCGTGTCGGAGTGGTCACACCAGAGGGACCAAGGGGCAACGAGGGAGCGGTTGACAACGGGCATAACGATGGGGACGCGGCAGCCTGCTGCGACGCCGCACACTTCATGCATCAGCGCAAGACCGACGGAAGCGGTAGCGGTGGCAACACGTACGCCGGTGAGCTGTGCGCCGATGGAAACGGACATGGCGGAGTGCTCGGATTCAACGCGGACGTATTCAGCGTCGATCGCGCCGGAAGCAACCTCGTCTGCCAGATGCTCCGCGATGGAGCTCTGCGGGGTGATAGGGTACGCCGCAACGACACCGGGACGGGCGAGTCTTATCGCCTCAACGGCGGCTCCGTTGCCGTCAAACATTTTTACAGCCATCAGTCAGCACTCCCTTCCGGAATCATCGTTATTGCGCGGCGCGGGCACTCGTTCTCGCAGATACCGCAGCCCTTGCAGTAATTGAAATCAAAATCAAGCGGGAAGCCTTCCTTGTGCACGTCGATGCACGCGGTAGGACAGTAGCGGGCACAGGTTCCGCAGCGGACGCAGAGATTTTCGTCTACCTTGGGGCGCACCAGACGCCAGCTGCCTGTGTTAGCGGCGACGAGGACATGGGAACATGGCCCAAGCACCTTACGCGTTGTATGTGTGTTCATAGGCATATCTTGCCGCACCTCCGTTCTTTTCTCCGTTCTTTCCGAACGCTTCAATAACTGCCTTCTCGACCGCGTCAATGCTGACGATGCCCGTTCTGGCAAGCGCACCGAGCATGGCGCTGTTCGGAATGTTCAGACCGATGTTCTTGATGGCGGCGTCGTTTGCGTCGCATGCATAGATGGTCTTGAAGCCGTAGGCTTTGCGGTAGCGCTCGATCATCTCGGCGCTGTTGGTGTTGATGACGCATATCGTGTTCTCGGTGCAGCCTTCTCCGACGTTTACACCCATGTCGATTATCTTGTCGTCGAAGACGGCAATTATATCGGGCTCGTAAACATAGCAGTTGAGAAGAACAGGCTTGTCGTCCACGATAATGTGCGCATAGACAGGGGCACCGCGGCGCTCATGGCCATATGCGGGCACGGTGATCGCGTACTCGTTCTGATGTACGGACACTGCAACGGACAGCACCTTTGCCGCCGTGACGGCACCCTGACCACCGATACCGTAGAACTTAATCTTTTCCATGCTTTGTTTCACTTCCTTTTTAGTTAGTTCTTTATGTGAACTAATAATTCGCATAAAGAACTGATGAACTAAATGTAAACTCTTTTTGAGATATAGTCAAGGTCGTTTTTAACTAATTTCGCGCTTTTCGGCTATGTGCATAATCTCTATGCGGTGTTTTAGTTCACTTTGTACAAGCGAGGAGAACAGATTTTTACACAGCTCCCAGTGTTGCATTTTCTCTATGTGATGTGCTAAAATATAAAAAAGCAGAAGCAAAGAAAGGGATATCGCACAATGACTGATGCCGCCGGCGAAAAATATATACTGCAATCCGTTGCAAATGCACTTGACATACTCGACATTCTCACCGATGTCGAGGAGCTGTCCGTTCCGGAAATATCGGAAATCATGGGACTCAGCCGCAGCACCGTGTTCCGCCTGCTCTCCACGCTTGAGAACCGCCGCTTTGTCCGCAAGACCGATCAGGCAAAATACCGTCTCGGCATAAAGTTTACCGCGATGGGCAACATCGTCAAGAACCGCATGGAGATCGTGCAGTACGCACATTCGCACATGCTGGAGCTGAGCCGCATATGCGGCGAGACCTGCAACCTCGCCATCTGGGATTCCGACACGAAGGTTCGCTTCGTTGACCGTGTCCTGAACTCACAGTCGATCAGAACCGACACTTGGATAGGTTCTATGAGCTACGCGCATCTGCTCGGAAGCGGCAAGGCGCTGCTTGCCTTTGCGTCGCCGGCGCAGCAGGAGGCATATTGCGCCGCCGCAGACTTCACCCCGCAAACCGAGAGATCTATACTTACGCCCTCTCAACTCCGCGTGGAGCTTGAAAATATCCGCGCTCGCGGCTACGCTATCGATAACTGCGAGGCGGAGGACGGACTGTTCTGCATCGGTGCGCCAGTGTTCGACGGCAACGGCAAGGCAGTAGCGGCGATAAGCATATCCGGCCCGGAGAGCCGTATGCGCAAGAACGAGGAGCACTGTGTCGCCCTCGTCTGTCAGACCGCAAAGGACATCTCCTATTCGATCCGCTCTGGCCCGCCGCGCAATCCGCTCCTGCATTGAGATAAGCGCAAAATCAAAAGACCTAGGCGACTGTTTTCAGCCGCCTAGGTCTTCTTGCCACAATATAAAGAGAGCGGGACGGCATATCAGCCGTTCCGCTCAGCGTGTCAAAAAAGTCCCTCGCGGGATTTTTTGACTGCACTTTTCCGCCGAGCATTTTGAAGGTTTTCAAAATGCTTTTACCGAAATCCTTGATGTCTCAAGGATTTCGACGGCGGTTTATCTAATTCGAGGCGGGTCTTTTCTCGCTGCGGCTCGGTCACGGCGCGGCTCTGACATGCCACCGGCATGTCATTCACTCCCGCGCCGCCGCTGCGCTACCCCTCGAGCTCCCCCGCTGCGCGGATATTTTTTCTCAGCAGCACAGGTTTTTTGACAGGCTGCGTTATCATATATGATAACGATTGTCAGGAAATTACGGTCAGCATTCCAAATCCGTCGGCTTTTATGGCATGGAAAATCGTATGTGCGGAGCTCACTTCTGGAAGCATACTCGGTGCGGAGAAATAAGCGTGTCGCTATCGGCAAATATTTATTTCACTAAATCCGTTATCACCGCTCGGACCATCCCCCGCTGAGATTCTTGGTCTCAGCGAGGGTTTTTGTGAATAATGACAAATACGGTGATGAAATTTCGTGAATTTTGCCGGTTTGGTTGGTTCTGCCTTTTCGCTTGCAGATATGCGCGTATCTGCAAGCGTTTTGTCTGTTAATGGTGCTGTATTTTGCAGATATCGGGCGCTGCTTTCATGTTTATACAAAGTGCATAAATTTGACATGCAAATTTCGGCAGTTCATCTGGTTTACATAAAAACGCCTGTTTTGCTACGATACTGTCAGCGCAGATCTTGTAAAATTTTAAGTATTGTACTAGGAGGTAGCAATGAAAGCAAGATTATTAACTCTCGCGCTGCTTTTGACCATGGCTCTTTTCCCGTGCAGCGCACTGGCAGACGGAAGCTGCAGCGAGGATCTGACATGGACACTGACTGACGGCGAGCTGAGGATCAGCGGCAGCGGTGAGATGCCGGATTACAGCGAGGATGAATACGCACCATGGGCATTTGACGACATTCAGAAGCTTACTATCGACGAAGGCGTAACGAGCATTGGCAAGTACGCTTTTTATTTTTGCACTTTTTCCGAGGTATCTCTCCCTAAAACGCTCGAGAGCATTGGCGAACATGCCTTCTCCGGCTGCTCTGCGCTTGAAGCGCTCAACGTTGCGGAGGGAAACCCGCGCTTTGAAGCGAGTGACGGCGTTCTTTACGATAAAACGCAAAATGCGCTTATCCTCTACCCCGCAGGAAAGGCAGACAGAGCATATACGGCAGCCGAGGGCACGAAGGCGATCGCACAATACGCCTTTGCCGGAAGCTGCAATCTTCAAAACGTTTCGATCCCGAACAGCGTGAAAAGCATCGGAGCCGGAGCGTTTTCGTGCTGTGAGGCTCTGCAGACGGTCACCTTGCCGAACAGCATCACCGAGCTGCCGGAGGAGCTATTCTTAGAATGCACCATGCTGACGGAGGCAGACATTCCCCAGAGCGTTACGAAGATAGGCGCAAGAGCCTTCAGCAGCTGTGCGGGACTCAAGAGCGTCAGCATTCCATCCGGCATAAGGGAGATAGGCGAGGAGGCCTTTTGCAGCTGCGGCTCCGTATCCAGCTCTATTACGCTGCCGAACTGTCTGAAAGCCATAGGCAGGAACGCCTTCAAGGGCACGCAGATAAGCAGCGTTAGCTTTGACGGCACGACGCAGGAATGGGAAGCTCTCGGCGGCACGTCTGCCGGCTTCGGTACTGCGGAGATAAGCTGTCTGCGTCACACGCACAGCTTCGGAAGCGGATGGAGCAGCGACAGCGCTTACCACTGGCGCGAATGCAGCTCCTGCAGACAGACTCAGGAGCGTGCCGTTCACAGCGGCAGCGGCGACAGCTGCACGGTCTGCGGCGCTGCGCTCCCCGAGGTTCTCGACAGCGGAGCGGCGAAGGATTATTCCTGGAGCCTCACGCGCAGCGGCGTGCTCACTCTAAGCGGTAGCAGCGTTCCCGACTTCATGGCCGGAGCCGGTGAAACGCCATGGCACGAATACCGCGGCAGGATAAGCTCCGCAGTCATCGAAAGCGGCGTGACGAGCATCGGCTGCAATGTGTTCGAGGGCTGCACGGAGCTCAAGGAGCTCAAGCTCCCGAGCACCGTCAGTCATCTTGACCTCAAGGCCGTATCCGGCTGCACCGCTTTCCGAAAATACGAGGTCGCAGACGGAAACACCGTGTTCTCGTCTCTTGACGGCGTGCTGATGAGTGCGGACAAAACGCAGCTCATAAGCTATCCCGCAGGCAGGCCGGACGGAGCTTACGCCGTGCCGGAGCAGGTGACCGAGATAGGCAAAAACGCATTTTCCGGCGCTTGCCTTGAGATAATAACCGTGCCGGAAGCCGTGACCGCGATCGGCGACGGCGCGTTTTCAAATTGCTTAAGCCTCCGCAAGGCGGTGCTGCCGGAGGGCATGAGCAGCTTGGCTCCCTCCCTCTTTTCCGGCTGCGCATCGCTTGAGAAAATAACGATACCCGAAAGCGTCCAAATGCTTGGAAAAGCAGTGTTTTCGGACTGTGCAGCCCTTAAGGAGCTTACGATACCGAGCGCCGTTGTGGTCATTCCCGACGCTGCATTTTCCGGCTGCTCGTCGCTTGAGACGATAACGATACCTGCCGGTGTTACCGCCGTCGGAGAGCACGCATTCGACGGCTGCACCGCACTTAAAACGGTCAATTTCCTCGGCAGCGACACGCAGTGGAGCGCCATAAACATAAAAGCCTCCAACACGCCGCTCAGCGCAGCCGATAAAAGCTATACGCGCACGGATCATGTTCACAGCTACAGCTCCTCCGTTATTGCTCCGAGCTGCACGGAGGCGGGCTTCACCGTTCGCAAATGCGCCTGCGGCGACGAGGTGAAGGGCAGCTACACAGCACCTCTCGGCCACAGCTACGCAGGCGGCATCTGCACCCGCTGCGGCATTGCAGACCCGAGCGGCAGCGCCGGTCACGAGCACGACTTCAAGGCCGTCGTCACGCCGCCGAGCTGCTCCTCCGAGGGCTTCACGAGCTACAAATGCGAGTGCGGCGAGTGCTACACCAAGGATTACGTCAGTGCTCTCGAGCACAAGACAGAGCTCAGAAACGTCAGCGCGGCGGGCTGTCTGAAGGGCGGCTACAGCGGCGACGAGGTCTGCTCCGTCTGCGGCAAAACGCTCAAGGCAGGAAGCGTGCTCCTCGCCCTCGGGCACGCATCCGAGCTGCGCAATGAAAGCCCCGCATCCTGCACCGAGGGCGGCTACAGCGGCGATGAGATATGTACGCGCTGCGGAGACATTATTGAGCAGGGCAAGCCCATCGAGGCAAGCGGGCACAGCTTCTCCGGCGGCAAATGCACTATCTGCGCTGCGCTTGCTCCCGACTATGAGCCAGACGCGCCGCTGCCTGTGTTTAACGATGTTACGCCGGACATGTTCTGCTATGATGCTGTGCAGTGGGCAGTGAGTGCCGGCATCACCAAGGGCACGAGCGCAGCTGCGTTTTCGCCCTACGCTTCCTGCACGCGCTACCAGATCGTTATGTTCCTGTGGCGGGCAGCGTCCTGTCCAAAAGCAGATGCATCGCTTGCTTTCACGGACGTAAAGCCCTCAGATGTTTTTTACGACGCTGTTCAGTGGGCGGTGAGCGCCGGCATCACCAAGGGTACGACGGCGGCGACGTTTTCGCCCTACACCTCCTGCACCCGTGCGCAGATCGTCACCTTCCTGTACCGTGCGGCGGGCTCGCCATCGGTGAGCGGTGCAGGTGCCTTCTTCGACGTTGCGCCCGACTCCTTCTGCCGCAACGCGGTCATCTGGGCAACGCAGCGCGGCATAACAAAGGGCACGACCGCAACGACCTTCTCCCCTGACGCTGCCTGCACCCGCGCACAGGTCGTCACCTTCCTGTTCCGCACTCTGAACAAAACGTAAGGCGGAGAGAAAATGATAATATAAAAAAAACACAGCCCACCATTCGGTGAACTGTGTTTTTTTGGTGACCCGTACGGGAATCGAACCCATGTTACCGCCGTGAAAGGGCGGTGTCTTAACCGCTTGACCAACGGGCCTAAATTAAGGCGCAGGTAATAATATCTGCGCCTTTTTGGTAGCGGCACCTGGATTCGAACCGGGGACACTGCGGGTATGAACCGCATGCTCTAGCCAACTGAGCTATGCCGCCATCTCTCAAATGAGCAATTGGAATTATACAAGACACAGCCCAGATTGTCAACATATTTTTTTATTTTTCTTCAATTTTTTAAATTGGCAGGTAAGCGGTCGGGTCGATGCTCTCTCCGTCGCGGCTCATGGCAAAGTGCATATGGCTGCCCTGCCCTATCTCGCACAGGGCTGTCTTGCCGACAGAGCCTATCACGTCGCCGCCCTTTACCCTGTCTCCGTCGGCAACGGTCGGCGTATCGGCAAGGTTTGAATAGGTCGTTTTTATGCCCTCGCCGTGGTCGATGACGACGGTCGTGCCGTAGAGGTCGTCCTGCGTTACGCTCACGACCTCGCCGTCACCGGCGGCAACGACCAGCTCTCCCTGCTGCGCAAGAATGTCTATGCCGTCGTGGGTGCGCCAATCGGCCATCGTAACATCGTAGCTGAGCGCCTCAACGCTGTAGCCTCGCTCGATCTCGCCCGACACCGGCCAGCGCCATACCGTCTGCTCCGGCCACTCATCGTCCTGAGTCAGCGTTCCCTCGGCTATGACATCCTCCGCCTCCGGCGCATCCACGGGCTCTGGCGCCTCGGTGCTCACGGGCGGCTGTGAGCTCTCCGCAGGGCGTTCGCTCTGCCTTGCGGCGCTCATTCCGTCGTTCAAGCCGTCCGGCGTATCCGTTCCGCTCACGGCCAGACTGTAGGCAGATATTCCTATCACAATCACACATAGCGCAAGGACTATGTAAAAGCCCTTGCCGGCAAAAAACTTATCCAGTCTGCCGCTTTTTTCGTTCTGCATAGATAAAACCTCCTTTATCTATGCATATTGTTGACCATTTTATTCGTGAATATACAGAAACGAAAGCCTGAGCGATAAATAGAATTTTTGCCAGTCCGATACGTAATCCCCGTCTTGCACCGCAAAGAAAAGTAAGGTATAATTAGTTTTAAATTGAAACCAAGGAGAAGAGTGCTATGATTACTTATAATAACGGCCTTAAAGCAAAAGGCTCAGGATATGTTATGGATATTCCCGACGGCTTTGTGATACAAAACGCCTCGGACAGAGATTTCATTGCATACAAAGATTGTTCCGGCGAATACTTTGAATCAGATATTATAATCTATGCCGCACAGCAAATCTCGACTGGGGAGATGAAGTTTAAGACTGTTGCCGAATTCTGCTCTGTGGCTGAGGCGATATGCAGAGCTATGCCAGCAGCATTCGGAGGAGCAGAGCTAACATTGTATGAGAGAAAAGATCTTCCCGGAGCTTTTTTGTGTCTTGATGACTGTGTGCATGTGCATCTTTATGTCGGAATCGATGACCATTTACAGCAAATGCGAGTTCAGTTCAACAATGCTAACAGGCAGAACAAAGCTAAATACCAGAAAATGGCCGTGGAGATATTTGACCACATGCGACCCGATAAGCCGGTAGAACTGTTGGAAGAGCTGGATGCGAAAAAATATATTTCCATGTCTGACGGCAGCAAAGACATGTCTGAATGGATAAAGCTTGTTCAGGAGTATGCAGAGCATATTGGCATTGTCAGAAACATTCAGCAGATCGCAATCAGCTCAGCATTTAATGAAAACTCCGACATTTCACAGCTCAAGAAGGATATTCGGAAAATGCTTAAAGGCATCAGCGCCTTGGTTGATGAAGAGCTGGTCAAGGCCGAAGCCATTTACACGCTCAAGCGCGCCAAATATCCCAACAGTCCGTCAGTAAGAAAAATGAAAGCTGCCGTCAAGAGTCTGATAGATCTTGCCTCTCAGAGCGCCTCCGTACTTGGCGAAAATATTGCCGTCAGATCCTCGTTTGCATCCGCTGTCAACGCAAGACTTGAAAAGCCGGTATCGGCTGTCATTGACACCATATGCTCCGACGCAGTCCTAAGCGACAGCGATGTGAAGAATGCTCTGCTGCAAGCCAAGACGAAGGCGGCAAAAGCTCCTGCCGATAAAAGCTCAACCAGAAAGCCCACCGCTGTTCAGATTGCCAATCTTGAACTGATGGAAAAAATCTGTGCGCTGCTGTCCGGCGGCGAAAAACTGACGGCTGATGAGATTAGGGAGCAGTTGGATATAAGCTCAACTCAGCGCACTACGGCGTTACTCCGCAAGCTCATAGAAGACGGCTACCTTGTCAAAGCCGATGAAAGCGGAGTCACTTACTATATGCTGCATAAAGTACCCGATAACAAGCAGCCTAAAAAAGCGCAGGGCGCAAAGGCAAAGACCGCAAAAGCTCCTGCCGATAAAAGCGGTCAAGCGAAAAAGCGTGTAACGAAGAATCTCAAACTGCTGCCGCTGAATTTGTTTGACGTTCTTGAAACCGTGTGCAAGTCACAGCGTATCAAAGCAGAAGATATACAGGATCAGCTGAAACTGAGCAGTGCGGCCAAGACGAGCATGATGCTCAACAGGCTTGTCGAAGAAGCTTATCTTTCAAAGGAATTCGAGCAAGGTACTTGCTATTACACGCCTACTGAAGATGCATATGCACTTCTGTCGGATGAAAGACAGCATTGGTCAGCCAAACTTGAAAGCAACAAGGAGTTTGCCCTAAGCTGCCTCGAGCGCGTGGACGAGTATAAAAAGCGCGTTGATGCGGCGGTTGCGGAGCGTGAGGAGCAAATAAAAAGCGAAGCCTTGCAGAGGTTAGAGATTCTTGAAAGCAAAAAGGCCGCCTGCGAGAAAAAGCTTGAAACGCTCGGACTTTTCAGCTTTTCCGAGAAAAGGAGCACCAAGGAAGAGATCGTTGGCCTTCAGGCCGAGATAAAGACTGAGAATGAGGCTTTGAGCAGCACACTGAGCTCGCTGAAGCAAAAAGGTTCTAATACTGTCGATACATACAGGTGTGAGGTAGAGGAGTTTCTTAAAAAGCGCTATAATCTTGGTAACAAAAAACATATGATTAAAGCGGCGGATTATAAGGACCTTCTTTTTCCGAACTCCGGCACAGACATACACACAGGCATACAGCTTACTAATATCAGTTTATTATCGGAAATCATCAGTCTTATGCGCAGCGGAGAAAAATATCAAAACAAAGATATAGAGGTTCTTGCGGATATAAGTTCAACACAGCACACTTCTGCTCTGATGCGCAAGCTCTGCGAAATGGGCTATGTTACTTCGTCCACGGATCGTGGTGTTACCTATTTTATGGTTAATGATCAGGCTGTTGAGGCTGAGATTTATAAGCAGTTTGAAGAGAAGCTCACGCGGGAGCACAGTCCGTATGCCCGCTATGCCGACAATCCCGAATTTGCGCATTTGCAGTGTCCGGAAATTCCGAAAGTAACTATATAAAACACGCTCCCGCAAGGTTAAGCCAAACCTTGCGGGAGTATTTCATATCTCGTAATTTACGACCTTGCTGACATAATCGAGCTCCGCACTTGAAAGCTTGTCGAGCGTGCAGCCGAGTATTTGAGTGCACAGCTCGTTCTGCACGACACCGTCTCTCTTGTTGGGATTAATGCGGATTGCCATGCCGAGCTGACGCAGCTCGTCCTTTCTTTTTTCACTGGACATCGCATAAAGGTTAAACGCCATTTCATCATCGCCGTACCACGGCGGAGTAACGCCGAAACCGCTCATATTGCACCACCTTGAAGATATAATTTCGTACATAATATAACACATATTTGCCGGCACTACAACATTGTACAATTACAATTCGTATGATATAATATAATGTAATAGGCTGCGGGAAATAGACGAACAAGCAAATATGCGGCAGCAAACTCAACAAAGGAGCAGAAATAATGATTACTGGCGAGCTGAAAAATAAAATTGATGGTATATGGGACATATTTTGGTCATCGGGAATGACAAACCCCCTTACCGTGATTGAGCAGATCACATATCTGATGTTTATCAAAATTCTTGACGACAACGAGATGCGCAAAGAATCAAATGCAGCGGCATTTGACATGCCTGTTCTGGATCCCGTTTTTGATGAGGCGCACCAGAATTGCCGCTGGCACAACTTCCGCCATTATGAAGCCGATGCCATGTTCAATAACATGACTGACTGCGTTTTCCCGTTTATCAAAAACGAGCTGCACGCCGGAAAGGACACGGCTTTTGCCAAGTACATGAAGGATGCCATTTTCATTGTTCCGACGGCGCGTGTGCTCGTCAAGGTCGTTGACGCGCTTGATGATCTTGATCTGAACAACAAGGACATTATGGGCGACGTGTACGAATATCTGCTCTCACAGATAGCGCAGTCCGGCACGAACGGGCAGTTCCGCACGCCGCGCCACATTATAAAAATGATGGTGGAGCTGATGCAGCCGCGCATGGATGATACAATATGCGATCCTGCAATGGGCTCGGCAGGCTTTATCTGTGCCGCAGCGCAGTATGTCTCCGAGCACTGCACCACGGAGTTGATGAAGGCGGAAAACAAAAAACACTACACAAATGATATGTTCACCGGCTTTGATACGGATCAGACCATGTTGCGCATAGGTGCGATGAACATGATGCTCCACGGAGTTGAAGCTCCCAACATCAGATGGATGGACTCGCTTTCCGAGGATAACACTCACCGCGGCGAGTACAGCCTGATCATGGCAAACCCGCCCTTCACCGGCAGCCTTGATAAAGAAACAATCTCAAAGGATCTTTTGGCTCTGTGTTCGACCAAAAAGACCGAACTGCTGTTTATGGCGCTGTTCCTCAAGGCGCTCAAAACCGGCGGGCGCTGCGCAAGCATTGTTCCTGACGGTGTGCTGTTCGGCTCGTCCAAGGCGCACAAAGCGATACGCACGGAGCTTGTTGAAAACAACCGTCTTGAAGCGGTTATATCCATGCCCTCCGGCGTGTTCAAGCCCTATGCGGGTGTTTCGACCGCAATTCTCATTTTCACAAAGACAGGTCACGGCGGCACCGACAAGGTGTGGTTCTATGACATGAAGGCCGACGGCTTCAGCCTCGACGATAAGCGTTCCGAGATCGCAGATAACGATATCCCCGATATCATTGCCAGATTTCATAATCTCGCCGGCGAAGAAAGCAGAGAGCGTACCGAGCAGAGCTTCTTCGTGCCGAAGCAGGAGATCGCAGACAACGGATATGATCTCTCCATTAACAAGTACAAAAAGACTGAGTATGTCGCTGTCGAGTATCCTCCCACGAGTGAGATCATGGCAGAGCTGCGCCGGCTTGAAAAGGAGGTCGGAACGGCACTGAATGAGTTGGAGGAGATGCTGAAATAAAGCAAAAGGAGTTGTCGTATGAGCATTCTTGTAAAGCGCGAAAAGATGACAAAGGGCTGGAAATACTTTGATATCATGCATAAAGACAGGAAAGTCGTGCGCATTTATGGCAACGGAAAATGCACTATATATTACCCGTCGTTTATGCCGTACAATCTGTATTTTGAAAAATCAGATGATCTGGATGAGCGCGTAAATAATCTCAATAATTTTTATTACTGGTGTTCTTCACGAGTCCTGACCTTGGACAGGAAATATGCAAAAGAGATCATGGCGGCGATCGGAGCAAATCAGGCGGTTACGGATAAGGATCGTGCAATGATTGCGGTTTCCTATCACGGCTTGTCCCTGACGGATGTTTACTGGATCAGAGCCGAAAAAGAAAGCCTTTCGTTTTCCGATGTCAGCCTTTATACGCATTCGCTGTCGGGCGCATTTACGGATGTGAGTCTGAGAGGCAGAGCGATCACTCTTCAAAATGCCGAGCTTGCGGTATCAACGGACGCAGCCGGTGATGTTGCCGTTCAGGGTGTTGCGCCCAAAGCGTGGATCAGAGAAAACGGCAGGATATATCTGCTCAAGGACGGCGATGAGCGTGATGTTTCGGCTGAGCTGCTTGCATCCAAAATTGTGAGCTGCTTTGATGTGCAGCATGTTGACTATACCGAGGATTATTTTGATTCAACAAGGGTGTCAAAGTGCGAGATAATCACATCGGAAGACAGGAGCATTGTGCCGTTTGAGTTTGTCTCGGTATACTGCGATAACCTCGGCATAGATAAATACGAATTTGTCCTGAAAAAAGATAAGTACTCCTACTATATGATGAACGTAATCGACTATTTGATCGGCAACACGGACCGGCATTGGGGAAACTGGGGGTTCTTTGCCGAGAACTCACGGAACAGGCTCGTCGGCTTATACCCGCTCATGGATTATAACCGAGCTTTTAGCTCTTATGACGATCTCGATGGCGCTGCGTGCCAGACCACGGAGAAACGAATAACGCAGAGAGAAGCGGCAATTGAAGCAGTCGGAAAGATCGGGCTCAGGCAGATAAATGACGTTGACGAGTCATGGTTTACAGATGAGCAAATCAAGAGTATGTTCTTCCGCCGCCTTGATGAGCTGAGAAACAAAGTTTGAATTGCAGGGATTAATGAAATGAACAAAATGTTGAGAAAGCAGCGTCAGCAGACCGACAAATCAAAACTTTGCGGTATGATGGAGGTGGCAGCATGAACGAGTTCATGAGAATTGGGGATATTTGCGACATCCTAAACGGTTATGCATTTAAAAGCAGTAAATATGTCGCTGACGGAATTCGTGTAATACGAATAACAAATGTTCAGAAGGGCTTTGTCGAAGATACAAATCCTCAGTATTACCCAGTAAGTGAGCAACGGGAAATTGAGAAGTATATGCTTTGCGAAGGCGATTTACTTATATCGTTAACAGGCAACGTTGGTAGAGTCGGCCTACTGAGTGCTGAAATGTTGCCCGCCGCGTTGAACCAGCGTGTTGCATGTATTCGCATAAGAAATCCAGCCGTAATATATAAGCCATTTCTGTTCCATCTATTGAATTCTGATTATTTCGAGAATAAATGCATCCTTGCATCCCAAGGTGTTGCTCAAAAGAATATGAGTACAGAGTGGTTAAAAGAATACCCAATCCCCTCATTTTCAATGGATAAGCAGATGGAAATTGCGTCGATCTTTGACAAGATTGACGATTTAATTGCCCGCCGTAAGGAGCAAGTACGAAACATGGATCAGGCCGTCAAGTCCCGATTTATCGAACTGTTTACTGACAAAGGATACCCTATTAGAACGATCAATGAGGTATCATTGGGCAAAGGTGAATATGGCGCACAATCTGCATCCACTGAGTACGACCCAAAGAGGCCACGGTATGTACGCATTACGGACATAAACGATGACGGAACCCTAAATGACGATGTGGTAGCGTCAATCAATCCTGATGACGACGAGCAATATAGGCTTGAGTATGGCGATTTTATGTTTGCCCGAATGGGAGCTACCGTAGGCAAAACTTATACATTTATTTCTGGCAATCAGATTTTTGCAGGGTACTTGATTCGATACAAGCTGAACCTGAAACTGATAAATCCGCGATACCTATTTTGGTATACGAAGCTGGATGAGTATTGGAATTGGGTAAAACTTAACCAAAGTGGTGCTGCACAGCCGGGAATTAACGCTCAAAAGTACGGTGCTTTGCGGATCCCTGTACCTCCCATTGAGCTGCAGGAGCAGTTCGCAGCCTTCGTCGAACAGACCGACAAATCAAAATTGGCAGTGCAGAAAGGACTGCAGGAACTGGAGATTCTGAAAAAATCTCTGATGCAACAGTATTTCGGGTAAAAACGCCATGGAAAATGTAAAAACGGGAAAAGAAAAGCAGCTTGTTTATTTAACGGAGTGCGCTCGGTTTAAAAAGGCAATTAAATCGCAGTTTTATCTCGAAGCAGTGGCTATAAGCTACGCAATTATTGAGGATAGGCTTATTGCTTTTTTGTTCTATGCAGGCATGGTTTCTCTCAAAGGCAGTGAGCCGCGTGTAAATAAGGCTGTTTATCCATATATACGCAGATTGATGAATAAGGACGACGATTACATAATAAAGATAAAAAACATATCAGTAAAAGCATCACTTATCAACGCAATGCTTGAAATGACAGAAAGTGATGCAAGAGAAATAGACGAGTCAGTGAAAACATACATTGAAGACACATTGAAAAGGAAAAAATCTGTTGCCCGTCCCGGATATATGCTTGATCTTTTCCTACAGATTAATGGGCTTGACAGAGCCGGTTTGCTTAAAACCTTTAAAGAGCTTGAGCAATGGCGCATGGAGCGAAATGATCTTATTCATGCACTTATGAGAAACACGGTAGATACCGCAAGCATAAGCAAGAGAGATTGCGCCGATAAGGGCGACGCAATCTTCAGAGAAATTGACAACAAGCTCGTCAAGCCTTTCAAAAAACATAATCTGCTCAGGAAAAAATACAATATACAGTGACTTGATCTTATCATGGCGCTCTGATTATTACCGAAAGGGAGAAAAAAATGAACTTTGATTATATGAAGCAATTTACTCAGCTGGCAAAGTTGTACGAATACTGCGAAGAGGCCGATGAGTTTGCGTTGGCAAAGCCGAACATCAGCGCTACGGCTGCACGCAAGGCTGTTGAGTATATAGTCAAGCTCATTTATTCTTCCATCGCAGGATACGACTGCGGTGTGACAGTTTTTGAAATGATGACCGATGTGCGCTTTACGGAGTATGTCGGCGACGAAACGCTCATGAGCTCGTTTCACTATATCCGCAAAATGGGCAACGTTGCCGTTCATGACGGCGAGCTGACTGCGGATGATTCGCTGCATGTGCTTGAGCATCTTCATTTTCTCGTCGGCGAGACTGTTATACTGCTTGGGCTGGCAGAAGATTATCCTGAGTTTGTTAAGCCCACGGAAAAGCTCCATACCGACGCTCAGCTGGCCGCCGCGGAAAAAGCCAACACTGAAAAGAATGTCGGGCCGTCGGAGACTGTTGCCGCTTACTTTGCTCCGCGCATGCGTCAGGTGCGCTTCAACACAAACTTCAAGCGCGATGAATCGGAAAACCGCCGGCTGTTTCTGCTCGCTTCGCTGCGCGAGGCGGGATGGCCGGTCGTAAACGTGCCGGATCAGGCAATGCCGGCAAGTGCCGGCATAAATATGCTCATTGACGAGGGTGAGGCGGTTGATTACATACTCTACGGGCGCGATAGCAGGCCGCTGGCAGTAGTTGAATATACAACTACCTGCGAAAACATCGTCGAGGGCCGCAAAAAAGGCATCCGTCAAGCGAAAAAGCTTGCCGTCAAATACGGCTACAAGCCCGTTGTGTACTATACAAACGGGTATAATATATTCATCATCGATCAGCTCGGCTACAAGCCCCGCCGCGTGTTCCAGTTCCACTCTCTTGAAGAGCTGGAGTTGCTAAAGCTGCGCAGCGGCATGAGGCAGGATATCTCCGCCCCGAGCATCGATAAAAGTATCGCCGGACGCGAATATCAGGAGAAAGCAATCGGCGCGGTATGCAATGCATTTTCGCAATACCGTCGGCGCAGTCTGCTCGTCATGGCTACCGGCACGGGCAAGACCCGCGTTTCCATCGCACTTGTCGATGTCCTGATGAAGGCAAACTGGGTCAAGAATGTTCTGTTTCTCGCCGACCGCACCTCACTCGTGCGGCAGGCGCACAAGAATTTCAGCAAGCTCCTGCCAAATGTCACAACCTCCGTTTACTCTGGCGGCAGCATGAGCCGAGACGCAAACGCCCGCGTCATCTTTTCTACCTATCAGACCATGATAAATCTGATAAACGACGATACCCGCGAGTTCGGCATCGGGCGTTTTGATCTGATAATTATTGACGAGGCACACAGATCAATCTTCAAAAAATACAGTGCGCTGTTCCGATACTTTGACGCTCTGATGGTGGGACTGACCGCAACTCCGCGTGCCGAGGACAATAAAAGCACCTATCAGATGTTTGAGCTCAGAAACGGCTGCCCCGATTACGCTTACGAGCTGGAGGAAGCTATATCCGACGGATTTCTTGTAGGCTTCTCCGTGCTGGATAAAACTACAGACGCGCTGCGAAGAGGCATTCATTACGATGAGCTGTCTGACGACGATAAGCTTGCGTTTGAAGATACATTTGCCAATTCCGAAGAAGATTTGACCGATCGGAGCAAATGGCACGGCGCGGTCATAGAATCAGGAATGTTTAAAAACGCACGCTACATAAATCTCGGAACAATAGACGCGATGCTCAATGATTTGATGAAAAACGGTTTGAAGGTAAACGGCGGCGATAAGCTCGGCAAAACCATCATCTTTGCGTCCTCTCATCTCGAGGCGGAAAAAATTGTTGAGCGTTTTCAGCTTCTGTACTCCTATCTCGGGCTTGATTTCTGCAAGCTGATCGACAGTCAGATACCAGACAGTCTTGCTCTGATAGACAGCTTCGGCGAGCGCGACAGTATGCCGCAGGTCGCTGTTTCAGTAGATATGATGGATACAGGCATTGACGTTCCCGACGTGCTGAATCTGGTGTTTTTCAAGGGTGTCAGATCAAAGATCAAATTTTTACAGATGATTGGCCGCGGCACACGCCTCAGCCCTGATATTTTCGGCCCGAGTCTGGACAAAAAAGGCTTCCTGATTTTCGACTATCATGATAACTGCAATTTCTTCCGCACGAGAAATACCTGGTCGATGTTAAGCGGTACCGGCAATAAAAATGCATGGGATATGCCGTCGCAAAGTGCGCTTATAAATCAGCGGAAGCTCAGCATTCTGCGTAATCTCATAGAGAAAAGTAACAGGACGGCATTTGAGGACCGCTACATGGACGAGCTCAGGAACTACTTCATAAGCAGCGTTCAGGCGCTGTGCAATGACGACATTCAGGTGCAGTACAACATGGCGTATGTCAGCAAATACCGCACTTCTGAGCGTTGGTACGGCTTCACGAATGAGAAAATGCGCGAGATAAAGGAAAAAATACTGCCTCTGATTCCGCCTGAATCTGCACCGGCAAAGGTAAAAACTTTTGACCTTCTGATTTATTCGATAGAGGCAGAAGCTCCGCAGCGCATGGAGGCCAACAAGGACATACGCAAGATCCGGCTCGGATTTGCCAATGTAGGCAAGCAGATAGATAATATGATTTATGAGCTGCTCAAGCTGAAAACCATCCCTGATGTCATGAAAAATGAGGAATTGATAAGCCAGATGCACATGGCAAACCTGCTGTTTGATAATTTTTCACTGGAGCAGTGTGAGAAGGTGCGCAAGCAGCTGCGCGATCTTATGCAGTATATTCCCGACGATGTTCGCTATTATGTGATAAACGTGAAGGACTTTGTAATCGACGGCGGCTCGGACAGCGAGGTAGCAAGCAGAAAAACATACAGTGAAAAGGCTGCGGAGTTTATAAGCAGCGGAAATCCATCACTGGCGAAGATACGGAATTTGGATGCACTGACGCAGGAGGAAAAGAACGAGCTCGACGAGATATTCAAGGAAAGGCTCGGAACGGTCGCGGAATACGCGGCATGGTCAGGCAACCGTCCTCTGCTGCCGCTGCTGCGCGTGCAGGTCGGCATTGCGGACGAGGCTGTGCAGACAAAGTTTGGCTCTTTCCTGAATGATCGAACCCTCAACCCGCAGCAGCTTGCTTATATGAATCAGATAATCAGCTACACGAGAGAGAACGGTGATATCACCTTCCTTGACCTGCAAAGGGTAAGCCCGTTCTGCGACTCGGATATCGTGGAGCTGTTCGGGACGCAGATAAATCTGATAAAGGAACTGATAAACGGCCTGCACAAGCCGGTAATGTAGGAGCTGAAAATGGATATATTGAAACTGTTGACAGACTCAGCGGACGAGCTGTATGAGGAGGATCTTGATTTTTTTGAAACCGAGCTTGCTACAGGCGAAGGCTATGACGAAAACTACAGGCTGCAATGCAATGAGATGATAGAGGCGGTGCGCACCCGCATGAACGGAGGGCTGCCCGAGGATGTGGAGCTTCCCGAGGATAGCGAGGAAAAACCGAAAAAACGCCGTCGCTTTTCAAACGGTCCTGTCGTCGGGCTTGGGAAGCTTGCGCCGGAGGAATCAAACCCCGCAGCTGCTTCGATGACACCGGCTCAGATCATCGAGCATGACATAAGCGCATTGCGCGTAAAGAGTGCTCACAAGACCGCATTCAGGAATTATCTCAAGACCTGCCCTGCGATAAATGCCGGTTTTTTAGATGAAAACTTTTCATTTTTCACGCCGGACGAGATGGACGTTATCGTATCATCCGTGCAGCTCGGCGAGGAATTTCTGGAGAAATATTTTGACGCTTTGAATCATGAGAAGATAGCCCGATATCAGCTGTTTTCGGAGAGCTTTTTTATGACGCATTTTACTCAGCTGAATGCATTGATTGTTCTTGAGCAAGGCAAAAACAAATGGCGGCACAAGGGCGAGCGTTCAAAGCAGCTTGATGTTTTTCTGCGCCTGAAGGGAGTAAAAATATGATTTCGATAAATGATGCAAAGCGTCTTGTAAAAAGGGCACTGCTTGCAAATATAGTTTCCGACAAGCCGAACCTTGCGATAACGCCGTTGGTTTCCGGCAAGCACGGCATCGGAAAATCGGCCATGATAAAAAGCATTGCGGACGATCTCGGCGGAACGTGCATAACCATCGAGGGCGGCACGCTCAAGGAGGGCGAGATAACCGGCCTTCCCTATCAGTACAAGGATGGCGACGGGAAAATAAAATTCCGCTTCCTCCCCTACTACGCCGTTGAGCGCATTCAGAACGAGGAAAAGCGGATATTTGAAGCCTCAGGCAGGCAGTCGGGCAGCAGCTTCACGCTCGAGGGCGACGAAAACCGCTATGCCATCAATGATCTCACGCCGGCTGACCGCATCGACGCGCTGCGCTCGGGAGCTGTTCGCCCTGTCATTATTTTCATTGACGAAATAAACCGCACCGAGAACACAGTCTACAAGGAGCTTATGAACATCCTGCTGACGCGGAGCGTAAACGGCTACCTCTTTCCATGGTGGGTGCTGTTTGTCGGCGCAATGAACCCCAGCACGCTCAACAGCGTCTACGCAACCAACGAGATGGACCCCGCCCAGCTCGACCGCTTCCTTAAAATAAAGGTCGGCGACAGTCCGTCCGACTGGCTCAAATTCGGCAGAAACAGCGGCATATCGCCGGAGATACTGCAATTTATAAAGGAAAACCCCAAGTGCCTTTCCGCGCAGGACAAGGACATGGACGACGAGGAAAAGCCGAAGCCCTCGCCCCGCGGCTGGGACATGGTTGACACGCTGCTAAAAAGCGAGCCTCAGCTGCGCTGCTTCTTTACCGAAGCCGAAAACGATCCGAAGCTTGTCGAGAAGGATATGAAAAGCCTTGTGTCGGCAAAGCTCGGCTCTTCTGCTGCGACGATGTTTTTTGCCGGCAGAGTCTCTCAGGCGCGGGTGCTCACGCCTGAGGAGCTTTTCGCGGATGATGAAAAATTAACGGCAAGCCTTCCGATGCTTGAGCTTATGTCGGCTGCAAAGAAAGCTCAGACCTGCGATCTGATGCTTTCATATCTGCGGGAAAACATAGAGTTCATGATGCTCGATAAGCCCCGCTTCTCGCTTGTCAAAAAACAGCTGACCGCACTTGTCCGCACGCTGGATGCATCAACGCGCCTGCTGTTTGCGCAGAATCTTTCCGCCGCCGTCACTGACGACGGGAACAGCATGATCGAGCTGCTGTTTGATATCTTTGAAAGCGACCTGATCGAAATGCTCGACCTGTCCGATCAGACAAGAAAGCAAATTGAGGCTGCAAAATGAGAGCACGTTTTTCAGTCAGCTTGCGGTTTTTCGTACTATGGAGCAGTTGAGAACACAACATCAGCGAAATGGTACAGGATGGAAAATATGTCTATGGGAGATTAACTATGACGAGAAAAATACCTCTTAGCAATTTTCTGATGATTAAATTCGGATTTGTGGGGATGCAAAGATGGCAAAACTGATTGAGATTACAGGGAAAGCCCTTTCTGGAGAATGGGGAACTGACGATGAAACTGGAAATGGAATACCTGTTCTCAGAACGACTAATTTTACAAATGCGGGAATTGTTGATTACAACAATGTGGTCACACGGAAAATCGTGAAAAAGGGTATAGAAGAAAAATATCTTCGTAATGGAGACATTATCATTGAAAAATCTGGTGGAAGCGACAAACAGCCTGTGGGACGTGTTATCTATTTTGAGGGACCAGGGGACACCTATCTTTTCAACAACTTCACAGGATTGCTACGAGTAAAAAATCAGGAAAAATGGCATCCTCGATATGTGTTTTATTCGCTTTTTTCTAATTACCGTAGTGGCGGTACACGAACATTCCAAAATAAAACAACAGGTCTCCACAACCTAAAAACGGATGATTATGTTTCTAGTTTTAACGTAACTGAAGTCGATATAGCAACTCAAAAGGCAATTTGTAAACAGTTGGATCTGGTTAATGGCATCATCAGGATGCGTCAGCAGCAACTCCAAAAACTGGACAACCTCGTCAAATCCCGATTTATCGAACTGTTCGGTGATCCGATGACTGATGTTTCCAAGTGGAGCGCATCGACTATCGGGGAGCAGTTCAATGTATCTAGCGGTGGAACTCCCGCCACAGGAGAAAAGGCATATTGGGAAAATGGAACAATCCCTTGGATAGGTTCTAACATGTGCCAAGACACGATGCTGAGTGAAAACGACGGAAAATTCATCACAGAAGAAGGTTACGCACATTCATCAGCAAAATGGTTTCATAAAGGAACGGTGCTGGTCGCATTGGTTGGCGCAACTATCGGGAAAACCGCATTATTACGATTTGATACCACAACCAACCAGAATATCGCGGCCATCGACGTAACCCAAAACGCGGCATTTTCATCAGAATTCGTTTTCTATCACATGCAGATGCTATATTCAAAGTTCATGGAGATAGGGAGCGGAAAGTTTAAAATGGCAAATCAAGGCTTTATACGGCAGCTACCTTTAATTTGCCCCCCGATTGAATTGCAGGAGCAATTTGCAGCCTTCGTCGAACAGACCGACAAATCAAAATTGGCAGTGCAGAAGGCTTTGGATGAAGCTCAGACTTTGTTTGACAGTCTGATGCAGGAGTATTTCGGATAAAAGCAATATGACTAAGGACATTGCCGGACTTCTGTGCCGGATAAAAGATAACATAAGGCTCATTGACGGCGGGGTATCGCCGGAAGCGCTGTCGGACGAGCTATGCGCCGATTTCCTTGAAATGATCGAGCTCATCAAGCTTTTTCTAATCTCCGAGCGCGACAGCTATTACGGCTATTTTCTCATGAATATGCAGTTTGCAGCCGAGCTTGACTCGGACAGCATCGCGGGAATAAAGCTCAACACCTTTCCGCCGGTGTTTGCCGCAAATCCCCTGCTGCTGTGCAGATTTTCAATAAAGGAGATCATATATATATTCTGCCATGAAATTGATCATGTTCTCCTGAATCATCCTGCCGAAATGGTGAAGTCAAACCCCGAGCGGGATGAGGAAACCTTCCGCCTGTTCAATCTTGCTGCCGACGCTGCCGTAAACGACAGGCTCAACTATGAAATCAAAACGCAGAAGCGGAAGTTCATGTCTCCTCCCGAGGGGCTTATCACCTCCGATTCGCTTGCCAAAATGTTCAGGATAAGAAATATAGTGCACATGGAAAGCTATGCGTATTATTTTGAGCTGATAAGAAACAAGCAAAAGGATAAGCCGGCCAATGGTTCCCCGCAGAACGGGCAGGAGCTGATCATGCAGAAGCAGCTTGCCAAGGACGGCGCGGATAAGGATATGACGCTCTCCGATCACGACTGGGACGTTGAAAACGACGCCGAAAATGCAGCTTCCGCCGTGCGCGAGCTCGTAAACGCCGCAGCCGGCATGATGAGCGAGGAAAGCCGCGGACTTATGCCCGGCCGCTTTACAAGTCAGGTCGAGCTGCTTAACCGTCCGCCTGTGCTGTCTTGGCAGGCAATACTTAAAAAATATATTGGAACAATCACCGCAAATAAGCGCAAAACCCGTCTGCGGCTAAACCGCCGCCAGCCCGAGCGCTTTGATCTGTCCGGCTCAATCGACGATAAGCTGCTCAAGATCGCCGTCGCAATAGATACCTCAGGCTCGGTCAGCGATACCATGATCGCCGGTATATTCAGCGAGATATTTGCCATTCTCGCCAAACGGCGGTACGAGATAACAGTCATTGAATGCGACAGCGAAGTGCAGCGCGTGTATAAGGCGCGCACTCCGGCCGATATACAGCTCAAGGTCGCAGGCCGCGGCGGAACAAGCTTTACTCCCGTGATCGAGTATGTAAATAACGACAGGTATTTCCGCGATGCGCTGCTTATTTATTTTACCGACGGCTACGGGGAATATGAAATTCCGAGGCCGAAAACCTACCGCAATCTGTGGATCGTGATAGGGGGCGCGGATAATCTTTCCGTAAAAGAGCCGTACGGCGCGGTTTTGAGTTTGTAAAGAGGTGAAAGCTGAGATGGATGAAGCAAAAGCCTTCATAGTGCGCAAGCTGATCGGTGAGCAGCTCGTCGAGCTCTGTAAGCGGAGAGCGGAAATAATTTTTGATCCTGCCCTTTGTTCGCAGGAGCGCTGCATTCGCTTTACAAGCCCAATGCTGCAAAAAATAGCTGCGCCAAGCGCTTTGATGTACGAGCTGCATAACGGTATCGACGAGTTTCGCATCAGCGTATCACTCGTTCCGAAAAAGCTGTCCAAGAGCAGAAAAAACGCCTGTCTCAGTCTTGCGGAAAGCTGCTGCGCAGCCTTGGATATGTCCCACGATGTATGCTTTATAAAGCAGTGGATGTATCCCGACGCTGCGCTGAATTTCGACAGGATAGCTGCCGCAGCCGACGATTTTTTTGAGTTCGAACTGCCTTTTTTCGAAAAAGAACTCGGGAAGTGGTATGACGACAACGGTTACAGGCTCGGAGATCTTCCGGCGCTTGATCTGATTCCTCTGGAAAAGGTCGAGCTTCCCGACGGGCTGTTCATTGAGGGCGCAATGAAGGGCGTCCTTACAAACCGATATGAGAGGAATCCCGCCGCCAGAAGAAAATGCATTGCTGTTCACGGCACGGCGTGCAGCATATGCGGATTTGATTTCGGTCTGGTATACGGCGCTGAATTCGCCGGAAAAATTGAGGTTCACCACATACTGCCGCTGAGTGAAATCAAAGAAAACTACACGGTCGATCCTGTAAACGATCTGATCCCCGTCTGCCCGAACTGTCACATGATGCTTCACAGCAGGCCGGACGGCGGAGTTTACACGCCTGAGGAAATCAGAGCATTGTCAAAAAACAAAACAGCAAAGTGAGAGTATGAGCTATGAAAGAAAACGTTGAATTGGTGCAGAGAGGCTTCAGAATACTGCTCCCTGCCCTTGCCGGCTTTGTTGCCCGCGAAATGAATGTGATTTACCGAAATCGTTGGTGGGACGAAACCTTGTCCGCTCTGAGCGATCAGCTCGACCTGCCGTGCAGCGGCACATACGGCGAGCTGGTGGACTCTCTGGATATCGCCAACTGCATTCGCCTTATAGACCGCAGATGGAACAATGTATTCAGAAATGTTCTGTCACAGAATAGCCGGAGCTGGGCTAAGGAACTGATGGGCGCACGTAATGCTGCTGCGCATTGCGGAATGCAGGATATAGATCAGCCCACCGCAGAGCGTGCGCTGGACACCATGACGCTGCTGTGCCGTGAGATAGATCCGGATACCGCCGACGAGCTGCACGAAGTATATTTACAGATGCGCAGCAGAGCCGATAGCGACATAAAGGAAACCCGTTCTGAGCAGCCCGTCTATACGGGTATCGGACAGCCCGCCGCCGAATCGCGGCGCGGTGCGCTCAAGGAGGGCAGCCTTCTGCAGCTTGTTGGAACAAGTGCCGTTCAGAAAACGACGCTCACCCGAAAAGTTACCTACGCTGGAAAGACAATGCTTTATCCCGTGTATCGCGTCAGTCTCGATATGCTTTATTATAACGACCAGAACGATCGTATCGCTACATGGATAACGCGCTATGAATCTGAAAACGGCGTTGACTCGTTGAAGAACACAGATGCGGAAGAATATAATCGGATCATCGAGGGCTTTATCCTTGACAGTAATCCCGATGCAATTTCCAAAACACAGAGAAACATGGAGATTGTCGGACAGCTGGTTCCAGGTGTTACACTTGCCGACGGACGCATAGTGGATGGCAACCGGCGTTATACCTGCCTGCGCAGAATGCAGCGTGAGCACTCCGAGCCGCTGTTTTTCGAGACGGTCATCATGGATATGGACATACAGGCTGATCGCAAGCAGATAAAGCTGCTGGAGCTTTACATACAGCACGGCGAGGAGGAAAAGGTCGGCTATGACCTTATAGATTACGCCGTCGGCACATACAGAGATGTAGTTCTGACCGGTCTTCTGACCGTTGAGGAATACGCCCGCAGTGCAAACGAATCGCAGGCAGACGTAAAAAAGCGCATTGCCGTTGCCGAGCTTATCTGCGAATTTCTTGAGTACATACATTTACCCGAGCAATACCACGTTGCACGCGATTATCAGGTTTATGAGCTGTTTAAGGAAACACTGCCCTTACTGCGGCAGCTTGATGAGAACGGTAAGCAAACGCTAAAGCAGACCGTGTTTAACAATGTAATGATGAAGGCCATACCGGATCAGCGCAAATTTATACGCGATCTCAAGAACCTCGTAAAAAATGGCTGCTACAGTGCTTACTTTGAGGATCAGAAAAAAATCACACAGACAATAAGCGAAAAAATTGATGATACCGCCATTGACTCCAAATCGGACATTGAGCGCATTGCCGCCGAAAACAGCACAATAGTTTCGTCGATGCAAGTTTCAAACGAGAGAGCGCTTCTCCGTTCGCGTTCTCAGATGATTAAGAACAAGCCTGACGAAAATGTACAGAAAAGCATTGATCTCCTTTCTCAGATAGATTCACGCCTCTTCGGAAAGCTGGATGAGGACGAAAAGGCAGATCTCAAATCCGATCTCGAGCGGCTTGGTCATATAGTCAAAACTTTTCTTGAAATACTTCAGAGGTAGACGGAATGGGTGCAACATCAATATCTATAGATTTGCTTGGTTTGTCAGTCCGCAGTACTAATGCGCTGCACCGTAATGGTATCCACACAGTCGAAGACCTGCTGATGCTGACTGACGAGGATTTGTTATGCATGCGAAATGTGGGTGCAAAATCCATGAATGAAATACTTTCCAAAATTGATGAATGTAAAGCACCTGAAACTGCTGTACGCCTCGCGCCATCAGCAGCGCCGGAGCAAGATAAAAAAACACAATCCGCAGAAGCAGGCATGAAGCAGCAGTCTATAGACCACATTGGTCTGTCGATTCGCTCTACCAACGCGCTTCACCTCTATGGTGTCCATACGATTGGAGACATGCTGATGCTGACTGACGAGGATTTGTTATGCATGCGAAATGTGGGCAGAAAATCTGTGGATGAGCTGCTTGCCAAAATCAGTGAATACAAGATTCTCTGCGATCAAGCCGAGAAAGAGGAAGCTGCTGCCGAAGATGACATGTATTGGCAGACGGTTATTGCATACCTTGCGGACAGCAATGCAGAAATATATGAGCTTGAGCTGCTCTCCACGAAAACATTTAATCTGCTTTTATTTGCCGGATACAGGTATCTGTACGAGCTTGCGGAGCTATATAAAAACGGTCTGATGGAGATACCCTGTATTGACTCTGTGTCCTGTGCAGAGATAAGCGACGTGCTGAATCTCTATATTCAGGAGCACGAAGCCGATATTCTTGAGTACTCAAAAAGGCAGCGGCAAATCGCTCAGCTGTCGAATTTGCCGATGAGAGTTCTTTGCGCGAACGAGGAATATCAATGGAAAATCTTGAATTATGTTAAAACCCACGATATAGCAGTTATTGACTTAGGCTTGTCCGAAAGCCTTACGATGAATCTGCTTAAAAGTGGCTGTACCAATCTCAGCGATGCAATTTTTTTAACACCGCGTCAGCTTTATAATATGAAAGTAATCAACAAACAGTCCGAATTTGGAGACACAGTTAAGAAGTATCTTGACGATAACGACGCTAAGATAAGAGCGTTTCTTTTAAGCGATGAAAGTACGCTTTTGAGCGACATAGAGCTCCGCGAAATGATACTTGAGCTCTACGAAAGCCAGCCCTTCGGCGGCTTCAGCCTCGGTGAAATGAACGAGGCGCTTTCCCTGCCGGAGGAAATTTCTCAGGCAAGGCTCAAAACTCTGATCGGAAAGCTGCTTGCCGAAAACGAGCTTGAATATGTTGATTTTCGCTGCTACCGTGTTTACGGCAAATTTGAAGATGCCGTTGCAGACTGTCCCCTGATAGATGAGCGCACACAGCAATTCATACTGCGGCGGCTGCACGGAGAAACGCTGGCTGTCATAGCCGAAGCAAATAACATGACCCGCGAGCGTGTACGGCAGATAGTCAACAAAGGTGTTAGCCGAGTCACTAAGTATTATCAACGCTGCGGCACTAAGGCATTCGATGAGGATTATTACAGGTATTTCTATGAAAACTACAGCATTGACAACGCTGTCGCCGCTCAGTGGCTAGGTATATCGGAGTCCACGCTGAATTACTTCGACATGCGAAATATAAAGCGCGGCACAAAGGATATCAGCCGCGCTCTCGAAGATCAGCAGGGGCTTGACGTAGGTCTGCGTTTGAAGATAAAAAACTACCTCAACAGGAATAAAATATTTGTTGATAATACGTGGATAACGAAAAAACGTACCGATATCGAACGCCTCGTTGTAAAAAAATACTGCACCGTAAACACCTCATTTGACGAGTTTGTTCGAATATACAACAGCTTTCTTAAACAGGAAGAAATAGAATATGATGAGGACATTTATTATACCGAAGCTGTTCTTCGAACAAGGAAGAATCATTTGTCGCAGGCGCGTTTCCTTCTGTGGAAATTGAATGAGCAGATACGCTATTATGAAATTGACGGACGTGACTATTCCGAGCTCCTTGAAACGTTGAATTTTGATCTTTATGAAAACATTGAGCTCTCAACAGCGAAATTTATGCGCGATTATCCGGAACTCATGAAAAGATACGATATACGTGATCAATACGAGCTGCATAACCTGCTCAGAAAGATCGTTGAAGACGGCAGCTATCATGATTTTCACTGCGGACGCATGCCGAACATTCGTTTTGGCAATTTCGACCGAGATGCCGCCATTCTTGATATTTTGATAGATAATGCTCCTATCGGTATATATGATCTGGCCGAGCTCATAAGCGCTGAATATGGCTATGACCCTATGGTTACACTGTCAAGCTACATGCAGTCGTTTTCTGCATATCTGCATAACGGAGTGTATTCTATAGATCAAAAGGAGATGCCGCCGGAAAACAAGCATCTGCTTAGTAAAGCTCTGTCCGATGACTTTTACTATACGAGCGAGATTAAAAAGATATATACGCAGCTTATCCCCGGAGCCGACCCGAGTGAAGTCAATCCGTATAATCTGAAAAATATGGGTTTTCAGGTTTTCTCAAATTATGTACTGCAAAATTACCCTTCCGTTGGTGCTTACTTTGAGCATCTGCTTACAGACGGGGACATTGTCGATATATCCTCGTACAGGAAACGCTTTACCTATATACAGAGCTTCTCTGCAAAGACCATGCAGCTTAAACGTGAACGGAAGGTTATCGAATTTGAGCCGAATAAGTTCATAAGCATGCGCAGGCTTGAAGCTCGCGGCGTGCGGTGCGAGATGATACAGACATTCTGCGACAGAGTTTTCAATTTTGTCGATGATTGTGAATATTTCAGTATTCGTTCAATCAGAAATGACGGATTTATTTCTGAACTCGACGAGCTCGGCTTTCCCGATTGGTTCTATGCAAATTTGCTTGCATTTGATGGGCGCTTTTCTTTCGGCATAATGTATGGCTGTATTATACTTTTTAAAGGCATCAAAGATATCACCCGCGCCGATTATGTAAGCAGTCTTATACGAAAGCATCTAAGCATTGATACATACGATCTTATGGATGAAATGTCCGGCTATTTCGGCTGCCGTGTTGACGACAGGAGTGATATCTTATATGTGTTCTCAGGCAGCGAGATATATCATGACGAATTTCTCGACAGGCTATATGCCAACAAGGAAGTGTATTACAGGGAGCTTGAGGATGAAGGAGAATTTTGATTATGACAAATGAAATGAAAGTCAATCTGCTTCGAGAGCTTGACAAACTGCACGAAAGACACGAATTATCAAAGACCGTCGGACCCGATTATTTTGAGCCTGGTCTAATGGAATATCTTGATAAGTCTGATGGAAGCTTTGATAGCACCACGGGAAATATCGAGCTTTTCTTCGAGGCGCGGGGAACACGTTACGAAGGACGGACAGAGAGAATTGAAAATGTCAAAATCGGTGACGTAATCAAGGTTACGAGAGATGCACAAAACCCTTATAATCCAAACAATTTCAGACTTCTCACCTTTCGTGACCGAGATGTCGGAAATATGCCGGCAGAGCTTTGTAATGCGATTGCTCCGCTGTTTGACGAAGGTGCGCTCATATTCACAGGCGCATGTGTAAGCTATGCAGAACCGCTGTCAAAGCGAAACCGCCATGCAAAACAGGCTGTGATGTTTGTGCACTTGTCCTGCCTGCTGAAATCATGCGCTGACTATACAATCTGATAAAACACAAGCCTCGCCGGAGTGTTCCTGCGAGGCTTCAGCTTGTAATTACAAATTGCAAATGCAGGTGTGTTCGAAGAGGTCAATTGTGTTTATCTGCGTTCAAGGTCATTATCCCGTTAGCTTCAAGCTCATGCAGGCGATTATACAGCGTACCGCGGGACATGCCGAGACTGCGTGCGGTTTTTGCTTTATTGCCGTTGTACTTCACAAGCGCATCGAGAATGCGGTTGACCTCCGCTCCGTAAACATCAAATGCTGCGCCGTTTGCAGGTGCAGGCACGGCAGGGGCGCTGCCGAGCTCCTCATCTACATCGTTTATCTCAAGCTCGCAGCCATCCTCGGCCTTCAGCAGACTGCGCTCGATGATATTGCGCAGCTGACGCAGGTTGCCCGGCCAGCTGTATTTATTGAAGCGCTCAACGGTTTTCTCCGAAACGCTGTAGATATTTTTCCCGTAGCCGGCCGACAGCAGCGTAGCAAAATAGTTACTCAGCTCCTGCATATCCGCACGGCGCTCGCGCAGCGGCGGTAGGTCAATGCGCAGGACATTGAGCCGGTAGTACAGGTCAAGCCTGAATGAGCCCTCCCTTACCTTCTTCAAAAGCTCGCTGCTTGCAGAAGCGATCACGCGCACATCCGTGTGTATGCTGCGGCGCGAGCCTGCCGGAGTTACGATGCCGTCCTCAAGAAAGCGCAGCAGAAAGCTCTGCATATCCTGCGACATTTCGGATATGCCGTCAAGAAACAGCGTTCCTCCGTCGGCCTGAACGAATTTGCCCTGATTTTTCTCCGTTCCCACAAGAAGCTGCTCCACCGATTCGAGCGTGAAGCCTCCGCAGTTTACCGGCACGAACGGCCCTGCAAAGCGCTGGCCGGCGTTATGGATGGCCTGAGCAAAAAGCTCCTTTCCTGTGCCGGATTCTCCTGTTATGAGAACATTCGCGGGGCTTGCCGCGGCTGCGCGGGCCTCGTCCTTGACTCTTTTCATTCCCGCGCTCACTGCAATTATATCTTGAAAGTTATAAACAGCGTTGTTGCGCTCTGCGCGGGCGCTGTATTTTCTTATCTGCTCAGCCGTTTTTACCGAAACCTTGAGGCCGATGACCTTGTCATTTTCCTTTATTGCAAGGCACTCGACGTAATAACGCTTGCCCTCGCTGCCGAGCGAAACATTGCCCGCGGATATCTCCTTGCCTGTGCGCAGCGCCTTCAGGACGAAGGACAGCTCCGCAAGACTGTCGCGCAGGGGCTTTCCTATGACGGAGGTTATGTGCAATCCGAACTCGTTTTCAAAGCGGCTGTTTGCAAAGGCCACGACCCCTGCATCGTCAACGAGCAGCGTTATATCCGTGCTGCTCTGCACCGATTGCTCAAGCAGGTGGAACCTGCGCTCGATATGCGGATAAAGTATGCGGTTTTTATATGTAAAGTCGCCGGCCTCGAGCATGAACGATGCCGAGTTGAGCGAGTTTTTGTAGCACTTATCCAGCGGCAGGAAAATAACAGATACCGCGTGAAAGCCGGGTCCTGCGGAGGTCTCGCCGTAGCGCGCTATACAGACATAGGGTGTCAGGAGGTCGCAGTAGTGCCCCTCACCAGCGCTGAAGCAGGTCACGAAGGGCTTTTCCGGCGCGATATTGCCCGCAAATACGCCGACGTTTTCCACGGAAAAGCGCGTACCGATGCGCAGTCCCTTCGCCTTTAGCTCCTTCAGAAGCGCCGCGCTCCCGCTTTTATGGAACGCGGTGAGCTGAGTATCAAGATAAAACATCGCGCCGCCCATGCGCTCAAGAGCCGTGCTTCGGCTTTCATAGTAATCGCTGAAATATGCAAGATGGCACTTGGATATATCGTCGATGCGGTCGAACACATGGAGATCGCGGCAGCTGTCGCCGAGGCGCATGATATGCACCTGTGCCCCCTGCTCACGCGACTTTTTCCACGCGGCGATGTTCTTTTCATATTTAGAATCATATTCACCGAGCGTTCCGTCAAGGAAGCTCTGCTTGAGCTGCTTTAAAATTTCATTTTTCGGAAGCTTGTCCATGAGGTCTTCCTCCCTTTGAACAATTTTGCACACTTCATTTTGTATTATAGCAAGCGCAGCAGGTATGTTCAACGTTTTTTTGCACTTGTGTTCAAATGTGTTCAAAGTTTCCGTCTTATTGCTCATTTGGGACTTGATTGATATTATATTGTCAAATCCGCGATAAGGAGGATCATTACATGAACACAGTTCTCACCGAAGAAGAACGCGAACTACAGAAAATATACAGAGAATATGCCGACGAGCGCATACGTCCGCACACACTTGAGATCGACAAGGGTCTTTTCAGCGTAGGACCGCTGCTCAGGGAAATGCACGAGCTCGGCTTCTGCGGCATAGTCATCCCCAAGGAATACGGCGGGCTTGGCAGCAGCTATGTTCACTATGTTCTGGCCGTCGAGGAGCTTTCCAAGGCCAGCGGACCGGTTGCAAAATCCGTTTCGGGACAGACGAACATGTGCTTTCCCATCCTGCACTACGGCACGCAGGAGCAGAAGCTCAAGTATGTTGTGCCTTGGGTCAAGGGCGAAAAGCGCTCGGCCTTCACGCTCACCGAGCCGGGCGCCGGCTCGGACGCAGCCGGAATGCAGACGACCGCCGAGCTCATTGACGGCGAATTTGTCGTAAACGGAACAAAGGCCTTCATCACAGGCGCACGCGAGGCTGACTTTTTCCAGACCTATTGCCAGTTCAAGGCCCCCGACGGCACGAAAAGCCCCATCTGCCTGCTGATCGACGTGCACGAGTGCGAGGGCATAAGCATCGGACGCAACGAGGAGCTCATGGGAATGCGTGCAAGCTCCGTTGCCGAAGTCATATTCGACAATGTACACGTTCCGGCTGAGAACCTGCTCGGCGAGATCGGCAAGGGCTTCCACGCTGCCATGTCCACGCTCGACGCGGGCAGGCTCGGCATATCCGCTGTCTGCGTCGGCATGGCTCAGGACGCTATCGACCAGACCGTAAAATACACCAAGGAGCGCATTCAGTTCGGAAAACGCATCTCGCAGTTCCAGAACACTCAGTTCAAGCTTGCAGAATACCAGACCAAGGTCGAGGCCGCACGCCTTATGGTATATAACTGCGCAAGCCGCATGGATAACGGCGAGCGCGTTTCCCATCTCTCATCCATGGCTAAATACTTCAGCTCCGACGTGCTCAACGAGGTTGTGCGCGGCTGCCTGCAGCTTCACGGCGGCTACGGCTACAGCAAGGATTTTGTCATTGAAAAGCTCTATCGTGACGCAAAGCTCACCGAAATATTTGAGGGCACGAGCGAGATCCAGAAGAAGATAATTGCCAAGTGGATGGGCGTTAAGTGATGGAGGTGCAGAAAATGAATATTATTGTTTTTATAAAGCAGATCCCCGACAGTGACGACGTTAAGCTCGACGAAAACGGAAACCTCATACGCAGCGGAGCCGCCACGATGATAAACCCCGTTGATAAAAACGCGCTTGAGCTGGGTCTTGCGCTCCGCGACCGCGCCGGCGGCAAGGTGACCGCCGTAACCATGGGACCTGCGCAGGCAAAGGACGTTCTCAAGCGGGCACTGTTCATGGGCTGTGATGAGGCCGTGCTTCTCTCTGACCGCGCCTTCGGCGGAGCGGACACCCTCGCAACGGGATATGTCCTTTCCATGGCAGCGAAGAAGCTCGGCGGCTTTGATCTTGCCATTTTCGGCAACAAGGCCTCCGATGCCGAGACCGCGCAGACCGGCCCTGTAACGGCGGGCTTCCTCGGACTGCCTCTGGTGACGAGCGTTGAAAGTGCGCAGCTTGAGGACGGCTCGATCATCTGCCGCCGCAGCTTCACGAACGGAGTTGAGACCTCGAAAACCACCCTTCCCGCAGTTATCACGGTGACTCCCGCCATAAACACGCCGCGCTTCATGACACCGGCTAACGTCATCGAGGGTCTTAAAAAGGGCATAGTCGTCTGGAACTGCGCAGACCTCGGCTGCGACGAGGCTCGCTGCGGTGTCAAGGGCTCACCCTCGCGCACAAAGCGCGTTACCGCACCGCAGGTCAGAAAGATCGACTCTGCCGTTATCCGCGGCAGCATCGACGAAACTGCCGGTGTTCTGTCCGGCCTTCTTGCGGACATGCATCTTATCTGAGGGAGGAATAAGAAATGAGCAATGATATTTGGGTCTATGCCGAAACTAACAACGGCAGGCTTTGCGATATAGTCCCCGAGCTTCTCACTAAGGGCAGGCAGCTCAAGGCGCACAAGGGCGGTGAACTCATTGCCGCGGTGCTGGGCTCTGTAGGTGAAAATGTTCTGACGGAGCTCTCCGAATACGGTGCCGATAAGATAATTATCGGCGAAAATGCCGCGCTTTCAAGCTACAGTGCGCGCAGCTATGCGCAGGCACTGACCGGGCTTGCGAAAAAATACGAGCCCGAAATTCTCCTGATCCCCGCGACCGGCGCAGGCCGCGAGATCGCCCCCCTGACAATGCAGGCACTCGGCACCGGCCTTACCGCCGACGCTCTCGACCTCATTTTTGACGAGGACGGCGATTTTATTCAGGTAACTGCCGGCTTCGGCGGCAATATTCTGGCGCACATCTGCATCGGTGAAAAGCGCCCCCAGATGGTGACGGTCTGCGCGAAGGTATTTGATGCCGAGCCCGCCGGTGCTTCCGGCATAGCGGAGATCATCCGCGAGCCGGTCGAGTGCAAAGCCGATCCTGCATACGAGCTTCTTGAGGCCGTTGCCGCGGAGAAGGCGCATGCACAGCTCAAGGATGCAAAAATAGTTGTCGCCTGCGGACGCGGCATCAAGAAAAAAGAGGATCTGGACATGATAGCAGAATTTGCCTCGCGCATCGGTGCGTCGCTTGCCTGCTCAAGGCCGCTCTCCGACTGCGGCTGGATGCCGCATGAGGCGCAGCTCGGTCAAAGCGGCTGCACCGTCAAGGCAGACCTTATAATCAACATCGGCATTTCCGGCTCAACACAGTACCTCGCCGGTATGCAGAATTCCAAGTGCATCGTCAGCATCAACACCAGCGACTCGGCTCCTGTCATGGCGATATCCAACTACGCGATCGTTGCCGATTACCGCCAGCTCATCCCCGCCCTGCTCAAAAAGCTGGGCTGATAAAAAGAAAACTCAGGCAAAGCGTGCAATGCCTGAGTTTTCTGTATTTTCATTTTTTGCAGTCCCTGCAATTTTTCGAGCAGCCGGAGCATTTGCCGCCGCAGCAGCCTCTGCCCCTTCTCATGCTGCGCACGGCAAGCACGAGCCATACGGCAAGCAGGGCGATTATAGCAATTTCCATATCAAAGGATCACTCCCATAAGCATATACACGCAGAAGGCCGCAAGCCACGCCACGCAGCACTGCGAGAGCATAACAAGCAGCGTTTTCACTCCGCTGCCGAGCTCCCGTCTGAGCGCCGCAAGAGCCGCAACGCAGGGCGTATACAGCAGGCAGAAAATGAGGAAGCTCACCGCCGAGGGCAGTGTAAAGAGGCTTCCCAGCGCCGCACTGCCGAGATCGCCGCCTACACCCATGAGAACGCCGAGCGTGCTTATTACCGCCTCCTTTGCCATGAGGCCGGTCACCAGTGCCGTTGCCACGCGCCAGTCGCCGAAGCCGAGGGGAGCAAATACCGGCGCGAGCCATGTGCCGATTATGGCAAGCAGGCTGTCTCCGCTGCCCTGCCCGACAACATTGAGGCGGACATCGAAGTTCTGCAAAAACCATATCACGATGGTTGCCGCGAATATGACCGTGAAGGCGCGGCGGATAAAGTCCCATGCCTTTTCCCACATGAGCAGCAGAACCGTCTTGAGCGAGGGCATACGGTAATTTGGAAGCTCCATGACAAAGGGTACGGGCTTTCCCGTGAACGCCGTTTTGCTCAAAACCTTTGCCGCTATTATGCCCACAAGCATTCCGAAAACATACAGGCAGGTTATGACCAGTCCGCCGTTATTCGGGAAAAACGCCGCAGTGAACACCGCGTAGATAGGTATCTTCGCCGAGCAGCTCATAAACGGGATCAGCAGCATCGTCATTTTGCGGTCGCGCTCGGACGAAAGGGTGCGCGTTGCCATTATCGCCGGTACCGAGCAGCCAAAGCCGATGAGCATCGGCACAAAGCTGCGGCCTGACAGTCCTATGCGGCGCAGGAGCTTGTCCATAACGAAGGCGACACGCGACATATAGCCGCTGTCCTCGAGAATGGCAAGGAAGAAAAACAGCACGACGATAAGCGGAAGGAAGCTGAGCATACTGCCGACTCCCGTAAATACGCCGTCAATAACAAGACTGTGTACAACAGGATTCAGGCCGTAGGCTGTCAGCGCCTTATCGACAAGCGCCGTCAGGCTGTCGATCCCAAGCGCCAGAAGATCGGACAGCCACTTTCCCAGAACGCTGAAGGTCATCCAGAATATGAAGCCCATGATGGCTATAAACATCGGTATGGCAAGGTATTTGTTCGTGAGTACCTTGTCTATTTTTATACTGCGCAGCATTTCCCTGCTCTCGCGTGCCTTTGTTACGCACTCGGAGCACACAGCCTCTATAAAGCGGTAGCGCATTTCGGCAAGGGCTGCATTGCGGTCAAGTCCGCCCTCGTTTTCCATTTCGAGCACGGCGTGGCCGACAAGCTCAAGCTCGTTTTCGCTGAGCTTGAGGGCCGAAATTATGTCAGCATCCTCCTCAATGACTCGGGTCGCGGCAAAGCGCGGAGGTACGCCCATCTTTTCGGCGTGATCCTCAACAACATGGCTGACAGTATGTATGCAGCGGTGCACGGGGCCTGCCGAGCAGAAGTCTATTCTGCGCGGCCTGCGTGCATTTTCGGCAGTCTCGGCAACGACGCGCATGAGCTCCTCAACTCCGTCGTTTTTCGCAGCCGCTATCGGCACGACGGGTATCCCCAGCCTGTCGGACAGCTTTTGTATGTCTATGCTGCCGTGGTTGCCCAGAAGTTCATCCATCATGTTGAGCGCAAGCACCATGGGCTTGCCCATTTCGATGAGCTGGAGCGTGAGATAGAGGTTCCGTTCTATATTTGTGGCATCGACGATGTTTATTATCGCGTCCGGCTTGCGGTCGATTATGAAATTGCGCGTCACCTTTTCCTCGCCGGAATACGGACGGATGGAGTAGATACCAGGCAGATCGACGAGCTCATAGTTTTTCCAGCCTATCACCTGACCGAGCTTGTGCTCTATCGTAACACCGGGGAAGTTGCCGACGTGCTGGTTCGAGCCGGTGAGCTGATTGAAAAGCGTTGTTTTTCCGCAGTTCTGATTTCCAACAAGAGCAAGGAGCATGGTCATATCTCCTCTCTGGGTCTGACCTCTATGCGTGCGGCATCCTCCTTGCGCAGGGTCATCGTGTATCCCCGAAGATACAGCTCCATCGGGTCGCCGAGCGGCGCGATCTTGCGCACCGTGACCTCCGTGTGCGGTATCAGCCCCATATCGAGCAGATGGCAGCGCAGGTCTCCCTCTCCGCCGACCTCTAAAATTATAGCGGGTTTGCCTATCGGCAGCTTATCAAGTGTCATAAAATACCTCCGCGGCAGCGTCAATATGTTAGGTCTGCCTAACATATGTTAGTTTACGCTAACGCAGAGGTTTTGTCAATGATTAAACAGCCGCTATAAGCTCTCCGCTGTCAAATGACAGCACCATCATGCCGTTCGTGCCGGCGATATAAGCGCAGTCACCGACATATACTGCACGCATATATGCGCCGTCATCGTCAAGAGGGATCTCGCTGCGCTTTTCAAAGCCGTTTTCGTCGCTGTAGGAAAGCAGCAGATAGCTCTCGCCAGTGCAGAAGCCTATGACATTGCGCTCGGGCGATATCAGCAGCGCCGTATGATCGTAAAGCGCTGAGCTGTAGCTGCCCTCGGCAAGGTTCAGGGTGTTTCTGACCGTGACGTTTGCCTTATCAGAGGTGTCGAACATTACGAGCTTGAGTCCCTTTGTCATACCGCTTTCTTCATCTGCCTCATTGCCGAGGCCGAAAAGCCGGTCATCGGACCACCTGTGCAGATAGTCGGAAAAGCCGCTTATTTTGAGCTGGCTGAGTATCTTCGGAGCCTTGGGGTCGGATACGTCGGCGGCAAAGAGCGGATCGGTCTGGCGGAAGGTGCAGAAATACACAAAGTCTCCGTCAAAGCGAGCCGAATACACCTGCTCGTTCTCTGCAAGTCCCTCCACCGATGAAAGCTTATTCAGCTCCCCGTCGAGAGTATACAGATTATTTGACATTACGCTGCGCCCGGTATCCTGCTTATAGCTTTCAAGCTCACGCTCGGCATCCGTGTATACGCTCCAATAGCTCGGAGCCGAAGTCGTTACGACGCGCAGAACGCCATTGTACTCATCCATGGAAAACTGGCTGTCGAGATAGCCCTCGGCCGTTCCGCTTGCCTCGGCTGTGAGCTCGGGCACGCTCAGCTTCATAATATCCGTGTACTGTCTGCTGCTGTACTCGGATACGTCGTAAACGCTCTCCTTATAGCTTTTGAGCGTCTCCTGCTCGACCCTCACCGCGCTCAGATACAGGCTTGTTTTGCTCATATAGGCCGTGCCGTCTGCGCCGAGAACGGCTCTGTGCGCCGTCAGAGCTCCGCTTTTCATATCATAGGCCGCCGCAACGGTGTAACAGCTCGAGACAGTATCCGGCATGATGCTTATGCATGAGCCGTCGGCAAGGGAAGCCTCGCCGTTGAGGTAAAGCTGCGGAACATAGGTCTCGGGCCTTGTGCGCACGGCTTCGTCTTCAGCATAATAGCTCGTGACAAGATACAGTCTGCCGTCATAGAGCCTGCTTGTCATAAGCCAGCCGTCCTGCCCTGCGGCTGCTATGAGCCTTGCGTCTGCGGGATCGGAAACATCGTAGTAATACACCGTCGTGCACAAGCTGCCGGCTCCGTCCGAACCCGTTACCAGCGCAAGAACGCCGTCCTCGACGTACATATTATATGCATACACATCCTCGCCAAGCTCAACAGAGCCTGCCCTGCGGCTGTTCTCCCCTGCGGCCTCGTAAATGCTTACGCTTTTGCCGTCGATATAATAAATGTATCTGCCGTCGGTTTTGATAACGTCGGCCTCGTCGATGCCGTCTACCTGCACGTTTGTTTCCGAACGCTCGCTTTGTTGCTCAATGGTAACAGTCTCCGCTTCATCGTCGATAGCGGCGTTGAACACCGCCGTGCGTTCCTCGCTCTGGCATTTCTTTATCACCGCGTAGACCTCGGAGTATTCCCTCGCCGCGCTCCGTGAAGAGCTGCACGCGCACAGACTCAGCACGGCGGCAATGCACAGCAGGGCTGCAACAAGCTTTTTCATCATTTTCCCCTCCCTTTATCAGCATTTAGTATTCACCCTTTTGACGCTGTGCAATACATAAATGTTTCGTAAACGAAAAAACACCCGGCAAAGGTACTGCCGGGTGCTTTTTATTAACCTATCAATCAATGGTGAGGCTGATGTCAATATCGTCATCGTGAAGGATGCTCGCCTCGCCGTTTTGATATCTGAGCGTGAGCGAGTGCTCCTGACCGTTCTCGTCCTCTACTGCAAAGCTGTAGTCCCCTTCTTTATCTATGGTGATGTTTATTGTATTGTCAGACGTGGAAAAGTTCACGCTGTTTGCCGGTATCTCCGTAAGCACAAGATCGTCCATGCCGTTTAAGCTTATATGCGCAGTTATCTTATCTGATGAACATGCACAAAAACTGAATAATATGATAGCAGACAGCACTGCCGCCGTGATGGTTTTTTTCATTATCATGCTCCTATATTCATTAAAATGATAGGGCATTATAGCATTTCACACGCTCTGTTTCAACTCTATTTTGTGAACGGCGGAGCATTTGATGTGCGTATTTTACAAACGGGCGGCATTGAAGGGGCGTGTATATGTCAAATTCGATAATTATGAATATATGCAGGGAAAAAGCTTGACTTTCATGCATTTCGATGTATAATGAGTGCATAAATATTCAAGGAGGCACTTGTGCAATGAATAAACAGGACATAAAGAAAATCGTATTGGCCTATTCGGGCGGTCTTGATACTTCCATAATCATCCCCTGGCTGAAGGAAAACTACAACAATCCCGAGATCATCGCTGTCGCAGGCAACGTCGGTCAGGCCGATGAGCTCGAGGGACTTGAGGAAAAAGCAATAAAGACCGGCGCAAGCAAGCTTATCGTTGCCGATCTTGTTGACGAGATGGTCGATGAGGTCATCATCCCCGCGATGAAGATGGATGCAAAGTATGAGACCTATCTGCTTGGTACTGCGTTTGCACGTCCTGTCATCGGCAAGAAGCTGGCCGAGATCGCCATCGCCGAGGGCGCGGATGCCATCGCGCACGGCGCTACCGGCAAGGGCAACGATCAGGTTCGCTTTGAGCTTGCAATAAAGCGTTTTGCTCCCGACATGAAGATCATTGCTCCGTGGCGTGAGTGGGATATAAAGTCCAGGGACGAGGAGATCGACTACGCCGAGGCTCACAACGTTCCTCTGAAGATCAGCCGTGAGACCAACTACTCCAAGGATAAGAACCTCTGGCACCTGAGCCACGAGGGTCTTGACCTCGAGGATCCCGCAAACGAGCCCGATTATGACAAGCCCGGATTCCTCGAAATGGGCGTTTCCCCGATGCAGGCTCCCGATGCTCCGACCTATGTCACCATCGACTTTGAAGCGGGCGTTCCCGTTGCCGTTGACGGCGAGAAGATGAAGGCCAGCAAGATCATCGAAAAGCTCAACGTACTGGGCGGTGCAAACGGCATCGGCATAATCGACATAGTCGAGAACCGTCTTATCGGCATGAAGGACCGCGGCGTATACGAAACACCGGGCGGCACCATTCTCTACTTTGCACATGAGCAGCTTGAGATGCTGACCGTTGACAAGGACACCCTGCACGAGAAGAAGAAGCTCGCCGTCGTCATGGCAGACCAGATATACAACGGCAAGTGGTACTCCGCTCTCACCAACGCGCTCGTTGCTTTTGCAAACGAGTCTAACAAGTACGTCACCGGCTCCGTAAAGCTCAAGCTCTACAAGGGCAACATCATCCCCGCCGGAACCACCAGCCCCTATTCCCTCTACAGCGAGCAGCTCGTCACCTTCGGCGAGAGCGACTACGATCAGGCTCAGGCAGCAGGCTTTATAAACATCTGGGGTATGCCGACTCAGGTCGAGGCTCTCCGCGAGCAGGGCAAGCTTTGATGCTCTCT
Organism: Collinsella aerofaciens; assembly: GCA_963633225.1. Lineage (GTDB taxonomy): Bacteria > Bacillota > Clostridia > Oscillospirales > Oscillospiraceae > F23-B02. The sequence continues at coordinate 41,698 of CAVGXR010000039.1, forward strand.
GCGGCGCACAAACACAAAAAAGCAAGGAAGTGACTGAGCATGGCTAAGCTCTGGGCCGGACGGACGGACGGCAGCACCGACAGTCTGGCGGATGACTTCAACTCATCCATTCCCTTTGACTGCCGTCTTTACAAGCAGGATATCACCGGCAGCATGGCTCACGCCGCCATGCTCGGCGCTGCCGGAATAATAAGCAGCGCCGATGCCGAGGCTTTGATCGACGGCCTTCAGGGAATACTCGACGATCTCGACTCCGGCAAGCTGCAATTTGACCTCAGCTGTGAGGATATACACATGTTCGTCGAGCAGGTGCTCACCGAGCGCCTCGGCGATACAGGCAAAAAGCTGCACACGGCGCGCAGCAGGAACGATCAGGTCGCGCTCGACCTGAGAATGTACCTGCGCGGACAGTGCGATGGGATATCATCTCAGATAAAAACGCTTATTGAAGCCCTATGCGAAAGAGCCGAGGAATACGGCGACGCGATAATGCCGGGCTACACCCATTTGCAGAGAGCGCAGCCGATCACCTTCGGACATCACCTTATGGCCTACGCCATGATGCTTCTGCGCGATCTTGACAGGCTTTCCGATTGCAGACGGCGCATGAATCAGAGCCCCATCGGCTGCTGCGCCCTCGCCGGAACGACCTACCCCACCGACAGAAGATTCGAGGCGGAAAAGCTCGGCTTTGACGGCATATGCATGAACTCGCTTGACGGCGTGTCCGACCGCGACTTCTGCGCGGAGCTCCTCAGCTCGCTGTCGATACTCATGATGCATCTGTCGCGTCTTTCCGAGGAGCTCATACTCTGGACGAGCTGGGAGTTCGGCTTTGTCGAGCTCTCGAATGCCTATACGACCGGCTCCTCGATCATGCCGCAGAAGAAAAACTCCGATATGGCGGAGCTCATCCGCGGCAAGACAGGTCGCGTTTACGGCGATCTCATGGGTATGCTGACCGTGCTCAAGGGTCTTCCGATGGCATACAACAAGGATATGCAGGAGGACAAGGAGGGCGTGTTTGACGCCTGCGACACCGTTTCTATGTGTCTGCCGGTCATGACCGGCATGATAAAGACCATGACCGCAAAGCCCGACGCAATGCTTAAGGCCGCGCAGAAGGGCTTTATAAATGCGACCGACCTTGCCGACTACCTTGTCGTAAAGGGGCTTCCCTTCCGCAGCGCATACAAGATCGTCGGCTCTATCGTCGGCGACTGCATAAAGGCCGGAACGGTGCTCGAGGAGCTTTCCATTGAAAGCTATAAAAAATACAGTGAGCTGTTTGAGCCGGATGTATACGAGGCCATAGACCTTGTCCAGTGCGTGAAAAGGCGCACGAGCGAGGGCGGTCCTGCAAGGCTTCAGGAACAGATAGCCTATGTAAACAACATTCTGAAAGGATGCAGTGAATCATGAAAAAGACCATTGCTCTTATCTTATCGGTATTGATGATATGCGCTCTGTTCGCCGGCTGCGGCAGCGACAGCAGCAGTGACAGCGAATCGGCGCTTGAAAAGGTAAAGGCCGCCGGTAAGCTCACCATAGCCACCAGCCCCGATTTCCCGCCGTTTGAATCTCTCTCCGAGGATGGCAGCGTCAACGGCATTGAGATAGAGATACTCAATCTCATCTGCGACAAGCTCGGAGTTGAGCTCGAGATCAACCAGATGGACTTTGACTCCGTGCTCCCCGGCGTTCAGGCCGGTAAGTATGATGTCGGCGTATCCGGCATCTCGATCACCGAGAAGCGCCAGAAGAACGTTCTCTTCACCGATCCCTACTGCCTCGCGGAACAGGCCATCGTAGTCACCGAGGGCAGCGACATCACCTGTAAGGCTGACCTTGAGGGCAAGAAGATCTCCGTTCAGACCGGCACCACCGCCGAGAGCTTCTGCATGGAAAACGGCTATGACGTAAGCTCGTTTGCGGCAAACAGCGACGCGCAGACCGCGCTCACCAGCGGCAAGGTCGATGCATGGGTCATCGACGACCTCACCGCAGCCGACATGGTCAAGGTATATAACGCAGCCGGCGGCAGCAAGCTCGTCATCCTTGACGAGGCAATGACCACCGAGCCCTACGCATTTGCATTCAGCTTCGGCAGCGAGGATCTTGTTGAGGAGATAAACTCCATCCTATCCGAGCTTGTGTCCGACGGTACGATCGCTTCCATCTTCGAAAAATACGATGCTCCGTACACCTCCCCCGCAAATTCGTAAAACCAAAACATAAACAAACTGCTTATTGGGGTCAGAAGCTCAGCAGCTTCTGACCCTCAGCGTGCAAAAAATCATAGATTTTTTGCACGCTTCAAAAACGCCACATTTTTCGTGAAGCTTTCGCTTCACGAAAAATCTCGCTTTGCTCGTCAAAAAGCCTGATAACTCAGGCGTTTTTGATGGCTATAATCCAATTGCGAGCGGGGTCTTTTCTCGCTGCGGCTCGGTCACGGCACGGCTCTGACATGCCGCCGGCATGTCATTCACTCCCGTGCCGACGCTGCGCTACCCCTTGCGCTCCCCCGCTGCGCGGATGCTTTTGCTCGACAGCATGAATTTTTGACAGTCTGTGGGGTCAGAAGCTCAGCAGCTTCTGACCCTCAACGTGTAAAATAAACACACTTTTATAACTACACCAAGCGGAGGCGTATACATGCTTTTCTTCACCGAGTGGCTTGCAAAGCTGCGCGAAACATTTATTGATACAAATTATTGGCATTTGATGCTTGAAGGCTTCGGCAATACAATCATCATCACTCTCGGCGCACTGCTTATAGGCGTCGTTATCGGCATGCTTATAGCCGTTATAAAATACTGCTCGGAGGATGTGAAGGCACTCAAGCCTCTGGCGTGGCTGTGCGACGTTTACGTCACGGTCATACGCGGCGTTCCCGTCGTCGTCCTTCTGCTGATATTCTTTTTCATCATCCTCACGAAGGCTGACGGCATCACCGTCGGCATCCTGACCTTCGGCATAAACTCGGGCGCATACATGGCCGAGCTCATACGAAGCGGCATAAACGCCGTTGATGTCGGGCAGATGGAGGCAGGCCGAAGTCTCGGCATGTCGAGGCTTCAGGCAACGCGCAAGATAATCTTTCCCCAGGCAATACGCTATATCCTGCCCGCTATCGGCAACGAGCTCATAGCGCTGCTCAAGGAGACAGCCGTTGCCGGCTACGTTGCGGTCGTTGACCTCACCCGCGCCGGAAACCTCGTCAGGAACAACACCTACGATGCGGTCAACCCCCTGCTCATCGTCGCTCTGACCTATTTCCTGCTCGTCCTGCTTCTCTCGAAGCTGCTGGGCAGGGTCGAAAGGAGGCTGTCTGCAAATGATAAGCGTCACTGATCTGTGCAAATCCTTTAACGGTATGCAGGTCCTAAACGGCATAAACCTTGAGATAGACAAGGGCGACGTGATATGCATCATCGGGCCGTCGGGCTCGGGCAAATCAACCTTTCTGCGCTGCCTCAATCTTCTTGAAAAGCCGAGCTCCGGCAGCATTCTCTTTGAGGGCTGCGAGCTTACGGATAAAAACGTTGATCTCAACAAGCACCGCCAGAAGATGGGCATGGTGTTCCAGCAGTTTAACCTCTTTCCGCATATGACTGTGCTTGATAATCTCACCTGCGCCCCGATAATGCTCAAGAAGGCGACGAAGGAGCAGTCCGAGAAGAAGGCCATGGAGCTGCTTGCACGCATAGGGCTTGCCGACCGTGCCGACGCATGGCCGAATCAGCTCTCCGGCGGACAGAAGCAGCGCGTTGCGATAGTGCGCGCACTGTGCATGGAGCCGGACGTAATGCTCTTTGACGAACCTACCTCGGCGCTCGACCCCGAAATGGTCGGCGAGGTGCTCGACGTTATGAAGGAGCTTGCCGTAAGCGGCATGACTATGGTAGTCGTTACCCATGAGATGGGCTTTGCACGCGAGGTATCCAACCGTGTGCTGTTTCTTGACGGCGGAGTTATCGCCGAACAGGGCACGCCGGACGAGATATTCGGCGCACCCAAATGTGAGCGCCTGCGCTCGTTTTTGGCTAAGGTTTTGTAATTTTATATATGGAGGGCAATATGAATCCGTTTTATCACAAGAACTTTCTGAAGCTGCTTGATTTCACTCCCGCGGAAATCGACTGGCTTCTCACATACGCGGCAAAGCTCAAGGCCGAGAAGAAGGCCGGCACGCCGCACAGGATCTGCGAGGGCAAGAACATAGCTCTTATCTTCGAGAAAACGTCCACGAGGACGCGCTGCTCGTTTGAGGTCGCCGCAGCAGATCTCGGCATACACCCCGTGTACCTTGACCCCAAGTCGTCTCAGATCGGCAAAAAGGAATCCATAGCCGACACCGCACGGGTGCTCGGACGTATGTTCGACGGCATCGAGTACCGCGGCTACGGTCAGGAGCGCGTCGAGGCGCTGGCAAAGTACGCGGGTGTGCCCGTCTGGAACGGGCTCACGAACGAGTTCCACCCCACGCAGATACTCGCCGATTTCCTTACCATACGCGAGCATTTCGGAAAGCTTGAGGGCATAAAGCTCGTGTACATGGGCGATGCACGCTACAACATGGGCAACTCCCTGATGGTCGGCTGCGCTAAGATGGGCATGCACCTTGTCACCTGTGCGCCCGAGGGATATTTTCAGGATCCCGCGCTCACGGCGCAGTGTCAGGCAATTGCCGCCGAAACAGGCGCGGTGCTTGAGTTTGAGACAGATCCCATGACCGCAACGAAAAACGCCGACGTTATCTACACCGATGTCTGGGTATCCATGGGCGAGCCCGAGGAGGTCTGGGCAGACAGGATAGCAAAGCTCTCCCCGTATCAGGTGAACGAAAAGCTCATGGAAAACGCGGGAGCACAGTGCCGCTTCATGCACTGCCTGCCGGCATTCCACGACCTTGAAACGGAAACGGGACGCGAGATACAGAAGAAGTTCGGCATCGACTGCATGGAGGTCACCCACGGAGTATTTGAAGGGCCGCAGTCGATCGTCTTTGACGAGGCCGAAAACAGGATGCACACAATAAAGGCCGTTATTGCGGCGACGTTGGTATAAAGGGGCTCTATGGAAAAAGCATATTTGGTGCTCGGCAGCGGTGAGGTCTACGAGGGTCAGCGCATAGGCGCAGCCGGAGACAGCACCGGCGAGCTGGTATTTACAACAGGCATGGTCGGCTATCTTGAAACGCTCACCGATCCGAGCTATGCAGGACAGATAATAATGCAGACCTTCCCTCTCATCGGAAACTACGGCGTTATTCCCGAGGATTTCGAGGGTGCTCCCGCCGCGAAGGGCTATGTCGTGCGCGAGCTGTGCGATACGCCGTCAAACTTCCGCAGCGAGTATGAGCTGGATAAATTTTTGAAGGACAACGGCATTCCCGGCATATGCGGAGTGGATACGCGGGAGATAACAAGGCTCATACGCGAAAACGGCGTTGTCAACGCGAGCATATGCTCCGCTCCCCCGTCAGAGCTTGACGCTATAAACGCATACACAGTCTCCGGCGTTGTTCCGGCTGTGAGCTGCAAGCAGAAATACAGTGTTCCGGCTGTTGGCGAAAAGCTCTTTTCCGTTGCGCTCATCGACTATGGTGCGAAAAAGAACATCATCCGCTGCCTCAACAAGCGCGGCTGCGAGGTGACGGTCTATCCCTGCACCGCATCGGCTGAGGAGATACTCTCCGGCGGGCATGACGGGCTAATGCTCTCAAACGGCCCCGGTGATCCCGAGGAGAACGTGTACTGCATCGAGCAGCTCAGAAAGCTTCTCGGAAAAATGCCCGTGTTCGGCATCTGCCTCGGCCATCAGCTCACAGCGCTTGCCATGGGCGGCAGGACCGTAAAGCTCAAGTACGGTCACCGCGGCGGCAACCAGCCGGTGCACGCGCCCGACAGCGGCAGGACATACATAAGCAGCCAGAACCACGGCTACGCCGTTGTCAGCGAAAGTCTGCACGGCACGGCACGCGAGATATTCTCAAATGCAAACGACAGCAGCTGCGAGGGTCTTGAGTACCCTGGCATGAGCTGCTTTACGGTGCAGTTCCACCCCGAGGCCTGCTCAGGTCCAAAGGACACGGAATTTCTTTTCGACCGCTTTATTGCCATGATGGGAGGTGCGCAGGATGCCTAAGGACAAGAGCATACATAAGGTACTGGTCATAGGCTCGGGCCCTATCGTCATCGGTCAGGCCGCCGAATTTGACTACGCGGGTGCTCAGGCCTGCCGCATACTCCGCGAGGAGGGCATAAACGTCGTTCTCGTAAACTCAAACCCCGCGACCATAATGACCGACAAGCAGCTTGCCGACGAGATATATCTCGAGCCGCTCACGGCGCAGACCGTTGCACGCATAATCGAAAAGGAACGCCCCGACAGTCTGCTGGCGGGTCTGGGCGGTCAGACGGGTCTTACCATAGCGATGCAGCTCAGCCGCGACGGAACGCTCGCCAAATACGGCGTGCGCCTGCTCGGAACGGACATAGACGCGATAGACAAGGCCGAGGACCGCGAGCTGTTCCGCGAAACGCTCCAGCAGATGGGGCAGCCGCTCATTCCATCGGCTACGGCTGACGACCTCGATACGGCGCTGAAGATAGCCGAGGATATAGGCTATCCCGTCATCGTTCGCCCCGCGTTCACGCTCGGCGGCAGCGGCGGCGGCATTGCCGAAACCGAGGACGAGCTGCGCATTATAGCAAAAAGCGGCCTTGACATGTCCCCCATCACGCAGATACTTGTCGAAAAATGCATCTCCGGCTGGAAGGAGATCGAGTTTGAGACCATGCGCGACAGCGCAGGCAACGTCATTGCCGTCTGCTCGATGGAAAACCTCGATCCCGTCGGCATACACACGGGCGACTCGATAGTCGTCGCTCCGGCGCTGACGCTGGCGGATAAGGAATACCAGATGCTGCGCTCGGCAGCGCTTGATATCATATCCGAGATCGGCATCGTCGGCGGCTGCAACTGCCAGTTTGCCCTCAATCCCGACAGCTTTGAGTATGCGGTCATCGAGGTGAATCCCCGTGTTTCGCGCTCCTCGGCGCTGGCGTCGAAGGCTACCGGCTACCCGATTGCAAAGATCAGCACGCGCATAGCCCTCGGCTACACGCTCGACGAGATAAAAAACGACATTACCGGCAAGACCTGCGCCTGCTTTGAGCCCACGCTCGACTATGTTGTCGTCAAGCTTCCGAAATGGCCGTTTGATAAATTTGCCGGTTCGAGCCGCAAGCTCGGTACTCAGATGAAGGCCACCGGCGAGGTCATGGCAATAGCTCCCTGCTTTGAGATGGCGCTTATGAAGGCCGTGCGCGGCGCGGAGATATCACTTGATACGCTCAACGCGGCTCCCTTGAATGCAAAGCCCGTGACCGAACGCCTTGCCGAGCAGAACGACAGGCGCATCTTCACGGTGTTCGAGGCCATAAAGAGCGGCATTGCGCTTGAGACGATACACGATATAACCAAGATCGACCTGTGGTTTCTTAATAAATTGAAGGTGCTCGCAGACTACGAAGCAGAGCTCGGCAGCGGCATGAGCGATGAGCTTTACATACGCGGCAAGCACCTCGGCTACACGGACGACGCGCTCAAGAGACTCAGCGGCGCTGTCAGCCTGCCGGAGTTTCACATGAGCTACAAGATGGTCGATACCTGCGGCGCAGAGTTTGACGCACAGACGCCATACTTCTATTCCTGCTGCGAAAAGGTCTGCGAGGCACGTTCCTTCGCCCGCAGCGGAAAGCCCGTCGTCATGGTTCTCGGCTCAGGTCCGATACGCATCGGTCAGGGCATTGAATTTGACTACAGCAGCGTGCACTGCGTCTGGACGCTGCGCGAGATGGGCTATGACGTTGTTATAGTAAACAACAACCCCGAAACAGTCTCTACCGACTATGACACCGCCGACAGGCTCTATTTTGAGCCGCTCACGCCGGAGGATGTCATGAACATCATACAGGTCGAGCAGCCCGTGGGCGTAGTTGTTGCCTTCGGCGGACAGACGGCAATAAAGCTTACGCAGTTTCTCGACAGATCCGGCATCGCCATACTCGGCACCTCTGCCGAGAGCATTGACATTGCCGAGGACCGCAGCCGCTTCGATGCCCTGCTTGAAAGCTTCGGCATAAGCCGTCCCAAGGGCTTTGGTGTCAACAGCCTTCAGGAAGCGCTCGACGCGGCGCAGACGCTCGGCTACCCCGTGCTGCTGCGTCCCTCCTATGTCATAGGCGGTCAGAACATGACCATTTCCCGCACACCCGAGCAGACCGAGAAATATATGAAGGCCATACTCTCCGGCGGCATCGACAATCCCGTGCTCGTTGACAAATACATGCCGGGCACTGAGATAGAGGTCGATGTCATATCCGACGGCGAGAGTGTTCTTATCCCCGGCATTATGGAGCATATCGAACGCGCCGGTGTACACAGCGGCGACTCGATAGCCGTATATCCGCCGTACAACCTCAGCGACAAGGATCTTGACAAGATATGCGCCTGCTCGCAGAAGCTTGCTCTTGCGCTCGGCACAAAGGGACTTGTCAACATCCAGTATCTCATATATCAGGATGAGCTGTACGTCATTGAGGTAAACCCCCGTGCGTCGCGCACAGTGCCGTATATAAGCAAGGTGACCGATGTGCCGATGGTCGATCTTGCATCAAAGATCATGCTCGGCGCAAAGCTGCACGATCTCGGCTACGGCAGCGGCCTGCACCAGACTCCGCCGTATTTTGCGGTAAAGGTGCCGGTATTCTCCTTTGAGAAGCTCACCGACGCAAACTCCATTCTCGGCCCCGAGATGAAGTCCACAGGCGAGGTGCTCGGCATAGGCAAAACGCTGGCCGAGGCGCTGTTCAAGGGTCTTACCGCGGCGGGCTTCCGCGTTCCGTCCCTGCACGGCGGCAGCCGTCCCGGTGTTCTGCTGAGCGTCGAAACAAACGACTATCAGGATATCATATCGCTTGCGCGGCGCTTTTATCAGATGGGCATGAAGCTGTACGCAACTGTCGGCACGGCGGAGGCCATAGCCGATCTCGGTATAGAGGTAACGCCTGTACACAACGCGACCGAAAGCGGCGAGCTGCACAGCCTTATGGAAAGCGGCGAGCTGTGCTACATCATTTACACCGGTGCTGTCAAGGACGCTACAATGGGCGACTATATATCCCTGCACCGCCGCGCAATGCAGCTCGGCATTCCCTGCCTGACCTCGCTGGACACGGCGAACGCGCTTGCACAGATGATGGAGAGCCGCTACAGCCAGAGCAGCACCGAGCTTGTCGATATAAACGCCATGCGCAAGTGGCGCAGGCGCATCGCCTTTACGAAGATGCACAGCTGCGGCAACGACTATATCTTCATCGAAAACTTCGACAACAGCATAAGCTGTCCCGAATCGCTGTGCGTGAGCCTCTGCCAGCCGCACTACGGTATAGGCGGTGACGGCATAGTGCTCATTGAAAGCTCAAGCATTGCGGATGTTAAGATGCGCTCGTTCAACCGCGACGGCTCAGAGGGCAAGATGGCCGGAAACAATATCCGCTGCGTGGGCAAGTACATGTACGACGAGGGCTATATCCGCAGAGAGTACATAAGCGTCGAAACGTGCAGCGGCATCCACCGTCTGCGCCTGTTTGTGCGCGACGGCAAGGTAAGCTCCGTTCTCGTCGATATGGGCAGAGCTGAGCTGCGCGCAGAAAAAATACCGGCGGTATGCAGCAGCGAAAGGATGATAAACTATCCCCTCACCGTCGGCGGAAAGGAATACCGCGTGAGCTGCGTATCGGTCGGCAACCCGCACTGCGTGGTGTTCTGCAACGCGATAGATGCGCTTGAGCTTGAAAAGCTCGGCCCCGCCTTTGAGTTCTCTCCCGCCTTCCCCGAGAGGATCAACACGGAGTTTGTGCGTGTTGTGAACAAGAACACCCTTCGTATGCGCGTGTGGGAGCGCGGCAGCGGCGAGACGCTCGCCTGCGGCACGGGTGCATGTGCCGCCGTTATAGCGGCCTGCGAGTCCGGCTACTGCGACAAGGGCAGCGATGTTACCGTGAGCCTGCTCGGCGGCGAGATGACCGTAAACTACACTGACGAGGGCGTAACGCTTCTGGGCGATGCGACCGAGGTCTACCGCGGCAGCTTTGAATACTGACACGCACGAAAACACCCCCGAGGCCGTTATTGGTCTCGGGGGTAAGCTTATATTCTGGACGTTTTTATTTTACTATTGCGTTCTGCATGATCCACTCGCCCCATTTTTTATAGGCGCTGCCATCGGGGTGGATGCCGTCGGAGGTTATATCCGATGCGAGCGTGCCGTTTGCATCGTCAAACAGCTCGTTGCACTCAAGATAAAATACCGTCTCGCCGTCGGCAAGGGTCTTGGTGTAGTCGTTGAGATTGTTCAGATTCGTGTTGTTGACCGCCGTGCCGCGTGAATCCTGCGTTGCGGAAACATGGAGGTTGGACATGATGTAAATGATCGCATCCGGCTGTGCAGCGCGGAGGCTGTCGATAAGATTGCTGTAGGTCTGCTTGAGCGCATCTATCGAGCCGCCTATGTCGTTTATGCCGAGCATGACATAGATCTTTCCAAACTGCCTGCTCTGCAGCAGTGCGGGAAGCGTCGTGGTACCCACGCCGTCAACATCCGCGCTCGTAGTCAGGGCACCCGTGAGGCTCAGGCCGACGGTCGTGAAGAAGGTAGCGCCGTCGATGGTCTGCATCATGTCGATGCCCACCATGCGTGAGTCGCCGATAAACAGTGCATCGTCAAAATATCCGTCGGGCGCTGTTGTAAACTGCAGCGGCGTGGGCGTGGGCTCCGGCGTAGGCTCTGTGCTCTCTGCCGGTGTCTGGCTTGCCTGTGCGTCGCCGTTATCTGGCGTTTCCTTGCCTTTCAGACTTACACATATCACTGCGATCAGTACGATTATCAGGACAAAGGCAAGGATCGCAATCACTTTCTGTTTTTTACTCATTAAACAATATCTCCTTTTTTCAAAAGCTCAGGACGGCACATTTCATTAATATGTGCCGCCCAAGCATGTTTTTTTCAGCTGTCAGTCTCCCGTCAGCTTTACCTGCAGCTTCACGGGGTTGTGGTCGGAATAGGCAAAGCCCTCGTCAAGGGTCTTGACCGAAACGAGCTCCACATTCGGGGAGAGGATGAAGCCGTCAATGACATAGTACTGCGTGTTCTCCGTATCCGTCGGGTCGTAGGGCTGATTGAGAAGCCGGCACGACGGTGTTTCGAGATCATAGGCAAGCGTCCAGCCCTCCGGCATGATATCGTCGGATATCTGTCCGGGCTCCCAGTTTTCCGTGTGAGTATTGGGGTACTTATACAAGCCTCCGGGGAATATCTGATTGAAGTCGCCGCCGGCAATGACGTAATTGCCCTTCTCATATTCTGACTGGATAAACTCGCGCAGCTGCTTTGTCTGCGCTATCTTGCCCTCGCCGTCATCATAAGCCTCAAGGTGGAGATTGACGATAACAAGCTTGCTGTCGGTTCCCGATATGGGCAGATAGCTCACCAGCAGGCAGCGCTTGAGATTTGCCATGCTCACTGGCCATTTGAAGGGACAGGGCAGCGATATACGCTCTGCCGAGTCTATATCATAGACCGTCGTCGTCAGAAGTCCGCTGTTGACTCTGCCTATGGGCGGCACGGGATAGGGCACGAATTTGCAGGAATAGTTGAGCGCGTAGGCGCTGTTGTTTATGCCGAGCGCATCGACCTCGTTCTTGCCGTATGTGCGCGTGGAGTTCTGATCGACCTCCTGAAGCATGAACACGGTCGCAGGGTCGGCATCCGAGTAAAGCGTTTTATATATGCCCAGAAGCGAAGCGTTCACTGTATCCTGATCGGCAGACGAGACATTTTCTCCGCCGTCCATGAAAAAGTCCGAGCCCTTGCCGAGACCGGCATAGCCGATGTTCCAGCTTATGACCGAAAATTCCTCATCAAGAAACGGTGTCAGACCGCTCACCTCGGAATTGGCCTCTATCTTTACATCGCTGACATCACTGGGCTTAAACTCTGTGACCGACAGCCAAAGTATGAATGCTGCTGCGCACAGCAGTATGACTCCAAGAATTATAAGTACGGTTTTCAGCAGTTTTTTTGCCATGTCCTCACCTCACCTGTGTATATTATCACAGCCCTTTGCCTTATTCAAGCATATTCGGCCATTCGGTGAGCAAATCGGCAAAAATGCGCATTTTTGCTTGATAAGGCGCAGATATTATCGTATACTTGTAGAGATATTAATATTTACGGGAGGCCGGAAAGATGAGCTATGAGAATATAAGGACTGTTGACCCTGAGCTGTACGGTGCAATGAAGAAGGAGCTTGAGCGCCAGCGCGATCACATCGAGCTGATAGCGTCGGAGAACTTCACAAGCCGCGCCGTGATGGAGGCTATGGGAAGTCATCTGACCAACAAATACGCCGAGGGCTACCCCGGAGCGCGGTACTACGGCGGCTGCGAATATGTAGATATCGTCGAGCAGCTTGCAATTGACAGGGCAAAGGAGCTCTTCGGAGCCGAGCACGCAAATGTTCAGCCGCACTCCGGCTCGCAGGCCAACACCGCGGTCTATCTTGCGCTCTTAAAGCCCGGCGACACGATACTCGGCATGGATCTGAGCCACGGCGGACACCTGACGCACGGCTCGAAGGCCTCGATATCCGGCAAGTATTTCAACGCCTGCTTCTACGGCGTTGACCCCGAGACGGAGACCATCGACTACGAAAAGGCGATGCAGACTGCCGGCGAATGCAGGCCCAAGCTCATCATTGCCGGCGCAAGCGCGTATTCGCGCATCATAGATTTCAAGAAAATGCGCGAGATAGCCGACGAGGTCGGCGCATACCTTATGGTAGACATGGCGCACATCGGAGGTCTCGTCGCTGCCGGAGTTCACCCCAGCCCCGTGCCCTATGCCGACGTTGTGACCAGCACGACGCATAAGACGCTCAGAGGACCTCGCGGTGCTATCATTCTATGCAGGGACGAGCTTAAAAAGAAGATAAACAGCGCTGTTTTCCCCGGAGCTCAGGGCGGCCCGCTTATGCACATAATTGCAGGCAAGGCAGTATGCTTCAAGGAAGCGATGAGCGAGGAGTTCAGGGCTTACCAGCGTCAGACCGTGAAGAACGCGGCGGTTCTGGCCGAAACTCTCGCCGAGGGCGGCATCCGGCTCGTCTCCGGCGGCACGGATAATCATCTGATGCTGGCCGAAACTCTCAGCCACGGGCGCACGGGAAACGAGGTTCAGGAGCTTCTGGACAGAGCGCACATCACCGCAAACAAGAACTCCATTCCCTTCGACACGCAGTCGGTCAAGCTTACGAGCGGTATGCGCTTCGGCACGCCCGCAGTCACGACACGCGGCATGGGCGAGGACGAGATGCGCAAGATCGGGCATATGCTTGCAGATGTCATTAACAATGGCGAGGCTGCCGTTGAGGACGTAAAGCAGCAGGCACTTGAGCTGTGCGAGCGCTTCCCGCTCTACCCCGGCATGGAGATGTAAAATAAAATGAACAAGTCATCACTGGATGTTCTGGGCTGCTATATACTCTGGGGGCTGCTGCCGGTATTCTGGAAGCTGCTGTCCGGCGTAAACTCGGTCTATGTTCTTGCGCAGAGGATAGTCTTTTCATTTCTCTTCTGCCTTGCCGCAGCGCTTATCAAAAAGCACGGCGGTGAGCTCAAAAAAATAATCCATAACAAAGATGAGCGCCGCAGGTTTTTCATGTGCGGCCTGCTCATCTCCTCCAACTGGGGAGTTTACATCTACGCCGTTGCAACAAACAGGATTCTTGAATCGAGCCTCGCCTATTACATAAATCCGCTGTGCTCTGTCCTTATCGGCGCGGTATTCTTCCGTGAAAAGCTGAGTGCACTGCAATGGCTGAGCGCGGCTCTTGCTCTTATAGGCGTGAGCTTCTCGGTCGCAAACTACGGTGCGGTTCCGTATATCGCTATTATCATAGCCGTGACCTTTGCGCTGTACAGCGCTATTAAAAAGGGTGTGAGCGCCGACAGTGAGATATCCATGTGCATGGAAACTGCGGCTGTCCTGCCCATAGCTATCGCATTTATAATCTATGCGCAGCTATCCGGCTACACAACGTTTTCCTCGCTCACAGCAGCGCAGATGCTGCTGCTCGCGGCAACGGGGCCTGTCACCTCGATACCGCTCATGCTTTTTGCAAAGGGTATTAAGAAAACCTCCATCGTCACCTCCGGCATACTCATGTACATTAACCCGACGCTCCAGCTCCTCATAGGCGTATTCGTCTATAACGAAGCCTTCACGAGAACAAGCGCCATAACCTTCATATTCGCGTGGGCTGCCGTAGCTCTTTTCGTGTACGACAGCCTCCGGCGGCATAAAAAAGGATTGCAGGTATGAACTGCAATCTTTTTTTACTATTCAATTTTACTATTCAAATGACTATATATACCATGCGCGGCTGCCGTAGGGGCAGAAGCGGTAGGCAAGGCCGGGGGCGAGCTTATCTCCGCTGCGGCACAGAAGCTCGTCTGCGCGGACAAACTCATAGCCCTGCCCTGTGAGCGTATCTATGGCGCGCAGCACCGCCGGAACGGTCGCGTCCTTTGTGTCGTGCAGCAGGATGATATCTCCGTCGCGGGCGTTTTCAAGAAACCAGTTGTAGATATACTCCTCGTCGATATGCACCCAGTCACGCGGCGAGGCCGACCACAGGACGGCGATGCTGTTTATCTTGTTGAGCATCGCGCCGGTGTAGTAGCCGTAGGGCGGGCGCAGAAACTTGGGGTACTCCCCCGTTATGCTCTCGATGAGCTTATTGGTGCGGTCTATCTCCTCCTGTATCTCGGCATCCGTGTGCTCGAAAAAGCTTATGTGTGACCATGTGTGGCAGCCGATGAGATGGCCGTCGTCGTACATGGTTTTCACAAGCTCGGGTCTGCGCTCGACCTTGCTGCCCATGAGAAAGAAGCTTGCCTTTATACCGCGCTCGCGCAGTCCGTCAAGAAGCTCGGCGGTGTATTTTCCGGGTCCGTCATCAAAGGTGAGGGCTATCTGCTTTTTCGACTGCGAAACGTGCTCGGCTGAATAGGTTTTCGCATAGGGTGTGAGGAGGAAGCTCACCATGCCGAACACGAGAATGACGGCGATGATCCCCGCCGACGCAGCTAAAAGCCGTTTTTTCATATTCTCGCCACGCCGCTTTTTATTGCCGCTTCCATGACGGCCTTGGCGACAGTTTCGCCCACGCCCTCATCAAAGGCCTGCGGCAGTATATTATCACATCCGAGCTCCGAGTCGCTGACCATACCGGCAAGAGCATAGGCCGCCGCAAACTTCATCTCGTCGTTTATATCCGAGGCGCGGGCATCCAGTGCCCCGCGGAATATGCCCGGAAAGGCAAGAACGTTGTTTATCTGATTGGGATAGTCGCTGCGCCCTGTGCTGACGATCGCGGCTCCGGCGCGCTTTGCCTCGTCGGGGAATATCTCAGGAGTGGGATTGGCGCAGGCAAAGACTATCGCGTCCTTTGCCATGCTCTGCACCATCTGGGCGCTGAGAACTCCCGGGGCGGATACGCCGATGAACACATCGGCACCCTTTATGACATCGGCAAGGCTGCCCTTTTCGCAGGCACGGTTGCTTATCTCCGCTATCTCCTGCTTTGCAGGGTTAAGACCGCTGCGTCCGGCGTATATAGCGCCCGTGCGGTCGGTCATTACTACATTTCCTGCGCCCGCGGATATGAGCAGCTTTATTACAGCAATTCCGGCAGCGCCCGCGCCGGAGGTGACTATCTTCACGTCCTCAAGGCGCTTGCCCACGACCTTCAGCGCGTTTATGAGTCCCGCGAGCATGATGACCGCCGTTCCGTGCTGATCGTCGTGGAAAACGGGAATATCGCAGCGCTCCTTGAGCTTTCGCTCTATCTCAAAGCAGCGCGGCGCAGAGATATCCTCAAGGTTTACGCCGCCGAAGGATCCGGCGAGCAGCGCGACCGTGTTCACGATCTCGTCAACGTCCTTGCTGCGGATGCACAGGGGTATGGCATCAACGCCGCCGAACTCCTTAAACAGCAGGCATTTGCCCTCCATGACCGGCATTCCCGCCTCGGGGCCAATATCGCCCAGACCGAGCACTGCCGTTCCGTCGGTTACGACGGCGACGGTGTTCCAGCGGCGGGTCAGCTCATAGCTTTTGCTGACATCCTTTTGTATCTCAAGGCAGGGCGCTGCAACACCCGGGGTATACGCAAGGCTGAGCGACTGCCTGTCGTTTGCCTTTGTGCGCGACGCAATTTCTATCTTGCCCTTGAGCTCATAGTGCATTTTGAGTGACTCTTTAGCGTAATCCATTATTTTTCTACCTCTTTCAGATACTGCTCTCTGCCGAGCTTGTACAAATCGTTTCCCTCGCTGTCTATGGCCACCGTCAGCGGCATGTCCTTTACTCTGAGCCTGCGCACGGCCTCGCAGCCGAGATCCTCCCAGCATACAAGCGTCGATTCCTCAATGCAGGCCGCCATGAGCGCTCCCGCGCCTCCGATCGCCGCCAGATACACCGCGCCGTTTTTTATCATCGACTGGATAACGGCAGCGCTGCGGTTGCCCTTGCCTATCATTATCTTCAGTCCCTCGTCGAGCAGGCGCGGAGAATACGCATCCATTCTGCCGGAGGTCGTAGGCCCTGCCGAGCCTATGCAGCAGCCCTCGTGCTCGGGGGTAGGGCCGACATAGTAAACCGCGCTGCCGCTGAGATCAAACGGCGGCTTTTCACCTCTGTCGAGGCATTCGCAGATGCGCTTATGAGCCGCATCACGCGCTGTGTACACCGTACCCGACAGCAGCACGCTGTCCCCCGCTCTGAGCTTTTTAAGCTCGCTTTCCGATGCCGGAACATTTATTTTGTATTCCATATTGTACCTCACAGACTTGCGCTTTTGCGCCGTGTTGCGTGGCAGCTTATATTTACCGCAACCGGCAGACCGGCGACATGCGTGGGCATACTCTCTATCGCAACGGCCAGCGCCGTGGTTTTCCCGCCAAAGCCCTGCGGTCCTATGCCGAGGGCGTTTATCTTTTCAAGCAGCTCTCTTTCAAGCGAGGCATAGTATTCATCTGGATTCGGCTTATCCAGCGGGCGCAGCAGCGCATGCTTTGCAAGGTACGCCGCCTTGTCAAAGCTGCCGCCGATGCCGACACCTACGATTATCGGCGGACAGGGGTTTGCTCCCGCCTTCTCGACAGTTTCGAGAATGAAGCTCTTTACGCCCTCGACTCCGTCGGCGGGCTTGAGCATTTTAAGTGCGCTCATATTCTCGCTGCCGAAGCCCTTGGGCATGACAGTGATGCGCAGCTGCTCGCCCTGCGTGAGCTTTACGCTCAGAAGCGCCGGAGTGTTGTCGCCGGTGTTCACCCTGCGCAGCGGGTCGCACACAACGCTCTTGCGCAGATAGCCATCGCCGTAGCCGCGGCGAACGCCGTTATTGACCGCCTCCTCAAGATCACCGTCGATGTGCACATCCTGACCAAGCTCAAGAAACATGCAGGCCATGCCTGTATCCTGACACACGGGCAGCGTCTTTTCCGCCGCGATGGAAACATTATCGCCCAGAAGCGAAAGTATTCTCTTTGCTCCGGCAAAGGGCTCCTCTCTTTGTGCACGCTCGATGGCGCTTACAACATCGTCCGGCAGACAGAGGTTTGCCTCGATGCACAGCCGCGCAACGGTATCTTCAATTAGCTTTGCGTCTATGTTTTTCATTTCAGTCTCCGTATTTACATTTTTAACACAGCAATTATAAGCAAAAATAAAGCAGGAGTCAACGGCTCCTAACAAAGCGCCGAAAAAAGTTTGAAACTTTTTTCGCGCTTCGCAAACGCCACATTTTTTGTGAAGCCTATGCTTCGCAAAAAATCTCGCTGCGCTCGTCAAAGCGCCTGATAAATCAGGCTTTTTTGATGGCTATAATCCAATTTGAGGCGGGACCTTGTCTCGCTGCGGCTCGGTCACGGCGCGGCTCTGACATGCCACCGGCATGTCATTCACTCCCGCGCCGCCGCT
>CAVGXR010000040.1:0-22232 GCA_963633225.1 Collinsella aerofaciens
AGCGCAGCGAGATTTTTCGTGAAGCGCAAGCTTCACAAAAAATGTGGCGTTTTTTGATTATCCGTATATCCATGCGTTGGGCAGATAGCGGCAGCTTATCGCGGTATTCGAGCACTTGGTCACATACTCGCCGTCGTACCACATGACGGCGCTCGTGCCGCCATCCATGTTCATAGCCTGATACGCATCGTAGCCCATGAGTATCTCGGTGCATTCCGGCAGTCCGACACCGAGTGAGCGCCCGACAAGTCTGCCCTCGATGACGAGCATCATAACGTCGCCGTCCTTCGACTGAGCAATCATTGCACGAGGCTGGATCGAGCGGAAGCCCGACTGCTGGTCGATGAGCGCTTCGCCGTCGATTATGAGCGCCGGCTGGAACTCGACTGCGTCCCTTACATCGGAGCTTATGCTCGTATCGGCATCGACTATGTACATTTTGTTGTCATTTCTGAACTCAACGCGCTTTCTGCCATATGTGACATGGTAGCCGTACTCCTTGCCCTCGCAGATCGCAAGTCCGTCTACCGTGCCGCCGTTTCCGACACCCTCGGGGTCATAAAAGCCGCTGGCATTCATGCCGAGTATACCCTTGCAGCGCGGAACGAAGCTGTCAAGAAATTCGCCGTAGGAGCCTATATGCTCGGCAGCGCAGCAGCGCACCTTGGATGCATCCTTGACGATAGCGAGAACGCCCTGATAGCCCGAGCCTTTTATGCGCACGAGCAGCACGCCCTCCTTGGCGTTTACCGCAAGCACCTGATCGCCCTGCTTTGTTTTTATCGTCGTGCCGTCGTCGTCAAGACCGGCCTCGTTTATGTCGATGGTCATGAGCGAGGACTTGTCATACTCGGGATGATCCTTCAGATACTCTTCAAACGAGCTTTTGTCTATCTCGTCAAAGAGCTCATAGAAGCTTGTGTCATCCTTTTCCTCAACGGTGTGATCCCATTTGCTTTCAATGCCCTTCTGCTCATCGTTTGCGGCGTTGACCCGGTTCATGACATCGTCTATCATATCCTGCGGGAAAAACATCTCGGCAAGCCACTGGTGGCTCATCGTCTGCATTGCCGTTTCAATATACGCCTCGCGCAGGTTCTTTATGGCGGGGATATTGGTGTACACAACAAATGCATACAATCCCGCAAGGAGCGCGATTATGCTGAAAGCGATAATAAAGCCCTTTTTGCGCTTTGCGGCCTTCTTTTTCTTTTTTACCTTGCGCACCTTATCGCCGGCTGGCGCAGCAGAAACGCGCTCGCGCACGGGCGCAGGTTCGGGCTTGACGTACACAGGCTGCTCCGGCTCCCTGCGCGGAGCGGAGCTTACCGTGCTTTTGGACGGTGCCTTATTTCTTGTGGACTTGGAGCTGAATATCTTTATGGTCGTTCCCTTCTTTCTGTTCGGGTAGCGTTTTGACGTTAAGCGGGCAGAAAAGGTTCCGCATTAACGGACAAAATTTTTAAAAGCCCTCGAAAAGATTTATCTGCGAGCTCTCCGGCATTTCGCCGAACGCACCCATGCGCCGCAGCACCTCAAGGTGGGTGGTACTGACCTTGGGACAGGCAGCGCTGACTTCCTCGACCGATATGTAGGTCTGGCCGTTTTTAGTGCAGTTTTCAAGGTCGATGGCCGCCGTTTCGCCCAAACCGGCTATAGCGACAAAGGGCGGGCGCAGCTTACCGTCGTCAGTTATCCTGAACTTCGTTGCGCTCGATTCATAAAGGTCGATGGGCGCAAACTCGAAGCCGCGCATATAAAACTCATAGACCGATTCAAGCGTCGTGAGTATGCTGTCCTCGTTGGCGGTGGCATCCTCCTTTTGGCGCAGCTCGTATATCTTTTTGCGCACCTCGTCAAGTCCCGCCGTCATCATTTCGGCATCGAAGCTGTTTTTCTGACTGCGGCGGTAGAAATAGGCGCTGTAAAACGCAAGCGGCTCATGTACCTTGAACCATGCTATGCGGAAGGCCATCATGACATATGCGACAGCATGAGCCTTCGGGAAGAGATATGCTATCTTCCGGCAGGATTCGATATACCAGTCCGGCACATCGAGTGCGCGCATCTGTGCCTCGGCATCTCCCGGGAACTCGCCGCTTTTCTTGACCTTGCCCTTACGCACGGCCTCCATGGTCTTAAAGGCAAGAGAAGGCTCCATGCCCTTTTGGATCAGGTAGAGCATGATATCGTCACGGCAGCCCACCGTCTCGTTAACGGTGGCTATGCCGTTTACTATAAGGTCGCGTATATTGCCAGCCCAGACATCCGTTCCGTGCGAAAAGCCGGACAGGCGCACGAGCGTGTCAAACTGCGTCGGCTGCGTATCAACGAGCATCTGGCGCGTAAAGCCCGTGCCGAACTCGGGTATGCCTATGCTGCCGGTCTTGCCGATGATATCGTCATCCTCGGGAAGCCCCAGAACCGTGGGCGTTGTGAATATCTTCATGGTATCGGGGTCTGAAAGCAGTATCTCGCGTGCGTTTACGCCGGTTGCATCCTCGAGCATACGGATCATGGTCGGGTCATCGTGTCCCAGCTCGTCGAGCTTTAGGAGGTTTGACTCCATGCAGTGATATTCAAAGTGCGTCGTAACTATGCCGCTCTTGGGGTCGTCCGCCGGATGCTGCACGGGGCAGAAATCGGTGACATCCATATCCTGCGGTATGACGACAAGGCCGCCGGGATGCTGACCCGTCGTGCGCTTAACGCCGACAAGTCCCTTTGCAAGGCGGTTTTCCTCGACCTTTGTGACCTTTATGCCGCGCTCCTCGAGGTATTTTTTGACGTAGCCGTATGCCGTCTTTTCGGCGAGGGTACCGATGGTTCCGGCGCGGAAAACGTGATCCGAGCCGAAAAGCTCTTCAGTGTATTTATGCGCCTGAGCCTGATACTCGCCGGAAAAGTTGAGGTCAATATCGGGCGTTTTCTCATTGCCGGGGAAGCCGAGGAAGGTCTCGAACGGGATATCAAAGCCGTCCTGCCGCATGAGCGTTCCGCAATCGGGGCAGTTTTTCGGCGGCATGTCCGCGCCGCAGCCGTATGAGCCGTCGGTTATGAACTCCGAGTGCTTGCATTTGGGGCAGACATAGTGCGGCGGCAGCGAGTTTACCTCGGTGATGCCGGACATGTACGCGACTATCGACGAGCCGACGGAGCCTCGTGAGCCGACAAGGTAGCCGTGCTCGAGCGAGTTCTGAACAAGCTTCTGAGCTGACATATAGATAACGTCGTAGTTGTGGTCAAGTATCGTAGTAAGCTCGGTATCGACGCGGCTCTTTACGATCTCGGGAGGATCATCGCCGTAGATCTCTGTCATTTTGCCGTAAACAAGGTCACGCAGGTCACGGGCCGAGTTTTCGATCTTCGGCGGATACAGATCCTTGGGCAGAAGCTCGATATCATCGACCATGTCCGCAATTGCACGGGTATTTGTTATAACGACCTCACGCGCAGTCTCCTCGCCGAGGTAGTCGAACTCGGCAAGCATCTCATCGGTGGTGCGGAAGAATATCGGGCAGCCGCGGTCGGCATCGGAAAATTTCTTTGCCGCCTGAAGTATTTTGCGGTACTGCTCGTCCTCGGCATCAAGAAAATGCACGTCGCTGGCGGCAATAACCGGCTTGCCGAGCTGCCTGCCTATCTCAAGTATACGGCGGTTGTAGTCCTGCAAAACGCTTATGTCGCTGACTACTCCGTTATCGACAAGGAAGCCGTTGTTGCCGAGCGGCTGAATTTCAAGATAGTCGTAAAACGATGCTATGCGCCTGAGCTCCGAGTCGCTCGCGCCGTGCATGACCGCGCCGTACAGCTCGCCCATTCCGCAGGCCGAGCCTATGAGCAGACCCTCGCGGTGCTTTATGAGAAGGCTCTTTGGCATTGTCGGGGTCTTGTAGAAATATTTAAGATATGACTGCGACACAAGCTCATAGAGGTTTTTAAGGCCGGTCTTATTCTTTACGAGCAGTATCATGTGCCGCGATTTTGCGTGGTCTGCCGGCTTTATGCGGGCGTAGACCTTCTGAATATCGTTTACCGTCTCAGCCCCCTGCTCTGCAAGCATGGGCAGGAATCTTCCCATTATACGCGCAACGACGAGCGCATCGTCCGAGGCGCGGTGATGGTTAAATTCCGGCAGGCTCAGGCGGTTTGAAACAATGTCGAGCTTATGGCGCTTGAGGTCGGGCAGAAGTGCGTGCGACAGTGCAAGCGTGTCGATATAAACCGGCTCAAAGTCAATGCCGCTGCGCTGTGCCGCCGCTGACATGAAGCCGGTATCAAAATCGGCGTTGTGCGCGACTATAGGCCGGTCGCCGACAAATTCGAGGAAGCTTTTCATTGCCTCGGCCTCGCTCGGAGCGCCCCTGACATCGCGGTCTGTTATGCCGGTCAGCTGCGTTATCTCGGCAGGTATATGCATACCCGGGTCAACGAAGGTGTTGAAGCTTTCCTTTATCTCGCCTCCGGCGTATATCACAGCGCCTATCTCCGTCATACGGTCCGAGCCCGCGTTCAGGCCGGTCGTCTCTATATCAAAGGCGACCATCTCGTCGTTCATATCCCTGTCGCTGCTGCCGTGCACGGCAAGGCTGCCGTCCATGTCGTTTACAAAATAGCACTCACAGCCGTAGATTATCTTGACTCCGTGCTTTTTTCCGGCCTTCCACATATCAGGGAATGCCTGCAGAACGCCGTGGTCGGTGACAGCTATCGCCGGATGCCCCCAGTAGGCAGCGCGCTTTACGATGGCAGCAGGGTCAGTGAGCGCATCAAGAGCCGAAAAACGGGTATGCACATGAAGCTCGACACGCTTTTCCTCTGCATTGTCGGGACGTATGTATTTCTTTCCGACGACGATATCCTTGGGCTCAAGGATGATATCCTCATCATAGCGGCTGTAGGTAACAAAACCGTTTATTATGAGGTGGTCGCCGATATTTATCTTGTTTATGATGGACTGATCGTCCTCAGAGCGGAGAAATTTAATTACTCTTATCGAGCCCGTGAGGTCTGTTATATCAAAGCTCAGCATAGCGCCGTCGCGCTTTTTGAGCTTGCGGCTCGTTATCTCGAACACATCGCCCTCTATGGCGACGCGCCCCGAGTCCTGATTGAGCTGGCCCATCGGAGTCGGCGCTTTTTTGACACTGTGGCCCATCAGCACCTTGCCGCTGCCTCCCGAGGGTGCAGCCGATGCCGCAGCCGCGGGTGCGGCGGTCTTTTTTATCTCGGGACTGTCGGCAATTATGCTCGTGCGCAGGCCGTAGTCGGCATAAAGCGCAGCACACACGGCGTTGAGCTCAGCCGGCGCGGGAGTGCGCGCAAAATGAGCGCGGACGCTCATGGTTCCGGCCTCAAGGCTTATCTCAACGTCGGTAACATATGCTTTTTCAAGGCCTCCGCAGCTTGACGCATGGCTGGCCGTGCCCGGGAATATTTCGAGAAATGATGTATGTTCGCTCAATTCAGACGTCCTTTTCTATAAGGTCTATGAGTGCGTCGCACAGTTGGTCATACGGATATGTTCCCAGCACCTGTCCGTGCTTGAACAGCAGGCCGCAGTCCTTGCCGCCGGCTATGCCGTAGTCTGCCTCCCTCGCCTCGCCCGGTCCGTTTACAACACAGCCCATGACGGCAACGGTAATGTTCCTGTCTATACCGGAGATACGCTTTTCGACCTCCTTGGCAAGGGATATGAGGTCTATATTCGTTCTGCCGCAGGTCGGGCAGGACACAAGGCGTATACCCTGCCGGAGTCCGGCAGCCTTGAGTATCGCGCAGGCAGCCTTGACCTCCTCGACGGGGTCGGCTGTGAGCGATACGCGAACGGTGTCACCTATGCCCTCGCACAGCAGCGTACCTATGCCGACTGCAGACTGTATTGTTCCGTTCCACGCCGTTCCCGTCTCCGTAATGCCGACGTGCAGCGGGTACGGAAGCTCGCTTGAAGCAAGGCGGTAGGCCGCTACCGTAAGCGGCACCGACGAGGACTTCATGGATATGCAGATATCGTCAAAGTCATATTTATTCAGAAGCTCAATGTGCCTCTTTGCGCTTTCGAGCATTGCCTCGGGACAGGGGTGCCCGTACTTCTCCAGCAGCGGCTTTTCAAGGCTTCCGGCATTTACGCCGATGCGGATGGGAATGCCGCGCTCACGGCAGGCCTCGGCTACCCTGCGGACATTGTCCTCACCGCCGATATTGCCCGGATTTATGCGTATCTTGTCTATCCCGCGCTCGGCAACGGCAAGCGCAAGACGGTAGTCAAAATGGATGTCCGCAACCAGCGGCATATCCGTCAGGCGCTTTATCTCGGGTATCGCCTCGGCTGCCGCCATATCGGGTATGGCAAGGCGCACGATCTCGCAGCCGGCGGCGCGGAGCTGCTTTATCTGTTCGACCGTTGCGGGCACATCGTCGGTCTTTGTATTGCACATCGACTGAACGGAGACGGGCGCAAGAGCACCTATCTCCACCGAGCCGGCTTTAATTTTCTTCGTTGTCTTTCTCTCAAACATATTTTTCACCCTGTTATGAGTCTTGCTATATCGTTATACATTATAAATACCATCAGAAGCAGCAGCAGCACCATGCCGCCTGCATGGATATAGCCCTCGTATTTCGGGTCGGGCTTTCTTTTGGTCACTGCTTCGTAAACGACAGTCACTATCAGGAAGAACACCCTGCCGCCGTCAAGTGCCGGAATCGGCAGCATATTCATAATGGCAAGGTTGATGGCGATAAAAGCCGAGAAATAGAGCATACTGTACATCGCATCGGCGGTGCTTGCTGCCGACGAGCCGGCCTCGTTCATCATATCGACAATGCCGACGGGGCCTGCCATATCATCAACGCCGACAGCGCCGTGGATAAGGTCGCCCAGTCCGAGCCAGACAAGGCGCGAAAATTCCTTGGCGGTGTTCCAGATATATTCAAGCTTAACGCCGAATGTCGCTTCCTCTATGCCCCACACGAAGCCGAACTTTAGCCCCTCCTCGCTTTCGATGGTCGGAACGAGCTTCATATCCTCAAACTCTATCTTCTGACCGTCGCGGAGCATGACGATATCGTACACGCCGTTTCCGCGCTCAAGGAACATGGATACGTCGCTTATGAGATATATTCTGTGGCCGTCGATGCTGTAAAACTCGTCTCCGGCCTGAAAGGTCTCTGGCGTGTTATACCGGCAGCCGTCAAGAAAGCTGTCGATTATCGGGGCGCGGAAGGCCTGCGCTCCGCTGTACATAACGGCTATGAGCAGAACGCCCAGCAGGAAGTTCATGAACGAGCCCGCGCACAGTATGATAAAGCGCTTCCAGAAGCCCTGGTTCGGGAAGGCATGGGGATCGGCCGATTCCTCATCCTCGCCCATGGCGCAAAAGCCGCCTATCGGCAGGATGCGCAGCGAATACTGCGTCTCGCCCTTCTGCTTTTTGAATATAGCCGGTCCCATGCCTATCGAGAACTCATCCACGCGCACGCCGCAGGCCTTCGCAGCCGAGAAATGGCCGAACTCGTGTATGGCGATAAGCACGCCGAACATTATTATTGCGATAACGATATACATTAGGAAAAATGCTCCCTGACAAATACTCTGGCCTGCTCGTCGGCAGCCAGTACAGCCTCAAGGTCAGGCTCATTAACTATTTCTATGCTCTCTACCGCCTGCAAAGCACAGTCATATATCTGATTATAGCCGAGGCGGTGGTTGAGAAACATCGAGACTGCGACCTCGTTTGCCGCGCTCATGATGCACGGTGCTGTGCCGCCGCGCCGTGCGCAGTCCATCGCAAGCTTCAGGCAGGGCGTTTTTTCATAATCGGGTGCCTCAAAGCTCATATCCTTCATTGCGTAAAAATCAAGATGCGCAAAGGGCGATGCCTTGCGCTCGGGATAGGTCATGGCAAGCTGTATAGGCAGTCCCATATCGGGAACTCCGAGCTGTGCAATTACCGTTCCGTCAACGAGCTCGACCATTGAATGAACGATGCTCTGCGGATGCACGACGACCTGAATGTCATCCGGCTTTACGCCGAAAAGATGCATGGCCTCTATAAATTCGAGTCCCTTGTTCATCATGGTGGCAGAGTCTACGGATATCTTAGCTCCCATGCTCCAGTTCGGGTGCTTTACCGCCTGCTCGGGCGTTACATGCTCAAGCTCTGCGCGGCTTTTGCCCCTGAACGGACCGCCGCTGCCCGTGAGCAGGATCTTCTTAAGCTCGCCCTTCTGTCTTCCCATAAGGCACTGGAAGATAGCCGAATGCTCCGAATCAACGGGAACTATCTCCGCTCCTGCGGCTGCGGCTGCCGGAATGACTATCTCGCCGGCGCACACGAGTGTTTCCTTGTTCGCAAGGGCTATACGCTTTTTCTCGCTTATGGCTGCAAGCGTCGGGCGCAGTCCGACAGAGCCGGACACGGCAGTAACAACGCAGTCAGCCTCGGGAAGCGATGCGGCCTCTATGAGTCCCTGCATACCGCTGCCGATCTTTATATCGGTATCGGCAAGGCGTGTTTTGAGGTCCTTTGCGGCATTTTCATCGAATACCGCGACAAATTTGGGCTTGAGCTCCCTTGCCTGAACCTCGACGAGCTCCGTCTTTTTATTTGCCGTCAGTGCAGCGACTGGTATGCCCAGATGCTTTGCCGCAGCGATGCTCTGACGGCCTATCGAGCCCGTAGAGCCGAGAATTGAAACGGCTTTTATCATGGTTTTACACCTCCGAAGCGGCGGTCACGGCTCTTGAACGCTGCGATCGCCTTATCCAGCTCCTGCGGAGTGAAGTCGGGCCAGAGCGTATCGGTATAATAAAGCTCCGAGTACGCACACTGCCACAGCAGGAAGTTTGAAAGGCGGTACTCTCCGCCCGGTCTTATAAGAAGATCGGGGTCAGGTATGCCGGCAGAGTACATATAGCCGGAAAACTCATCCTCGGTAAGCTCGCCGCTTGTCTTTCCCGCCGCGTAATCCTCCGCATAGGCCTGCGCCGCACGGACTATCTCCGCCCTGCCGCCGTAGTTTATGCAGATATTGGCCTGAAAGCCCTTTATATCCTGCGATATCTCGTCGGTCTCGGCGATGAGTTCCTGAAGCTGAGGCGAAAGGCGTGAAACATCGCCGAACACCTTCATGCGGATATTCTTTTTGCGCATATCGCGTATCGCCTCGTGCAGGTACTTGTCCAGCAGCTTCATTATGCCGCCGACCTCATCCTCCGGGCGCTTCCAGTTTTCCGTTGAAAAGGCGTAGACCGTAAGATACTCGATGCCTATCTCCTTGCAGTAGGTCGCAATATTCCTGAACGTCTCCGAGCCTGCGAGATGCCCCGCATTGCGCGGCATAAGGCGTTTTTTCGCCCAGCGTCCGTTGCCGTCAAGTATGATGGCAATATGGCGGGGAAGGCCTTCTGCCCGCTCCCCCGCCGCATTGTTAAGCTTATTCTCGTCCATGATCAGATCTCGAAAAGTTCCTTTTCCTTTGCATCTGCGATAGCCTCGACTTCCTTGATATAGTCGTCGGTCAGCTTCTGAACGTCCTTTTCAATGTCCTTGTAGTCGTCCTCGGTGATCTCGGAGGCCTTCTGCTGCTTTTTAAACTTATCAATAGCGTCGCGGCGGATATTTCTGACGGCGACCTTGGACTCCTCGCCGTATTTCTTGACCTGCTTTGCAAGCTCCTTGCGGCGCTCCTCCGTAAGCTGCGGGAATACGAGCCTTATGACTCTTCCGTCGTTCTGGGGGTTGATGCCCAGATCGGAGGCGAGGATAGCCTTCTCTATGCCCTTGAGAACGGAGCTGTCCCAGGGCTGGATCATCAGAGAACGCGGGTCGGGAACGGAAATGGATGCGACCTGCTGAATGGGGGTGGGCACGCCATAGTAATCGACAGTTATCTGATCGAGAACCGCCGCGTTTGCTCTGCCGGCGCGCACGGATGCAAGCTGAGTTTTCAGCACCTCGGCTGTCTTTTTCATTTTGCTTTCGATTTCGGGATATTTGGACATGATATTACCTCCTGAACATTTATTTTTGTTTTGATTATTTACTTACTGTCGTTCCGAGCTTTTCGCCCTCGAGCACACGGACAATATTTTCGGGCTCTGCAAGAGCGAAGACTATGACAGGGATATCGTTATCCATCGCAAGGCTCGTTGCCGTGCTGTCCATAACGGCAAGGTGCTGGGCGAGAACCTCGTCATAGCTTATGCTGTCATATTTGACGGCGCTCGGGTCGATCCTCGGGTCTGCCGAGTACACGCCGTCTATATTCTTTGCAAGCAGGATAGCGTCAGCGCCGATCTCGGCTGCGCGGAGCACCGCCGCGGTGTCGGTTGAGAAAAACGGGCAGCCGGTGCCGCAGCCGAACATGACGGTCTTGCCGGAGCTTAAATATTCAACAGCCTTGTCTGTGCTGTATCTTTCGCCCACGCCCTGAATGTCCATGGCCGTGAGGATCTTTACCTCGCCGCCGCACTGGCGCAGCACGTCGGCAAAGGCAAGGCAGTTCATCGCCGTTGCAAGCATACCCATGCGGTCTGCCGAGACGCGCTCGACATGTCCCGCTCCGTCCTTCACGCCGCGCCAGAAGTTGCCGCCGCCGACGACTATGCCGACCTCAACGCCCATCTCGCTGCATTTATTGACGGTATTGCATACCTTGGAAATGAAGTCGAAGTCAAATCCGTTCTTTTTCTCTCCGGCAAGAGCCTCGCCGCTTATTTTGATCAGTATTCTCTTATAAACAGGGTCAGACATAAGCAATCTCCTTCTATTAAATATCAAGTATACCCAATATCACTATGCCGGCAACCACGAGCAGTATTGAGGCATAGTGCTTTATCGACAGCTTTTCCTTCAGGAAGATACGGCTCCACACGACCGAAACCACACAGTAGGCCGATATCATGGGCGCTGCAAGAGCCGAGTGCGCGGTATCTGCAAGAGCATAGATATACGCAAGCTGACCGGCAGTTTCGAAAATCGCGCCGGTGTACTTGGGAATCTCACGCTTGGGGATGAGCCGCTGCTTTTTGATGCCGAGAACATACACGGCGCATACTATGCCGACAATGAGGAAGGTGAGCTCATACGCCACGTTTGCCGAATCCTCGTTGAGCGTTTCGAGCACGCGGCTGTCGGCAAATGTGCCAAGTGCGTCAATCAGGCAGTATATGACCGGCAGAGCAATGGCAATCCAGCTTTTCGTGTAATGGTGGTTGCTCGCATCCTGACGGGCGCGGCGCAGCTCCTCATCCTCCCCTGCTTCGGTAAAGCCGAGGGCTATAACGCCGAGGCAGACAAGCGCGACGGCTGCAAGCGCCAGCTTCGGCAGGCCGTTTATGCCCTGCGTTGCAAATATCAGAACCGCAACGATAGCGCCGGAGGAATTGCATATCGGTGAGGATATCGAAAGCTCGATATACCGAAGTCCCACATAGCCGACCGTCATCGAGACGATATACAGCATCGACACCGGCAGGTACTGCAGAATGACCTCGCCGTTTATAACAACACCGCCGACAAATATCTCGTAGGCAGCATGTATGCCCATGACCACGCCGACTGCCATGACCATCTTCAGATGGCTGTATTTATCGTCGGCATCCTGACAGCCTATTTTGGAAAAAAGATCGGAACCGCTCCAGCACAGGAGCGCAATAAGTGCAAACCAGAACCACATAGCTTAAATTTATTTATCCTTTTTTAAGTAGTATCACCGCAGCGGACAGGCCTGAGCCGGACTCTGCACGATCAAACTAAGGTATTTTATCATACTTATAGTGATTTGACAATTAACAAATGACAAATTATGCGCCGGACAGAGCTTATAATTTTTGTATGGACAGCATTTACATAGATCGTTTGTTTTTTCTTAACCTCGGGCTTGACTATCTTCTTGTTCTATGCTCGGCGCGGCTGTGCGGCATAAAGCTCAGGCGGCCAAGGTATGCCCTCGCCGCCATGCTGGGTGCACTGTACGCGGTGCTGAGCGTGATCCCCTCTCTCGGCTTTGTGACGCTTGCACCGGTGAAGCTCATCTTCGGTGCGCTGATGGCGCTCATCGCATACGGCGGCGAGGAGAAGCTTTTGCGCTGCTGCCTTGTGTTTTTTGCAGTATCCGCGCTGTTCGGCGGCGCTGTGTGGGCGATATCGCTGCAAAACGGCGGCGGCATGGGCAGCGCAGCCTATATATCTGTATCGCTGCCTGTGCTTGTCATCTCGTTTGCGCTTATATATGCCGTACTGAGCCTTGTATTTCGCCGCAGCGTAAAAAGTGCGGAGATAAGCGTATCGGAGGCCGAGCTCACTCTCATGGGCAGGAGCGTTTGCCTGCGCTGCCTGCACGACAGCGGCAACGCACTTTTTGACCCCGTGAGCGGCGACAGCGTGCTTATAGCTCCGGCAGGGCGGCTTGAAGGGCTCTTCCCTGCTCTCGATGCCGAGGCTTTGAGCTCAGACTGCACCGAGCTTCTGACTGAGCCCTCGCTTGCCGGCAGGCTGCGGCTTATACCCTACAGCACCGTCGGCACATCGGGAATGCTCGCTGCGTTCAGACCCGACAGCATAATTATCGACGGCAAAAGCCGCGACGATATCATCGTCGCAATATCTCCCACGCCCGTCGGAGGCGACGGCTTCGAGGCGATCATCTGAAAGGAGCTTCTCATGGATATCATAAGCATCATAAAGGACTGGCTTGCACGGCACCTTATGCAGGAGGACGGACTTTACTACATAGGCGGCAGCGACGTTCTGCCGCCGCCGCTGGATAAGGCGGATGAGGAAAGGGCCATAAAAGCAATGGAGGACGGCGACGAGAGCGCAAAAAAGCTTTTGACGGAACATAATCTCCGTCTTGTCGTCTACATATCGAGGCGGTTTGAAAACACGGGCGTTAACCTCGAGGATCTCATATCCATCGGGACCATCGGGCTCATAAAGGCCATTAGCACCTTCCGCAGCGACAAGAACATAAAGCTTGCCACCTATGCTTCAAGATGCATTGAAAACGAGATACTCATGCATCTGCGCAAGATCAGCAATCAGCGCAGCGAGGTGAGCTTTGACGAGCCGCTGAACACC
Source organism: Collinsella aerofaciens (assembly GCA_963633225.1). GTDB lineage: Bacteria > Bacillota > Clostridia > Oscillospirales > Oscillospiraceae > F23-B02. Next base: position 13,086 of record CAVGXR010000040.1, read on the forward strand.
GACTGGGATGGGAACGAGCTGCTTTTATCTGACGTTCTCGGCACGGACGATGATGAGGTGTGCCGGCCGCTCGAGGATGATGCCGACCGCCAGATGCTTCTCAACGCCGTAAATTCCCTCGGCGACAGGGAGAAAAGCATAATCACCCTGCGCTTCGGGCTCGGCGGCGGAAGCGAATACACGCAAAAGGAGGTCGCAGACATGATGGGTATATCACAAAGCTATATAAGCCGTCTGGAAAAACGAATAATCCACCGGCTCAGGCGCGAAATTATACGTCAGCTCCAGTGAGCAGTAATGCAAATGTTTTAAAACTAAAAAATTTTTGTTTATACTTCATACAATTTGTTGACAAATTGTAACCAACGGTGTACATTTATCTTGTAAAACAAGCATCGCCTTTTGACCGAAGGCGGCTTATAAAAAACGTATTTCAAAGAAGGAGAAACACAATGAAAAAGTCAACAAAACTTATCAGCCTGCTTCTGGCGGTACTGATGATCGCCGCGCTTCTGCCCACTGCGGCTCTTGCTGACGACGTAGAGACCGCATCCATCACCGACAGTCTCGGCGACGTTGTCGGAAAGATAAACGGCATCAAGATCCCCAGCTATGTTCTTTACTGCTCCCTTATGAGCAAGCTTCCGGCAAGCCATGCTGTTGTAACTCTGACAAACAACATCACCGGTGAGACCACCACTCACACGGCTAACGCCCTCGGTCTTGCCTTTATCTCCAAGGGTCTTATCGGTGTTTACACTGTTGCGGCAACCTGCGACGGCGCTATCACCGGCATCAAGTACAGCTCTCTGCCCGGCGCAACTCCCATGACGCTGAACGCAAAGGTCGATTTCGACAAGATCGTCCTCTTCCCCGTTCTGAACATCGGCCTTAACTACACCGATCACTTTGCATATATGGTCGGCTACAAGGATGGCTATGTCCGCCCGAACAACAACATCACCCGTGCCGAGGTCGCAGTGCTGATCTACCGTCTGATGACTCCCGAGACCCGCGCAAAGTTTGCAAGCACCACCAGCAGCCTCAAGGATCTGAGCGCAAGCGCATGGTACAACACCGAGGTCTGCACTCTCATCAAGGCCGGCGTCATCTCCGGCTATTCCGACGGCACCTTCCGTCCCAACCAGAACGTAACCCGCGCTGAGTTCTCCGCAATGATCGCACGCCTGTTCTCCGTCTCCTACACCGGCGGCAACAAGTTTGAGGATCTTAACGGTCACTGGGCTTCCAGCTACATGAACCTGCTCAACAAGCTTGGCATCCTCAACGGCGACGCATACGGCAATGCAAATCCCGACGATCTGCTGACCCGCGCAATGACCGCAGCAATGCTCAACCGTCTGGTTGGCCGCAACTCCACCAGCACCAGCATGGACAGCTGCAAGGGCACCGTCAAGAATTGGCCTGATATCTCCAATTCCGATTGGTTCTACGCCGATATCCTCGAGGCAACCAATGCGCACAACTACACCTGGACGCTCGACACCACCAACGCTCTGCGCGGTGAGTTCGTCGTCACCGAGAAGTGGACCAGCATCCGCACCGATGCTCCCGACTGGACCAAGTAATTTAATCCTGAACGTAAAATCTCCCGTCTGCGGACGGGAGATTTTTTATACCATATTCAGCTTTCAAGCTCCCTGTACATTGCGGGGGCTTCTTCCTTTTTGGCCGTTTCGTTCACGGAAAGCACTTCTACCTTCAGGCTGCGCTGGCCGAATGCGACCTCTATTATGTCTCCGACCTTGACCTGATAGCTTGCCTTGACCTGACGGCCATTTACGCTCACGCGCTCGGCATCGCAGGCATCGTTTGCCACGCTCCTGCGCTTTATAAGCCTTGATACCTTCAGATATTTATCGAGTCTCATTTTATCGCTCCTCAGCAAAATTCCCACAATACTTTCGTATCGTGGGAATCACATTTCATTATTTTTGTGTAATTACTCTGCAACTGCGTCCTTGAGAGCCTTGCCTGCCTTGAAGAAAGGAACCTTGCTTGCAGGGATCTCGATCTCCTCGCGGGTCTTGGGGTTGCGGCCGATACGAACGCCGCGCTCCTTGACATCAAAAACGCCGAAGCCTACCATCTGAACCTTCTCGCCGGATACCAGAGTCTCAACAATGGTATCAAATGCGGCATTGACAGCCTTCTCGGAATCCTTCTTGGACAGACCTGTTTTGTCTGCAACGGCTGCTATAAGCTCTGCCTTATTCATGTGTAATCCTCCTAATTTATGCGGCAAAATGCCTTTTCTATATAGCCCGGCGCGCCGAGTGCGTCCTGCCGGGTTATTTACGCTTTTTCGTGCGCCGCGAGGCGCGAGTTAAAACTTATCACAAAACGCTGCAAATATCAAGTATTTTTTCGAAAAAAGCCAATATTTTCTCTCATCTCATATGCAGCAGCTTTGCTATCTTTTCGCCCTGGGGTATGAGCTTCATATCCTCCGCCGTTATGACGCGGAGCCTGATGACTGAAACTGCATAGACGATGACCGCAGCGCCGATGGCAGCGCACATCACAAGAGCCATCATGATCCTGCCTCCGTTATCAAGAAGCGCCATGCCGCCGTAGTATACGGCGATGGCTACAGCGCCCATTATGAGGCTCGGCACGGCGGGACGCAGAAAGATATTCTTCATCGAAAGTCCCTTTTCAAAGCTGCGGTTAATGAAGATGAGGTTTAAAACGCACATCGTCACATAGCAGCAGTTTGTGCCTATGGCAGCGCCGTAGATGTTTATGGACGGTATCGCAACGATGAACCAGTTGACGGTGATCTTCACAAGTCCTCCGGCGATGATGGAGTAAAGCGTGAGCTTTTCCCTGCCGGTAGCCTGAAGCACGGCAGTGCTCATGAGCGAGAAGCAGACGAAGACCGACGCTATACCAAGCAGGCACAGCAGCATAGGGCCGGACGAATGAGCATTGGGGTAAACTACGTTCATGATAGGGTAGCTCAGGGCGGCAAGGCCGACACCCATCGGCAGGGCTATCGCCATGGAAATGCGCAGCGAGTCCTCGGATATCTTTCCCGCCTCCTCCCTTGCGTTCATTACAAGCTTTGCCGATATCGCGGGAACGATGGATATCGTCAGCGGAGTGATGAATGCCGCCGGAAGATTGAACAGCGTTTGAGCCTTGCCGTACACTCCGTAGAGGGTCTTTGCGTGCGAGTATGTGTATCCCACCGCGCTCTGGAGCCTTGTCATGCAAAGGCCTGCATCAATAAGATTGATGAGCGCAAGCGCTACCGAGCCGAGCGCGATCGGTATGCCGATGCTCAGGAGATTTTTAAATATAGTACCCGCGCTTTCTGGCACATCGGGCTCGGAGAGAGAGTCAAAGCGGTAGTTGCGCATTTTGTATATGAGCATATACAAAAGCGCCGCCAGTGAGCCGACCGTCACACCGAATATCGCGCCTGAAACGGCAACGGGCTTATCGTATCCTGCCTTGAGCAGATATGCGGCCAGTGCGAGACCCGCAGCGACCTTCGCAAGTACCTCGAGAATCTGGCTGACAGTCGTCGGTGTCATGTTGCCGTAGCCCTGTGTGAGGCCCCTGTAGGTCGAGGTAACGCAGCACAGCAGGACAGCCGGAGCGAGCGCCTGAATGCTCAGAGCGGCATCGGGACTGTGTATAAGCGAGTCTGCGAGCCACTCGGGAAACAGGAACATGACCGTAGAGCACAGTGCGCCGAGGACGAAGAAGGTCCACCATGCCACCTGATAGGTGCGCCGTGCCTGCATTTGCAGTCCGCGTGTCTGCGCAGCGCTTATCATGCGTGAAAGCGCAACCGGAAATCCGGCAGTCGCAAGCGTGAGGAACAGGCTGTACACATAATAGGCCTGAAGGAACAGACCGTATCCGTCGTCCCCGAGCATATTGCCAAGAGGTATCTTATACAGTGCTCCGAGGATCTTCATTATTATAACGCCGGCGGTCATTATAGCTGCGCCGTGCAGATAATTCTGTTGCTTTGCTTTTGCCACTGAAAAGCCTCCTAAAACAAAAGAGATAGTTTGCAGACTTTGAAACTATATACTATAAGCGCAAATAAATCAAGGGAATTGTGTTAATTCCCTTGATTTTAAAAGTATTTTTACATTTTGTCCGGCTGGAATTTCAGCACCGCTACCTGCGCCGGAGTGTCGCGGTCTATGCTTATCGTGTTTGTTTCATAAAAGCGGACGACCGGCAGAGGCATGTACTGATCCGTAAAGTCGGTAACACGCTCCATGCGGCGGCTGCCGCAGCCGTCGTGGGCATAGTGCATTGGGATGACGACATTTGCGCACAGCTCGTCGGCAAGAGGCTTTGTCTTGTCGCTCGGCATGGCGCGAAAGCCTCCGGCGTTTATCATGAGGACATCAGCGCCGAAGAGCATGTCCTTCTCAGAATCCGTCAGGAAGCTTCCGAGGTCGCCCATGTGGACTATCTTATAGCCGTCCCATTTGATTATATGTATCCTGTTCTTCCCGCGCAGGCTGCCGTAGCTTGTGTCGTGGAAGGCATCTATCGTCTCGACCTCATACGGGCAGGGTCTTGCCGTGCCTGAGAGCTTCACTCCTGCGCGGTAATTGTGGCCGCGGTGCTCATGGCTGCACAGGACGGCATCGGCTGCGGTGCTCATGGGCGGGTAGTTTGCATTGGTCAGGTCATATGGGTCTATAACAAGGCTGTATCCCTCGTGGCTTATCTTAAAGCAGGAATGTCCGAGCCAGCTTATCTGCATTGCTTATCTCTCTTTCAGGTCTCGTAATCGTCGGCCAGCAGGTGCTCGCCTATCTTGTAGACGTTGCCCGCTCCGACTGTGAGGATAAGGTCGCCCGGCTGCGCCGTTGCGCGAAGATCGCGCTCTATCTCCTCAAAGGTCTTATAAAATTTTGCGCCTTCTATCTTCTCTGCGAGGTCTGCCGAGGAGATGCCGAGAATATTCTTTTCACGGGCGGCAAATATCTCCGCCAGATACACCACGTCAGGCCGGCGGAGCTGACGCACAAAATCGTGAAACAGCGCCATCGTTCGCGTATAGGTGTGCGGCTGGAACACGACGATGGTGCGTTTATAGCCAAGCGATTCTACGGCATCGAGCAGAGCCTTCAGCTCGCCGGGATGATGAGCATAATCGTCGTACACATCAGCGCCGTTGAACTTGCCCTTGAACTCAAACCTTCTCCCTGCGCCGGAAAAGCCGGCAAGGCCGTATTTTATTGCCGTGGGCTTTATGCCGAGGCATATGCAGGCCGCGGCTGCGGCGAGAGCGTTTTTGAGGTTATGCTCACCTGGGACATGGATGCTTACCGTGTCGAACAGCTTTCCCTTGTACATGATATCAAATTTCGTCAGTGAGCCGATGCGTATGACGTTTTTCGCATAAACGTCGGCCTTCGCCGTGAGACCGAAGGTGACGATATTGCGCTCAAGTCCCTTTATCGCATCCATGGTGTTCTCGTCATCGTGGTTTACAACGACATAGCCGTTTTCGGGAACATGGCTTGCAAACTCACGGAAGCTCTTCTTGATATCATCTATGCCGGAGAAAAAGTCGAGATGATCCTCCTCAATGTTGAGTATCACGGCGACCGTGGGGTAAAAGGACAAAAAGGAGTTATAATACTCGCACGACTCCATAACTATCGTGTCGCCCGTGCCGACCCTGTGCCCCGCCTTTAAAAGCGGCAGAGTTCCGCCTATCATGACGGTCGGGTCCTTCTCGGCTGCCATGAGGATATGCGTACACATTGAGGTCGTCGTGGTTTTTCCGTGCGTTCCCGAAATGCACAGGGCGTTTTTATATTCTTTCATTATAGCGCCCCATGCCTGAGTGCGCTCAAAAACGGGTATCCCCATTTCGCGGGCACGCAGCACCTCGGGGTTATCGTCATGCGCCGCCGCCGTTCGGACGACAAAGTCGATGCCGCTCGTTATATTGGCAGCGTCATGGCCGATAAATATCTCTATTCCCTTCTCGCGCAGATGCGAGGTGCGCTCGCTCTCGGCAATGTCCGAGCCGCTTATTATAAGGCCGGCATCTGAGAGCACCTCAGCCAGAGGCGACATGGAAACGCCGCCTATTCCTATAAGGTGGCCTCTTTTCCCGCTTATTAAATATTCACTGAAGTCCGGCATAAATTCTCCAATCACGATTACGTTTTATATCTGTAAACTGTTAACACTTTGATGTTGATGTTGCTTTTAGCAAATGATATTATAATACTGTAAAGTCCAATTGACAAGAATTAATATCTTTATACATACTGGAGCTTGATGATAATGCCTAAAATCAATCCTCCCAAATATGTGAGGCAAATATTGTTCCGTTTGCAGTCCAGAGGGCACCTTGCCTATCTGGTCGGCGGCTGCGTGCGCGACGTTATTATGGAGATTAGCCCGCAGGATTGGGATATATGCACGAGCGCCCTGCCCGAGGAGGTATTGGAGCTCTTCCCCGGCTCGCGTCCTACCGGCCTGCAGCACGGGACCGTCACCGTCGTTATCGGCAGCAAAAGCGCCGAGGTCACAACCTTCCGCACAGAGGGCGACTACCGCGATCACCGCAGGCCCGATTCCGTTACCTTTGTTTCCGACCTGATAACCGACCTTGGCCGCCGCGATTTCACGATGAACGCTATTGCGCTCTCGGCAGACGGTATGCTGGCAGACCCGTTCGACGGCGTGAACGACATAAAAAACCGCTGCATCCGCTGCGTCGGAAATCCGAAGCTGCGCTTTACTGAGGATGCGCTGCGTATGTTCCGCGCTCTGCGCTTTTCGGCAAGGCTGGGCTTCACGATAGAATATGACACGCTCAACGCCATCGAGGAATGTGCCCCGCTGGCATCCGAGCTTGCTCCCGAGCGAGTCCGCGACGAGGTCGAAAAGATACTTCTCACAGCGCGCCCCGAAACGATGAGCGCCGCCATAAGCTTCGGCATGATGAAAAATTATATCAGCGGCGCAGGCTGGAAAATGCCGAACTTTGCCGCCATTGCGGATATGCCGCGCAAGCCGCTTTCGCGCTGGGCCGCATTCAGTATCATGCTCCGCAAATACGGCTATATTCCCTCTGCCCGCGAATTTCTTACCCAGCTCCGCCTTGACGGACGTACTATACGCTGCTGCGCCGACGCAGAGGTGCTCGTGAGCACTGAGCCGCCGGCAGACAGTCTCGGCTGGAAGAGAATGCTCAACCGCTACGGGGTGGATACCGTCACCTGCGCAGTACAGACCTATGCCGTAATAACCGGCATCGACTGTGAAAAGGAGCTCAGAGCCGTGCTCAAAAGCGGCGAATGCTTCTCGCTCAAGCACCTTGCCGTAACTGGCGACGATCTTCTCTCTCTCGGCCTCAAGGGGCCGGAGCTCGGCGAGATGCTGAAATTCCTGCTGGACTACGTTATGGAGTATCCCGACAATAATAAACGTGAAATTTTGCTTGAGCTTGCAAAATATTCGGAGGAAAGCTGATGAATATGGCAATGGATGAGCTTCAGAGCAGATGCTCCGGCTGCAATGCCTGTGAGCTCGGCAGGACGCGCACAAGGCTCGTTTTCGGCGACGGCAATCCCGATGCGAGGGTCATGCTCGTCGGCGAGGGGCCGGGTGAGCAGGAGGATATTCAGGGTCTGCCGTTTGTAGGACGTGCAGGGCAATTGCTTGACGATATGCTGAAAATGATAGACCTCGACCGCAGCCGCGTGTATATCGCAAATATCGTAAAATGCCGCCCGCCGCACAACCGCGATCCGCTGCCGGAGGAGCGCGAGGCATGTTCTCAGTGGCTCAGGCAGCAGATAGATATCGTCAATCCCGAGATCATAATTTGCCTCGGGCGCATCGCCGCCACCTCGCTTATAAGCGAGGATTTCCGCATAACGCGGCAGCATGGACAGTGGTTCGATGCCGGCGGAAGGCGCTGCCTTGCGATATACCATCCCTCCGCCCTGCTGCGCGATATCACCAAGCGTCCCGACACCTTTACCGATCTCAGGGAGATACGCAGCGAGATACGCAGGCTGTGTCCGGAGGTGTATGAATGATCTATAGCATCCGCGAATACACTCAGGACGATATCCTCGCGCTCAGAGCGCTGTGGTGCAGCGTTTTCGGCGATCCGCCGGAGCTCGTGGACAGCTTTTTTGAGCTGCTGCCCTCGATGGGCACGGGCTTTGCCGCAGAGCTTGGCGGCGAAATTTTCGGCGCTGCCTATGTGCTGGATGCATTTTTGCATCTGCCGGACAGCTCAACGAAAAAGCTTGCGTATATATACGCCGTCGCCGTGGACGAGACTGTGCGCGGGCAGAGCATCGGCGCGGAGCTTACGCGGGCATGTATGCGCAGCGCATGGGAATACTCCGCCGATGTCTGCTGCACACTTCCGGCTGAGGATTCGCTTTACGACTGGTACGAGCGCTGCTGCGGTCTGGAAAATGCAAGCCATTGCAGCTATGAGACCGTCGCCGCAGCCTCGGAAGCGCTCGGCATAAGGCGGCTGAACGCCGACGAATACGGATTCTTGCGTGAGGACATGCTCAAGGGTACGGCGCACGTCGGCTTTTACTACGGCTATCTGCGCTTTCAGGAGGAGATCTTCAGCTCCTCCGGCGGCGGATTTTTCGAGTATGATGGCGGCATAGCCTGCGGCTATGTTGAAAACGGCACGCTGTATATAAAGGAAGCTCTGCGCGATAAGCCGGAATTTGTCCCCTCTCTGTGCACCGTGCTCGGCGCTCGGCAGGCCGTCATAAGACGTGCCTCGGACAGCGGCGAGCGCTATATCGCGGCATATCAGAAGTCCGCATTTCCGCCCGAAGCCGTGTGGGATCTGACATTGGACTGAAAAAGCAGTCCTGCGTCAGCGCTTGGAACAGAGCCCGAGCTTGCTACGGCTGTGAGCAAATGAGGCGGGCACACCAATACGAATACTCCGCCAACCATATAGATTGCAGGAACATAGAAAAAGTCAGGCGAACCTTCGTGGTTCGTCTGACTTAGTTTGCCAAAAAATCCCTCATGGGATTTTTTGACTGCACTTTTCCGCCGAGCATTTTGAAAGCCTTCAAAATGCTTTTACCGAAATCCTTGATGTCTCAAGGATTTCGACGGCGGTTTATCTAA
>CAVGXR010000041.1:0-6560 GCA_963633225.1 Collinsella aerofaciens
GGCCTTGCCCCCTCGAACTCCCCCGCTGCGCGGATATCTCAACGCAGCAGCATAGATTCTTTGACAGCCTCTCAAAAAGAAAAGGCCGGTTTCCGGCCTTTTCTTTTTGCCTATCATACGCTATAATCATATACAAGGAGTTGAGATAATGAACAGCTTTGACCGCGAATGGAGCAGACAGCTTGCTGCCGAGAAAAAATATATTGACGAGCGCGCAGAGCGCGGCGACAGCCGCCTGAACGCTTTTTTGCAGACTAAGGTGCCCGAAAAGCTCAAGGACACTCTCAACACGGGCTTTGCCAGAGCCTTTGAGCTCATTTTCGCAAAGGGCACCGGCGTTATAGAAAAGACCTATAACCGCCGCGATATCGAGCGCAGCAGCAGGGTGCGCCGCATAATAGCGAAAAATAACCCGACAAAGCGCAATTTGGCTGACGCAGCCCGCGGCTCAGCTGCGCAGAAGGCCAAAAATACGCTGCTCTCGGGAGTTTCCGGCATTGGCATGGGGCTTGTCGGTGTCGGCATACCCGATATTCCCGTGTTCACTGCCGTGCTTCTTAAAAGCCTGTATGAGATGTCGCTCAGCTACGGCTACGATTACGACGATATGGCGGAAAAGTATTTTATCCTCCTCATCATAGGAGCCGCGCTCCGCTGCGGCGACGAGCTCAGGGCAGCCGACGAGAGAGTCAACTATTTCATCGAGCACGGTGCGCAGCCTGACGCGGAAACGATGAAAACCGAGGTCAGGATAGCAGCCGAGGGACTGTCGGGAGAGCTCCTTTACATGAAGTTTTTGCAGGGAATACCCATCGTCGGCGCAGTCGGCGGCGCGTATGACCCGATATATATAGAGCGCATCACGCGCTATGCGGGTATGAAATATAAGCGCAGATTTCTTTTTGATATAAAAAACCGCTGATGTCCGACAAAACCGTCCGCCCGATCGTTATATATACGGAGAGAGGAGAAGCAATATGCCGGAAAACCCGTGGTTCGAGGCGTTTTACGAGCGCAACTACAAGCTTGTGTACCGCCTGTGCTTTACATATATGAAAAATGCAGCCGAGGCCGAGGACTGCACCGAGGATGTTTTTGTCAAGGTGCTGAGCGGCGGCTATACCTTCAACGATGAGCTGCACGAGAAAAAGTGGCTGACTGTTACGGCCATGAATCTCTGCAAGGACCGGCTGAAGCACTGGTGGCGCAGAAAGGTAACGCCGATAGACGATGCGCCCGAGCTTGCCGATGAAAACGCCGGACTTTACGACGAAACGCTTGATATCGTCATGAAGCTGCCCGAGAAATACAAGGATGTCATATACCTGCATTATTATATGGACTGCAAAACGGATGAGATAGCGCAGATGCTTAAAAAGCCGCCGTCAACCGTGCGCAATCATCTTAAAGAGGCGCGGGAACTGCTGCGGCAGCAGATAGGAGGTTTTGAGCCGTGAACGAGGATAAGATAAAGGAAGCGATAAGCTCCGTTGAGCCGGAAGCCGGAGCAAAGGAGCGGATGTATCGCAATATCATGGATAAAGCGGCACGGCAGACGCAGAAAACCGCAAAGCCGCCTGTGCGCCTTACGCGCTACGCGCTGCCGGCAGCGGCCTGCCTGTGCCTTGTGATCGTCGGGCTTGTGCATTTTCTCTCGCCGGGCTCGGATATTGCCGGTAACGAGGGAAACGTCATGGGCGGAAATCCCTTTGTTGAGGTCGAAGGTGCGGACGCATTCAGGGAGCTTTCCATTACGCTCGATGCTCCCAACGGCGCAGACGATGTCTCCTACGCCGTCATAGACGGGCAGATAGCGCAGGTCACATTCAGCCTTGACGGGAAAAGCTATCTTTCCAGAGCCTCGGCTCAGGATGGCGATTTTTCGGGACTTAACGGCGATGAGTTCTCCTCGGAAACGGTGGATGCCGAAAACAATGCCGTGCTCATCGAGCTTCAATCGGACGGGATGAGCGTCTGTAAGCTCGTCTGGACAAACGGAAAGATAAACTACTGCCTGTACGGTACGGACGGCGCGGAGCGCGGGCAGCTCATAGCCGCCTATGAGGCCATGAAAAAATAACAAATCTAAATAAATCAGATCATGTCGGAAGAAATTTTTAATTTCTTCCGACATTTTTGCGTTTCGTCTCGTTATATATACGAAAGCGCAAAACGAGGAGCGCAAAAAACGAAAATAAGGAGTTTTTTAAAATGAAAAAAATTGTTTTGTTTCTAATGGCATTTGCAATGCTTCTTTCCGCAGCAGCCTGCGGCACAAACGGAAAAAATTCCGATGACGGCAAAAAAACCGACACTACTGCCACACCCGCCGAGATAGAGCAGAAGATAGCCGATGCCATCGGCAAGGACAATTACCTCTGTGACAGCGAGATCGACAAGGACTGGCTGGAAAACAGCTATCAGCTTGACATGAGCAAGGTCGAAAGCTATGTCGCAAAGCAGAATTCCATCAGCAGCGTAAACCCCGACTGCGTGATCATCCTCAAGGTCAAGGACGGCTATGCCGATGAGGCGGTCAAAACGCTCAACACCTATTACGCACAGATCGTTAATTACATCCGCCAGTATCCCTTCGGCACGGCCAAGGTCATGAACGCACGCATTTATCAGTCAGGTGACTATGTTCTTTACATCATTGCCGGAGCAAGCTACGACGGCGATGACAGCGAGGCGGAGGCAAAGCTTGCCGTTTCCGAGTATGAGAAGATAGATGCCGCTATAAAGGACATTTTCGACACTCTGCCTTCAAACTCCGCTGTCGTTCCCGAGGATGACGGCAAGGCAACAGGATTTATCGCCGGTTAAGCCATGGTATTTTCAAGTCTGACATTTCTTCTGTGCTTCCTGCCCTGCGTTCTGACGGTATACTTCATCGCTCCGAAAAAAGCTAAAAACGCCGTACTCTTTGTCTTCAGCCTGCTTTTTTACGCGTGGGGCGAGCCGGTATATGTCGGACTGATGATCCTTTCAACCGTTCTGGACTATTGCTGCGGCAGGGCAGTGGATAAGCACCGCGGCACGCCGAGAGCCAAGCTCGGACTTATGGTGAGCGTTGCTGTAAACCTCAGCGTCCTGTGCCTGTTTAAGTATGCCGATTTTCTCATCGGCACGGTAAACGGCCTCTTCGGAAGCTCCATACCGCTTCTTGAGCTGCCGCTGCCGATCGGCATATCGTTTTACACCTTCCAGACCATGAGCTATACCATCGACGTGTACAGGGGCGACGCGAAGGTGCAGAACAACATCATATCCTTCGGTGCATATGTCGCGCTGTTTCCGCAGCTCATCGCGGGTCCCATCGTCCGCTACCAGACCATAGCCGACCAGATCGACGAGCGCACGCATTCCTTTGATAAATTCGGCGAGGGCGTAAAGCGCTTTGTCTGCGGCCTCGGCAAAAAGGTGCTGCTTGCAAATAACATAGGGCTTTTGTGGAGCACGATCTCCGCCTCATCCGAACTGACCGTTGTGTCCGCTTGGCTTGGGATCATAGCCTTTGCCTTCCAGATATACTTCGACTTTTCCGGCTACTCCGACATGGCCATCGGTCTCGGCAAAATGCTCGGCTTTGATTTCCTCGAAAACTTCGACTACCCGTACATTTCAAAAAGCGTAACGGAATTTTGGCGGCGCTGGCATATCTCCATGGGAACATGGTTTCGGGATTATGTCTATATCCCTCTGGGCGGCAACAAAAAGGGTCTCGCGGTTCAGCTTAGGAATATCGCCGTCGTGTGGCTGCTAACGGGCTTCTGGCACGGCGCGAGCTGGAACTATGTGCTCTGGGGCGTGTATTTCGGTATTATCCTGATCGCCGAAAAGTTCTTCCTGCTCGATAAGCTCAGAAAAGCTCCCGCCGCGCTGGGACATGTGTACACTCTCCTGTGCGTCGCCGTGAGCTGGGTGCTGTTCTCCTTTGAGGACATCGGCAGGGGCTGGGCGTTTTTCAAGGTCATGCTCGGCGGCGCGGCATTTTGCAGCGATACGGCTGTTTATCTGCTCCTGTCATACCTGCCGCTGCTTATTCTGTGCACCGCAGCCGTAACGCCGCTCGGAAGCAGGCTGTACCGCGCCTTCAACGAAAGGTGCGGCACGGGACTTATGGCGGCAGCCGATCTCGGCGGCATTGCGGCGGTCACGGCGCTTTCGACGGCCTTTCTCATCAGCGGCTCGTACAATCCGTTTCTATATTTCAGATTTTAAAGGTGGATATCCTGAATGCGAAATAAGCTCATAACATCGGTCTTCTGCCTGCTTCTGGCCGCAGGAGTCCTTGCAGGTATTCTTGTGCCGGACAGATACTATTCCGAAAGCGAAAAGCGCACGCTCACTCAAAGAGACGCGATCTCAATTGCCGATTTTCCCAGCGGCAAAATGGGTACTCAGGTCGAAAAATACCTTGCCGACCAGTTTCCCCTGCGCGATAAGTGGATAACGGTGAAAACGCTTGTCGAGCGCGTAAGCGGAAAGAGCGAGATATCCAATGTCTATTTTGCCAGGGACAGCTATCTTATAGATGCCTTCACAAGCTATGATAAGAAGCAGTATCAGGCAAACCTTGAGGCGCTCAAGAGCTTTTCGGATAAAGCTGGTATCCCCGTGCAGCTCATGCTCGTCCCCACGGCAGCGCAGATACTGTCCGATAAGCTGCCGGCCTACGCACCGAACCTCGACCAAAGGGCACTTTATAATCAGGCAAAAGCGCTGGGACTGGACACCGTAAATGTGTTCGACATCCTCTCCGAGCACAAGAACGAGTATATCTACTATAAAACAGATCACCACTACACCAGCCTCGGCGCTTATTATTGCTACGCTGCGTGGGTGCGCTCTCAGGGCAAAACGCCCGAACCCGTGTCCGCATGGCAGAGCCAGACGCTGTGCGATAACTTCCGCGGCACGAGCTACAACAAGGTAAACGCGCCCTTTGCCGCCTATGATACGATCACTGCCTATTATAAAACGCTCGAGCATACCGTCAGCTACAACGGCGGCAGCTATGTGAGCGACAGCATCTACGAGCGCAAATATCTCAGCGGCAAGGATCAGTATGCGGTGTTTCTCAATTCAAATCAGTCGAGCACCGTCGTCAGCGGAGAAGGCGAGGGGAAGCTTCTTATAATAAAGGACTCCTACGCCAACTGCTTTGCCCAGTTCGTAATCGACGATTACGCCGAGACGCATCTTATCGACCTGCGCTTTTTCAAGGACTCTGTCTCGGATTACATCTCGGAAAACGGCATCACTCAGGTGCTCATTTTGTATAACATCCCGAACCTCGCCTCCGATACGTCTATAGCAAAGACACTCAGATAGAAAAATCACCCTCCGTTCAGAAATAAATCGGAGGGTGATTGACTTATATTTTTTTGCTCGGCTTGGGCTTTCTCACGGTGGAGAAGGGGTCTGCGCCGCCGCCGGAGAACATGGTGAAGTTGAGGCTTGACTGCACATGGTCGGCCATCGCCTGCTTTGCAAGGTCGGGGATGTGCATTTTTATCGCCTCGACTACCGCAACGTGGTTATATATAACGCTCGGCGACCATGGGTTATCCTCTGAATTGCTGATAAATTTTATCATCGAGGACTGATACATCGTCAGGTTCGGGAGCAGCATCTTGTAGCACTTCTGAATATACTTGTTGCCGCAGGACTCGACGATAAGACCGTGAAATGGCATATCGGTTGCGATCATGCCGTCATAGTCCTTGCGAATCACGCAGTCGGCAAAGTCGTTAGCCAGCCGGTCAAGCTCGTTTACCGTGCCGGAATCGGCACGCTCTGTGCACAGAGCGGCGGCCTCGCATTCGATAGCGGCGCGCACATCGTAAAGATCTATCATATCGCGCAGACTCAGGTCAATGACAAAGAAACCGCTGGTGTCGGGCTTGGAAATGACGAAGCCCCGCTCGCACAGGTTCATTATTGCCTCCGCCACAGGCGTGCGGGATATGCCGAGCGCGGACGCTATGCTGTTGACATTCAGCTTCGTTCCCGGAGCTATGCACAGCGACACAATCTCGTCATAAAGCATCTGCGAAACGATATCACGCAGCTTTGCGCTCGGATTTGCGTCAAGGTAAACCTGAAACTGGTCACGTTTCAATGAAATCAATCCTTTCGTAGCTGATTAAAAACAAAAATCAATATGTCAGACAAAAAGTGAGCCCAAACACATTCGGTATTCTACGGCAGATGCAATGAAAATGCAATACCCTGAGTGCAAAATTATAAATAATTTTATATTTATTCCTGCTGCGCAAGCATTTTCAGACATTAAAGGCTCAATTTGACGGCAAAACCGCAAAGAAACACGCCCCGATACAATTGCATCGGGGCGAATGCTACGGTTTAAGCTTATTTCTTGCTCTTTATGTACTCGTCAATGCTCTTTGCGCCGGTCTTGCCTGCGCCCATTGCGAGGATAACAGTAGCTGCACCGGTGACTGCGTCGCCGCCGGCAAACACGCCTTCGCGTGCGGTAGCGCCGCCCTCGGTGGCCTCTATGCCGCCCTTGCGGGTGAAGGTCAGACCATTGG
>CAVGXR010000042.1:0-129077 GCA_963633225.1 Collinsella aerofaciens
TACCTGCGTGAGCGCGTCGGTAAGAGAGCAAAGGTCAAGGAGCGCCTGTAAGCGTTCGGACCTGTCTATCGGTTCAAAAAAAGCGGCCTTGGCCGCTTTTTTTGTTGCCTTAGAGCATGCTCATCGTGTATAATATATTGATAAACTCAGCAAGAGGTAATTTTGAAATGAAAAAAGACAAAGATAAAGTCAAAAAGCCGGAAAAAGCAAAGACAGAGACTACAATGCGCGGCGAGATATACGACTGGATGCAGAGCCTTGTGTTTGCGCTCATTATATGCATAATCGTGTTCGTATTTTTGTTCCGCATAGTCGATGTCTCCGGCGATTCGATGAACCCAACGCTTACAAACGGCGACAAGCTTGTCGTGTCGGACGTTTTCTATACTCCCAAGCAGGGAGATATAATCATCTTCCGCAAGGATGATTACAAGCCGGAGGCGCTTGTAAAGCGCGTCATTGCGACCGAGGGGCAGACCATTGACATAGACTTTGACCGAGGCCGTGTTTATGTTGACGGCGAGCTTCTTGATGAGCCGTATATTGCCGAGCTTACCAAAAACCAGCTCGATTTTCAGGGACCGCAGACCGTTCCCGAGGGCTGCGTGTTCGTAATGGGCGATAACCGCAACGCATCGTCCGACAGCCGCAGGGCGGAGATAGGCATGGTAGATGAGCGCCTTATAATCGGCAAGGTACTGCTGCGCGTGTTCCCGTTTGATTCCATCGGCGTTCCGGACGGTGAATGATATGTCCGGCGTGAACTATGAAAAAATGAATATCCAGTGGTTTCCCGGCCACATGACCAAGGCGCAGCGCATGATAGAGGACAGCATAAAGCAGTGCGATGCCGTGTGCGAGATACTTGACGCGAGAATACCTGACTCGAGCCGCAATCCCGATATAGACCGCCTTGCCGCCGGAAAGCCGAGACTGATAATCCTGAACCGCTGCGACCTTGCCGATCCGAAGATCACCGCGCAGTGGCGGAGCTTTTTTGAGGCTCAGGGCATCAGAATACTCGAAACCGATGCGAAAAGCGGCAGGGGAGTCAGCAGCTTTGCACCTGCTCTGCGTGAGCTCCTGAAGGATAAGATAGCCGATTACGCCGCCAAGGGGCAGGTAAACCGTCCGATGCGCGTAATGATACTCGGTATACCTAACGTTGGAAAATCAACGTTTATAAACAAGGTCGCAAAGCGCAAGGCCGCGATAGCGGGCGATAAGCCCGGCGTTACCCGAGGCAAGCAGTGGATAAACATCGACAGAGGCCTTGACCTGCTGGACACCCCCGGCATACTCTGGCCGAAGTTTGATTCGCAGGAGGTCGGCGAAATGCTGGCCATAACGAATGCAATAAAGTCGGACGTTCTGGATAAGGAGACGCTTGCTGCAAATTTCATGCTGCGGCTTCGTGAAATGTATCCCGAGGCGCTTACGGCACGCTATAAGTTCGAGCCCGATCCCGAGGCAAACGGCTTTGAGCTTCTTGAGGCTGCCGCAAAAAAGCGCGGCTTTCTTGTATCAAAGGGCGAATACGACATTGAGCGCATGGCAAATACACTGCTGGGCGAGTATCACGACGGAAAGCTTGGCAGGATAAGTCTGGAGAAACCGTGATGACAGAGCTGTGGGAGCTTGAAAACGAGATATACGACAGCGGCGTTGAGCTCATCTGCGGCGTTGACGAGGCCGGACGCGGCCCGCTTGCGGGACCTGTGTGTGCAGCTGCGGTCATCCTGCCGCGAGGCCACAAGATAGAAGGTCTCAACGACTCAAAAAAGCTGAGCGGTAAAAAGCGAGATAAGCTTTTTGATATAATATGCTCCGAGGCACTGAGCTATGGCATTGCCTTTGCAAGCGTTGAGGATATCGAGCAGATAAATATCTTAAATGCCGCGATGCTTGCAATGAACAGGGCGATAGAAAAGCTCTCTGTTAAGCCCACGCTTGCGCTTATCGACGGAAACCGTGATTCGGCGATAAGGATGCCGAGCCGCTGCGTTGTAAAGGGCGACGCAAGCTGCGCCGATATAGCGGCGGCGTCGATACTGGCAAAGGTCAGCCGTGACAGATATATGCTTCAAATGGCGGAAATGTATCCCGAATATCACTTTGAAAAGCACAAGGGCTACGGCACGAAGCTTCACTACGAGGCTCTGCGCGAATACGGCCCCTGCGAGATACACCGCCCGAGCTTCCTGAGGAAAATGCACTGATGGCCGAGGAAACGTTGGGAGCCTTCGGAGAGCGGAAGGCGGCAAACTACCTGCGCCTGCACGGATACAGGATAGTTGACACAAACTGCCGCTACAGGCAGGGCGAGATAGATATAATCGCAAAAAAGCGCAATTACATAGTTTTTGTCGAGGTAAAGCTCAGAAAAAACAGCAATTACGGGCAGGCGCGTGAGTTCGTTACGGCAGCAAAGCAGCAGCGCGTCATCACGGCGGCGCAGCTCTGGCTGCAATCGCACGAAACCGAGCTTCAGCCGCGCTTTGACGTTATTGAGGTCTATGCACCTGAGGGCGTAAGCTCCAGAAAAGTTACGATAAATCATATTGAAAATGCATTTTAAGTAAGCTAAGTAAGCTATGATTAAATGCGTCAGATGGCCGGACGAGAGAATTTGGGCTCTGATGGCGGCACTTTTTCGCAGGAATACTTTGTGTGTTTCAAGAAAACGTGACTAAATCAGGGCACAAGTCATCCATTCAGACGCTTACCGTCATTTATTCAGCACTTACTTAAGCGGAAAGGGGAACCTTATGTTATATTTCAGCACCCGAAACTCGAAAGAAAAGGTCACTGCATCTCAGGCAATATCACGCGGCCTTGCACCCGACGGCGGCCTGTATGTACCCGAAAGCCTGCCGCAGCTGAGCCTTGAAGATATAAAGCTGCTCGGCAAGGGAGATTACCGCGCAAGAGCCTGCACAATAATGAAGCCCTTCCTCGATGAGTTTACCGAGGACGAGCTCAAGACCATGGTATCCCGTGCATACGGTGATAATTTTGACAGCGGCAGCGCAGCGCCTGTGCATTTTCTTGACGACAGCACGGCGGTGCTTGAGCTGTGGCACGGTTCCACCTGCGCGTTTAAGGACATGGCGCTTCAGATGCTCCCGCATCTGCTGACTGCTTCGCTCAGAAAATGCGGCGAAAAAAGAAAGGTCTGCATCCTTGTCGCCACAAGCGGCGACACCGGCAAGGCGGCTCTTGAGGGCTTTGCCGATGTTGAGAACACAAAGATACTCGTGTTCTATCCCCATAACGGCGTGTCCGACGTGCAGCAACTCCAGATGGTCACCCAGAAAGGTGAAAACGTCAGCGTAGCTGCCGTGCGCGGCAATTTTGACGATGCGCAGACCGGCGTAAAGCAGATATTCGGCGATAAGAGCTTTGCGGATGAGCTCAGCGAAAGGGGCTGGTTCCTCTCGTCGGCAAACTCCATTAACTGGGGCAGACTCCTGCCGCAGATAGTCTACTATTTCTCGGCCTACTGCGATTATGCAAACTCCGGACGTGTAAGCTACGGCGACACGGTCGATTTCGTCGTTCCCACCGGCAACTTCGGCAATATTCTTGCCTGCTGGTATGCAAAGAGCATGGGGCTTCCGGTTGGCAAGCTCATATGTGCGTCAAATCAGAACAATGTTCTTGCAGATTTTCTTGCCCGCGGCGTTTATGACCGCAACAGGACATTCTATACGACCATTTCCCCGTCTATGGACATACTTGTTTCCAGCAATCTTGAGCGCCTGCTGTACTGCATCTGCAAAAACGACGCGGAGGTCGCAGGCTACATGTCGCAGCTTTCAAAAACGGGCAGCTACGATGTGTCGGATGAGATAAAGGCCGTTATAAGTAAGCAGTTTGTCGGCGGCTATTGCTCGGATGCCGATACAATGGCGGCAATAAATAAGGTCTACACCGAAAACGCGTATCTTATGGATACGCACACCGCCGTTGCATACAAAAAGCTTTCCGATTACCGCAGCGAAACGGGCAGCATGTCTCCCACGATCGTCGTGTCCACAGCAAGCCCGTATAAGTTCTGCGACAGTGTTCTCAGGGCTCTGGGGCAGGGGAGCGACGCTCCCGGAACGGAGCTTATAGAAAAGCTCTCCGAGGTGACGAAAACGCTCGTTCCAAAGCCGCTTGCAGGTCTTGACAAGCGCGAAAAGCGCTTCGGGCTCGTTGTGGACAAGCAGGATATGAAGGCCGCCGTTGCGGACTTCCTGAAATAAAATATGTAAACGGGGCTTGCGCCCCGCTACGATCAGTTGCAGCAGCCGCGTGGGCAGAAGGTCGAGCAGAAGGTCTCCGACTTGGTCGTTGCCTTCTCGTTCTGAACCTTGATCTGCGATGCCGAACACTTGCAGTCGATGGTGTTGTACTTGCAATTTGTTACATCACAGCCGACACCGGTTATCTGACCTGAGTTCATTTTCTTGTTGTTGTTCATTTTCTTACCTCCAGAGAGTATTGTCCTCAGACAGTATTATTCTTGACCGTAATAATAAAAACTATACGGAGGCAGCATGTCTTTATACACCATCGGCGATCTTCATCTGTCGCTCGGAACAAATAAACCAATGGACG
Source organism: Collinsella aerofaciens (assembly GCA_963633225.1). GTDB lineage: Bacteria > Bacillota > Clostridia > Oscillospirales > Oscillospiraceae > F23-B02. Next base: position 4,606 of record CAVGXR010000042.1, read on the forward strand.
TTTTCGGCGGACGCTGGGAAAATTACATTCAAAAGCTCAGCGAAGGCTTCTCAGAGCTCGGGGACGATGATCTGACCGTTTTATGCGGTGATATCACATGGGGAATGACGATGGAGGAGGCACTGCCGGACTTTGAGTTTATAGACGCTCTGCCAGGACGAAAGATAATATTGAAAGGCAACCATGATTACTGGTGGACGACGGCCACCAAGGCACGAAAATTTTTCGCCGAGCACGGTATAGAGAGCATAGACGTAATGCACAACACAAGCTTTGAGTACGCCGGAGTTTCTATCTGCGGGACTCGCGGCTGGTTTTATGAAGAAAGTCGCGGAATTGAGCACGATAAGAAAATAATGAACCGCGAGATCATGCGGCTTGAAGCTTCTCTCAAATCGGCTGAGACCGATGAGATATATGTATTTCTGCATTATCCGCCGAAATACATTAATTATACATGCCCCGAGATCCTTGAGCTTTTGCAGAAATATAAGGTAAAGCGCTGCTGTTACGGACACATTCACGGCGCGGGCTGCCAATATGCATTCAACGGCACGCTCGGCGGCACGGATTTCATGCTCGTTTCAGCTGATCATGTTAAATTCAGACCTGTAAAGCTTATTTAAAGAAAATAATTGCTTTTGACTGAAATATCTGTTATTATGTTTTGGTCTATGTGAATTATATTAGGAGGAATATATAAATGTTAGTCAAGAACGTAGAAAAGAAAGACTCCAAGGCCGCCAGCTTTCAGGTCGAAGTCGATGCAAAGGAGTTCGACGAAGCGGTAAACAAGGCGTTTAACAAGAATAAGAGCCATATCTCCATCCCCGGCTTCAGACAGGGCAAGGCTCCACGCGCCGTCGTTGAGGGCATGTACGGCCACGACGTTTTCTATCAGGATGCCATCGATGAGCTCGTCGCTCCGGCATATGAGCACGGCTATGACAACTGCGGCCTGAAGATAATCGGCAAGCCCGCAGTTTCCAATATGGATCTTTCCGACGATAAGGTTCTCACCCTGACCTTTGATGTTGAGCTCTACCCCGAGGTAACTCTCGGCGAGTACAAGAACCTCAGCGCTGTCAAGGAGACCTATGTGATCACCGAAGAGGATGTTGACAGCCAGATCGACGGTGTCCGCAAGCGCAATGGCCGCGTTATCGACCTCGAGCGCGAGGCTCAGATGGGTGATACCGCAGATATCGACTTTGAAGGCACTCTCGACGGTGTTCCCTTCGACGGCGGCACGGCAGAGGGCTATGAGCTCGAGCTCGGCTCCAATACATTCGTCCCCGGCTTTGAGGAGCAGATCGTAGGCATGAACATCGGCGATGAGAAGGATATAAACATCACCTTCCCCGAGGACTACGCGGCAGAGCTTGCAGGCAAGGACGTCGTGTTCAAGGTCAAGCTCAACGGACTGTCCATGACCGAGCTGCCCGAGCTCGACGATGATTTCGTTCAGGACGTTTCCGAGTTCAACACCGTTGAGGAATACAGAGCCGACACCCGCAAGGACATGGAGCGCGTCATGGATCAGCAGATGGACGCAAAGTTCCGCACCGCTATCATGACCAAGGCCTGTGACAATATGACCGTCGAGGTTCCCGAGAGCATGATGCAGGAGAAGATCGACGAGCTTATCCGCAGCTATGCTGCAAACTTCGGACTTTCCGACCCGAAGATGAGCACCGACGATATAAAGAAGATGATGGGTCTTGACGACGAGGCGATCAACGCGACCATCCGCCCCGCAGCAGAGTATCAGGTAAAGCAGGAGCTCCTGCTTGAGGCTATCGTTGAGGCCGAGAACATTGAAGTCACCGACGAGGAGCTTGAGGATTATATCAAGGGCGCAGCCGAGACTGTCGGCGCAGAGCCCGAGCAGATCCGTAAGTACTTCGGCGACGACTATATAAGAAACGAGTTCAAGAAGGAAAAGGCGACCAAGATCGTTATAGAGTCGGCTACCGAGGAAGCTCCCGCCGAAGAGCCCGCCGAGGAAAAAGAGGCCGAATAATCAGCCGCGTATAAGGATATGATCTCCGAGATAAGCACAACGAAAGGAGACGTTATAAAAATGAGTTTAGTACCCTATGTAGTAGAGCAGACAAGCCGCGGCGAGCGCTCGTATGACATTTTTTCAAGACTTCTCAACGACCGCATAATCATGCTGTCCGAGGAGGTCAACGACACGACCGCCAGCCTTATCGTAGCCCAGCTTCTTTACCTTGAGGCGCAGGATCCCGATAAGGACATACAGTTTTATATAAACAGCCCCGGCGGCTCCGTCACCTCCGGCATGGCTATCTATGATACCATGCAGTATATAAAGCCCGATGTATCCACCATATGCATCGGCATGGCGGCATCCATGGGCGCATTCCTGCTCTCGAGCGGCGCAAAGGGCAAGCGCCTTGCGCTTCCCAATGCAGAGATAATGATCCACCAGCCCTCCGGCGGCAGCAAGGGTCAGTGCACCGATATCCAGATCCAGGCCGAGCAGATCCTGAAGATAAAGAAAAATCTCAATAGGATACTCGCCGAAAACACGGGCAAGGATATCGCCGCCGTTGAAGCAGACTGCGAACGCGACCATTTCATGTCCGCACAGGAAGCCCTCGAATACGGTCTTATCGACAAGGTGATCACGAAGCGATAAGCACGAATTGATTGGGGGATTGCGTTTTTTCTCTCATAGGATGTCAAAAAACTGCGCTGCTGCGTAAAGATAATCGCGCAGCGGGGGAGCTCGAGGGGTAGCGCAGCGTCGGCACGGGAGTGAATGACATGCCGGCGGCATGTCAGAGCCGTGCTGTGACCGAGCCGCAGCGAGAAAAGAGCCGCCTCGAGTTAGATTATAGCCATCAAAAATGCCTGAGCTATAAGGCTTTTTGACGAGTGCAGCGAGATTTTTCGTGAAGTGAAAGCTTCACAAAAAATGTGGCGTTTTTGAAGCGTGAAAAAAAGTCGCAGACTTTTTTGACACGCTTTGGGGGGAACGGCGTGTTCCCCCATTTACATCATTTCCTGAGGTAGAACTTATGGCAAGAACAGACGACAGAAAGAGCATCCGCTGCTCATTCTGCGGAAGAACACAGGCTCAGACCGGCAGACTCATTGCCGGCAACGGCGCATATATCTGCGATGAGTGCATCAATCTCTGCATGAGCATAATCGCCGAGGACGAGCAGGCTCCCGTGCATGACAGCAAGGGTAACCGCCTGCGCTTTGAAGACCTCCCGAAGCCCTATGAGATAAAGCAGAGGCTGGACGCATACATCGTCGGGCAGGAGAGAGCCAAGATCGTTTTATCGGTCGCGGTGTACAACCACTATAAGCGCATCCTCTTTGCCGGCGATAACGATGTTGAGCTGCAAAAGAGCAATATCCTGCTCATCGGCCCTACCGGCAGCGGCAAAACGCTGTTTGCCCAGTCGCTTGCCAAGATGCTCAATGTGCCCTTTGCCATCGCAGACGCAACGACGCTCACCGAGGCCGGCTATGTCGGCGAGGATGTTGAAAATATACTCCTGCGCCTTCTTCAGGCTGCCGATTTTGATGTCGAGCGTGCCGAAAAGGGCATAATCTACATCGACGAGATCGACAAGATCGCCCGTAAGAGCGAGAATACGTCCATAACACGCGATGTTTCCGGCGAGGGCGTGCAGCAGGCGCTGCTGAAGCTGCTTGAAGGCACAGTAGCAAACGTTCCGCCGCAGGGAGGACGCAAGCATCCGCATCAGGAGTTTATAAAGGTCGATACGACGAACATACTCTTCATCTGCGGCGGCGCTTTTGACGGACTGGATAAGATCATCGAAAAGCGCACCGAGAAAAAGAGCATGGGCTTCGGCGCGGATATAAAAAGCTCAACAGAACGCGATGTAGGCGAGCTTTTAAAGCAGGCACAGCAGCATGACCTTCTGAAGTTCGGCATAATCCCCGAGCTTATAGGCCGGCTGCCGGTCATAGCGCCGCTGACCTCGTTAAAGCGCGAGGATCTTGTCCGCATACTCACTGAGCCCAAGAATGCAATGACCAAGCAGTATGAGGCGCTTATGGAGTATGACGGCGTTAAGCTCGTATATGATAAGGAGGCGCTTGAAGCTATCGCGGATAAGGCGATAGAGATGAAGATCGGTGCCCGCGGCCTGAGAAGCGTGATGGAGGGAATTATGACCGATATCATGTACACCGTGCCGTCTGAGCACGATATAAAGAAGGTAATTGTCACTGCTGACTGCGTTAAAAACGGAACCGGCCCCGACGTAATACGCGAATAATACCTTCAATCAACACGGGCGCATCAATCGAAGGTACAGCACGGCAAGACGGGGCATTGCCCTGCCTTGCCGCGTTTTTTATTCCTCATTAAGGAGGTAAAGCATATGAACCAGAACAAGAAAGAACCCAACCGCGCAATGGCGGTGCTGCCTCTGCGCGGCCTTAATATATTCCCCGGAATGCTCCTGAGCTTCGATGTTGAGCGTCCGGTATCGCTGGCTGCTCTCAACTGCGCACAGGGCGCGGATCAGGAGATATTCCTCGTCACTCAGAAGGACATAGCAAACGATGTGCCGGAGCTTTCGGATCTCTACGAATACGGCGTTGTTTGCCGCATCCGTCAGCTTGTGCGTCAGCCGGGCGGTAAGCTCTGCAAGGTGATGGCCGAGGGACTTTACAGAGGCAGAGTAGCCTCGCTTTCTTCCGACCAGCCCTATTTCTTCGGCGAGATCGAAAGCGTGCCCGACAAGGCCGAAAAGGTCGCACCCGACAGAAAAGAAGCGCTTATACGCACGATCGTAGGACTGTTTGACGAGTATATCCAGCTTGCCGGCAATATGCCGCCTGAGATGCTCCTCAACCTCATTGTCAGCCGTGATCCGGCCTTTGTCGCCGATTACACGGCGCAGAATGTCCGCTTCGACTACCGCCAGAAGCAGGCGCTGCTCGAGGAGCTGCACCCCTGCCGCAGGCTTGAAATGCTCATTGAAATGCTCAACCATGAGCTTAACGTAATGAGCATAGAGCAGGAGCTTAACGAAGCGACAAACGAGCAGGTCAACCGCAGCCAGCGCGACTATTACCTGCGCGAGCAGATGAAGATAATCCAGCAGGAGCTCGGCGAGGATGACACAGGCGACGATATCGGCGAATACCGTCAGAAGATACGCGAGCTTAAGCTTCCGCAGGAGATAGAGGAGAAGCTTCTCAAGGAGGTATCCCACCTTGCAAAGCAGCCCTTCGGCTCTACGGAGGCAACGGTAATACGCGGCTATCTCGATGTGTGCCTCGAGCTGCCGTGGAATGACAAAACCGAAGAGATTCGGGATATTGATAAGGCGCGAAAGACCCTTGACGAGGATCACTTCGGCCTCGAAAAGGTCAAGCAGCGCGTTATCGAATACCTTGCGGTAAAGCAGCTTGCGCCCAAGGCAGGCGGAAGCCTTCTGTGCCTTGTCGGTCCTCCGGGAACGGGCAAGACCAGCATAGCCATGAGCATTGCCCGCGCAACCAACCGTAAATGCGTGCGCATATCCCTCGGCGGCGTGCATGACGAGGCTGAGATACGCGGTCACAGAAAAACCTATGTCGGCGCAATGCCCGGCAGGATCATATCCGGCATCCGTCAGGCAAAAAGCATGAACCCCGTCATGGTGCTCGATGAGATAGACAAGCTGGGCTCGGATTATCGCGGAGACCCGTCGGCGGCGCTGCTTGAGGCCCTTGACCCCGAGCAGAACTCGACCTTCAGAGACAACTTCCTCGAAGTGCCCTTTGACCTTTCGGATGTGTTCTTTATAACAACTGCAAACTCGCTTGACACGATACCGAGAGCGCTCCTTGACCGCATGGAGGTCATAGAGCTGTCAAGCTATACCGATGAGGAAAAGCTCAGCATAGCAAAGCAGCATCTTCTGCCCAAGCAGCGCAAAAAGCACGGCCTGAAGGCCTCGCAGCTCAAGCTTGGCGATGATGCGATACGCGAGATCATAACATACTATACACGTGAATCGGGTGTCAGAAGCCTTGAGCGTCAGATAGCCTCTATATGCCGCAAGGCTGCCGTCGCAATATCGGAAGGCGAGCGCAAGAGCCTTACGCTGCGCTCAGGGGCATTGCAGCCCTATCTGGGCTCACCGAAGTATAAGCCCGAGCAGCGCAGACTCAGCGACGAGGTCGGACTCGTGCGCGGCCTTGCATGGACGAGCGTAGGCGGCGAGGTCCTTGACGTTGAGGTAGCCGTGGTGGACGGCAGCGGAAAGCTTGAGCTCACCGGCAACCTCGGCAAGGTAATGCAGGAATCCTGTCAGGCGGCAATGACCTGCATACGAAGCCGCGCCGGCAAGCTCGGCATAGAAGCAGATTTCTACAAAACAAAGGATATACATATCCATTTCCCCGAGGGGGCGGTGCCCAAGGACGGCCCGTCGGCAGGCGTTACGGTCTGCACGGCGATAGTTTCGGCTCTTACGGGAATGCCTGTGCGCCGTGATATCGCCATGACGGGCGAGATAAGTCTGCGCGGCAGAGTTCTGCCCATCGGCGGCTTAAAGGAAAAAACAATGGCAGCGCTGCGAAACGGTGTCAGCACGGTCGTGATCCCCGCCGAGAATGAGCCGGATCTTGACGAGATAGATCCGACGGTGCGCAAGTCGCTCAATTTTGTGCTTGCCGATAAGGTAGATACGGTGCTTGAAACGGCGCTTGTACATAAGGATGCCGAGGTAAAGCCCGAGGTCATCATGCCGGTTTCGGGCAAGAAATCCCGTCCTGGCATCAGACAGTAGGTGAAGCATGGCTGAACTTAACATAAATAAAGCCGAGTTTATAAAAAGCGCGGCGGCTCCGGCGGGCTTTATCCGCGATGAGCTTCCGAATATCGTATTTTCCGGCAAGTCGAACGTCGGAAAATCCTCGGTCATAAACAGGCTTTTAAACCGCAAAAATTTTGCCCGCGTGGGGCAGTCGCCCGGCAAGACCATACATGTAAACTATTTTCTCATAGATAAAAGGGTCTACTTCGTCGATCTTCCCGGCTACGGCTACGCCAAGGTCTCAAAAGGTGAGCGCGAGCGCTGGGGAAAGCTCATGGAGCAGTTCTTTGCAGCCGACGGGCTTATTGACCTCGGCGTTATGATAGTCGATTCACGCCACAAGCCGACGGCTGACGACGTGACTATGGCGCAGTGGTTCAAAAGCACCGGCTGTCCGCTCGTTGTAGTCGCAAATAAGTCCGATAAGCTCAAAAAAAGCGAAATTGAGCCGAATCTTGAGCTTATCCGCCTTACTCTCGACCTTGATGCGGAAACGCCGCTCATACTTTTTTCGGCTGAAAAGGGCAGCGGACGCGGCGAGCTCATGTCGCAGATACTCAAATACGTTTAAGGAAGCAATATAATGGACTCTTTCGGCGATGTAATGCGAAACCTTGACTGGTCTGTGCTGACGGATATGCTAATGGCCGTCATACCGGCGCTCGTGTGCATAACCCTGCACGAGCTCAGCCACGGCTTCGTTGCCTATAAGCTGGGCGATAATACGGCAAAAAATATGGGCAGGCTCACGCTCAACCCCATTAAACATATCGACATTATCGGCCTTATAATGATGGTTGCGTTCAAATTCGGCTGGGCAAAGCCCGTGCCGGTAGATATGCGCAATTTTAAGCACCCAAAGCGCGATATGGCGATAACCGCTCTCGCGGGGCCTGTGTCAAACGTTATCATCTGCTGCGTGGTTCTGTTTATCTACGGCATTATTTTTCTGCCGTGCAGGCTCTCGGGCAGCGAATTTCTGAGCGATGTGCTGAATATGGTTTACATAACATCGTATCTGAGCATAGCGCTTGCCATATTCAACATCATTCCCGTTCCGCCGCTCGACGGTTCAAAGGTGCTGTTTTCGCTCATGAGCGACGAGGCATACTTTAAGCTCATGCGCTACGAGCGCTACGGAATGCTGCTCCTGCTTGCGCTTATAGCCACCGATGTTCTGGGAGCACCGCTCCAGACGGTCACGCAGACCGTATTTGATTTTTTGTTCGTGTTTGCCGAATGGGGCTATAACCTCGCGGTAAAACTGTTTTATTGATAATGGATAATCCGACTTTTCATCTTGAAAGCGTTGTTAAGGATAAAAACGAGCTTCAGGACTTTGACGGTCCGCTCAGCCTTATCCTTATGCTGCTGTCTAAAAACAAAATAGAGATACGCGATATAAAAATATCCGAAATACTCGATCAGTACCTCGAATACCTCGACCAGATGGAGAAGATGGATCTTGAGATAACAAGCGAGTTTGTGCAGATGGCCTCGCATCTTCTGTATATCAAGACAAGAACGCTCCTTGCCGGTGAGGAGGAGGTCAGCGAGCTTGAAGAACTCATGACTTCTCTCGAGCAGCTAAAGTGCAAGGATATCTACACGGCTGTGCAGAAAATTACGCCTGAGCTGAAAAAAGCCTCGGAAAAGGGCCTGCTGTACTATGCAAAGCTTCCTGAGCCGCTGCCGGATATAAAGCGCGAGTATGAATACCGGCACGAGCCGGCGGATCTGTTCCGTGCGCTGTACACGGTCATCACACGCGGAGGAAAACCGGCAGAGCCCGAATTTGCGCATAGGCTTGCGCCCTCGCGCATCGTATACGAGGTGCGCACCAAAAGCCGCGAGCTCATAGAGCGCCTGCAAAGCGGCTCCGCCAAGCTCTCCGAGCTTTATTCAGCCTGCCGCAGCCGCTCGGAGATAGTGGCGACCTTCATATCCATCCTTGAGCTGTGCAGCATGGGCAGCGTTGAGCTCTCGGGCGACGAGAGCGACTACACGCTCTCCTTCACCGGCGGAGATGTCGGCGAAATTCTTGACAGAATAGTAGAGTAGGTTTGTAATGGAAACAGAGAATATAAAGTCAGCAATTGAGGCAATACTTTTTGCAGCGGGCGAGCCCGTGCCGACGGCACGCCTGTCGCTCATCCTTGAAACCGATGAGGACGAGATACTTGCTGCTGCAAAGGAGCTTTCCGATGAATACAGCTTCGGTATGCGCGGAATGCGCATACTCAGGCTCGACAATAAGCTTCAAATGTGCTCATCGCCCGAATATGCATCGGTGATAAGCAAAACGCTTGAGCAGCGCAAGCCGCCGATGCTGTCGCAGCCGGCGCTTGAAACGCTTGCGGTAGTTGCGTATTTCCAGCCCGTCACAAGGGCATATATAGATCAGGTGCGCGGCGTTGACAGCTCGTATACCGTCGGAGTGCTCATTGACCGCGGCCTTATCGAGCGCTGCGGCAAGCTTGATGTTCCTGGCAGACCCTCGCTCCTGCGTACAACTGATGTGTTTCTGCGTACCATGGGCGTAAGCAGTCTTGAGGAGCTGCCGGAGCTTCCCGATATAAGCTCCGGCGACGGTGTCAAAAAGCTTGAGGATGCCATAGAAAAGCTTAATACGGTCGGCGAAAACCAGCTCCGTATGGAGGAGCTTAAATAAGTTTTTTAAGTCTTTGAGGTGATGCGCTCCATGGTGCTTGTTATCATCTTAATACTTTTTGCGGCGGTAATGCTCATCCCCGTGGGCGTTTATGCGTCGTATACCGGCGGCAGCTTCACCGTCACGGCGCATGTCTGGCTTTATAAGCTCGGCCTGTACCCGCGCAAGGAGAAGAAAGCAAGGGTAGAGGATGCTGAACCCACGGAGGCCGATGCTGGCAAAAAGCAGATGCCTAAAAAAAGCCTGCTGTCCACTTTTACGCTCGACGATTGGCGCAGGCTCATTAAAACCGCGCTGCGCACGCTGCACCGCTTCGGAAACGGCCTGTATTTTGAGCTGATACGTCTCAGGGTACTGATATCCTCTCCCGACCCGTATGACACGGTAACGCGATACAACGCGGTAAACGGCTTTGTTGGCTCGATGCTGCCCTTTTTTGAGGGCAGGTTTCGGGTCAAAAGGAAGGATATATACATCGGACTTGATATGGAAAGCGGCGAAAGCCGCGCCGAGGCGGAGCTTTCCGTATCGGTGAGAGTGGGAACTGTTCTGGCCGCCGGTCTTGCGGCTGGCTTTGAGCTTCTGAAAATTCTGATAAAAAACAGGATACGTCGTATCCGTGAAAGGGTGGAACGCAATGGAGAACAACAAATTGAGCGAAATGATGCAGTCAACAATGAGCAGCATCAAGAACCTTGTTGAGGTCAACAACATCGTCGGTGAGCCTATCGTCACACCCGACGGGCAGACTATCATACCCGTGTCAAAGCTGAGCTTCGGCTTCGGCGGAGCGGGCGGAGACTCGCTCGGCAGCAGCAAGCAGGGCTACGGCGGCGGCAGCGCAGCCGGAGTCAAGATCGAGCCCATCGGCTTTCTCGTTGTAAATGACGGCGGAGTGCGCATGATAAACGTTGCGCCGCAGGCGAAAAACGGCGTTGACAGGATCATTGACATGGTCCCCGATGTCATGGACAAGATAGAGAGCATCGCAAATACCAATAAGAAAACCGATTAAAAACGCATTTTACTGTCAATAATAAGCACTGCCCGAAAGGTGGTGCTTATTTTTATGAGAAAAATCATACCGGCATTTATTATTGCCGCTTTTGCGCTTGCGATACTGCCGCAGCCCGCTCTTGCCGACGGTGAGCACAAGCTGTCGGCACACAGTGCGATAGTCCTGTGCGCTGACACAGGCGATGTGCTTTTTGAAAAAAACGCCGATGAGCGGATGCTCATTGCCAGCATAACCAAGATCATGACGGCCATTGTGGTCATCGAAAACGCAGAGCTTGACGAGAGGATAGTCATAAGGCCGGAGTGGAGCGCCATAGAGGGCTCAAGCATGTACGCTGTTCCAAACGAGAGCTACAGTGTGCGTGAGCTGCTGTACGGCATGATGCTAAGCTCCGGCAACGACGCTGCCGCGGCGCTTGCCTGCACTGTCGGCGGCAGTGAGTCCGCTTTCGCGCAGATGATGAATGAAAAGGCTGACGAGCTCGGCCTTGAGAATACGTCGTTTCGCAATCCTCACGGCTTGGATGAGGAGGGGCATTATTCCACGACCCGCGATATGGCTCGCCTGACGGCCTACTGCATGGAAAACGAGAGCTTCAAGAGCATCGTTTCTGCAAACTGCGCCGTAGTAAAGGACGTGACGTACTATAATCACAACCGTCTGCTCAGAGAATACGACGGATGTATAGGCGTAAAAACCGGCTATACGATCGCTGCGGGCAGAACGCTCGTCAGCTGTGCAGAGCGCGGCGGTATGCGCCTTGTCTGCGTTACCCTGAACGCGCCTGACGATTGGAACGATCACAAATACCTTCTGGACAAGGCTTTTTCGGAATATCGCATGGTGTCGTACAGCGCCGACAGCTTCAAGCTGTCGCTTGATGTTTTATCCTCCGTTGCCAGCACAGCCGAGGCCGTTCCTCAAAGCGGGATAAAGCTCCTGCTGCACGAAGATGATGAGCTGAGCGTAAGGCTCGAAGCGCCGCGCATATTGTTTGCCGGAGGCATAGAGGGCGAACGGGTAGGGAAGATCAGCGTGTTTATAAACGGAGCTCTTGCGGCGCAGGAGGATTTGGTTTATACTGAGGATGTAAAAATCGATATCTCTCAGCGTCTTACTCCGTATGAGAGGCTGAGCAGAATGCTTGATACGGCGCTCAGACCGTATTATATAGGTGAAGAAAAATGAAGCAGCGACTGCAAAAGCTCATATCCGCCGCGGGCATGGCCTCGCGCCGCAGGAGCGAGGAGCTCATAAAAGCCGGCAGGGTAACTGTAAACGGTGTCCCTGCCGCACTCGGTGACAGTGCCGATCCCGATATCGACATTATCTGCGTTGACGGCAGACTTCTTGAGCGGCATGACGAGAGGACGTACATAATGCTGTATAAGCCACGCGGCTATGTCACAACGCTCAGCGACGAGAAAAACCGGCGCTGTGTCAGCGAGCTGGTGAAGGATATCGGCATCCGGCTCTATCCCGTGGGGCGGCTTGACATGTATTCCGAGGGGCTTCTCATCATGACAGACGACGGAGAGCTTGCAAACAGGCTCATGCACCCCTCGTCGCAGACGGATAAGACCTACCACGCATGGGTAAAGGGACGCTGCGGTGAAACAGCGCTGGAGGTGCTCAGAAGTCCGCTTGTCATAGACGGATACAGGATACGTCCCGCCGAGGTCGAGATAATAAAGACTGCTGAGGACTATACGCAGCTTTCAATCTGCATACACGAGGGCAGAAACCGCCAGATAAGAAAAATGTGTGACTGCGCCGGCCTGAGCCTTACAAAGCTCAAGCGAGTTTCAGAGGGCTGCCTTTCCCTCGGCGAGCTCAGGCCAGGGCAATGGAGATACCTCACGGAGGAAGAATTGCAAGAGCTTCAATCCGAATGAAGCCGAAAAACTTAAAAGCCTTGAGCCGAATGCCCCGAATGCGCGGAAATCTGCAAGTTCGGGGCAAAAAAATTGCAAGCTGCTATTGCAATTTAAATAAAATGAAAGTAAAATGTCTTTTATGCTTTAACATGGAGATGAACAATATGGAAACCGATCTTCTCAAGGCTCTCTCGAAGGGCAGCAATAAGTTTTCCAAGGGTCAGAAAAGCATTGCAAAATATATTCTCAATAACTATGACAAGGCGGCGTTCATGACTGCCGGCAAGCTTGGAAAGATCGTCGGAGTCAGCGAATCCACCGTTGTTCGCTTTGCTACGGAGCTCGGCTATGACGGATATCCGAGTATGCGCAAGGCCTTGCAGGAAATGATCCGCAACCGCCTTACCTCCGTGCAGCGCATTGAGGTCGCAAAGAGCATGATCGACGATAAGGATATCGTCCGCTCGATAATCGGCAGTGATATCCAGAATCTTCAGGCGACGCTCGAGGTGCTTGAGCAGGACAGCTTCAACAAATTTGTCGATTCGATAATCGACGCAAATAATATATACATCGTCGGTATGCGTACCTCGACCTCGCTGTCTACATTTCTCGGACTGTATCTCAATCTTCTGCGCAGCAATGTCAATGTCATTCACGATACTGCCGCCAGCGAGGTGTTCGAGCAGATGATAAGAATAGGTCAGGGCGACCTGTGCATAGCAATAAGCTTTCCGCGTTATTCGAGCCATACCATCGACGCGGTTGAGTTTGCAAAGAAAATGGGCGCGATGACCGTCGCCATAACAGACGGCCCCGCTTCGCCCTTAAACGGCATAACCGATGTCTGCCTGCACGCCAGAAGCGACATGGTATCGTTCCTTGACTCGCTCGTTGCTCCCATGAGCCTTATAAATGCCATAATCGTTGCAGTCGGCATAAAAAATAAGGAAAACCTCTCAAAGACCTTTGAGAGGCTTGAAACAATATGGAGCGAGAACAAGGTCTATGAACAGACCGAGCACGGTGCCGCTATATGAAAAAGCTCAGTGCCGACGCGGTCGTAATAGGCGGGGGAGCAGCCGGAATGATGTGCAGCCTCATTGCGGCGCAGCGCGGCCTCGACATTATCCTGCTTGAGCCGAACAAAATGCTCGGACGCAAGGTGCGGATAACCGGCAAGGGACGCTGCAATGTTACAAACAACTGCGATGTAAAGGAATTTCTCGAAAACATACCGGGCGACGGAAGATTTTTATACAGTGCGCTCAATAAATTTTCTCCGCGGGATACAATGACGTTTTTCGAGTCGCTCGGGCTGCCTCTTAAAACGGAACGCGGAAACCGCGTTTTCCCCGTGTCGGACAACGCAAACGATGTTGCCGGAACGCTGACGCGGAATATAGAGCGCTGCGGAGTTTGCCGCCTGCGTGAAAGCGCGGAGCATATAATCTGCGAAAACGGCGAGGTCTGCGGCGTTAAAACGGACGCATCTGTAATATCCTGCCGTGCTGCCGTCATCTGTACCGGCGGACTTTCGTATCCGCTCACGGGCTCGACCGGCGCAGGTTATAAAATGGCGCGTGAGCTTGGACACAGCGTAAGTCCATGCCGCCCGTCACTCGTTCCGCTTGAGAGCGATGATGAGTACTGTGCGAGGATGCAGGGCTTTTCACTTAAAAACGTAACGCTGTCGGCCTATGAAGACGACAAGCTTATTTTCAGAGAGCTCGGCGAAATGCTGTTCACTCATTTTGGCGTGTCGGGTCCTCTTGTGCTGTCTGCCAGCTCGCATATGCGCAATTTCGGCAGTGCAAGGTACCGTCTGAGCATTGACCTCAAGCCGGCGCTTGACGAGAAAAAGCTTGACGCAAGGCTGCTGAGAGACTTTGAAAAGTATGCAAACCGCGACTTTGCAAACGCTCTGGGCGATCTTGCCGGAAAGACCATGATACCAGTTCTCGTTGAGCTGTCCGGCATACCGGCAGAGGAAAAGGTAAACTCCATAACCCGTCAGCAGCGTCATGAGCTTCTGCGGCTGTTCAAGGAGTTCCCCGTGTCGGTCACGGGACCTCGGCCCATTGACGAGGCGATAGTTACCTCAGGCGGCGTTTTGACAAAGGAGATCAACCCGCGCACGATGGAGTCAAAGCTGATAAACGGCCTTTACTTTGCCGGCGAGGTTCTGGATCTGGATGCCTACACAGGCGGATTTAATCTGCAAATAGCATGGTCAACGGCATACGTTGCCGCAAATTCTATATAAGGATGTTAAGCTATGATATCAATTGCCATCGACGGTCCGTCCGGCGCGGGAAAGAGCACAATATCAAGAAAAGCCGCCGAAAAGTTCGGCTTTATATATGTCGATACCGGCGCGATATACAGAACAATCGGACTTGCGTCGAAAACTCACGGCGTGAGCCTTGACGATAAGGCCGCCGTTATCGCCATGCTGCCGAAGCTCGCAATAGAGCTCAGATATAACGGGAACGGCGAGCAGTGCATGTATCTGGACGGTGAGGATGTTTCCCAGGATATACGCCTGCCGGAGGTCTCGATGCTCGCATCAGCTGTCTCGGCCATACCCGAGGTAAGGGCGTTTCTTGTTGACATGCAGCGCGATTTGGCGAAAAAGCATGACGTTATCATGGACGGACGCGATATAGGAACAGTGATACTCCCAGATGCCGATCTGAAGATATTTCTCACTGCCGATGTAGCTGACAGGGCGCAGCGCCGCTATGAGGAGCTGCACACGAAAAAGATCGACAAGCCCTTTGACGAGGTGCTTGAGGAAATGAAGCAGCGCGACAAGCAGGATACTCAGCGTGCAGCCGCACCTTTGAAGGCCGCCGATGATGCCGTGCTGCTTGACACGAGCGGAAATACCCTCGAAGAGAGCATAGCTGCGGTCTGCCGTCTCATAGCCGAAAAGACCGGCAGGTCAATGGGGGAATGAGCATGGACAGAATAATCACAGCCAAAAGCGCCGGCTTCTGCTTCGGCGTGAGCCGCTCGGTTGACATGGCGCAGCGCATTCTTGAAAGCGGACCTGCGTACTCGCTCGGTCAGCTCATACACAACGATGATGTCGTGCGCCGTTTTGAACGCGAGGGCCTGCGCGTTATAGCGTCTCCCGACGAGCTGCCGAAGGGCGCAAGGGTCATAATACGCTCGCACGGTGTGTCCAAGGCAGTGTACAAAAGTCTTGAGGACAGGGGAGCGGAGATAAGCGACGCGACCTGCCCTAAGGTAAAGCGCATACATCAGCTTGTCGAAAGCGCACAGAACGACGGACGCTTTGTCGTCATCATCGGTATGCACGGACACCCCGAGGTCGAGGCCGTAAAGGGCTGGTGCGGCGAATGCGTGATATGCGAAAATGCCTCACAATTGGAAGATTGGTACAGACAAACGGGCGAATTATTGGATAAACCGATAACGATGGTAGTCCAAACGACCCAAACTCGTAGTAATTTTACCGAATGTGCAAGTTTCTTAAAAAAAAGATGTACAAATCTTCAAATCTTTGATACAATATGTGGTGCAACATCCACGCGTCAGGAAGAAGCCGCAAAATTAGCGGCAGAGTGCGATGCAATGGTCGTCATAGGCGGCAGGCACAGTGCAAACAGCGTTCACCTTTCGGTGATATGCTCAGAGCTTTGCCCGAACGTTCAGTTTATCGAAAATGCCGGTGAATTAGACATGGACAGGCTCAAATGCGCCGCCACCGTCGGTGTCACGGCAGGCGCGTCCACGCCTGCGTGGATAATTAAGGAGGTAAGTAACAAGATGAGCGAAGAAATCAAAATTGATGCTACTGCAGCAGAAGAGAAGGAGATGTCCTTCGACGAAATGCTGGAGGAATCCATCAAGACTATATATAATGGAGATAAGGTAACCGGCACCGTCGTTGCTATTACCGGCACTGAAGTCAGTGTCGATATCGGCACAAAGTATTCCGGCTTCATTCCCACCACCGAGTTTACCGATGACGGCATCAAGGTCGAAGACGCTGTCAAGGTCGGCGATGCGATCGAAGCAGTTGTTGTCCGCGTCAACGATGTCGAAGGCACGGTTATGCTCTCCAAGAAGCGTCTTGACGCAGCAAAGAGCTGGACGATGGTCGAAGAGGCTGTCGAGAGCGGCGAGTTCCTTGAAGGCACCGTCACCGAGATCAACAAGGGCGGCGTAGTCGTCAATGTCAAGGGCGTGCGCGTGTTCGTTCCCGCATCCCAGTCCGGCCTGCCCAAGGATGCCGATATGAATCAGCTGCTCAAGCAGAAGACCCGCGTTAAGATCACCGAGGTCAACCGTAGCCGCAAGCGCGTCGTCGGCTCGATCCGTGCCGTTGCTCAGAAGGAGCGCCGCGAGAAGGCTGAGGCCATCTGGAACGAGATGGAGGTCGGCAACAAGTACCACGGCGTTGTCAAGTCCATGACCAGCTACGGCGCATTCGTCGATATCGGCGGCATCGACGGTATGGTACATGTCTCCGAGATGAGCTGGAGCCGCATCAAGAATCCTGCCGAGCTGTTCAAGATCGGCGACGAGGTCGATGTTTATGTCATCAGCTTCGACAAGGAGAAGAAAAAGATCTCCCTCGGCTACAAGGATCCCAACGAGAATCCTTGGGTCAAGTTCACCACTAACTACAATGTCGGCGATACCGCAGAGGTCAAGATAGTAAAGCTCATGACCTTCGGTGCATTTGCAGAGGTTCTGCCCGGCGTTGACGGCTTGATCCACATTTCTCAGATCGCAAACCGCCGCATCGGAAAGCCCGAAGAGGTTCTCTCCGTCGGCGATGTCGTCGAGGCAAAGATTACTGCAATCGACACCGAGAATCACAAGATATCTCTGTCTATCCGCGCACTTGCAGAGCCCGCAGCCGCTGAGGTCGAGGAAGCTCCCGAGGTCGAGGATAACGGCGAGGATGCACTCGTATACGAAGTGTCCACCAACGGCGAAGCCAAGGGCGAAATCGTAGAAGAGTAATACAGTTTAACAATCTGTAATAGCCTGTCGCATACGCGGCAGGCTATTTTTCTTGAAATATCAAGGAAAATCGCTAATCCTTCTTGCAAAAAAACAACATTCTGTGTATAATTATATTATAAATAGTATTTGAATGTCAAAAATCTATGCTGCCGCGTGTAAATCAATGCTCATCGGAAGCCTTCGTAAAGCGCAGAAATTAAAAAATGCGGCTTGTTTGACGTGATGAAAGAGTATAAGGAGGAGTGGCCTTGTTCAAGATCGGCGATTATATTGCGCATCCAATGCATGGTGCAGGCGTTATTGAGAGTATAGTAACTAAAAAAATTAACGGCACCGAACGGGACTACTATGTCCTTAAGCTGCCTGTCGGAGATATGATCGTGATGGTGCCGGTGATCGGCTGCGAGGATATCGGTGTCAGGGCTATCATATCAAAAGCCGAGGCAGAAGAGGTTTTTAAGGCGTTTAAGGAGCTGGAGATATCCATGACCCAGAACTGGAACAAGCGCTATAGAGAGAACATGGATAAGATAAAAAGCGGCAATCTGATAGATGTTGCGGCTGTCGTCAAGGGGCTGATGCGCCGCGACGGTGAGCGCGGACTGTCCACGGGTGAACGCAAAATGCTGCATTCGGCAAAGCAGATACTCATATCCGAGCTCGTAGTTGCGACTGACACCGACTATGACAAGGTTGAAAAAAGATTGTACGCAGCACTTAAAGAGGAGTAAGCAGCAGTGTCGATAATAAACAAGATATTTAAATTTAAAACAAATGACGATAATTTCTGCACAGCCGTCGTGCTTGCCGCGGGAAATTCACAGCGAATGGGCAGAGATAAGATACTCATGCCCTTGGGCGGAATGCCGGTCATTGCGCATACGCTCAGGGCTTTGCAGGCCTCTGACTGCATTAACGAGATAATCGTGGTTACAAGATACGAAAGCCTGCAGGAGGTCGCGGATATCTGCCATAACTACGGCATAACAAAGACGAGCAAGGTCGTGCTCGGCGGCAAAACAAGAACGGAGTCCTCCCTCATGGGAGTCAGCAATGCCGATGAAAGAGCAAAGTACATTGCCATCCATGACGGTGCACGCCCGTTTCTTAGCGGCAAGCTGATAGAGCGCGTCGTACACTCGGCGCAGCAGCATGATGCGGCGGCTCCGGCTGTTGCCCCGACCGACACGGTGCGCGTGCTCAACTCCAAGGGTGTCGTGACCGAAACTCCTGCCAGAGATCTTGTCGCCCTCATGCAGACACCGCAGGTGTTCATGACCGAGATGATAAAGGCCGCGCTCACCCGTGCGCAGGATAAGGGCGTAAGGATAACCGACGACTGCTCTGCGGTCGAGGCTATGGGCTATAAGGTCACGATCGTTGCCGGTGAGCAGGACAATATAAAGCTCACAACGGCACGCGATATGTATATCGCCGAGGGCATACTTGCCGAAAGGAGCGGCAGATAATGCGTATCGGACACGGCTATGATGTTCACAGACTCGTCGAAGGGCGAAAGCTCATTCTCGGCGGAGTTGAGATACCGTATGAGAAGGGACTGCTCGGCCATTCCGACGCGGACGTTCTGACGCACGCGCTGATGGATGCGCTGCTCGGAGCTGCGGCTCTGGGCGATATCGGCGGGCTGTTTCCGGACAACGACGATACATACCTCGGGGCTGACAGCATTGTTCTTCTCAAAAAAGTCGTGAGCCTTCTGCGTGAGCACGGCTATACCATAGTAAATGCAGACTGCACCGTCATTGCACAGCGTCCAAAGCTCAAGCCTTATATCGAGGATATGCGCGCTGCTCTGGCCGAGGCCATGGGCACGGAGTCCGGCTGCGTCAGCGTCAAGGCGACGACGGAGGAAAAGCTCGGCTTTACCGGCGAGGGGCTCGGCATTGCGGCGCACGCAGTCGTTCTTATAGATTGATCCGTTCATCAGGCAGCTTTTGCTGCCTGATAATTTTAACTGCGCAGACCCACGCTGCATAGAATGTAGCAAAAAAGAAGGGGTCAATTATGCGCTATATATTTATGTGCCGCTCGCTTACCTATGCGCAGTCAGCAGCCAGAGCGCTTGAGAAAAACGCGGTATCGGCAGCTGTTCGGAAGGCACCGGCAGGACTCAGCTCTGGCGGATGCAGCTACAGTGTCAGCGTATCGTACGCCAAAGGTGCGGCGGCAGCGGGAGTTCTGTGCCGTGAGGGTCTGCTTCAGGGAAAGGTCTTTCTGCACCGTGATGACGGCAGCTATACAGAGGTGATACTGTGATATACCTCGACTGCGCGGCAACAAGCTTTTTAAAGCCCAAAGGCGTTAAAAGAGCCATGTTAAACGCACTTGATACGATGTCAAGCCCCGGCAGGGGAGCATACAGCGCCGCAATGCGCGCTGCCGACAGGGTCTATGAATGCCGCACGCTGGCATGCAGGCTGTTTAACTTCGATAAGCCCGAGAACGTTGTGTTCACAATGAACGCGACTCACGCGCTGAATATTGCGATAAGAACACTTGTGCGGCGGGGAAGCCGCGTCGTTATCTCGGGATATGAGCACAACTCAGTTACCCGGCCACTGTACGATATGGGAGCCGAAACTTCCGTCGCGGCGGGAGAGCTTTTTGACCAAGGCGGTACTGCATCGGCGTTTGAAGAGAAAATTCGGAATGCTGACCTTGCTGTGTGCAATCATATATCCAACGTTTTCGGCTTTGTGCAGCCTGTATATGAGATATCGGAGCTATGCAGGCGATACGGAGTTCCGCTTATAATAGATGCATCGCAGTCAGCCGGTATAGAGACCATAGACTGTGCCCGCCTTGACGCAGCGTTTATCGCAATGCCAGGACATAAGGGGCTGCTCGGCCCGCAGGGTACGGGGATACTCCTGTGCACGGAAACGCCATTGCCTCTTATGAGCGGCGGCACAGGCTCCGAAAGCCTTATACAGACCATGCCGCCGTATCTTCCCGACAGGGCGGAGGCGGGAACGCTCAATGTTGTCGGCATTGCCGGACTGTGCGAGGGTATAAGATATGTGCTCGATAAGGGAGCGGAAGAGATCGGAGCATATGAAGCAATGCTTTGCCGTGAGACTGCACAGCGGCTCGGCAGGGTTTCGGCGCTTGAGGTCTTTTCCGGCAAAGCCGGAGCTCAGGCAGGAGTGCTGTCGTTCCGGCATAAAACGATCGGCTGCGAAGAATTTTGCGAAAAGCTCGGCGCAATGGGTATTGCCGCACGCTGCGGACTGCACTGCGCTCCGCTTGCGCATAAAACAGCCGGCACGGATACCACCGGCACGGTGCGTATAAGCTTTTCGCCTTTTATCTCCAGACGGCAGACAGCAGAAGCCTGTGCCGCAATAGAAAAAATTGCATACACAGAAAATTAATCAATATTTAATTGCCTTTTGGCCGCATATATTATATAATATAGTGATTAAAAATATAGCATACAGCAAACGCGGACTGCCTGCGCAGTCCGCAGATAAAGATGATTGGGGATTATAATGCAGGACTTTTCGAGTTACTTTTTGAGAGTGCTCAATTACCTCTCGACAATAAGCTTCTGGGATGTCGTTGACATCCTTATAGTTGCTTTTCTGTTTTACAAGGTCATAGATCTTGTACGAAAGACAAGCTCGTATAACCTTGCAAAGGGAATACTCTTGCTGCTTGTCGTCTTGTGGCTGTCAGGCCCATCGGTGTTTAACCTGACGATGATAAACTTTATTCTGCGCAAGACGGTCGAGATCGGTCTTATAGCATTAGTCATAATATTTCAGCCGGAGCTCCGCAAGCTCCTGTCGAGAATGGGCAGCAAGGACTTTTACGGTATCTTCTCGCCGAAGGTACAGGCCACGAGCAAGGCTGAGTCTGCCATAACGCAGACGGTGCTTGCCTGTGAGCAGATGTCAAAAAGCAGAACGGGTGCTCTTATTATCTATGAACGCAATGTCAAGCTCAGTGATATTATGACTACAGGCACGATCATAGATGCTGACATAACCGCAGAGCTTTTAAAGAACATATTCTACCCCAAAGCGCCTCTGCATGATGGTGCGATCATTATCCGCAATTTCAGGATCGCCGCTGCCGGCTGCGTGCTGCCGCTCACGAGCAAGACAAACCTCAGCAAGGATCTCGGTATGCGCCACCGCGCAGGTATCGGTGCAAGCGAGGTATCCGATGCAATAACTATTATCGTGTCGGAGGAAACCGGCGGCATATCGGTTGCCGTTGAGGGTATGCTCAAGCGCAACCTCTCGGTCTCCATGCTGGAGCAGATCCTGCGAAAAGAGCTCATAGTTGAAGAGGTCAAGAAGAATACCGCAGCTGAAGTTTTTTCTCGTTTTTTCGATAAGCATAAGGTGAATGATGATGGAACAGAAAAAAAGAACTAAAAAAATATATGACAGCAAGGCGTTCTGGATGGCCGTTTCGCTGCTGTTTTCGCTCCTGATGTGGGTGTATGTGACCAGTCAGGACTCGACAGACAAAAATCTCACCTTTACCGGCATACCCGTTGAGTTTCAGGGGCAGGAAGAGCTTTTGAGCGAGCATAACCTCTCGATAAGCGATGTCAGCGCA
Organism: Collinsella aerofaciens; assembly: GCA_963633225.1. Classification (GTDB taxonomy): domain Bacteria; phylum Bacillota; class Clostridia; order Oscillospirales; family Oscillospiraceae; genus F23-B02. The sequence goes on from CAVGXR010000042.1 coordinate 26,596, forward strand.
GACACCGTCAGCATCGTCGTCAGGGGCAACCCCAGCATGATATCAAAGCTCAAGGCCTCTGATATAAAGGCTGTCATTGACGTGAGCAGTATAACATCGCCTAATAACATGACTTGGACGTATAAGCTCGTTTTCCCCAGCTACGTCAATGAAAGCGAGATAAGCGTCGTTCGGAAAACGCCGGATACCATAAACTTCACGGTCATCAAAAACGACATTAAGACCGTCGATATCAAGGGCAGCTTTGAGGGCGCTATCGCCGAGGGCTGCGTGGCCGAGGAGTTTGTTTTTGAGCCCAAGACGCTTACGGTCGAAGGCCCTGAGGATATCATAAACAAGATAGATCACGCATGGGTCAGCTTCGGCAAGGATCAGACCATAGATTCGGCCTATGTCGAGGAAGCGGAGTTTACGCTGCGCGATAAAAACGACAACATTATCGAAAAGGACGGACTTATCATCTCCGAGAATACCGTTACAGCCACCCAGCCGGTGCTAAAGAGCAAGGATGTTCCTCTGAAGGTTCAGCTTATATCCGGCGGCGGCATAACCTCGAGCGACTGCAATGTCAGCATTGACCCGAGCAGCATAAAAATAGCCGGAGATTCAAGGATAGTTGACGATATCGAATCAATAGAGCTCGGCTCTATCGACCTGTCCTCATTCAGCAGCGGCTATGAACACACCTTTGATATTACTCTTCCCGACGGCGTACAGAACCTCACGGGTGTTTCCGAGGCTACAGTCACCATCGAGATAAATGGCTCGCATACAAAGACGTTCACAACAACGAATATCGCCGTCAAGGGTGTGTCCAGCGGATACCGCACGACTATCGACACCAAGGAGATCGAGGTCACGCTCCGTGCACTCAGTCAGGATGCGCTCAACAAGATCAGCGCCAATGACATTACCGTCGTCGCCGACCTGTCCGATTACGGCACAACGACGGGTCAGGTCATCGTAAACGCCAAGGTCACTGTTTCGGGGCATGAAAATGTCGGTGCGGTCGGCGATGTGAAAGTTACGGTCACAATATACAAGGATTAGGACGGGAGGTCTTCAGCAATGACTCAGGATGCAGTAGTCACCAAGGTTTTTCCTAACGGAATGGCCGAGGTCGTCGTAGCCCGCGGCACTGCCTGCGGAAGCAACTGCGGCAATTGTGAAAGCTGTGTGTTCCAGAACGAAATAAAAGCATTTGCCAAGAACACTGTCAATGCAAGGCCGGGCGAAAAGGTGGTTATCGAAAGCCTCAGCTCGAGGATATTCGGCGCGGTGTTTATCGTTTATATCATACCGCTGCTGGCCTTTGTTCTGGGCTATATCATTGCAGAGAGCTGCGGTCTGAGCGAGGGACTCAGCATTCTGTGCAGCTTTGCAGTGTTCTGCGTGGCTGTCGCCGTTATGGTCGTATACCAGCGCCGCAGCAAGCGCAAAAATCCTATTAAATTTGAGATAACACAGCTTCGTTGAGGTGGGGGAAATGATTAAAAGCATGACAGGCTACGGCAGTGCAAAGGGCACTGTCGAGGGCATAGAAGTAAGCGTTGAGCTTAAAAGCGTAAACAACAAGTTTCTTGATACCGCCATCAGGATGCCGCGCAGCTTCCTATTTGCCGAGGAAACGATAAAGCAGGCTGTAAGCTCGCATATAAGCCGCGGCAAGGTTGACGTTTTTGTGACCGTTGACAGCTCAATGGCCGGCGATATGCTCGTCAAGGTAAACGAGCCGCTATTAAAGGGCTATCTTGACGCTCTTGAGCTTATATCGGACAAGTACGGTCTTGCAAACGATGTAAGCGTCATGGGCATCAGCCGTCTGCCGGATGTCCTTTCGGTGGAAAAGAAGGAGCTTGACGCGGAAGCGGTGGCCGAGGGAATGCGCGCCATTGCAGAGCAGGCGCTGTGCGACTTTGACCGTATGCGCATCGTTGAAGGCGAAAAGCTCAAAGCCGATGTTCTGACAAAGCTTGAAAATATAGAAGGCTTCGTATCTGTCATTGAAAAGGAATCTCCTCTTACGGTCAGAGAATACCGTGAGCGGCTTCTCGGAAAGCTCAACGAAGTTCTCGGCTCATCGGGGATAGACGAGTCGCGCATACTTACAGAGGCTGCAATATTCGCTGATAAGATTGCAGTCGATGAAGAGACGGTGCGCCTGCGCAGTCATATAGCACAGCTGCGTCAGATGCTTGAAACAGGCTCTCCCATCGGAAGAAAGATCGACTTTCTGCTTCAGGAGTTTAACCGCGAGGCAAATACGACAGGCTCAAAATGCCAGAACTCCGGCATTGCGCACGTTGTCGTCGAGCTCAAATCCGAGATTGAGAAGATACGCGAGCAGATTCAGAATATCGAGTGAGGCCGGTATGACGCTTATAAACATCGGATTCGGAAACATGGTCAGCGCCGAGCGCATTATAGCCATGGTAAGTCCCGAATCGGCGCCCATAAAGCGAATGATTCAGGATGTCAGGGATAAGGGCTTATTAATAGATGCATCCTTCGGCAGAAGCACGAAGGCGGCTCTTATTATGGACAGCGGCAACGTTATACTGTCCGCGCTCACGCCGGAGGTTCTGGCAGGGCGAATGTCAAATAAAAAAGAGGAAGGTGCAGCAAATGGCTAATCAGAGAGGAAAGCTAATAGTTATATCCGGCCCGTCCGGAGCGGGGAAGAGCACCGTCGTTTTCAAGGCCCTCGAGGGACGCGACGATATATGCTTTTCCGTCTCCGCAACAACGAGAAAGCCCCGTCAGGGCGAGGTGGACGGCAAGGAGTATTTCTTCGTCGATCTCGATAAATTCCGCGATATGGTCGCAAACGACGAATTTCTCGAGCATGCGGAATATGTCGCAAATTCCTATGGTACGCCCAAGGCCTATGTTGAGGAAAAGCTCAGTGAGGGCATGAACGTCCTGCTTGATATAGAGGTTCAGGGTGCGCTTCAGGTCCACGAAAAAATGCCCGAGGCAGTTATGATCTTCATCATCCCGCCCTCCATGGAGGAGCTTGAGAGGAGACTTCGCAGCAGAGGCACCGACTCCGAGCGTAAGATAGAGGCCCGCCTTATCCGCGCCAGAGAGGAATACGCCGCCGCCGATTTTTACGACTATATCATTATAAATGACGATGCCGATAAGGCCGCAAAGGAATTTTCGGCAATAATCACCGCAGAATACTGCAAATACGATCTGAGAAAAAACTATTTAAGTGAGGTAGACTGATCATGATGCTTTATCCCCCCGTTGCCGAGCTTGTCAGCAAGACCGGCAACCGTTATCAGCTTGTAAATTTAGTTGCAAGAAGGGCGCGCCAGATATCCGCAGCCGCCGAGGAGGAGGGTATAATCCTCGATAAAAAGCCCGTTTCCGCAGCTATCGACGAGGTATACACCGGCAAGCTTACCATAGAAAAATGACCGACAGCGGAGCCGAAACGCAGCTCCGCTTAGTTTTGTTCAGAGGTGATGGGGCGTGTCAGAAAAACGCATAGCGAAAATTGCGGTCTCTGCCGCAAATTACAGTTTGGACAAGCCCTATGACTATCTTATTCCCGACAGCATGGCGGACAGCGTCGTACCGGGAATGCGCGTTACCGTTCCCTTCTCGAGGGGCAACCGGCGCAGCGAGGGCATAGTTCTGGGGCTTGCGGACAACAGCGAATTTGAAAAGCTCAAGCCCATTGAGGCATGTCTCGATAAAGAGCCAATGCTCACGCAGACGCAGCTGAAGCTTGCGCTTTGGATGCACGACAGACTGTTCTGCACCGTTTATGAGGCGGTGAGGACAATTCTTCCCGCAGGCTGCTGGTTCACTGCCGCCGGCGCTCGCAGAGTAAACGACAAGACCCGCGAGATGATAAGCCTCACAATCGATGCCGAGGAGGCCTTCTCCGCAGCTCAGGAAAAGCGCAGAAAAGCGCCGATGCAGGCAGCCCTGCTGGAGCTTCTGTGCTCGGCCGGAAGAGTGCCGGCGAGTGAGGCAATGCACTTTACTGGTGCTTCACGGCAGTCGCTCAACGCGCTTATAAACGCACAGCTTGTGCTCAGCGAGCATGAGGAGGTTTTCCGTCGGCCCGAGGTGTGGACGGGAAAGCTCAGACAGCTGCCGGTGCTCAATCGTGAGCAGAATGCAGCTTATGCAGGGCTAAAAAGCCTTCTGGACGATCCTCGCCCCGAGGCGGCGCTCCTATGCGGAGTTACAGGCAGCGGAAAGACCTCCGTGTATATCCGTCTCATAGCGGATACGATAAAAAGCGGAAAATGCGCAATACTCCTTGTGCCCGAGATCGCGCTCACGCCGCAGATGATACACACATTTTCCGAATATTTCGGCAACGAGGTCGCCATACTGCACAGCAGCCTCGGCATCGGCGAGCGCTACGACGAATGGAAGCGCATAAAAAGCGGCGGCGCGAAGCTTGCGATAGGAACGCGCAGCGCGGTATTTGCGCCCTTTGAAAACCTTGGGTTAATAATCATTGACGAAGAGCAGGAGGACAGCTACAAGTCTGAATCCTCGCCGCGGTACCATGCGCGGGACATTGCAAAATACCGCTGCGCAAAGACAAATTCTCTTCTGCTGCTCGGCTCTGCCACGCCCGATATCGAAAGCCGTTACGCTGCCGAAACGGGAAAGTACAAATTTTTCGAGCTGCACGAGAGATATAACGAAATGCAGCTTCCGACTGTCGAGATAGTAGACATGAAGTGCGAGCTCAAGGCCGGAAACGGCGGTGAGCTGAGCTCACGGCTGCGCACGGAGCTTGAGGAAAACCTTTCGCGTGGAGAGCAGAGCATACTGTTCATAAACCGGCGAGGGGCAAACAAGCTCATCTGCTGCGGCGACTGCGGCTATGTCTATAAATGCCCGAATTGCAGCGTTTCGCTGACATACCACAGCTTTAACGACCGGCTCATGTGCCATTACTGCGGCTACACACGCAGAGCAGACAGCCGCTGCCCGGACTGCGGTGGAATGCTGACCTTCATAGGAGCTGGCACACAGCTTGTTGAGGATGAGCTCAGGCAGCTGTATCCGAACACCGAGATTCTGCGCATGGATACCGACACGGTAAAGACCGCCGGAAGCCATGAGGCGCTGCTCGGCAAATTTAAAAACGAAAAGATACCCATAATGGTCGGCACGCAGATGGTCACCAAGGGACTTAATTTTGAAAATGTTACGCTCATCGGCGTTATCTCTGCCGACCAGAGCCTTTACAGCGGCGATTACCGCTCCGGCGAGAGAACCTTTTCGCTTATAACGCAGGTCATTGGCCGAAGCGGAAGAGGTTCAAAACCAGGCCGCGCAGTCATACAGACCTTCACGCCGCAAAACGAGATAATACGGCTTGCCGCCGCGCAGGATTACGATGGGTTTTATAAGACAGAGCTCAGCCTGCGCAGGCTGCAAAACACTCCGCCCTTTGCCGATATAATAGCGATAACTGCATCCGGAACTACCGAAAGCAGCGTAATAAAATGCTGCTCGGATATATGCAGGGTGCTGAAGGCAGCGTTGGGCGGCAGATACGATGTACACATACTCGGACCTGCACCGCTGCCGGTCGTCAGAGTAAACAAACGATACAGATACAGGGTAAACATATGCTGCACAGCAGATAAGGCGCTGCGCGAGACGGTCTCGTCGGTGCTTATCCGCTGCGCAAGATCCGGCAAATACAAGGGTGTCAGTGTTTTTGCTGACAATAACCCTTCTGATTAGGAGAAGATCATGGCACTCAGACACATAGTGACACAAGAGGATAAGATACTGCATAAGGTCTGCCGCGAGCAGCAGAAGTTTGACGGCAGGCTCCACCAGCTTCTTGACGATATGGCGGAGACGCTCGAGAACGCAAACGGTGTCGGCCTTGCCGCACCGCAGGTCGGTATACTGCGCCGCGTTGTCCTTGTTATCGAGACAAATGTTGAGGAGGAAGAGGACGAGGAAATACTCGAGCTCATAAACCCTGTTATCATCAGCGCCGAGGGTGAGCAGACGGGAGCCGAGGGCTGCCTGAGCGTTCCGGGCGAGTACGGAATAGTTACCCGTCCGACCCGTGTTACCGTCCGCGCTCAGGACAGGGACGGCGGCTGGTTTGAATACACCGGCACGGGGCTCACCGCAAGGTGCATATGCCACGAGCTTGATCATCTTGACGGACATCTGTTCACGGAAAAGGCCGAGCGTATGCTCTCGGAGGATGAGCTCAGAGGAAGCGGAAGCGAGGGCTGAGCATGCGTGTTGTGTTTATGGGCACGCCGGACTTCGCCGCTGCCTCATTAAAAAAGCTTATAGAAGAAAAATACGATATCGCCGCAGTATTTACGCAGCCTGACAAGCCGCGTGACCGCGGCATGAAGCTCTCTTACAGCCCCGTCAAGGCGCTTGCACTGGAAAACGGCATTCCCGTTTATCAGCCTGCAAAGCTGCGCGACGGTACGGCAACCGAGCTTATAAAGAGCCTTGAGCCCGATATACTTGTCGTTGTGGCCTATGGCCGCATTTTGCCGGATGATATGCTTGAGGTACCGAGGTACGGTGCGATAAATGTCCATGCCTCGCTGCTGCCTAAATACAGGGGAGCAGCCCCCATACAGTGGGCGGTATTAAACGGCGATAAAACGACCGGCGTTTCAACCATGTACCTTGCCTCCGAGATGGATACCGGCGATATTATCTACACAGCCGAGACTGAGATCGGCGAATTTGAGACCTCAGGAGAGCTGTTTGACAGGCTTATGCTCATGGGAGCCGAGCTTCTGGACAAGACCCTGCGCAGCATCGACGCTGGCACCGCTCCGAGAATACCGCAGGATCACAGCAAGGCAAGCTATGTCAAGATGCTTGATAAGAATCTGAGCCCTATAGACTGGGCAAAAACACCGCGAGAGATAGTGAAGCATATCTACGGCCTCCAGCCGTGGCCGGTGGCAACGGCTGAGCTTGACGGCAAAACGTTCAGGATATACTCTGCCCGATATACGCAGACAAAAACGCAAAAAGCCCCCGGCTGCATTGTCAGCGCCGGAAAGCAGGGCATAGAGGTCGCCTGCCTTGACGGTGAGACGGTTTTGATAACCGAGCTTCAGGCAGCAGGCAAGAAACGCATGAAGGCATCCGACTATCTGCTCGGACATCCCATAAAGGTGGATTAAGCATTGGATAAGGCCAGAGAAGCCGCAGTTTTCGCACTGGAGAGGATCCGGCGCGACGGTGCGTGGTCGTCAGCACTCGGCGACGCAATGAAAACAAAATACTCGCTTGATGCGCGTTCGCTGGCTTTGGCCGTGAGCATAAGCCTCGGCGTTACACAGAACGAGGCTCTGCTCGACTATTATATAGACCTTTTCAGCAGCTCATCGTCCAGGATAGAGCCGAAGGTGCGCGATATCATGCGCTCCGGCGCGTATCAGCTTATTTTTATGGACAAGATACCGGCCTCGGCTGCCGTGAACGAGTCTGTAGCGCTCTGCAAAAAGCTTGGCTATTCAAGGGCTTCCGGCTTCTGCAACGCCGTTTTGAGAAAGCTCGCTGGCGGAAAAGCCGCGCTTCCTGATATCCCCGATAAGGGTACGGCGCAGTATCTTTCAACAAAATACAGCCACCCCCTGTGGCTTGCGCAGTACATGATCTCGCACCGCGGCTATGATGCCGTCGAAGCGTTTTTTGCGGCAAACAACAGCGTGCCCGATACCTGCTTACAGGTAAATACCCTGAAGATATCGGCACCCGAGCTGCTTGAACGGCTGCGAGATTCGGGCGTGCAGTGCTCTGCTCATCCGTGGATGCCCGACTGCATCGTCAGCAAGGGTAATGTAAGCGCCATGGAGGGCTTTCCTGAGGGGCTGTTCTACGTTCAGGATCCCGCTGCAAGGTGCGCAGTGCTCACAGCAGGGCTCAGACAGGGAATGCAGGTGCTTGATGCCTGCGCAGCTCCCGGCGGCAAGAGCTTTGCCGCGGCTATAGCCATGAAGAATGAGGGCAGCATAGATTCATGTGACCTTCACGAAAAGAAGATACGCCTTATAAATGATGGTGCCCGACGCCTTGGTATAGATATCATAAGAGCCTTCCCGCACGATGCAAGAGCGCCGCTGGACAAGCTGTATGATGCAATAATAGCGGATGTTCCGTGTTCGGGCTACGGCGTTATACGAAAGAAGCCCGAGATACGGTATAAAAAGCAGATGGACGCTGCCGCAATGCCGCCGATTCAGGCGGCAATACTCGAAAACCTCTCGCACTATCTCAAGCCGGACGGGGTTTTGATATACTCCACCTGCACCGTGCTCGAGGAAGAGAACGAGGGCATTGTCAATGCGTTTCTGAGCTCTCACCCTGAGTTTTCTGCCGAGAGCTTTACGCTGCCTAACGGCGAGAGCGCCGCCGGCGGCTACTATACCTTCTGGCCGGATGTTCACGGCACCGACGGATTTTTTGTCTGCAAGCTGAGGAGAAATAAATGAAAAACCTTAGGAGTATGCTCCCAAACGAGATAGAGCAGGTGCTCACGCAGCTCGGAGAGCCGAAATACCGTGCAAAGCAGGTATTCAAATGGCTCGGCAGGGGAATAGGCTCGATCGACGAAATGAGCGATATCCCCAAAGCACTGCGTGAAAAGCTCAAGGCCGAATACTGCATTTATGAGCCGAAGGTGCTCAGTAAGCAGGTGTCAAAGCTTGACGGCACGATAAAATACCTCTGGGAGCTGTACGACGGAAACGCTGTGGAGACCGTTGTCATGAGCTATAAGCACGGAAACACCGTGTGCGTGTCAACTCAGGTCGGCTGCCGTCAGGGCTGCGCATTCTGCGCATCTACGATCGGCGGACTTGTCCGCTGCCTTGAGCCTAACGAGATACTCGAGGAGGTCATGTTCTCGCAGCTTGATTCGGGAAAGCAGATATCCAACATTGTCCTCATGGGCATAGGCGAGCCGCTCGATAATTTTGACAACGTTGTCAAGTTCCTTGAGCTCGTAAATCATCCCGACGGAATGAATATAGGTATGCGGCATATATCGCTTTCTACCTGCGGGATAACAGAAAAGTTTGACAAACTGGCGGAGCTTAATTTACAATTGACCTTATCGGTATCCCTGCACGCTCCCGATGACGAGACGCGCTCGAAGATCATGCCGGCAAACCACGGCAGAGGCGTTGACGAGCTGATGGAGTGCTGCCGCCGCTATTATGAGAAGACAGGCCGCAGGATATCGTTTGAGTATATAATGATCGACGGTGTGAACGACACGCAGTACCATGCCGAGCTTTTGTCCAAGCGGGCAAGATACGTCGGCGCACACGTCAATCTCATTCCGATGAACCACGTTGAAGAGAGCCGTTTTCAGCCCTCCACTCAGGGACATATAAAGGCCTTTGTAAAGGTCTTGGAGGATAACGGCGTTAACGTCACCGTCCGCCGGAAGCTCGGCGGCGATGTGGAAGCGTCCTGCGGTCAGCTCCGCAGAAAAATGCAGAAGGGCAATCAGATAAAATGAAAAGTTTCGGCATAACTGACAAGGGCAAGGTCAGAAGCGAAAATCAGGACAGCTATATAATCGAAAACTGCGATAAGCGAAAATGCGTGATCGCTGTCATCTGCGACGGTATGGGCGGCGCAAAGGCCGGCGACCTCGCAAGCCGGCTGTCCAGCAAGGAGTTTGTCAGCCGCGTTTATGAAAGCCTCGTCGCACCGCGCCTGCTCATGGGTAATCAGGAAAAGCTCCTGCGCGACAGCTGCGCCGACGCAAACGGCGTTGTCTATGAATACTCACGCTTTGACGCAAACTATAACGGCATGGGAACGACTCTCGTCGGCGGTATCATTACACACCGCAAGGCTTATATAGTGAATATCGGCGACAGCAGAGCCTATTATCTTTCTAAGGAAGAGATAAGGCAGATAAGCCGCGACCACTCATATGTCGAGGAGCTTGTCGCCATGGGCGCCATAAGCAGGGAAGAGGCCGCACATCATCCGAAGAAAAACATCATCACCCGTGCTCTGGGCGTTGATGCTTCGGTCGATGCGGATTACTTTGAATGTCCGCTGCACAGGGGCGACGGAATACTGCTTTGCTCGGACGGATTGAGCAACATGGTAAGTGATAAGGAGATCCACGATTACTTCAAGGAAAACGCTCTGCCTAAGGACGTATGCTCCGGCCTGATGGAGCTTGCACTTGCACGCGGAGCGAGAGACAATGTCTCCGTTGTTATGATCAAGACTTGATATTAAAGGTGCTATTATGGGAAACAGTACTGATAAATATATAGGAAGGATCCTTGACGATCGCTATGAGATCATCGAGCTGATTGGCTCGGGCGGCATGGCGAACGTGTACAAGGCTCTGTGCCACAGGCTGAACAGATACGATGCGGTCAAAATAATGCGTGACGATACGGCGGCAAACACCGAGCTCAGGCGGCGCTTTCGGGCCGAGTCACAGGCCGTTGCCATGCTCTCGCATCCGAATATAGTCTCTGTGTATGATGTCAGCCACAACGACGATGTCGAGTATATCGTCATGGAGCTCATCGACGGTATAACGCTCAAGCAGTATTTGCAGAAGAAAAGCGTTCTTGACCCGTCAGAGGTGCTCAATTTCAGCATTCAGATCGCCAAGGCGCTTGAGCATGCGCACAGCAAGGGGATCATCCACCGCGACATAAAGCCGCAGAACATAATGCTGCTCAAGGACGGCATGATAAAGGTCGCCGATTTCGGCATAGCCTCGCTTGAAAGCGATATTGAGGAAAATAATGGCGAGACCGTCGGCTCGGTGCACTATATAGCACCAGAGCAGGCACGCGGTCAGGCTCCCGACGCGAGAAGCGATATATATTCTCTCGGAATAGTCATGTACGAAATGCTCACGGGACGGCTGCCGTATGTCGGGGCATCCGATGTTGAGGTCGCCGTAAAGCATATGAACACCGATCCCGTCAGCCCTCGTGATATAGTCCCCGATATCCCCGAGGAGCTTGAACGTATCTGCCTCAAGGCAATGGATTCGGATATTAACGAGCGCTATCAGACAGCCGGAGAGCTTTTGAATGATCTCGAGCAGTATAAAACCCAGAGTCTGGCTGCACATGTGCTCGAGGACTCCGAGGCCGTACTTATAGACAGCGACGAGCAGCCGCGCCGCAGAGCCCAGCGCAGCCGCAGAAGCAGGAAGATCGCGCTCAGCTCCGGCATATTGGCGGTTCTGCTGTTCGTGATAATCGGCTTTGTGTTCCTGAACGGATATTTTCTCAAGGATCTTTTCTCAGACCCCGTAAAGGTAAAGGTCGATAACTTTGTAGGCCGCTACTATGAGGATGTTATAAACGACAAGGATTATAAAAAGATATACGATTTCAAGGTCACCTTCAAGGTCGATCTTGAGCATGAGTACGGCATCATCCTGTCACAGAGTCCCGAGGCAGAGCGCAGCAAGACGGTAAGCGATAAAAACAGCAAGATCGTTGTCGAGCTCGTATGTGCTGCGGAAACTGTTGACGAGGAAAAGCGGCTTCTCAAGGTCCCCGATATCGTAAACCACGAGAGGGAAGAGGCCATAAGCATGATTCAGGACGCGGGCTTCACATACTCGCTGGAGCAGGCACCGTCTGACAGCATAACCAAGGGCTATGTTATAAGCACCGATCCTGTCGCCGGTGCAGCCGCAGATGAAGGCTCGGAGATAAAGATAATCATCAGCACGGGTCCGCAGACGGTCATGACGACCGTACCGCAGCTCAAGGGGCTGTCCAAGGACGCAGCCATAGCAAAGATAGAAAGCAGCAATCTGAGCATCGGCAATATATCGAGCGCAGAGAGCGAGCTTGATGCCGGAACGGTCATAGAGCAGAATGTTGCTGCCAACACCAAGGTCGAGGAGCACACCAAGATATCCATAACCATATCCTCAGGCCCTACTGGAAACGGTGGCTGAATGGACGGAACTATAGTCAAGGCGCTCAGCGGGTTTTACTATGTAAGCTCGGATGATAGGCTGTATGAATGCCGTGCACGCGGAAAATTCCGGCTCGACGGAACGTCGCCTATGGTAGGCGACAGGGTGAGCTTTGACCCTGACGGGGCAAAGGGCTATGTGACCTCGATAGCGGAGCGCAAAAATTTCTTCATCCGTCCCGCCGTTGCCAATATAGACGCACTTGTATTTATAGCGGCAAACACAAATCCCGTGACCGATCCTTTCTTGATAGACAGAGTGTCCGTTATAACAGAGGAAGCCGGCTGTGAGCTGATAGTCTGCATAAACAAAACAGACATTGACCCTGCCGATGAGCTGTACGATATCTATTCTGCATCAGGCTTTGAGACATACCGTGTCAGCGCAGAAACTGGAGCGGGGATACCCGAGCTCAGGGCTGCCATGAACGGCAGGATCTGCGCCTTCACCGGCAACTCCGGCGTGGGAAAATCGAGCATACTCAATGCAATGCTCCCCGGTCTGAGGCTTCAGGTGGGCGAGGTCAGCGAAAAGCTTGGCCGAGGGCGGCATACTACGCGCCATGTAGAGCTGTTTGACGCAGGAGACGGCACATATATCGCCGACACGCCGGGCTTTGCCTCATTTGAGATAGAGATGATGCAGACGATCGACAAGTCCGAGCTGCAATACGATTTCCGTGACTTCAAAAAGTATATCGGCTCGTGTCGCTTTGCCGACTGCGCTCATTTAAAAGAGCCCGGCTGTGCAGTTACCGCTGCCGTCAGGGACGGGAGCATCAAAAAAAGCAGATACGATTCATATGCGCGGCTCTATGAGCTTGCAGCAAAAAACCGCTTCTGGGAAAACAAATAGAATATTCAGACCGCCTCCGGCATACGTTTTATAAAATGCGTGTGCTGGAGGCGGTTTTTTGCGTAAAGGTCCGTGTGCGTTTTTCGCTGTTGCAGCAATAGCTTCAGGGATCATAATAATTCTCTCACTCATACTGCCCACGCAGTTTTGGTGGTTCATGCTGGCTGCGTCGCTCATTTGCCTCGGTATCTGGCTCATTCGCTGTCATTAAGCAGGTGCGGGCGGCATAGTATGTACAAAAGCAAATTTAAGGAGAAATGCCATGAAGATCGAACTTAAAAGCAGAGAAGGCTGCGTTTATAAAAAGCTTTGCAGCTCAGTGTCCGAGGCTCAATGCGGCACTGAGCTGATAGTTCCCGACACGCTGGAGGATATCATGCGTATTCTCTGCTGCCGGTATCAGTGCAGAATACGCGAAAAGCTCGTCAGTCAGGATGCTGTAAATGTATCAGGCGAGATAGACGTAATGGTCATTTACGTTCCCGATAACGGCGACGGCGTTCGAATTGCAGGAGGGAGCATACCGTTTGAGCTGCGCTTTGATGCTGCGGGAGCTGACAGCACCAGCATTGCCGTAACAAAGCTCGTTTCCCTGTATGTTGACGCAAAAGCCGTAAATCCGAGGAAAATATCCTTGAACGCAGATATTTCTATGGAACAGCGCTGCTACAAATATTCCGATGTGTGCTGGTCTGAGCCTCCTGCCGAGGCGCAGGATAAGCTGTTTTTCCAAACTCGTGAGCTTAAATGCAAAAGCATAGTGCTCGTTTCCGAAAAAACGCTGAGCATCGAGGATGAGCTCGAGCTGCCGGAAGCCTTTATCGGCGGAGACTTTGTAAAAGCGTTCAGCAGCATAAATCTTACCGGCAGCGAGACCGTCGGCACAAAGCTCATCGTCAAGGGCACGGCGGATATCGAGGCTGTCTGCATTGTTTCCGGCATTCCTCAGACTGCGAGATTTTCGATACCGTTTTCACAGCTTTTCAATCTTCCGGACGGCTGTACGGACGTTGATGTATCATCCTGCGCAATGCTGACAGGGCAATACTTCGAGACATTTGATGCAAGGCTCTCAGCCGACATCCGTGCCGCTATACAGCTTGTATGCCTTCAGGAGCAGAGCATAAGCTTTATAAGCGACGCTTACTCGTGCACACGGCAGCTCTGCCTGAGCACATCCGAGCTCAGCTGTCTGACCGAGGCGTGGGAGAACCGTCAGAATGTGAGCGTTATGCTTTCGTATAATTCGGATTACGGTGCTGATGAGATCATATTTTCAAGCGCTTCTGCGGGCTGTCCCGAGATAAGGGAGACAGAAGTGCTCGTCCCCGTGACGGCGGATATCGTGTATAAGGACCGTGAGGGTGAGCTGCGCGCCTGCCGCGTGAGAGGCAAGGCACAGCTTGAGCTTAACGGCGGCAGACTCCCCGACGCTGTCTGCACCGATAAGATAAGCGTCAGCACATCTGCCGCAGACGGCAATATAAACGCTTCTATCACGCTCACGCTTACCCTGCGGTATCTTGCGTGCAGCAGCGTGAGCATGGTAAGCGGGGTTGAGCTGACCGAGCTTGAGCGTGAAAAAGGCGACGCTTCATTGTACATGTGCCGCTGCACAGACGGCGATCTGTGGAGCCTTGCAAAGAAGTATGGCTCGGACCCTGAGCTGATAAAGCTCATAAACGAGCTTGACGGCGAGCCGGATGACCGGCTGCTGCTCATTCCCGTTATATAGCATGATAAGCGCATATGATGAGGCCGTGAGGCTGCTGCCGGCAAGAACGGCGGCAGCACTCGGCAAGGACTTTGAAAACGCTGAGGAGTTCCGGCTCAGGACAGGCTGTATGCCCACCGCGCTTATATGCGGCAGGGAAGTGCCCATATCCGACTGCCCCGTAAGCTGCGGCGACATTGCCTGCGTTCTGGAAAAGGCGACGCGGGCATCCGTACATACCGTGCAGCGGGATATGGCCAGAGGCTTTATAAGCTGCGGCTTCGGTCTGCGCCTCGGTGTATGCGGTACGGGTATAATGTCCGGCAGCGCGGTAACGGGACTTCGTGAGATAAGCTCCGTGTCAATACGCATACCGCATGAGCTTCGCTCCTGCGGCGGCGAGGCTGCTGAAAAGCTGTACCGCAGCTGCGATAATACGCTTATAATCTCGCCGCCCGGCGGCGGGAAAACTACAATGCTGCGCGAATGCATAAGATATCTCTCTGCCTCCGGCATAAGAGTTTCGGTTGCCGATGAGAGAGGAGAGCTGGCTGCCATGTACCGCGGCAGACCGCAGTTCGATATCGGCCCGTCGAGCGATGTGATGTCGGATATCCCGAAGGCTGAGGCCGCAATGATGCTGCTGCGCGCAATGAATCCGCAGCTTATAGTCATGGACGAGATATCCTCTCCAGACGACTGCTCGGCCATAACCGCAGCCGCCGGCTGCGGAGTGCGGGTTATTGCGTCAGCTCACGCGGCATCGACAGCTGAGCTTAAAAGCCGTACCGTATACCGAAGGCTCATTGATCGGGGCATTTTTACGGCTGCTGTGATTATAGAATGCTCCGGCGGCGTGCGCAGCTACACATGGGAGGCGCTGCAATGAGCATTATCGGCGCAGCGCTCATAATGCTCGGCTGCACCGCAGCGGGGCTTATAAAGGCGCATAGCCTCGGCGAAAAGGACAAGACCTGCTCCGAGCTTCTAACCGCTTTTACGCTTCTTAAAAGTGAGATATGCTCACGCGCCGTGCCGCTCGACGAGGCTCTGCGCGTAAGCTCCGGCACGGCATCCGGCGACACGGAAAAATTCCTGCGCAGAGTCAGCAGCGATTTTTCAAAGCTCGGCGAGCGCTCCTTCTGCGATATATGGTCAAATGCCGCTGTAAGCTGTCTGCAAATTCTTCCGCCGCGCTCGCTGTCGGCTGTAAAAGCGCTCGGCAGCAGTCTCGGAAGATATGAAAGCTCCATGCAGTGCGCGGCGCTCGACCGCTGCATCGGCGATATCTCGGCAGAGCAGCAAAAGCTGCACGAAACACTCAGCGCAGATAAAAGAATGTATATCGGCCTCGGCTGCGCGGCGGGACTCATCATTGCCATCGTGCTGATATGAATACGGGAGGAAAAATGGAAGTTGAGCTCATATTTAAAATTGCTGCCGTCGGCATTCTGGTGGCGGTGCTGAATATTCTGCTGTCACGCTCAGGGAGAGATGAGCAGGCGCTCATGACAACGATCGCAGCACTGGTCGTCGTGCTGATCGTCGTCGTTCAGAAGATCAGCGAGCTGTTTGCGCTCATAAAAGACTTGTTTGCGCTCTGATGGATATAGCTATAAAGGCCTCAGCCATTGCGATGATCTCCTCGCTGTGCATACTTCTCATAAGAAAAAATAATCAGGAGATTGGACTTGCAGCCGCTATAGCCGCTGCGGCTGTAATATGCTTTGCCGCAGCACAGCTTTTCGGCAGTATACTTGAGCTTATTGACTGCGCCATATCGCAGACAGGCCTGAGCTCTGTTCTGTTTGCGCCGATAATCAAATGCACCGGCATTGCAATGATCGTAAAGCTCAGCACGGGACTGTGCAAGGATGCAGGTCAGGGCGGCATTGCTTCATCCGTCGAGCTTCTCGGCACTGCCGCCGCACTGTTCACAGCGCTTCCTCTTATCACCGCGCTTATGGATACGATAGGAGATATGCTATGAAAAAGCTTTTATTTATTCTTGCGTTTTCGCTTTTTCTTATAACCCCGTGCCGCGCTGCGCCATATGATGAGGAGCAGCTTTACGATTCTCTCCCCGACTATGCCGGAGAGCTTGCCGGCGACACGTCGCAGTCGCCGCAGGAGGGGCTCGATAAACTTGGAAGTGCTTTTTCCGAGACCGTATCCGGCGGTATAGGCGGTGTTATCAAGCGTATCGTGAGCATGATCGCCGTAGCTCTTATCTGTGCTGTACTCACGCTGTTCTGTGATGATGCGCCGGATTATGTGCCGCTCGGCGGCTGCGCGGCAATAGCGCTTATAAGCGTTGGGGACGTTCATTCGTTCATTGCATCGGGAGAAGAGGTCATAACTGCGCTTTCGGGCTTTTCAAAAACTCTGCTGCCGGCCATGTGCGCTGCCTCTGCCGCCTGCGGTACGCTCTCCTCGTCAACGCTGAGATACGCGGCCTCGGTTTTGTTTATGGATTCATTTGTAACTCTCGCGCAGACTCTCGTTCTGCCGATCATCTGCGCGTATCTTGCTGCCGGCATAGCGGCGGCCTCGTTCGGTAATAAATGCCTTGACGGGATCGCAGCATTTTTAAAACGCCTGAGCACGCTTCTGATGGTAGCTGCCGCTCTCGGCTTCACTTTATACATCAGCATAAGCTCTGTCGTGGCCTCCGGCGGAGACGCAGTTGCGTCAAAGCTTGCAAAAACCGCAATATCCACAGCACTGCCTGTTGTCGGCAGCATAATATCGGATGCCGCGTCCACAGTCGTCGCGGGAGCAGAGGCTATGCGCAATACCGTCGGAGTATTTGGTATGCTCGCACTGCTTGCCATTTGCGTATCGCCGTTTGCAGTTATGGCTGTCAATTATCTTGGCTATAAGCTTGCAGCGGCAGCAATCAGAGCCTTTGGCTGTCAAAAGCTCTCGTCACTGGCTGACTGCATAGGCTCGGCAATAGGAATGATACTCGGGCTTGCCGGCTGCTGTGCAATAATTCTGTTCGTATCCATGGCAATATCAATAAAGGCGGTGGGCGGATGATGCCTGAGCTTTTTTCTCAATGGCTGCATGCAGTGGTATACACCGGCATAGTCTGCTCAACAGCCATGATGCTCACGCCTGAGGGAAGGGTAAAGAAGGCTCTCGGTCTTATCTGCGCCGCTGCAATGTGCATAGCTGTTGTTTCTCCTATCGGGGAGCTTGACTTTGACGCATACTCAAGGGCGCTTGCAAAGTACAAGCTCGATGCTCAGCAGTATACGCAGCAGGGTGAGGACTACAGCAAAAATTTGAACCGAACTATCATAGAGGACGAGTGCGAGGCATATATATTGGACAAAGCCGATGAACTGGATGCAGAGATAAGTGAGGTCTGCGTGACAGCACTCTGGAGCAGCGAAGGCTACTGGTATCCGCATGAGCTGAGCATAAAGGCCTGCGTAAGCGAAGAGCAGAAGAATAAGCTTGCCGGCTGTATTGCGGCGCAGCTCGGAATAAGCATTGAGCATCAGGATTGGAGCGTGGAAGCAAATGACGGATAAATTAAAAATCGTTTTCAACAAATTTAAATATCCGCTGCTCGCGCTCGTGCTGGGACTTATTATAATGCTGCTGCCGGCAGGAAGCCAGGGTACCGATGACAGCGCACTGAGCGATGAGCAGCGCCTTGCCGCCGTGCTCGGGAAATGCGACGGCGTTGGGAATGCATCCGTGCTTTTGTCCGATACAGGAGCTGTCATCGTCTGTGACGGAGCGGAAAACGCCGTAGTGCGGCTGTCGGTTATCAAAGCCGCAGAAGCCTTCACGGGCTTTTCAAGCGATAGCATTCAGGTAATAAAAACTGCGCCGAATATAGGAGGGTAAAATGAAGCATCTGAAAAGAAATGCGACCGTCGCAGCGGTACTGCTGCTCGTGTGCGCGGCGGTTTATCTCAACTGGTCGTACAACAACAAGTGGGGAACGGCAGACCCTGCAATGGTAAAGGCAGAGGACGCGGCTGTGCAGGCGGCAAACGAGGCCTATGAAGCGGCAAACACGAAAAGCTCCGGCGGTTATTTTGCCGAGGCGCGGCTCAACCGTCAGGTATCGCGTGATGAGGCAATGAAAATGCTCGAGGACGCGGTAAAGTCCGACACAGCCTCGCAGGAGACAATTGATTCCGCCATGACCTCGATATCGGCAATGGCAAACTACTCCATGAAAGAGTCGCAGCTTGAAAATAAGCTGCTGGCAAAGGATTTTTCCGACTGTGTCGTTTACATGAGCGAGGACGGCATAACCGTTGCCGTGCCCGCTCCGCAGGAAGGGCTCAGCGAGGCCGCCGTTGCCAGAATAACCGAAACCGTTACCTCCGAGACCTCATACACAGCCTCTCAGCTCAATGTAATAGAAGTGCCATAAAAAAAGACGGGAAAACCCGTCTTTTTTCTTTATTTTTGCTCTGTGTTGTGATACAATACTATGACAAGATTTCTGCATCATCGGTGCAGACACAATGGAGGCACATTATGAGCGATAATTACATTAGCTGCAAGGTCGAAAACGGCAGCATAAATATATCCGAGGAAGTCATTTCCGCAATGGTCCGCACGGCTGTCACCGAGGTTGACGGCGTTGCTGCAATATCAAACACCACGACCGGCGAGATCGCCGAGCTCATCGGCATAAAGACCATGTCCAAGGGCATAACCGTTCAGATAATAGACGACACAGTCAAGGCCGACGTTATTATCCTTGTCCGCTACGGCTGCAATATCGTAAACGTTGCACACGATGTCCAGAACTCCGTTTCCGAGCTTGTTCACGCTGTGACCGGCATCGAAAAAGCGGAGATAAACGTTCACGTTTCGGGCGTGGCATTTGAAAAGTAAGATACGAGGTATTAGAGAATGAAGAGAACTACCGCCCGAGAGATAGCGGTGCAGCTCAGCTTTTATGTGAGCGCAAATGAAAAGCCCGTCAGCGAGCTGCTTGAGCAGTTCTTCAATAAGGAGTATTACGAAACTCTTGCCGTGGAAAACGAGCTGTTTTCGGAATACCCCGAAAAGAAGCAGCAGGAGTATATCTCCCGTCTGGTCACAACGGCTTACGATTATCGCATTCAGATAGACAAGCTTATTGAGAAATACGCTCAGGGCTGGAAGACGGAGAGAATGTCCAAAACCGCAATGGCTATTCTCCGCTGCGCCGTCAGCGAGATAATGTATATGGACGATATCCCCGCAAGCGCTGCGATAAACGAAGCTGTGGAGCTTGCCAAGGGCTATGACGAGCCGGAGACGGTTTCGTTTATAAACGGCATCCTCGGCGGCATAATGCGCGGCGAGTTCTCGGAAGGCGGCAGCTCGGAGGCCGAGGATGAGACGGTGACAGTGTGATGAATCAGGAATGCCTCAGCGTATCCGAGTTAAATCAGATAATAAAGACACTGATAGACGGCGAGCCTATCCTTAACAAGGTCTGTGTGCGCGGCGAATTGTCAAATTACAAGATATATCCGTCGGGACATCACTACTTTACGCTCAAGGATGCCGAGAGCAGTCTCAGATGCGTCATGTTTAAAAGCAGTGCGTCCAAGCTGCGCTTTCGTCCCGAAAGCGGAATGGGTGTCACTGCTTTTGGCCGTGTATCGGTATTCCCCCGCGACGGTGCATATCAGCTTTACTGCACCGATCTTATACCTGAGGGAACGGGCGATTTGCAGATAGCCTATGAGCAGCTTAAGAAGAAGCTTGCCGCAGAAGGGCTTTTTGACCCCTCGCATAAAAAGCCGCTCCCGCCTTTTCCCGAGAAGATAGCTATCATTACCTCGTCTGCCGGAGCTGCCGTTCACGATATGATACGTATACTCGGAACGCGCTGGAGCATGACAAAGGTAATTCTGCTGCCGGTGCGCGTTCAGGGCGTTGAAGCTCCGCCGGAGATAGTCGGAGCGATACGCTATGCAAACCGTTACAAGGTCGCAGACCTCATAATAACAGGCCGCGGAGGCGGCTCTATCGAGGATCTGTGGGCCTTTAACGACGAGCGCGTCGCAAGGGCAATATATGAATCAGAGCTGCCGGTCATATCTGCCGTAGGTCACGAGCCGGACGTTACCATTGCCGACTATGTTGCCGATGTCCGTGCATCCACGCCATCAAACGCAGCCGAGATAGCGGTCCCCGATGAAAGCGAGCTGCGCGAGTGGCTCATGAATATGAATATACGCCAGACGCAGGCCATGCAGAAAAGCATAAGCCGCATGAGCACACGCCTTGACGATATAAAAAGCCGCCGTGTTTTGCGCGATCCCATGGCCTATGTCGATACAAAGCGCACGGAGCTTGACTATGTGCGCGGAAAGCTCATAGCCGCCGCAGAAAAGACAAATTCGGCAAACAGGCACAAATTTGTCGCACTTGCGTCTGCTCTGGATGCAATGAGTCCGCTCAAGGTTCTCGGCAGGGGATATGCGATAGCGTCAAACGAGAAAGGCGAGCTTATAAAAAGCGCCGGAGACGTGAATAAGGGCGATAAGTTAAGCCTCGCTGTCAGCGACGGACTTATAAATTGCACTGTAGATGAAAGTGAGGCAAAAAGCCATGGCTAATGAAAAATTAAGCTTTGAGGAATCGGTAAAACGGCTTGACGAGATTGTCAAGCTGCTCGAGCGCGGCGATGCTCCGCTGAGTGACTCGCTCAAGCTTTTTGAGGAGGGTACAGCTCTCATATCCAATTGCGATACTCTGCTCAACGAAGCCGAGCAGAAGGTCGTAAAGCTCAGAAAAGGTCAGGACGGTGAGCCGGAAGAGCTCCCGTTTGGTGAATGATATGACGGCAAATGAATATAAAAAGCTTGTAGACGCAAAGCTTTCGGAGTTTTTTACTCCGTCAGGTCTAAGCTACGACGGACTGCTTGAATCCATGCGTTACAGCCTTACGGCGGGCGGAAAGCGCATACGTCCCATGCTTGTGCTCGAGTTCTGCCGTATCTCGGGCGGCGATGCAAAAAAAGCGCTGCCCGTTGCCTGTGCAATTGAAATGCTGCATACATACAGCCTTATCCACGACGATCTTCCGTGCATGGACAACGACGAGCTGCGCCGTGGAAAGCCGACAAATCATGTCGTTTACGGCGAGTGTACGGCAACGCTTGCCGGTGATGCATTGCAGGCTGAGGCCTTCGGCACGATAGCCCGCAGCGAGCTTTCTGCGGAGTCGAGGATCAATTGCGTGGAGATACTTGCCGATGCTGCCGGAAGCGGCGGAATGTGCGCAGGACAGTATCTTGATATGATAGGTGAGAGTAAGGTTCTTTCCGAGGATGAGCTTAACGACATAAATTCACACAAGACCGGCGCTCTGCTCATAGCGGCCTGCCGCATGGGTGTTGCCGCGGCGGGCGGCAGCGATAAAATGTTCGATGCGGCTGCGCAGTACGGTGCCTGTGTCGGAGCGGCATTCCAGATCCGTGACGATATTCTTGACGTTATAAGCACGAGCGAGGAGCTCGGAAAGCCTGTCGGTTCGGATGCTCAGGAGCATAAAAATACATATATGGCTCTGCTCGGCGAGGCTAAATGCATGGAAATGATAGAAAAGCTGACAGAGCAGGCCAAAAGCGTCCTTAAATCCGCTTTTGAGGACACGGAATTTCTCTGTAATCTTGCCGATTCCATGGTAACGAGAAAAAATTAAAGTGAATAATTCGTAAAACCGCGGTGAATGTCTATTGTAAAATTCTCCGCGGTTTGTTATTATGTAATGTATAATAGCTAAAATAGCGAATATTGCGAATATTTAATTGATTTCGAGGCCACATTTTGAATATTTTAAATAAAGTAAATTCCTCAAACGATATAAAGCGGCTGGATAAGAGCGAGCTTCCGCAGCTTTGCAGCGAGCTCAGAGAGTTTATTATTAACAACGTTTCAAAGACCGGCGGCCACCTTGCCTCAAATTTGGGCACCGTTGAGCTCACGGTCGCGCTGCACAGGGTGTATGACAGCTCTGTTGACAGGATCGTATTTGATGTCGGTCACCAGAGCTACGCGCATAAGATAATAACCGGCAGGCGCGATGCCTTTGACACGCTGCGCTGCTACGGCGGACTTTCGGGCTTTCCCAAGCCATATGAAGCCGATGACGACGCATTTATAGCGGGGCACGCATCCAACTCCGTATCCGTAGCCTATGGAATGGCAAGGGCGAGGACAATAAAAGGCGGAAAGTACAGCGTGTGTGCCATTATCGGAGACGGTGCGCTCACCGGCGGCCTTGCATATGAGGGTCTTGCCAATGTCGGCGGCAGCAGCGAGCCCATCGTCATTATCCTAAACGACAACGGCATGAGCATAAACGGTAATGTCGGCGGTATGGCAAAGCTTTTGTCGAAAGAGCGCGTAAAGCCGGGCTATATAAACTTCAAGCGCTGGTATAAGCAGGCCGTCAGCGGCATGAACGGCCTATATAACGCAAGCCACAAGGCCAAGGAAGCGCTCAAAAAGTCGATACTGCCGTCGAATATGTTCGATTCCATGGGCATTTACTATCTCGGACCTGTTGACGGACACGATGTTGATCAGCTCGAAACGGTCATACGCTGGGCAAAAGAGATGGATAAGCCAGTGCTCGTTCATGTAATAAGTAAAAAGGGCAAGGGCTGCAAATATGCCGAGGAGCACCCAGATAAGTATCACGGTGTCGGAAAATTTGATCCTGCGACAGGGGAAATGTCGGCTTCAAAGCCCTGCTTTTCGTCGGTATTCGGGAAAAAGCTCACGCAGCTTGCCGAGATAAATCATGATATTGTCGCAATAAGCGCCGCCATGTGCGCCGGAACGGGGCTCACAGGCTTTGCAGACAGGTTTCCTAGTCGTTTCTTTGATGTCGGCATAGCCGAGGAGCATGCGGTGGCCATGGCAGCAGGTATGGCCAAGCAGGGGCTCACGCCCGTCGTTGCAATATACTCCGGCTTTCTCCAGCGCGCATATGATATGCTGATACATGATGTTTCGCTTCAGGATCTGCACGTCGTATTCTGTGTTGACAGGGCAGGACTTGTCGGCAGCGACGGAGAGACCCATCACGGCGCGTTCGATGTTAGCTATCTGCGCTCCGTGCCTCATATGCAGCTGCTGTGCCCTTCAAGCTTTGCCGAGCTTGAAGCGATGCTTGACGAGGCCGTAAACCGCATGTCTGGTCCTGTCGCTATACGCTATCCGCGAGGAGGCGAGGGACGGTATACAGATTGTGTGCTCGACGGCTGCGTTCAGCTTCGCAGCGGCAGTGATATAACTATCGCTGCCTACGGTACGGACATAAACATTGCGCTTGACACGGCGGACGCGCTTGCAGACAGAGGAATACACACCGATGTATTCAAGCTTTCCCGGCTCGATAAGCGCTATTACGGAGATATCATTGCATCCATGCAGAAAACAGGCCGTTTTCTCATGAGTGAACAGGTATGCAGCAGCGGCTGCATCGCAGATGATATTCTCGCCCATGCAGAACGCATGGGAGTTAAGATAAATGCAGCATATACGCCGAATCTCGGCAGCGGCATAGTCGTTCAGGGCACTGTTCCCGAGCTTATAGCGCACTGCGGTCTTGATGCGGAAAGTCTGACAAATGAAGCGGTAAAGCTGGTCAGGGGTGAAGCATGAAAAAAATCAGACTCGATCAGCTCGTTTTTGATCTCGGCCTTACCGAGAGCCGTGAAAGAGCAAAAACAACAATAATGAGCGGCCTCGTCTTTGTTGACGGGCAGCGTGCCGATAAGCCCGGAATGCAGGTATCTCCCGATGCAGACGTTGAGGTAAAGGGAGCTGCGCTTCCGTATGTCAGCCGCGGTGGATTTAAGCTTGAAAAGGCACTCAGGGTGTTTCCCGTAGATCCGACGGATAAGGTCTGTATCGACTGCGGCGCGTCAACCGGCGGCTTTACAGACGTTCTGCTGAAAAACGGCGCAGCTAAGGTATATTCGGTGGATGTCGGATACGGACAGCTTGCATGGAGCCTCAGGCAGGATGAGCGCGTTGTCAACATGGAGCGCACGAATATAAGATACATAAGCTCTGAGCAGATACCCGAAGCGCTCGACATGGCGGTAATGGATCTTTCGTTTATATCTATAAAGCTGGTGCTTCCCGCTGTGTGCTCGCTTCTGAAGGATGAGGGCGAGCTTATCTGCCTTATAAAGCCTCAGTTTGAAGCGGGCAGGGAAGAGGTCGGCAAAAAGGGCGTTGTCCGCGATAAAAATGTCCACCTTGCCGTCATTAAAAGCATTTTGGATTTTGCGCCGAGCGTCGGCATGACGGTCATGGGGCTTGATTTTTCTCCCATTAAGGGTCCTGAGGGCAACAGAGAGTATCTGTGCTTCATGAAAAAAGGCAAATTTGATGCACCCATCATAGATGCGCAGGCAGTTGTTGATGCCTCGCACGAAAAACTGTGAGGTCAAAATGGCTAAACTTATCGTACTGTGTCCGAACCCGTACAGGGATTGCGGACTTGAGCTTACAAAAAAGGCAAAAGCTATACTGCAGGAAAACGGCTATAAAACCGCCGTTTGTCCGGTGTTCGGTGCGCATGATACAACCGTTATCCCCTGTGACGTGGAGCTTACGGCATGGAGCAAGGTAGCAGGATGCGCCGATCTGTTCATTGTTATCGGCGGTGACGGGACCATTCTGCACACGGCAAGATATCTTAATCACACCGAGATTCCGATGCTCGGCATAAATCTCGGAACGAAGGGCTTTATGGCCTCGCTCGAGCCCGAGGATATAGACGGCATACTCGATGCCGCAGCCGGAAACTATTCATCAAGCTTCAGAATGATGATAGATGTTGAGCTTATCCGAGACGGAGAGGTCATCTATGCCGATGTCGGTCTTAACGATGCCGTGATCCACGGCATGGGCGACTGCATAAAGCTCACCGCATGGTGCGACAAGGAGCGCATCATGAGCTATTCCGGCGACGGCATAATCATATCAACACCAACCGGCTCTACGGGCTATTCCATGTCCGCCGGAGGCCCTATAGTCGAGCCGGAGGCAAAAAATCTCATAGTATCGCCAATATGCGCACACTATATCGGAGCAAGAAGCTTCGTTCTGTCATCCGAACATAAAATAAGCGTAATGGCAGAAAAGCTGCATGACAGACGAGCCTATGTATCCGTTGACGGAACCGACGGCTTTGAGCTTGTAAACGAGGATATCGTTATCGTAAGCAGATCTATGAAGGTAGCAAATCTCATCTACCTCGGAGAGCGCAGCTTTTACGATTCTACCTTTGACAAGCTGCAATACAGGGTTGACTGAAGGGGGACAATCAGTTGAAGGATTCAAGACAAAGCGTTATTCTCAAGATAATTTCCGAGCAGGAGATCGAGACGCAGGCCCAGCTTATTCAGGCGCTTGCCGAGCACGGCATTCCCAGCACTCAGGCAACGCTTTCAAGAGATATAAAGCAGCTGCACCTTGTAAAGGAGCTCGGCAGTAACGGAAGATATCACTATGTTGTCAGCGGTAAATCGCGCAATAATGACAGGGTGATGCGGCTGCGCAAAATATTCCGCGAGGGTGTGACCTCCTATGCGGTAGCGCAGAATATAATAGTCATAAAAACGCTGCCCGGCCTTGCATCGGCAGCCTGCTCAACGCTCGACTCTATGCATATCGACACTCTTGTCGGCACTCTTGCCGGCGATGATACTGCGTTTCTGGCAATGAAGGATAACAAGGCGGCAGAAGAGCTCTGCCACGAGATAGATGAAATGTTCTGATAAAGGGGTATCCCATGCTTACACAGCTGCATATTGAAAATATTGCTGTAATTGAAAAGGCGGATATCGAGTTCGGCAGCGGCCTTACCGTGCTGACGGGCGAAACCGGCGCTGGCAAGTCTATCATCGTTGACTCTCTTTCCGCCGTCCTCGGTGCACGCACGAGCCGCGAGCTTGTACGCAGCGGCGCTGAATACGGTGTCGTGTCGGCAGTTTTTGAAACTGATGCCGCAGCAGAATGGTTTGAAGAAAATGATTTTGAGCCGGAGGACGAGATAATCATCCGGCGCAAGATATCCGCAGACGGCAAAAACAACTGCCGTGTGTGCGGAAATCCCGTGACTGTATCGCAGCTAAGGCAGCTCGGCTCACTGCTGCTTGATATACACGGCCAGAACGACGGTCGTCAGCTGATGGACGAGGCCTCGCACCTTGCTTATCTCGACGGCTTCGGAAAGACCGATAAAGAGCGCTCGCTTTTTGCCGTGGCATATAAGGAATATGTCTCATGCAAGCGCGAAATGGACAGGCTTTCTATGGATGAGGCTGAAAAGGAGCGCCTTGCCGACAGTCTGAGATATAAGATCGAAGAGCTTGAAAACGCTCAGCTCAGAGTGGGCGAGGAGGACGAGCTCATAGCCCGCCGCGAGCTGCTTCGAAACTCCGAAAAGCTCACCGAGGCGCTCGACGGAGCCTACAGTGCGCTCTACGCCTGCGACGAAAATGCCGCATCGCTCATTGACGAGGCATCCGCTCTTGTCAGCCGCGCCGCCTCCATATCCGACGGTCTGCGCGAGACAGCCGATATTCTCGGCAGCGCCTCCGCGCTCGTATACGATGCTGCCGAGCGTATACGCGATTTCCGCGACGGTCTTGAATTTTCTCCCGACGAATATGACCGCATTGAAACGCGCACGGCACTTTTAAAACGCCTGAGCCGAAAATATAATACCGATGAAGCGGGAATGCTGAAGCTGCTTGATGACAGCAGGAAAGAGCTTTCAATGCTCGAATATTCCGACGATATGTTAAAAAAGCTCGAGCGTCAGCTAAAGGAGCACAGAGATAACTGCGCCAAAAAGGCAGCTGCGCTGACAAACAGCCGCAGGGAGGCCGCAAAAAAGCTTGAGGAGCGCATTTGCAGTGAGCTTCGAGATCTCAGTATGCCCTCGGTTCGCTTCAAGGTCTCCGTCGAGCCTGTCGGGAACGAGCTCGGCTTTGACCGCACGGGAGCCGACATTGTGCGCTTTCTCATATCCGCAAACGCCGGTATGGAGCTCGGGCGCATATCGAAGATAGCCTCAGGCGGCGAGCTCAGCCGCATAATGCTTGCAATGAAAACGGCCTTTTCCGATAATGACCCGATCGAGACAATGGTGTTTGACGAGATAGACACCGGCGTGTCCGGCATAGCCGCTCAGCGCGTTGGAGAGAAGATGAGCGATCTTTCACGCGGCAAGCAGGTCCTGTGCATAACGCATCTGCCGCAGATAGCTGCGTTGGCAGACTGTCATGATAAGATCGAAAAGGCCGAGCGCAGCGGAAAGACCTTCACTGTGGTAAAGGAGCTTGACCGTCAGGGCAGGCGCATGGAGCTTGCACGGCTGTACGGCGGCGATGTCGTCACAGAAACCACGCTTGCGGGAGCAGAAGAGCAGCTTGCGGCGGCGGATAAATATAAGTTGACAAGATGTAAATAGTTTAGTATAATCTGCTTCGATAACGCGATGAAGAGCAGGAGTAGTTCATTTTAGCTGCGCAGAGAGACCCTGTTTGCTGAAAAGGGGAGAGCAAGGATGAATGAATACGGCTCGGAGCGGCTCGCTGAAGCTTTCAGTAGGCGATGACGGGTGCGCCCGATACAGCGCATGAGTCACGAACTCACCGAGGCTTTATCCGTGAGGAGAGAGCATATAGAGGTGGTACCGCGTTTTTAACGCCCTCTGTCTTAGGACAGGGGGCTTTTTTTACAGGAGGGAAGCTATGGATATCGGACAAAAAGCATTGAACTATCATGCAAACGGATTTAACTGTGCGCAGTCGGTGTTTGCCGCCTGCTGCGAGTATACCGGAATGGACGAAAAAACGGCGCTCGCACTGTCGGCGGGCTTCGGCGGCGGTGCAAGAAGCGGTGAGCTCTGCGGCGCGATCGCCGGAGCAGTCATGGCTGAGGGGCTTGTTTTCCCGTTTAACGACGGGCAGGATACCGAGGCAAAGGACAGGATTGCGGCTATTGCAAAGCAGTGCGTCGGCATTGCACGGGAAAAATACTCTCATGTACGCTGTGCAGACCTCAAGGGAAATATAAATTGCAGCGAAATAATAGCATTCATGGCTAAAACAGCCGAAGATATAATTGAAAAGGAGAAAATTTGATGGGCATTTATGAAGAACTGGTCGAAAGAGGGCTTATCGCTCAGGTAACCAATGAGGATCAGATAAAGGAAATGATAAACAATGGCAAGGCCACATTCTATATAGGCTTTGACTGCACCGCCGACTCTCTGCACGTTGGTCACTTCATGGCTCTGTGCCTCATGAAGCGCCTTCAGATGGCCGGAAACCGCCCAATAGCCCTTATCGGCGACGGCACAACGCTTATCGGCGACCCCTCCGGCAGAACCGATATGCGTCAGATGCTCACCGAGGAGACCATCGCACACAATGCCGAGTGCTTCAAAAAGCAGATGGAAAAGTTCATCGACTTCTCAGAGGGCAAGGCTATCATGCTCCGCAACTCCGAATGGCTCAAGCCGCTCAATTACATTGAGCTTCTGCGCGAGGTCGGCGCTTGCTTTTCCGTCAACAACATGCTGCGTGCAGAGTGCTACAAGCAGCGCATGGAGAAGGGGCTGAGCTTCCTTGAGTTCAACTACATGATCATGCAGAGCTACGACTTCTACTACATGTTCCAGCACTACGGCTGCAACATGCAGTTCGGCGGCAACGACCAGTGGTCGAATATGCTCGGCGGCACAGAGCTCATCCGCCGCAAGCTCGGCAAGGATGCTCACGCGATGACCATAACTCTGCTTTTAAATTCCGAGGGCAAGAAAATGGGCAAGACCGCTGCCGGCGCAGTTTGGCTCGACCCCAACAAGACCTCGCCGTACGACTTCTACCAGTACTGGCGCAACGTCGATGATGCCGACGTTCTCAAGTGCCTGCGTATGCTTACCTTCCTGCCGCTTGAGCAGATCAACGAGATGGACGGCTGGGAGGGCTCTCAGCTCAACAGAGCCAAGGAGATCCTCGCTTATGAGCTCACTGCCCTTGTTCACGGTGAGGAGGAGGCAAAAAAGGCCGAGGCCTCCGCAAAGGCGCTCTTCGGCGGTGCAGCTTCCGGCGAGATGCCGACGACCGAGGTGGACGAGTCCTCGCTCACAGACGGCACTCTCGATATCATGACCGCTCTTGTTCTCAGCGGCCTTTGCGCCTCCAAGTCAGAGGCTCGCCGCAATGTCCAGCAGGGCGGCGTTTCCGCTGACGATGAGAAGATCAGTGATATCGCAAAGACCTTCAGTGCCGAGCAGCTCAGAGCCGGCATAGTTCTCAGGCGCGGCAAGAAAAACTTCAACAAAATAATTCTCAAATAAGGTGAAAAAGACATGTCAATAGAAAAAGGCAGAGCATATTTCAGACAGTTCGGCATGGAGGATCGCGTCCGTGAATTTGACGTCTCAAGCGCAACGGTAGAACTCGCGGCGCTCGCGCTCGGCGTTGAAGGCGCAAGAATAGCCAAAACGCTGTCCTTCAAGAAGGATGACAGCTGCATCCTCATTCTGGCTGCCGGCGACGCAAGGATAGACAACCACAAGTTCAAGGAAAAATTCCATATGAAAGCAAAAATGCTGTCTCCCGACGAGGTGCTTACGCTGGTCGGGCATCCTGTCGGAGGCGTGTGTCCCTTCGGCATAAACGAGGGGATAGATGTCTATCTTGATGAAAGCCTCAAGCGCTTTGACACGGTTTTTCCGGCAGTCGGCAGCGGCAGCAGCGCCATAGAGCTTGATCTGGACGAGCTGTACAAATATTCAAATGCTCTCGAGTGGATAGACGTGTGCAAGCTGCCTGAAGCATAAATTATGAGCAAAAGCAGAAGAAAACGAATGTTTTCTTCTGCTTTTTTGCATTTTATATTTGTAATTTCTATAATAATGTTGTATAATAAATTGGATTGTGCGCAGACAGGGGGCGTACCTTTCCTGTACGCCCCCCGTATATGAAAGCGGCTGTGCGCACTTTACCGCTGCAATATTTTATGCCGAAAAGTCTTTCGAGGTTATAGATATGATAAAGATAGCTCCGTCAATCCTCTCTGCCGACTTCACGAAGCTGGGAGCGGAGATCGAGGATATACGTTCTGCCGGTGCTGAGTATGTCCATTTTGATGTTATGGACGGTTTCTTTGTGCCCAACATCTCTATAGGCATTCCCGTCTTGAAATCGGTCCGCAAAATGAGCGATATGTTTCTCGACGTTCACCTGATGATAGATAAGCCTGTCAGATACGCAAAGGCATTCTGCGATGCCGGAGCTGATCTTGTCATGCTTCACGTTGAGGCAGATTCCTATCAGAACATATCAGATGCCATTGATATAGTTAAGCAAAACGGAAAAAAGGCTGGCCTTGCCGTAAAGCCGAGAACACCGGCGAGCGTTCTGTACCCGTTTATCGACAGGCTCGACATGGTTCTTGTCATGACTGTTGAGCCCGGCTTTGGCGGCCAGAGCTTCATGCATGATCAGCTTCCCAAGATATCGGAGCTCCGGCATGAGATCGACAGACGCGGTCTTGACTGCGAGCTTGAGGTAGACGGCGGAGTTGACCCTGCTACGGCAAAGCTCGTAAAGGCTGCGGGAGCTACCGTACTTGTCGCCGGAAGCGCCGTTTTCGGAAAGCCTGACAGAAAGTCGCAGATTGACGCTATCAGAAACGCATAGGAGATATCTTAAATGGCATTTTTCCCTGCTTCACTTGAAAACCTTATAGATAAATTTGCATCTCTCCCCGGGATTGGACGCAAAAGCGCTCAGCGTCTTGCCTTCCACGTTCTCGCTCTGCCGGAGGGCGAAGGGGAAAGCTTTGCAAACGCCATTCTGGAAGCGAGAAAGAATGTCTGCTGCTGCAAGATATGTCAGAACCTCACCGAGGGTGAGGTCTGCTCAGTGTGTGCAAGCGCAAAGCGCGACAAGAGCATAGTATGCGTTGTATCCGAGCCGCGTGACGTGCTGTCGATCGAACGCAGCCATGAATACAACGGCGTGTATCATGTTCTGCACGGCGTTCTCTCGCCCATAAGTCACGTCGGACCTGACGATATACGCATAAGCGAGCTTATCCGCCGCGTTGCAGCCGATGACAGCGAAATAAAGGAGATAATCATGGCTACCAATCCCGATACCGAGGGAGAGGCTACGGCCATGTACATTTCGCGCCTTTTAAAGCCCTTTGAGGTCAAGGTAACACGTCTTGCATACGGCATCCCTGTCGGCTCAAATCTGGAGTTTGCCGATGATGCCACGCTTCTTCGCGCCCTTGAGGGCCGAATTGAAATGTGATAAACGGGTTATAATCCCTGTAAAGCATAAAATATTACATACCGAATATCGGAGGGGGAAAGCTTAACGGCACGCTGCGTTTCAGGGCACTTGCCGCAAGAGTCCCTTTGCTTTGCGTTTTCGGAAATAATCACTCATATTGGAGGTTAATATATGACGCATAAACTCAAGATCATACCTCTCGGCGGTCTCGGTGAGATCGGCAAGAACATGACAGCCATAGAATTTGGCACGGATATAATCGTTATAGACTGCGGCCTCGGCTTTCCGGACGAGGATATGTACGGCATCGACATTGTTATACCCGACATTTCGTATCTCAAGGCCAACGCCGAAAAGGTCAGAGGTATTATCATCACCCACGGTCATGAGGACCACATCGGCGCAATCCCGTATGTTATACGCGAGCTGAATGTCCCGATATATGCAACGCCGCTCACGGCGGCACTCATAGAGCTCAAGCTCGAGGAGCACGATCTGCTGTACAATACGCAGATCTTCACAAGAAAGGCCGGCGATATCTTCCGCCTCGGCTGCTTCAGCATTGAGTTCATAGCCGTAAACCACAGCATAGCCGATGCTGTTGCACTTGCCGTAAAAACACCTATCGGAACGATAGTCCACACCGGCGATTTCAAGATCGACCTTACGCCCGTGCAGGGCAAGGTCATTGACCTGCCGCGCTTCGGCCAGCTCGGAAACGAGGGCGTGCTTGCTCTGATGAGCGATTCAACGAACGTTGAAAAGCCCGGACTGTCCGCATCCGAGCGCAAGGTCGGCGAGACCTTTGACATGCTGTTTAAAAACTGTGATCAGCGCATAATTATCACTACCTTTGCTTCAAACGTCCACAGATTGCAGCAGATAATCGACGTTGCGGCAAAATATAAGCGCAAGGTAGCAATAACAGGCCGCAGTATGGAAAACATTCTGCGCGTCGCAACGGTTTTGGGTTATCTTAATGCACCCGATAACGTGCTTGTGGATCTTGCGCAGATAAACAAGCTTCCAAGCGAAAAGGTGGTTATCATTTCAACCGGCTCTCAGGGAGAGACGATGTCCGCTCTCTACCGCATGGCTTTTTCCGAGCACCGGCAGATAAACATTCGTCCCGGAGACAAGGTCATAATATCCGCTTCGGCTATTCCGGGCAATGAAAATATGATAAGCAAGGTCATTGACGAGCTGTTCCACAAGGGAGCTGAGGTCATCTACGACCGCAACACGGCGCTGCACGTCTCTGGCCACGCCTCACAGGAGGAGCAGAAAATGATGCTCGCCCTCGTGCGCCCCAAGTACTTCATTCCAGTCCACGGCGAGTACCGTATGCTCGTAAAGCACGCAGAGCTCGGCAAACTTATGGGCGTAGAGCCCAAGAACGTCGTGATCGCCGAAAACGGCAAGGTCATTGAAATCTCAAAGAAGAGCATCAAGCTCAACGGCGCTGTCCAGTCCGGCGCTGTCATGGTTGACGGTATGGGTGTAGGCGATGTCGGCAGCGTCGTCATGCGTGACAGGCACAGGCTTGCCGAGGACGGCATGGTAGTCATCGTCGTTACGCTCTCGTCATGGGATAATGCGCTCTTGTCCGATCCCGAGATACTCACACGCGGCTTTGTCTATGTAAAGGAAGCCGAGGATATGCTTGAAGAGCTCAAGCGCGTTACCAAGGAAACACTTGCTGCCTGCGAGGAAAGCGGCGTTAAGGACTGGTCGGCAATAAAAAGCCGCATAAAGAGCAATGTTTCTGGCTATCTGTATAAGACGACAAAGCGCAGTCCGATGATACTGCCGCTCATTTCCGAAGTATGATGAATATACCACTGTTTGACTGCCATTGCGACACGGCAGCGCATGCACGTGAGCGCGGCGAAGCGCTCAGAAGAAATTCGATGCATTTAGACCTTGAGCGCTTGGGGCAGTATTCGCCGGCCGGACAGGTGTTTGCCATCTGTGCAGTTGACGATCCCGAGCCTGTCAAATTTGCCGATATCTCGATTGCATACTTTCACGAGCAGATAAAAGAAAATTCAGACATTGTCAGGCTGTGTCTGAATTTTCAGGACATAATTTCCGCCGAAGCCGAGGGTAAGATTGCCGCTCTGCTATCCATAGAGGGCGCAGAGCAGATAGCGGATATAGACGCTGCCTTCAGGCAGGGTGTGCGCATCGTACATATGACGTGGAACCACGATAATGCCCTGTGCGGCGCAGCTATGGACGGCGCAGCGGGGCTTACAGAGCAGGGCAGACGCTTTGCTGTGCGTGCACAGGAGCTCGGCATAATGCTGGATATGTCGCATATATCCGAGCGCGGCTTTTGGGATACGCTCGAGATAAGCACACGTCCCGTAATAGCCGGTCACTCCGATGCAAAGGCTCTGTGCAATGTGCCGCGCAATCTCAGCGACGAGCAGTTTACGGCGCTCGTAAAGCAGGGAGGCGGTGCGGGAATAAATCTCTATCCCGAATTTCTCGGCCTCGGACGCGATATAGACGCTGTTTTTGCCCACATTGAACATTTCATGTCACTCGGCGGAGAAAAGGCCGTATTTCTCGGCTGTGATCTTGACGGCATAGAGGAGCCTCCGAAGGGGATACGCGGAGTGCAGGATCTCGGCAGGATATATGAAACGCTTCTCAGACACAATTACACCGAAAAGCTCGCTCAGGATATCTTCCGCAACAATATTCTTAGGATCATGGAGAAAGCACTGTGAATATTCAGATCTTCGGCAAAAGCAAATGCTTTGATACAAAAAAAGCCGAGCGCTATTTCAAAGAACGCAGGATCAAATACCAGTTTGTCGATATAATGAAATTCGGCATGAGCAGGGGAGAACTCAGCTCAGTCAAAAATGCCGTAGGTCTTGAGGCCATGATAAACAAGGACGATGTTGACTATCCGCTCATCCAGTATCTTGCGTCAAACGAGGCAAAGCTTGAAAAGCTTTTTGAGTGCCCATGGCTCATAAAAACCCCCATTGTCCGCAACGGAAAGCAGGCCACAGCCGGCTATGCCCCCGACGTATGGGCAAAATGGGAATAAAGAAAAACCGCCTGACACGGCGGTTTTTCTTATATAAATGAGCGAGTCTGTAAGCCGGGTTCTGTCTTAAACGACCATCTATCTAATCCTGCCGTTGCCGGCAGGCTCAAGCCGCCCCCTGAGGACGATCGGGCCGATCACATGTCCTCCCACGGCGTTGCTCCGGATAGAGTTTACAGCACCAACATGTCTCCATGCGGCGAGTGAGCTCTTACCTCACTTTTCCACCCTTACCGATCTCTCGGCGGTATATTTCTGTTGCACTTGTCCGAGGGTCACCCCTGGCGGGCGTTACCCGCTATCCTTGCCCTATGGAGCCCGGACTTTCCTCACGCGCTTCCTTTCGGATTGCGCCCGCGGTCGTTCGGCTCACTCAGCTAAATATTTTAACCATTATATCCGTCCAAGTCAATAGAAATTTCTTGTCTTTGTACGCAAAAAGCCGTATAATGAATAAATTGACTGGAGGTTAAAAATATGACCTTGAATGAATATATTGAAAAGATAAAGCACAAGCGCATAGGCGTTATCGGTATCGGTGTGAGCAACACGCCGCTTATAAAAAAGCTGCTGGCTTCCGGCTGCGATGTAACTGCCTGTGATAAGCGCAGTGCGCAGGAGCTGGGCGATGAGTATGCTGCACTGTCAGAGCTCGGCGCAAAATTCTGCCTCGGCGAGGATTATCTCGAGCATCTTGATTTTGACCTTATTTTCCGCACGCCCGGCCTTATGCCATTTGACGGGCATTTGCAGGCTGCCGTGAACCGCGGAGCCGAGCTCACAAGCGAGATGGAGCTTTTTATGAAGCTCTGCCCGTGCAGAATATTTGCCGTGACCGGCAGCGACGGTAAAACGACAACAACGACCATCATATCCGAGCTTTTGAAGGATCAGGGATATACCGTCCACCTCGGCGGAAATATCGGCAGACCGCTTCTGTGCGACGTTGACAGTATGAGCAGGGATGATTTCGCGGTTCTCGAGCTCAGCTCGTTCCAGTTGCACAGCATGGTCTGCAAGCCAAACGTTGCCGTCATAACCAACATTTCTCCAAATCACCTTGATAAGCACAAGGATTATCAGGATTACATTGATGCAAAAAGCGCAATATTTGCCAATCAGGACGCACACGACCGGCTTGTCCTCAACCGCGAAAACGAGTTTTCTGAATACTACGCCGGAAAAGCCAAGTCAGATATATCGTACTTCAGCCGCACTGCGAGGCCGGATAATGGCGTTTACTGCGCAGACGGCATCATATATCGCGTGCATGACGGCAAAGCAGCCTGCATTATGGCCGCTGACGATATAAAGCTGCCCGGAACGCACAATCTTGAAAACTATATGGCAGCATTTGCGGCAACCGACGGATATGTTGACGACGATACATGCATAGCAGTTGCTAAGAGCTTTGCAGGCGTTGAGCACAGGCTCGAGCAGGTGAGGATAAAGGACGGGGTTACGTTTATAAACGACTCCATCGGTACAAGTCCCACGCGCACTGCTGCGGGTCTGCACGCACTGAAAACGAAGCCCATCCTCATTGCAGGCGGCTACGATAAGCACATACCCTTTGACGAGCTTGGCGACGAGATTTGCCTGCATGTAAAGAGACTGTATCTAACAGGCGCGACCACGGAAAAGATATACGAGGCCGTTGTAAATTCAAAGTATTACGACGGAGCCCTGCCGATAGAGAAGATAGATGATTTTAAGGAAACGGTGCTTGCAGCTGCAAGCGCCGCGCAGGAGGGCGACACGGTGCTGCTTTCCCCTGCATGTGCCGCTTTTGACAAGTTTAAAAACTTCATGGAACGCGGCAAATACTTTAAACAAATAGTTATGGAGCTTTAAAATAATGAACGTAAATGATATAAGGCCAGAGGTATATGAGCTTGCCCGTCAAGCCGAGGAGGAGATCAAGCCACAGTTTGAGCGCATCGACCGCATAGCAATGCTCAACACGCGCAAGGTGATGACCGCGTTTCAGGATAACAGGGTGTCCGACTCCTGCTTTGCAGGAACAAGCGGCTACGGCTATGACGATATGGGCAGGGAAGTGCTCGACAAGGTGTATGCACAGGTGTTCTGCACAGAGTCTGCGCTTGTGCGCATCGGCTTTGTAAACGGTACTCATGCTCTTTCGGCAGCGCTTTTTGCTCTTCTCAAGCCCGGAGATACTCTGCTTTCCGTCACTGGGCTTCCTTATGATACGCTCAGAAACGCCATCGGCATAGAGGGTAATTGCCACGGCTCACTCAAATTCTACGGAATAGGCTACAAGCAGGTCGATCTCAAGGACGGTGAGCCGGATATTGAGGGCATAAAGGCCGCGCTTGCGGATAAAAGCGTTGCCGCTGTTCTCATCCAGCGCTCAAGAGGCTATGATAACCGCAGGGCGCTCTCTGCCGAAGAGATAGGTCAGATATGCGCGGCTGTAAAGAGCACAGCACCTGATGTTAAAGTCATGGTCGATAACTGCTACGGCGAGTTTACCGGCGAGCACGAGCCCACGGAATACAGTGTTGACCTCATGGCGGGCTCGCTCATAAAAAACCCCGGCGGCGGTCTTGCACCTACAGGCGGCTACATAGCCGGCAGAAAAGAGCTTGTCGAAAACGCTGCCATGCGGCTGACAACTCCGGGCATCGGCGGCGAATGCGGCGCTACGCTCGGCAACAACCGTCTGCTGTTTCAGGGCTTTTTCATGGCACCGCATGTCGTTGCACAGGCATTGAAAACAATGACCTTCTGCTCGGCAATGATGAAAAAGGCAGGCTTTGAATCATCACCGTCACCCGAAGAGAGCCGAAACGATATTATTCAGATGGTAACGCTCAAGAACGAAGGAAACATGAAAAAATTCTGCCGCGGGATTCAGGCTGGAGCTCCTGTTGATTCGTATGTGACACCCGAGCCGTGGCAGATGCCGGGCTATAATGTGCCCGTCATTATGGCAGCGGGAGCCTTTGTTCAGGGCTCTTCCATAGAACTCTCCGCAGACGGTCCGATGCGTGAGCCGTACACTCTGTATGTTCAGGGCGGCATAACCTACGAATCCGGCAAGCTCGGCATAATGATGGCAGTTAATGAAATGCTGAGCTGAAAAAAGCATATAATACATGGGGTGATCTCATGTGTTTTCTCCGGCGCAGAAGGCCGATATACGACAGACAGCGTGACGGAGGAAGCCACAGGCGAAGAGCTGCCGGTCTTGGATTCTTTATTCCGCTCGTACTGGCTCTGTGCACGGTAATAAGCTGGTTTTTGGGGAACTTATCGGCGCAGATCGCCGTTTCTGACGCTACGGATATCGTAACGAAAACGGTCAATGACTCGATAAACAGCGTGATAGGCCGCGGTGTTTACGGCTTTGATTATTTTATAAACCTCGAAAAGGGCAGTGACGGCAGCGTGACGGCCATAACTAGCGACATGGCGCACATAAATGCACTGTCCACGGATATACTCAACTGCGTTATTGAATCCACTGACAACGGAGTTATAAGCGTCGGGATACCTCTCGGCAATCTAACTGGGCTTAATCTTTTGCTGAATAAAGGTCCAGATGTCAAGGTTCAGATAATCATGCTGACCTCGTCAAGGGTCGATTTCCGCAACGAGATCGTCTCCTGCGGCATAAATCAGGCAAAATATCAGCTTGTACTTGATGTAACGATAGACATAGATATCCTTATCCCGTGGGGAACGGAGAGCGCATCGACCATGACAGAGGTTATCATCGCAGATACCGTTATCGTCGGTAAGGTGCCAGACACATATATGAACATGGAGAACTGAGTATGGACGCTAAAAAAGAGATAGAAAAGCTCAGAGAAGAAATCGAATATCACAACAGACTGTATTACGTTGACGACGCGCCGGTAATATCGGACTACGACTATGACATGCTCATGGTAAGGCTCATAAAGCTCGAAGAGGAGCATCCCGAGCTCATAACGCCCACGTCTCCGACGCAGAGGGTGGGCGGAAAGGCTTTGTCGCAGTTTACGCCCGTGAAGCATCAGGTGCCCCTTGAAAGCCTGAGCGACGTGTTCTCATTTGATGAGCTGAGAGCCTTTGGCGAGCGTATGGATCAGGCGCTCGGCAGCGACAGAGCGTTTTGCGTAGAGCCTAAGATAGACGGACTGTCTATGTCCTTAGAGTATGAAAACGGGTATTTTGTGCGCGGTGCAACTCGTGGCGACGGTCTTACCGGCGAGGATGTCACCGAAAATCTGCGCACTGTCAGAAGCCTGCCTATGCATATTCTTGACGCTCCGGCGCATCTCATAGTCCGCGGCGAGGTATATATGTCCAAGGCTGTGTTCAGTGAGCTCAACGCCGAAAGGGAGATAAACGGCGAGGCGCTGCTTGCCAATCCGCGCAATGCCGCAGCGGGCTCGATCCGACAGCTCGACCCAAAGGTCGCAGCCTCACGCAAGCTCGATATCGTGTGCTTCAACATGCAGTATACAGACGGTGAGCCCTATGAAACACACTCTGACACTCTCGATGCCATGAAGCATATGGGCTTTCCCGTTGTGCCGTACAAGCTGTGTGCCACGATAGGCGAATGCTGCGAGCGTATTGATCAGATAGGTCTTTCACGCGGCGAGTTTGCCTATGATATCGACGGCGCAGTCATAAAAATAAACTCCCTTTCGCAGCGTAAAATGCTTGGCAGCACGGCAAAATTCCCGCGCTGGGCAGTCGCATACAAGTATCCGCCCGAGAAAAAGGAAAGCCGCGTAGTCGATATCGCAGTTCAGGTCGGAAGAACTGGTGTTTTGACACCGAAAGCCGTCATTGAACCCGTGCGCCTTGCCGGAACGACGGTCAGCAATGCTACGCTTCACAATCAGGACAACATAGACAGGCTTGATATTCGCATAGGCGATACGGTGCTCGTCCAAAAGGCGGGGGAGATAATCCCCGAGGTGTTGTCGGTCAATAAGGATAAGCGGCCGGAGAACACAGTTCCGTTTAAAATGCCCGAGTTCTGCCCCGAGTGCGGTGCGCCGGTCGTGCGTGACCCTGACGGTGCTGCGCTGCGGTGCACAAGCCCCGAGTGTCCGGCGCAGAGGCTTAGAAATCTTGCGCATTTTGCCTCACGCGAGGCTATGGATATAGAAGGGCTCGGCATTTCCGTGTGCCAGTCGCTCATAAACAGCGGGCTTGTCGGCAGCCCCGCAGAGCTATATTCGCTCGACGCGCAGTCCGTTGCCGGGCTTGAGCGCATGGGCACAAAATCTGCCGAAAATCTCATCGGAGCAATTGAAAAAAGCAAAAACGCCGGTCTTGCAAGGCTGCTTTGCGCCTTCGGCATAAGGCAGGTGGGGCAGAAGGCTGCAAAAACGCTGGCAGTGCATTTCGGCACACTCGATAAGCTGATGCAGGCAACGCAGGAGGAGCTGACAAATGTCCCCGATATCGGAGCGATAACGGCAGACTTCATAATCGAATGGTTCTCGCTTCCGCAGTCTCAGCATCAGATAAAGCTGCTGCGCGAAGCAGGTGTGTCGTTTGAGAGCGTCGATACTGTGAAGGATACCCGCTTTGCCGGTATGACATTTGTCCTTACCGGCGAGCTGAGCGGCTATAAGCGCGATGAAGCAGCTGCCATAATAGAAAGCTACGGCGGAAAAGCGTCGTCCTCGGTTTCAAAGAAAACCAGCTATGTCCTCGCCGGCGAAAATGCCGGCAGCAAGCTAAAAAAAGCAACAGACCTCGGAATAAATATAATAAACGAGGAGCAATTCAACGAGATGATAAAATAGTTGTAAGAGCCGGCCTGAGGATCGGCTCTTACAGTTTTCACATCCGTGTGCGTTCGGCAATATAATAAGCTTGCAAAGGAGGACTGCACGATGGATGAAAACAACAAAACCTGCGGCTGCAAGGAGGGCACGCTTTCTGCGTGTGCACCGCTTGCAATGGCCTATGTGCCGATGCAGCAGTCGGCAAAGCCCATGTATAATAAGTCCGAGGCACTCAGCCGCGGAACGCTTTTTCCCGGACTCGACCTGCCGTTTATGAATATGGTCAACGCCGGAGATATTACCGGCACTCCATTAGGCGAGCTGATGGCGCTCGATTTTGTCGCCCACGAGCTTTCGCTGTACCTTGATACGCACTCTGACGACGAGGAAGCGTTTGAATTATATAAAAGCGTAGTTTCACTGGCCGATACAGCAAGAGAAAAATATGTAAAGCTATACGGGCCGCTGACCCACGCCGATCTCGGCAAGGCTCAGAGCTACACATGGCTCAAGAACCCGTGGCCTTGGGATTACAGCGTGAAGATGGAGGGCTGAGTATGTTTATTTATCAGAAAAAGCTGCAATATCCCGTAAAGATAGCGAATCCAAACCCTGCGCTTGCGAAATTCATCATCACTCAGTACGGCGGCCCCGACGGTGAGC
Organism: Collinsella aerofaciens; assembly: GCA_963633225.1. GTDB lineage: Bacteria > Bacillota > Clostridia > Oscillospirales > Oscillospiraceae > F23-B02. The sequence goes on from CAVGXR010000042.1 coordinate 67,958, forward strand.
TCGGAGCGTCGCTGAGGTATCTGAGCCAGCGCTACAGTATGCCGTATCCCGAGCTCAAGGGCTTGCTTACCGATATAGGAACCGAGGAGCTCGGACATCTTGAAATGATTGCAACGATCGTGCATCAGCTAACACGGAAAATGACGCCGGAGGAGATCAAAAAGGGCGGCTTTGAGGCTTATTTTGTGGATCACACAGCCGGAGTTTACCCTCAGTTTGCCTCAGGAACGCCGTGGACTGCGGCCACGATGCAGGTAACAGGCGATGTTATAAGCGACCTGAGCGAGGATATGGCTGCAGAGCAGAAGGCGCGCACAACATATGACAACATTCTGCGGCTCTCCGACGATCCCGACGTTAACGACGTTATAAAATTCCTGCGTGAGCGCGAGGTCGTACACTATCAGCGCTTCGGCGAGGGGCTCAGAAATGCTGTTGAAAAGCTCGATTCAAAGAACTTTTATGCCGTAAACCCTGCCTTTGGCTGATGAAAAAATCCCCCATCGTAAGATGGGGGATAAAGTTTATATTGAGCTTATTACGCTTATTTTGCTGCCTTTGCAGCCTTCTTCTCGCGCTCGACTCTGGAGATCCACATTGCTGCGGTAGCGTCGCCGGTGATGTTGAGCGTTGTACGGCCCATGTCGAAGAGCTTATCGACACCTGCAACGATCGCAATGCCTTCAACAGGCAGACCGACGGACAGAAGGACCATGGAGAGCATTATCATGCCTGCGCCGGAGATACCCGCAGTACCTACGGAGGCGAGAGTTGCGGTGAGAACGATCATTGCCATCTGGCCGAGAGTGAGGTCAACGCCGTAGCAGCAGGCAATAAACACGGCGCAGACTGCCTGATAGATAGCAGTACCGTCCATGTTGATCGTTGCGCCCAGAGGCAGAACGAAGGAGCTGATCTCGGGCTCTGCACCCATGTTGTTGCAGCACTCTATATTAACAGGGAGCGTTGCATTCGACGAGGTGGTGGTGAATGCCGTGAGCATTGCCGGAGCAAGACCCTTGAAGAAGGCAATGGGGCTCATGCGGGACAGGAACTTGATGCTGATACCGTATACGATAAGTACATGCAGGATGTAGCCGATGTAGGCAACGCCGATGACAAGTGCCAGAGATCCCACGACCTTCGCACCGTTTACTGCGACAACGTCAGCCATAAGGCAGAATACGCCGATCGGGGTGAGGTTGATGATCATCATGAGGATCTTCATTGTGACTTCGTTCATGCAGTTTACAAAGTCGCCGATCTTCTTGCCCTTTTCGCCGGCAGCGAGGATGCCTGCACCGAAGAATATCGAAATTACGATAACGGGAAGCATATCCATATTGACCATGGGCTTGAGAAGGTTATCGGGGAAGATGCCCACAATAACGTCCATGACCTTGGGAGTTTCGTTGGCCGTGTACTCAAGAGAGTCGGTAACGCTCGAATCGAGAACAGGGAAGTAGCCCTTGAAGAGGTTGACGACAACAAGACCGATGACGACTGCAATCGCGGTCGTGCACATGTAGTAAATGAAGGTTCTTGCACCGATGCTGCCGACGCGCTTGAGGTCGTTGAGCGAAACGACACCGTCACAGATCGAGAACAGAACGACGGGAACGACCATGAACTTGAGCAGGTTTATGTATATCGTTCCGAAGGGCTTGAGATACTCGGTCGTAAATGTGCTCTCCGGCGCTGCCAGAAGGAACACGAAGCCGAGTGCGATACCGGCAAACATTGCTATAATGATCCAGCCGGCTAAATTGATTTTACTTTTTTTCTGCATTTCTATCCCTCCAAAAAATAATACAAGCATATTACCACACAATATTCTGCTTGGCTATAGCTTCAGCGAATCTTAACGAAAACTTTATGTCGCTTTGCACAAGCTCTGCCTAAATTTATTAAAAAATCAGCTGTTGTTTTAGCTAATTTAGCTAAAACAACAGCTGCAAAACAGAACAAGATGTTTTTTACTCGACCGTTACTTCATCCTTTGACTTTGCCATTACCTTTTTAAGACGTGCGTAGCGGGGGAGGGAATTGCTTCTTGTGATCTTCGGTTCGCCCTGAATAAGCGGGAGAACATAATTTATAAATTCGTTTGTGACATAATTGCCGTCCTCTGTTATCCACTCGAGAGGAACCTTCTTTTCGAAGTTTGCAACACTGTTGAGCGAAAGCAGAACGGGCTTGCAGGAATACAGCCCCTCGCTGTCATCACGCTCAAAGGCTACCATCTGGCCTGTTGCGCCGGCAACGGCAGACTCTACTGCAAATTTGCCGGCATTAAAGGCTTCCTCAACGTCCACGGCGGAGGCAATATGCGCCGCGCTGCGCTGGAGAAGGCTCAGCTCGATGCCGCGAACCTTTTTGAGGTTAAGGCGCTCTTTCAGATAATTTGCAAGCTTTACTGCCAGACCGCCGAGCTGCGCGTGGCCAAAGCCGTCTGTTCCGGATACCTTTGCCTCGGATACGAACGAGCCGTCGGCATAATGAAGTCCTTCGGAAACAGCGACAAGCACATTGCGCTTCTGCTTTCTGATCTTGGCAACATCATCTGCAAAACGGTCGAGGTCAAAATCACGCTCCGGCAGGTATATAAGATCGGGACCGCAGCCGTTGCCGTATTCCGTTGCAAGTGCAGCCGATGCCGTGAGCCAGCCGGCGTGACGACCCATTATCTCGACGACCGTCACCATATCGGTGTCGTATGCGTCGGTATCCTTGCCGATCTCCATGCAGGAGGTAGCGATAAATTTTGCTGCACTGCCGAAGCCGGGGCAGTGATCGGTGCCGAACAGGTCGTTGTCGATGGTCTTGGGGACACCCATGACGCGGCAGTCATAGCCGACCTTTTCCATGTATCTGCTTATCTTGTTGCAGGTATCCATGGAATCGTTGCCGCCGTTATAGAAAAAGTACCTTACATCGTATTTCTTGAATATCTCAAGTATCCTTTTGTAATCCGTATCATCGACCTCGGGGTCTGCCATCTTGTACCGGCAGGATCCCAGCTCCGATGACGGTGTGTTGAGAAGGAGCTTGAGCTCATAATCCTCCTCCTCGCCCATATCGTAGAGCTCGTCCTTAAGTACGCCCTGAATGCCGTAGGCTGCACCGTAGACATTTGTTATAACGTCGCTGTCGAGTGCAGTCCTGATCACTCCGTACGCGCTTGCGTTGATAACTGCCGTCGGGCCGCCCGACTGACCGAATATACAGGCACCAACCAGTGCGGAATCAAAAAACTTGTCCAAAACTTTGCCTCCATTATATAATGATTATTGATTATAACATGGTTTTGGTTTATAATAAATATGATTTTTAAAAGTTATTTAAAAATTGTACAATTTCACTATTTTTCTGACAGGAGGAAATATTATGCCACTCGTAACAACAAGTGAAATGTTTGAAAAGGCCTATAAGGGCGGATATGCTGTCGGTGCATTCAACGTGAACAACATGGAGATCGTACAGGGTATCACCGAAGCCGCGGCGGATCTCAAGGCTCCGCTTATTCTTCAGGTATCCAAGGGTGCACGCGCATATGCAAACCACACCTATCTTATAAAGCTCGTTGAGGCGGCAGTCGAAGAGACCGGGCTGCCCATAGCGCTTCACCTTGACCATGGCGACAGCTTTGAGCTCTGCAAGTCCTGCATAGACGGCGGCTTCACCTCGGTTATGATAGACGCATCCTCAAAATCCTTTGACGACAATATTGCACTTACCCGTCAGGTAGTTGAATACGCACACGATCACGGCGTTGTCGTCGAGGCTGAGCTCGGTACGCTTGCCGGCATAGAGGACGAGGTTAACGTAAAGGCTGAGGATTCTTCCTACACACGTCCCGAGGACGTTCAGGAATTTGTCGAGCGTACAGGCTGCGACTCGCTGGCAATAGCCATCGGTACATCGCACGGTGCTTATAAGTTCAAGCCCGGCACCAAGCCCCAGCTGAGATTTGATATTCTCGAGGATGTCGAGCGCCGTCTGCCCGGCTTCCCGATAGTTCTGCACGGCTCATCGTCCGTCCCTCAGGAGTTTGTAAAGCTCATAAACGAAAACGGCGGCAATATGCCCGGTGCCATCGGTGTTCCCGAAGATCAGCTCCGCAAGGCTGCATCCATGGCAGTCTGCAAGATAAACATCGACTCCGACCTTCGTCTTGCAATGACAGCGACCATCCGCAAGTATTTCAACGATCATCCCGATCACTTTGACCCCAGACAGTATCTCAAGCCCGCAAGAGCCGCGATAAAGGATATGGTAGCTCACAAGATCACCGACGTTCTCGGCTGCGACGGCAAGGCTTAATACCCAGCTTTTTAAACTCAGCAGGGAGGTGCTGCAATGGCTCAGACACGTTCATCAAAAAAGCACAGTGCAGGCAGGGGCTATGGGCAGGATATAATAACTGTCCTCAGGGCGCTGTTGTCTGTCCTGCTGCTGATACTGGCGTATTCGATCGATGCATCTGCCTTCACTGCCGTGCTTATACTTGTATTTGCCGCGCTCATAAGCGGAGTGGACATAGCTTTGACCGCTGTTGAAAAAATCCTCAGGAAAAAGGATTACCTCAACGATCAGCTCCTGCTCTGCTTATGTGCTGTCGCGTGCTTCTGCATCGGTTGCTATACCGAAACAATAGTTATGCTCGCTATCTATCAGATAGGGCGCACCTGCCTGAAGCTCGTCATAAGAAAAACCAAGCATGGATTTTACGATGCTGTTTCCGCCGGCGACAGGGAAGGGAGCCTTCTCCTCAGGAGCATACTCAGCAGTCCGGCAAGCTCGGAAAACTCAGCTATGACAAGATATTTGCCGTATTTTGAGCTGTTTTCGAAGGCAGCCTTCATAGTTGGCATCATATATGCCGCCGTCGTGCCGTCTATTACGGACATGACTTATCTTATGAGTATTCGCCGCGGCTGTATGCTCATCGCAGCAGCCGTCCCAGTGTCGGCGCTGGCGGCGCTGCCCGTATATTCGCTTGCCGGCATCAGCCGTTCAGCGGAGTACGGAGTTTACGTCAAAAACGCAAATGCACTTGAAAACATGGAAAAGCTTGCTTCCGTTATATACGATAAGGCCGATGTTTTCACGGACGGAGCCCCGAAGCTCACTACGCTCAATTCGCCGATACTGGATAACGAAAGCTTCCTGATGCTCGCGGCCTATACCGCGTATTCATCCGAGCAGCGCTTTGCCGCGCCTATCGTCAGCGCATACGGCGGAGATATAATTCCGTCATACATATCAGATTTCAGAGATATACCGGGCTGCGGAATGGAGATACTCCTGCGCGGCAGGCATATACTTCTCGGAACGCTCGAGCTGTTCGATGCAAAGGGGATCACGATACCCGATGCGGACAGAAGGGGAGGCTATGTTCTTTATCTTTCGATAGGCGGAAGATATGCCGGAAGCCTGACTCTAAAGGAAAAACTCAATCCCTACGCAGAAAGCGTTATCTCCGATCTTGCCGCTTTAGGCGGCATCAGCAGCGTTCTTGTTACCGAGGACGGCAGAGACGTTAGCGAGAAGCTCGCCAAGGCGCTCAATGTAGATCAGCTGCACTATGAATGCAATTTCAGTGAAAAATCTGATATCATTCAAAAGTGCAGGGCACAGCTTGCACCTGACGAAAAGCTTATGTACATAAGTGCAGAGGCACTTGAATATCACACAGCCGCCGATATAGATGCAAGAGTCGGCTCGTCGTTCGACTGCGCTGATATGCTGATGAGCAACGTCGGTATTTTCGGACTGCCGGTCGTATACACAGCAGCGCATATGGTAAAACGGCTATCGACTGAAAATCTTCTGTTCACGGCAATAATAAAGCTTGTTTTAGTAGTGCTTGCACTCACCGGCAGCGTAACGCTCTGGTTTATAGTTATGCTTGATTTCTCTGCTTCAATACTCGGTGTACTCAGCGTTGTGCGCCTGCCGTCATCCGAGGTGCAGCAGGAGAATGAACCCGACGAATAAGAGAAATAAGGCAAAAGACTAATGGCTCTGGAGCCATTAGTCTTTTTTAGGCTCAAAATGGGCGAGGGGATTGGCCTCAGCCGCTATCCTGAGCTCTGTATTATCGACGTGTGTGTATATCTGAGTTGTGTTTAGATTATCGTGTCCCAGCAGCTCCTGAAGCGTGCGCACATCAACGCCGTTTTGCAGCATCAGTGTCGCCGCAGTGTGCCTGAGCTTATGCGATGAATATTTATCTGCATCCAGCCCCGCACGGCGCAGAGAATTTTTCACCATGCTGTGCACCGCCTCTCGGCTCATCCTTGTACGTCTGTTGGAGAGAAAAAGTGCATTTTTATCAATAGCCGCAATGCTTTTTCTGACTGTGAGATATTGGTTTATAGCATCTGCGCAGGCATCGTTTATGTAAATTATTCGCTCCTTGCTGCCTTTGCCGAACACTCTGATATGATCTGTTCGAATATCAGACAGGTTCAGACCGACGATCTCGGAGATTCGCAGACCGCAGTTTAAAAATATACACAATATGCAGTAGTCGCGCTCTTTATTTTTTCCGTCAACAGAGGAGAGGAGAGCCTGTGCCTCCGGCAGAGTTAGATATCTCGGCAGCTTATTGGGTATCTTGGGAACGTCAAGATCCTGCAATGGGTTAACGTCAATGAGCTTTGCCTTGACGGTCAGATATTTATAAAAGCTGCGCAGGGTGGAGACCTTTCGGGCACGGGTCGATGCCATAGTGCCGTATTCGGCTTCGCGGCTACGCTGGTTTTTGACCCTGTCACGCGACAGATAGGCAAGATACTCATACGCATCGGAAACGGTGATCGACTTGATAAAATCAAGGTCAATATCGCTTATGCCGATATCCTCAAGCTCTGTATTCCGCGGAACAAGTCCGCGGCTTATTTTCATGTACCTGAAAAATGTCCTGAGATCAAGGTAATATTCCTCAACAGTTTTCGGCGAGTGTCCTTTTATTGTTTCATGATATATTAAAAAGCTTTTGATTATCTCGGGTGCTTCGGTTCTGTAGTCCATGGTAATACGCTCCGATCCTTTTTTCTGTGACCATTATAGCAGGGCAGCGACATTTGTGTCTATTGGCAAATTGACTAATAATTAAGCAAAATAAAGATTTTGTTTAATTTAGGGGAGATGAAAAAGCGAAAACAAGCGGCTAAAGCGTATTTAAGTGCTCAGTACCCGTTTTCGCTAAGCTTCTTCGATTATAGGTATTGCGCTGCCGATATCGAACAGCGGCATGTCCGTCAGGTATACAGCGCTTACGCCGCGCTCATTTAAAAAATGCTCGATCCGCAGTTTTTCCGACGTATCATTTATTACGCCCGTAAAAGCCATTTCATTTCTGCTTATTTTAAATGATGCTCCGCCTATAAAGCCGTGTTCAAATCCATCCAGAGCCGTGAGATTTTCACTGACTGTCAATACGCTCATTCCGGCAGCTGATGCTACAGCCGAAATTTTTCTGTCAGCTGTGATTATTGAGTCTTCATCAACAACGCACACCGAGCATTTTGTGTATCCCTGTTTGCAGCAAAGCTTTGTTCCCTTAAACAGTGATACCGTCTGCTCATCGGCACTTTTGGGATTATATATCAATTTATCGCCGACTATACATATATTAAGCCCTGCATCATACGGATATTCGGGCTTTTTCGGAGCTGCCGTTTCTATAAGCTTTATATTGTTAATTAATTCGCAATCATTTAAAACGCCTTTCTGAACTGCAAGTACGTTCTTAGTGAGGTGCGCTGCCATCAAATCGCAGTGTCCTGTAAGGCGTTCGTCTACATATTCATTATTTTTTAGCCAGATTGCAGCAATATTTTGCTCTGAAAGCGCATTTTCAAGAACTTTTTTATACTTTTTTCCGACTATCAGCCGCCTCACCTTACCCTGCGGCAGATGCGGCTTATCAACAAAACGTATCATCCAAGCGTTGCCTTTATTGCTTCACGGATGTCTTTGACGCTTATCAGCTCAAGTCCTTCCGGCTTTCTGATATCATCCTTTATATGAGCCGGTATAACGCAGCGCTTAAAGCCGAGACGGGCTATCTCTGACAGGCGCGAATTGAGGCTGCTGACACTTCTTATTTCACCCGAAAGGCCAACCTCGCCCACAGCCGCAAGATCCCTGCCAAGCGGCAGATCCCGAAAGCTGCTTGCTATAGCCAGAAGCGTTGCAAGATCCGCAGCCGGTTCCTCGAGCTCAAGTCCGCCTATTACATTTATATATGCATCACAGGCCGACACCGACATTCCGCCGCGCTTTTCAAGCACTGCAAGCAAAAGAGTTGCACGGTTATAGTCAATGCCGTTTGAGCTGCGCCGCCCTGAATTATATGCTGCGGGCGCTATAAGCGCCTGAATTTCTGCCAATATCGGCCTTGAGCCCTCTATGACGCAGGTAACGCATGTGCCCGGAGCGTTCTCCGGACGACCTGACAGCAGTATTTCCGAGGGGTTTTTGAGCTCCTTGAGTCCCCTGTCATTCATTTCAAAAACGCCGATCTCGTTGGTCGAGCCGAAACGGTTTTTACCCGCTCTGAGTATCCTGAACGAGGTGCTGCGCTCACCCTCAAAATACAGAACGCAATCGACCATATGCTCGAGTACCTTGGGGCCTGCTATGCTGCCCTCCTTGTTTATATGGCCTATAACGAAGGTCGTGAAGCCCTTTTCTTTTGTTATTCGCATTATGGCCATCGTGCATTCGCGCACCTGACTTATACTTCCTGGCGCAGAGCTTATGTCAGCGTCAAACATTGTCTGTATCGAGTCTATTATGACTATATCCGGCGACAGTGCCTCGATGTTTTCAATCACCTCGGCAAGCCCTGTCTCTGCAAGGACATATATCTCGCCCTTATCAACGCCGAGCCGCTGTGAACGCATTTTAAGCTGTCTCTCGCTTTCCTCGCCGGTGACGTACAGTATTTTCTGTCCTTCCTCGGTCAACCCGCACAGCTGCAGCAGCAGCGTTGACTTGCCTATGCCCGGAGCTCCGCCGACCAGAACGAGTGAACCTCGCACAGCTCCGCCGCCGAGCACTCTGTCAAATTCTCCGATCCCTGTTGAAAAGCGCATCTCCGCCTCCGTGTCGAGCTCCGATATGAGCTTCGGCTTTTTTACCGCGGCCGAGCGCAGCGAGTTTTTAGCGCTGCCCTTCCCTTTTATATCTGCTTTGATCTCAACAAGGCTGTCCCATGCGCCGCACGCAAGGCATTTTCCGCTCCATTTCAAGGTCTCGTTTCCGCATTCTGAGCAGCAGAATACTGTCTTTTGTTTCATAGTTTACTCCTTAAAGCCGGCTGCTGAACTGTATGTATGAAGCAACAAGCGTCATTGCTATCTTCGTCTGATAATTGCCGTCGGCAAGCTGGGCCGCTTCCTGCGGATTTGACATGAAGCCGCACTCGGCAAGTATTGCAGGGCACTTAACGCTTGATGTCAGCAGCAGTTCATCCGGCGCAGCGTGCGCGACACGTCTGTTTTCAGGGTCTAAGGCCGATACAAGATTGCTCTGCGCCAGCAGTCCGAGCTCCCTGCTTCCCTGTGTTGCAGCGTACATTACCTCCGCACCCCTGACCAGCTCGCTTGGATAAATATTCTGATGTACGCTTATGAGCACGCAGCTATCTATTGCGTTTGCCATATCAGCACGGGACACAAGATCATCATGCTCACTGTAGCTTTCTGCGTTAAGACAGCCTGCATCTGTGCTCCTCGTCATCTGATGCTCAATGCCCATAAGCTCACACAGGCAGGACATTTTAAGTGCTATGGCAAGGTTAAGCTCGCTTTCCTTCAAGCCGTCTGCCGATACCGCGCCGCCGTCGATTCCACCGTGCCCTGCATCAATGAGCAGTGTGCCGCCATTATACGTTCCCATAACGCTTTTCGCTTCATCAGGAAAGGCAAAAAATATTGTCAGAACGAACAGCGCTGCGGCACAGACTGCTGCCGCCGGCTTTGCAATGCTTTTTAATTTAACGGTAATAAACACAAAATCACCCCACTAACAAGCTATGTCGATGGGGTGATTTTTATATCAGATGACAATCAATTTTTGATATAACACCCGTTTGAGGCAATTATATCATTCAGTGATGAATTTTTCAAGGCGGTCAAGTCCCTTCTCGATGTTTTCCATTGAGGCGGCATACGACCAGCGAACAAAATTCTTCATACCGAAGCCGGAGCACGGAACGACTGCGACGAGCGCCTTTTCAAGAAGCGCTACGGCAAAATCATCGTCATTTTCAATGAGCTTTCCGCCGAGCGTCCTGCCAACGAGCTTTTCCATGTTCATCATGACATAGAAAGCACCGTTGGGCTTTATGCAGCTCACGCCGGGAATCTCGTTTATGCGCTTGACTATGTAGTCGCGGCGCTCAAGGAAGGCAAGGCGCATTGCCTCGATGCTCTCCTGCTGGCCGGTAAGCGCTTCAACAGATGCCCACTGGCTGATAGTGGACGGTGCGCCTGTCGAGTGACTCAGGAAATTGGACATTATCTTTGCAAGGGTCTTGTTTGCGGCACAGTAGCCGACGCGCCAGCCGGTCATTGCATAGGACTTGGACACACCGTTAATGAGCAGTGTACGCTCCTTGACCTCCTCGCCGAGGCTTGCAATGCTCGTAAACTCCATTCCATCGTAAATAAGCTGATAGTATATCTCATCGGCAAGTATGTACAGATCGTGCTTTACACACACATCTGCTATTGCCTGAAGCTCGTCCTTTGAATAGATCATGCCTGTGGGGTTTGAGGGGTTGTTGAGCATGAGACACTTTGTTTTATCAGTGATAGCCGCCTCGAGCTGCTCGGCAGTTATCTTGAAGTCCTGCTCCTCGCCGGCTGCAACGATAACGGGCGTACCGCCGACCATGCGAACCATCTCATAGTAGCTTACCCAGAACGGAGCCGGTATTATGATCTCATCGCCGGGATTTGTGATAGCTGCAAGGGCAATGTAAACGCTGTGCTTTGCACCGCTTGCAACAACTATCTGTGTATAATCATAATCAACGCCGCAGTCATCCTTGAGCTTCTGCGCTATGGCCTTTCTCAGCGGGATTATGCCTGCTGCCGGAGTATACTTGGTCTTTCCGTCGCAAATAGCCTTGACCGCTGCCATATTGATATTGTCTGGAGTATTGAAATCGGGCTCGCCTGTGCCAAAGCCGACAACATCAAGCCCGTCGGCTTTCATCTGCTTTGCAAGACTGTCTACCGCAAGAGTGGTCGAAGCGCGAACTGCTTCCGCAATTTTGGATACTGGTTTCATTATCAGTCACCTCCGTAGTAATGAAACAATTATAATCTCCGGCAAATGCTTTTGCAATGATTAATTTATATAAATATCGCAATTCTTTTTATCTGATTATGAGCAATTGATCAGCAAAAAGCGAGACGCAAATAGCTTTACGTCTCGCTTATAGGTCACAGCAGAATACAGATGAGCGTTCCCCTGCCCTCGTTTATGATCCTTTGCAGAGTCTCCTGAAGTCTCGCTCTTGCATTCGGCGGTAGGCTTGTAAGGCGCTCGGCTATCGCCTCCTGAGCGATCTCATACAAGGGACGGCCAAATATGTTCGACTCCCAGATGCGGCTCATATCTCCGTCAAAGCCCTGCAAAAGGAAGCTTATTATCTCATCCGACGCTCCTTCTCCTCCGCTGATCGACGGCCTTACTATGGCTTCAACGCCGGTTTTCAGCAGATGTACAGCCGGAGCATGAGCCTTCAGCTTCACGGAATATTTTCCGCCTTGCCTGACGAGCTGCGGCTCTTCTATCCGTATATCGTCTGCCTGCGGCATGATAACTCCGTATCCTGTTCTGCGAACCGAGTCCAGCGCGTCCTTTATCTTATCGTACTCCAGCTTCACCTGACCAAGCTCACAAAGCACCTTCATAAGATCTCCGTCATCGGCTATCTCTATGCCGGATTCCTCGCTTATGAGCTGATAGTAAAGCTTCTTCGGCATGTCTATTGCAATATTTACAGTACCGCAGCCCATATTGCTGCTTTCGATATACGCAGCGTCAATAATGTCCAGCTCGGATATCTGCGTGAGCATACCGCTTATGTCGCTGACACAGTAAAGTCCTCCTGATGCACAGATAAGACTGCTGTAAAGCTCGTTTTTCATATCGTTTTCGAGGTCGAAGGCTCTGAACCATTCCGGCAGACGTATCGAAAGCTCACACAGCGGAAACTGCCCAAGCACCTTGCGCATTATCTCGCATATGTCGTTTTCACTCAGCGTTTGGCAGTTTACCCTTATGCACGCTGCATCATACTCCTCGCTCAGCTGCTGCTCAAGCTCCATGGCGCGTTCCGAATCGGGCTCGGCACTGTTTATAAGTATAACAAAAGGCTTCCCAATGCTTTTAAGCTCGGTGACGACACGTTTTTCGGGCTCTATATATGCCTCGCGTTCAATATCGCATATGCTGCCGTCGGTCGTTACCACAATGCCTATAGTCGAATGGTCGCATATGACCTTGTGTGTGCCGGATTCGGCGGCCTCCGTCATAGTCACCTCGTGATCGAACCACGGAGTCGTTACGAGTCTTTCGCTGCCGTCCTCAAAGCGGCCTGATGCCCCCTGCACCATGTAGCCGACGCAATCGACCATGCGTACCATGCAGGCCGCAGCATCTCCGAGGCGTATCTGCACGGCCTCCTCAGGCACAAATTTAGGCTCTGCGGTCATGATAGTCCTGCCTGACCCGCTCTGCGGCAGCTCATCGCGGGCGCGCTCTCTTGCGTATTCATCCTCTATATTGGGAATGACAAGCGTATCCATAAATCGCTTTATAAATGTCGATTTGCCGGTTCTCACCGGACCGACCACACCTATCATGACCGCGCCGCCGCATCTTGCGGCTATATCTTTGTATATATCGGAATTTGTCATATAAAAAACCTCCGCAGCCTTCTCGTTTGTACGAGTTTATGAGCCGCGGAGGACAAATATTACTTGTAAGCTTATCAGAAAAATTGAGCGGTCTGCCCATGCACGCCAGATATACGCACCTCGGCATCGGGAAATCTCGTTCTCAGCTTATCCGCAAGCACCGGAACTACAACATTTTCCGTACAGAAATGGTCTGCATCTATGAGATTTATGCCGAGCTCCTTTGCATCCAGAAAGCTGTTGTATTTTATATCGCTCGTGACATAGGTATCGCATCCGGCGTTTACGGCATCCATGAGGTTTGAGCCTCCTGCTCCGCCCATTACGGCAAGCTTTTTTACCGGCTTTCCGGCATAGACATACCTCAGGCCGTTTGCCTTGAGTGCGCTCTTACAGAGCTTTAAAAAATCCTCAAAGCGCATAGGCTCCGAGAGCTCCCCTATTCTGCCGCAGCCGACCGTATTGCCGTCTGTGCCGCATCCGCAGGCTTCGAGCCAGCGCTGAGGCTTGATGTCCAGCGCCGCCATAAGCGCATCATTCACGCCGCCCTCGGCTATATCAAGATTTGTATGCATACATATTGCAGATATATTATTGCGCACAAGGGCTATTATCTTTCTGCCGACAAGATCATCAGCCGTCACGCTTTTTAGAGCGCCGAAGATTATAGGATGGTGCGACACAATGATATCCGCACCCAGCTGAGCTGCCTCGTCTATGACTTCATCTGTAACGTCAAGCGCAACAAGGAATTTATCTGCATCCTCACGCGCATCTCCGACCAATAGCCCTACATTGTCAAAATCCATTTTCAATGAGACCGGCGCAAGCTCGTTTAAGTATTCAAAAATTTCTCCTACCTTAGGCATTTTCCGCTCCCTTCATCTGTTCAAGCTCATGTATCATATTCTCGATCAGCTTTTTCCACGCTCTCAAAGATGCATCATTTGCGTTTTCCAAGCCCTTGCCGGCTGCTTTAAAGCGCTTGAGATGCTTATCAAGCACCGCTTCAAAGCACTCTGAGCACTTTACCAACTCGTATTTTCCGACAAAGAGCTCTGCATCCGAATATACTGCACTCTCGCCGGGCTCTGCGCATATAATCTGGCACAGCACGTCATTATCCTCAATATAAGTCTCGTTTGTTATGCAAAAGCCGTTATTTGAAAGCCAGTATCTGAGTATCTCGGGCTTGGTAACGGGGTGGAGAATTAGCTTATAGTCGCTGCGCTCTGCCCACTGCGGCATATCATACAGCCCGCGGTCCAATATGCCCGTTATCGTATCTCCGCCCATTCCGGCGACAATGATGGTGTCCACGCGGCTATCGTCGATCCCCTCAAGCCCGTTGCAGAGGATGAGCTCCACATCGTCTATTCCGGCATCCAAAAGTCCGCGCTTTGCCTTTTTTAGCGGCCCTTCATTTATATCGCTTGCAGCGATATATCCGTCATAGCCGCTGCGGCGCAGCATGACCGGCAGTATCGCATGATCGGTCCCAATATCGGCAACGCCGCGGCCTGCGGGAACCATGGACGCTATAAGTTCAAGTCTGCTGTTCATAATTATCTCCATATATAACGAAAAGCCGGATACACCGGCTTTTCGTTATACTCTTACTTACAGAGCCAGCAGATATGCCTTGAGCTCAACAATGAACTCGTCGGGCTCAACGCCGTGTGCGGCGCAGGCCTGCTCGAGGCTTTCTGCGGTGGCCAGCGCACAGCCGAGGCAATGCATTCCGAGCTCCTGGAACTTAGGCATGGCTTCGGGGAAATTGGACAGGATATCCGAAATAACGGTTTCTCTGTTAATGTCCATAATCTTAAGCATTTCCATTGTTCGTATCTCCAATCATAAGATTTAACGAAATAAAGAACGGGACGTCATGAGGACGTCCCACTCTATACCCGAGTGTTTAAAGCTCAGGCCTGTTCCTTCATCTTTGCAAAGCATTCGCTGCAGTATACGGGACGGTCGGACTTGGGCTCAAAAGGAACCTTTGCCTCTCCGCCGCAAGCTGCGCAAACTGCGGTGAAGAACTCGCGGGGACCGCGTGCTGCGTTCTTGCGTGCATCACGGCATGCCTTGCAGCGCTGGGGCTCGTTCTGGAAGCCGCGCTCTGCGTAGAATTCCTGCTCGCCTGCGGAGAACACGAACTCCTGACCACATTCTTTGCAAATTAAGGTCTTGTCTTCGTACATTGTAAATCCTCTCTTTGAAAATCTCGCCTGTCGGCTTTTATATGCGTCAGCTACTTGCTGATATCGCCTGATTTAAGCATTTGCGCCGTCTTGCGCCTTATCCTTTGTATCGCATTGTCAACAGCCTTGTCACCCTTGCCGGTGAGCTTTGCTATTTCCTTATAGCTCAGCCCCTCGAGATAATAGGACAAAACGGCTTTTTCATATTTGGAAAGCATGTTGACCAAGGATAAATATAACTGTTCTGTGTACTTTTTATTCTCTCTTGCCAGAACCTGCTCTTCAGGAGATTTCTGAAAAAATTCAGCGCATATGACTGCCTGGGTCTGGGATTCATCCGAGAGTATCGACTCTAAAGGTACGCGATTGTTAAGCGGATCATGTTTTAAGCTGGAAGCTGATTTCACAGCCGAGCGCAGCCTGTTCCTTATGCACCATTCGGCAAAGGTCTTGAACGATGCATTATGCTCGGGCTTATACTGCCTCACCGCCGAAAGAAGCCCGAACATTCCCTCCTGAATAAGATCCTCGCTCTCTCCACCTGCCAGAAACAAGGGGCGTGCGCAGATTCGCACAAGGCGCATATATCGGGAAACAAGCTCCTCCTCTGCAAAGCTGTCGCCTCCGGCGGCAAGCCTCTGCAAGGCATTATCTTCTAAGTCAGTGTATATGTTCATATGAAACCAACTATTACTTCCAACAATACAGCTTTATTATATATCAAATTTGTTGAAAGTCAATATAATTACAGTGAAAAAATACTGAAATTTCATAAGAAAACAGGGCTTAAATATCAATTTCCTGCTGACCGAGCTGCTGGATACCGAGATGCTCATATGTTTTGCGTGTTACACAGCGTCCACGCGGCGTGCGCGTGAGAAATCCCTGCTGAAGAAGATACGGTTCATATACATCCTCAAGCGTGACGGAATCCTCGTTTATTGTCGCTGCCAGCGTCTCAAGTCCGACAGGTCCGCCGTTATAATACTCGATTATGCTGCGCAGCATCCTTCTGTCGATCGAGTCAAGACCGCTTTTATCGACCTCGAGCCGCGACAGAGCCATGTCTGCAACATCCTTTGTTATAACGCCGTCTGCCCTGACCTGCGCAAAGTCGCGCACACGGCGCAGCATCCTGTTTGCTATACGCGGCGTTCCGCGTGAGCGCGACGCTATCTCAACAGCTCCGTCACGCTCTATCTCTATGCCGAGGATATCAGCAGAGCGCTCTACAATACGGCGCAGCTCGTCAACTGTGTACAGCTCGAGCCTGAGTGTAACGCCGAAGCGGTCGCGCAGAGGCGCCGTGAGCTGGCCTGAGCGCGTCGTTGCCCCTATGAGCGTAAACTTCGGCAGCTCAAGGTGAAGCGAGTTTGCAGACGGGCCCTTGCCGAGGATTATATCTATCGCATAATCCTCCATAGCCGGATATAGTATCTCCTCATAGGCACGGTTTAGCCGGTGTATCTCATCAACGAAAAGTATATCACCCTCGTTGAGGTTTGTAAGCATAGCAACAAGATCGCCCGGCTTTTCTATGGCAGGGCCTGATGTTATGCGCATATTAACGCCCATCTCGTTTGCAATGACCGCCGCAAGCGTTGTCTTGCCCAGACCCGGAGGGCCGTGCAGAAGGACATGGTCGAGCGGTTCGTTTCTCAGGCGCGCCGCGTCAATAAAGACGCTGAGGTTATCCTTAGCCTTCTCCTGCCCTATATATTCATTTATCGTTCTCGGTCTGAGGCTTCCCTCGCCTGCATCCTCCGGCAGAACCGAAGAGCTTGTCACTACAGGAGTCTCCTCAAGACCTTCCGAAAAATTTATACTCATTTATCTTTCCTCTACATTAGCTTTTTCAGCGCAGCCCTGACTATCTGCTCTGTTTCCATGCCGTTTATGTCCATGCTGCTGAGAGCTGCGTTTATCTCCGCCGTGCCGTATCCGAGCACCGTGAGCGCGGCGACAGCGTCGCTTTTGCTTTTGCTTACGGCGGCGGTCTGTGTCATAACGGCCGGCAGCTCATATTCTGCCGAACCGCCCATTTCCTTGGCCACCTTGTCCTTGAGCTCAAGTATAACACGCTGAGCGATCTTTTTCCCGACCCCCTGAGCTGCGCTTATCGCCTTATCATCGCCGTTCATCACAGCAAGTGCAAGAGCTTCCGGCGTTACTGCGCACAGGATCGCCTGTGCAGCCTTCGGACCGATGCCGGAGACCGACAGCAGCATTTCAAAGCAGCGTTTTTCGCTGAGCGTTGCAAAACCGTAAAGCTCAAAGCTGTCCTCTTTTATGCATTCCGAGATATACAGCTTTACTCTCTCTCCAAGCTTTAACCTTGACAGCGTGTAGACGGTCGTGTTTACAGCATAGCCCACGCCGCTGCAATCTATAACGGCAAGGTTCAGATCAATATCGGAAACTACGCCGTTTAAATGGTAGAACACAGTCCTTCATCTTCCTTTCGGCTGAGTAGTGAGGTGCTGCTGCGGGCATGGCATATCGCCAGCGCGACAGCATCGGCAGCGTCATCGGGCTTGGGAGCCGACGGCAGGCTCAAGATACGCTTTACCATTTCAATTACCTGATTTTTTTCGGCTCTGCCGTAGCCGACGACAGCCTGCTTTACCTGAAGGGGCGTGTATTCAAACACTCTCACACCTGCACGGTAAGCTGCAAGCAGAATAACTCCGCGTGCGTGCGCAACGGATATACCCGTCGTGATATTGGTGTTGAAAAAAAGCTCCTCAACAGACATCACATCCGGCGAGAATGTGCTTATAAGCTCATTCATATCGCAGAATATCCTGTCAAGCCTGCTTGACAGCGAGGTGTGCGCCGGTGTGCTTATAACGCCGCAGGTCACGAGCTTCATTTTTGTTCTGTCCGTGTCAACTACGGAAAAGCCGACCGTGGCAAGCCCGGGGTCTATACCCAAGATACGCATGTTCATCACATCCTGAGTATTTATTTTAACACAGCATGCTATCCATTACAACAAAAACGTAAGCGCCGGATCCGGCAAATTGTAAAATTTCTTCAGTGCGTCTTGTCATACGGCAAATAAGGATTTATAATTCAGTCAACACCTGTATCGGGAGGAAAGCATGAAGAATTCCGTCAAGGATAAGATACTCAACTATATGTTCAACATCCTTTGGAAAAGCCGCCGTGCGGATCTTAAGCGTGCAGTCTCGGCTATCGAGTCCGGAGACAAGCGCAGCGCAAAGTCCGCAGCATTGAAAAAATGGTTCAGGGAAATGACCGGTCAGACGAAGGAGCTTACAGACGAGCAGCTCAGTGAGCTTAAAAATGTCTGGGGAGATATATGGGATACCGGGCTTGTAGATCCTCTCTGGGTTCAGGTCTACAGCGGCAAGACCGGCATCTACAGTCCCGAATACATCGGCAGCGACATACATTACTACAACGTCGAGTGGAGCCGGATAGACAGCGACTATCTGCGCGCATTTCTCGACAAAAACTATATGGATGTGCTTCTGCCCTGCATAAAGCACCCGCCAACGCTCATAAGGAAGATACACGGGCAGTATCTTGACCCTGACTTTACGCCTATAAGCAAGGCTCAGGCCGTCGATAAGCTCTGCGAGAATCTCGATCCGGGCGTTGTTGTCAAAATAAGCCGAGCAAGCAGCGGCGGAAAAGGCGTTCGCTTTCTGGGCGTGGGCAGCACAAAGGACGATATCTCCGCCGCGCTCGATGTTGACCCCGATGTCGCCGTTCAGCTCGTGATGCAGCAGCATCCAGAGATGGCGAAAATGAACGCATCGTCGGTAAATACGATCCGTATCATCTGTATCATACTCGACGGCGAGTCGATCCCCCTGTCCGCCGTCGTAAGGATCGGAAACAGCGGGAGCCGTGTCGATAATTTCAGCAGCGGTGGTGTCGGCTGCGGAGTAAGACCCGACGGTCATCTCAATGACTGCGGATATACGCAGAGAGGTGAGCGCTATGACGTGCACCCCAACGGTTTTGTTTTCAGCGAGGGCTTTGTGCCCAATTTTGATAAGGCTCTGGAGGCCGTCAAGCGCTGCCATATGCATGTTCCGATGTTCGGCGTGGCCTCATGGGACATTGCGATAGATACCGACGGCGAGCCGGTGCTCATTGAATACAACGTCGGCGGCGCCGGCATCGACATCCACCAGTATAATAACGGTCCGCTTTACGGAAAGTACCGTGAGCGCATAATCTCGGACGCGTTTAAAAACTACGCAAAGCGAGGCGCTACGCTCGATTTCAATTATTCTGTCGCTCACGGCAGTGCCTCGATATACAACGGAAGCGGCGCTGTTCACGAGCTCATCATCCCCTCCTCCCTTGAGGGCAGCCCCGTCAGGCGCATAGGCGACAGTGCGTTTAAAAACAGCAAAAAGCTCGAGAGCGTCACGGTCGAGGCGAAGCTGAACGAAATCGGGTACCTTGCCTTCTATAACTGCGCAAAGCTCAAGCGCGTAGAGTTCAAAAGGCCCGTTGAAACGATAGCTCGCTCCGCGTTCAACAGATGCACGGCACTTGAAAACATAACAATACCCGATGGGTGCAGAAAGATATGCAGATATGCCTTCAGGACCTGCAGGGCTCTGAGCCGTATAACGATCCCCGACTCCGTGGAGCTGATAGAGCCTGATGCTTTTCTCGAATCCCCGAACATAGTTATCTGCTGCGGGAAGGGCAGCGCCGCGGAGCGCTACGCGGCAGAAAACAACATCAAATACCGTAATTGAATAAAGCCACATAACAAAAACTACTGTGCTCATTTGAGTACAGTAGTTTTTGTTATCCGTTATGCGCTCTCGGATGCGCTTTGTTGTACACATCCTTGAGCTGCTTTTTCACAAGCTGTGAGTATATCTGGGTAGACGATATATCCGAATGTCCGAGCATTTCCTGAATTGAGTGGAGATCCGCGCCGTTTTCAAGCAGGTGAGCGGCAAACGAATGGCGCAGCGTGTGCGGTGTTATCGTTTTTTCTATATGTGCCTTCTGCTGATATGACTTAATGATCTTCCAGAAGCCCTGACGGGACATACGCTCACCGCTGACGTTTACAAACAGCGCCTGCTCCGTAGGCAGAGCAATCATCTGCGGGCGGACAAACTCAATATACTCGTTCAGAGCCTTGACAGCCGTCGCATACAGGGGTATCAGACGCTCCTTATCCGTGTTAGGTGCGCACCTGACAACACCGGCTGAGGTGTTTACATCATTAATATTAAGAGCAATAAGCTCGCTGACCCTGATGCCGGTAGCATACAGCAGCTCAAGCATCGCTCTGTCTCTGTACCCCTTCGCATCCGTGCATGAGGGCTGCTCGAGCAGGAGGTCAACCTCCTTGCTCGTGAGTATCTGCGGAAGCTTATGCTGGCTTTTTTCGGGTGAAAGCTTGCCGGTTGGGTTTTCGCTGACATAGCCTTCATCTTGCAGCACGCTGTACATGCACTTGAGCGAGGCTATAGCTCTGGACACGGTGGCAACAGATTTGCCGTTTCCCTTCAGCCATTCTATGTACTCTGACAGCTCGTCCTCCGTTGCGCTCGCAATAGTCTCCGTTGTGTGAGTCTGCATAAAGTCGCCAAACTGACGGACATCACGCATATAAGAGCTGAGGGTATTTTGAGAGCTTTTCTTTACCTCTATAAGATACTTGTTGAAAACTTCGAGGCACTCAGAATTAAGCATCCCGGCAACCCCCTTTCTTTCAAATCACAGAATAAATACCGCTGCGGAAACGAATGCAGCCAACATAAGTGCAGCCGACACTGCGCAGAACAGATTAAGCTCACGCCTGAGCCTGCGGTCAGCGCGGATAAAGCCGCGCAGCCTCGGTGCCAGAGCAAAAACGCGGTCAGAAACATATACTATTGCCGCGCAAAAAGCGAACATCACGGCAGAAAAAGCGAAAAACTCAGATGAAAACAGCTTCGACTCTGAATAAAGATAAGACATGCAGGAAGCAGCCGAGCCGCAGGCAGCGGACAGCAGCAGACAAAGTGCCCTCGCCGCAGGCATCGTCACACATGCAGCATCGGCAAAAAGCATAGCCGCAAGGCAGATCCAGCCCGATACTTTTATCTCCTGACGGATAGACATAATATCCTCGTAAAACGGAATGCGAAGCATCGCCGCGCAGACTGCACCAAGGACAAATGCCCCCGTTATTAGCATAAGACTCAGGGCAAAATCAGTCGAAATGCCGGTTTTTTTGCGCAAATCAATATTATCCATCAGCTCTCCTCGCATTTACAAAAGCAGCGGAAAATAACTCATGGATTTACATAATTACTGTGTACACAATATAATACAATTTTTCGATGTAATCAAGCGATTTCTAAAAATAATCTCAATTTTGTTAATTATGTCGATATATTATGTTAACTGTGTTATGTAAACCGTGTTACCTTCTGACTGCTTCAATTCCAATACTTCAAGTAATAATCACAAGATTTAGACGCTCATAATCGTATTTTTCACTATATGTAGGTTATCATTATGTATTATGTAAACTTACGCGACTGTATACAGATAGTTATATCAGGTCCTCTTTTTGCGACTTTTGTGAAAGCTTTTGTTACTTTTGCATAAATTGATGCTGCCACCTATCAAACCGCTAAGCGATGCAATTACAATAATTCTCAAAATTTTAAGCCAATCCGCCTCGCCCGGATATGCAAGAAGCGGTACAGCCGTCAAAATTGCTGCGTATATAAGTCCGATCATCAAGCCATATACGCCGCCTCTTCCCTGCCCTGTGTTGGCTATTATCGCTGACGTTAGTACGCTCAGCGCTATGGCAGCACTTATGACAATATCAGAATACTCCGGCGTACAGCTTCCGTTTTTTACGAGCAGAGCATAAGCACCGCACAAAAGCGCCGTAAGCGCTATTGCAAGAATCACACCCGTCACCACTCTGCCCCTTCTTTTATTTTTGCTTGCAGACATAAAAAATACCTCCGGCACATGATGTTTGTACATCATATTTGTCCGAAGGTATTTTTATGAGCTCTTATTACTTCTTTTCTTTTTCCTTTGCTTCAGCGGCCTCGGCTCTGACGTTGCTGCTGACTGCCCACTTCTTGAACTGAACGCGGACTCTGTCCTCGCCGGTCTCGATGGTGATATCGTCCTCGGTGACATGGACAACGGTTCCCATGATACCGCCGATCGTAACGATCTGGTCACCGACCGTCAGTGCGCTGCGCATTTCCTCGATCTTCTTCTGCTTTTTCTTCTCGGGGCGGATCATGAAGAACCACATCAGAACGAAGAACAGAAGAAGGATAATGATCATGGAACTGGAGCTTCCCGCTCCGGTAGTCGTTGCTAAAAACATAGTGTGCTCCTTATTTTATTTAAATTTCGCTTTAAGCATTTATTTAATTATACATATTAATGCGCTGTATTTCAAGTATTTTATATCCTCGTATCCAACAATTTTGAATATTTCCCTCTGAACTGTTCAAAGCTGCCTTCATCAAGACTGAGGCGCAGCTTTTCCATGAGCTTATTGTAGAAATACAGATTATGCATTACCGCAAACCGCATTGCAAGCATTTCGTTTGCCTTGAACAGGTGCCGCACATACGCCCTGCTGTACCGACGGCATACGGGGCAGTCGCACTCAGGGTCTATCGGAAACTCATCTCGCATGTATTTTTCGTTTTTTATATTGATTATCCCGTTCCAAGTGAACAGATGTCCGTGTCTGCCGTTTCGCGCCGGCATCACGCAGTCAAAAAAATCAACACCGCGTGCAACGCCCTCTATGATATTTCCGGGTGTGCCGACCCCCATAAGATAACGCGGCTTGTCCTTTGGCATATATTCCTCGACAGCCTGAATGGTATCGTACATTTCCTGATGCGTTTCGCCGACGGCAAGGCCGCCGATGGCATAGCCCGGAAGGTCGAGCTCAGCGATCTTTTTCATATGCTCTATGCGTATATCGGCAAAGGTCGCACCCTGATTTATGCCAAACAGCATTTGCCCCGGATTGACTGCATCATCGCGGCTGTTATATTCATTCAGCGCAGCCTTGCAGCGCTTTAGCCAGCGGTAAGTGCGCTCGCAGGATCTTTCTACATAATCACGCGGCGAGGGGATCTTTATGCACTCGTCAAAGGCCATGGCAATATCCGAGCCGAGATTTGACTGTATACGCATACTCTCCTCAGGTCCCATGAATATGTGCCGCCCGTCAATGTGGGAGTTGAACTTAACACCCTCCTCGCTTATTTTGCGCAGACTTGCAAGCGAGAATATCTGAAAACCGCCGCTGTCGGTAAGTATCGGCCCGTCCCAGGTCATGAATTTATGAAGACCGCCCATATCCCTGACAAGCTCGTCGCCGGGGCGAAGGTGCAGATGATAAGTATTCGACAGCTCTACCTGACAGCCGATAGCTTTAAGGTCGGCGGCAGATAGCGCTCCTTTTATTGCAGCTGCCGTACCGACATTCATGAACACCGGCGTCTGTACTGTTCCGTGAGCCGTCTCAAGCTCGCCGCGTCGGGCGTGCCCGACCTGCTTTATAAGTTTGTACATAGTCCCCTCCCCTATTCAATAAACATAGCATCGCCGAAGGAGAAAAATCTGTACTCCTGCTCGACGGCAGCGGAGTAAGCGTTCAGAACATGCTCGCGTCCGGCAAGAGCCGATACGAGCATTATGAGCGTGCTCTCCGGCAGATGGAAGTTTGTTATCAGCGCATCAATGCATTTGAACTTATAGCCCGGATAGATGAATATATTCGTCCAGCCGGAGGACGCTTTCATAGTTCCGTCATCCTGTGCAAAGCTTTCGAGCGTTCTGCAGGAGGTCGTACCGACAGCAACGACCCTGCCGCCGCTGCTCTTGGTTTCGTTTATTATATCCGCCGTTTCCTGCGGGATCATACAAAACTCAGAGTGCATCTCATGCTCCTCTATCTTCTCAGCCTTTACGGGTCTGAAGGTTCCGAGGCCGACATGCAGCGTAACAAAACATATCTTAACGCCCATGGCTTCGATCTCCTTGAGGAGCTCTTTTGTAAAATGCAGTCCGGCCGTCGGTGCGGCGGCGCTGCCGAGCTCACGCGAGTAGACGGTCTGATAGCGCTCCGAGTCCTGAAGCTCCTCCTTTATATAAGGCGGCAGCGGCATTTTGCCGAGCTTTTCAAGCTTTTCGAGAAAAACGCCCTCAAAGTGGAACTTGACTATTCTGTTTCCGCCCTCGGCAACGCTCATGACTGTTGCCGTAAGCTCGCCGTCCCCGAAGCTGAGCTGTGTTCCCGGCTTTGTTTTTCTGCCCGGACGGCTCAGGCACTCCCAGCAGCCGTCTCCGAGGTCTCGCAGAAGCACGAGCTCGACAAGTCCTCCGCTCTGGCGTGAGCCGATAAGCCGCGCCGGAAGGACACGCGAATCATTCATCACAAGGCAGTCGCCTTTTTTCAGGTACTTCGTTATATCATGAAAGTGCCCGTGCTCGATCTCGCCCGTAGCCTTATCAAGATGCAGAAGGCGCGAGGCATCGCGCTTTTCCAAGGGGGTCTGAGCTATGAGCCGCTCCGGCAGGTAAAAGTCAAAATCCGATTTATTCATCGCAGATATGCTCCGTTATTTAATATAATGTATGATTATAATACAAAACGCCGAATAATTCAACAACGCATATATTGCAGTCTGCCGGCATAGTGTTTAAGGATATTATGATTGGAGGTACGCCATGTATAAAGCTCCGATATTCAAAGGATCCTGTACCGCGATAGTCACACCGTTTAACGACGGCGGCATTGATTACAGCAGGATGGCCGAGCTCATAGACTATCAGTATGATAACGGCACCGCGGCCATTGTAGTTTGCGGAACGACCGGCGAGAACGCAACGATGAGCCGCTATGAGCACGAGGCGCTTATTGAATTTACCTGCCGCCATAACGACGGGCGCATGAAGATCATTGCCGGCATAGGCAGCAACGACACAAATAAGGCGCTCGGCTTTGCAAAATGTGCGCTCAGGTGCAATGCCGACGGCGTTCTTATGGTGACACCGTATTATAACAAGGCAACGCAGCTCGGACTTATAAAGCATTTTACATACGTTGCCGACAGAGTTGACATTCCCATGATAGTCTATAATGTTCCTTCTCGAACGAGCGTCGGGGTAAAGCTTGAGACCTATGTTGAGCTTTCAAAGCATCCGAATATAAACGGTGTCAAGGAGGCTTCCGGCGACTTCAGCTTATTTGCGGCAACAAGAGCCGAGTGCGGAAACGACCTGCATATATGGAGCGGCAACGACGACAACACAGTTCCGATGATGGCGCTCGGTGCGCTTGGTGTCATATCAGTAGCATCTAACCTTGTGCCGGCTGCGGTCGCAAAGCTGTGCGAGCTCTGCCTTGACGGAAGCTTCCTTCAGGCGCAGCAGCTGTATTTTAAATACTCCCGCCTGTTCTCGGTTCTGTTTATCGAAACAAATCCCATACCGGTAAAGGCAGCCATGCGCATGATCGGCTTCGACTGCGGTTTTCTTCGTCTGCCGCTTACCGAGATATCGCCCGAACATTTGCAGCGCCTTGCCGAGACAATGCGCTGCTGCGGGATAGCCGTAAAAGCATAGCAGTAAAAACACAAGGCATTGGCGCTGCCCAATGCCTTGTATCGTTTACTCGGGATAATGCGCTCTCACGCCGCCTATGAGCTTCGGCCTTGTGTATGCCGCCGTGACAGGTGCGTCGCCTATGTGCTTTACCGACAGCCGGAGCGGAACGGCGACCTCCTTCAGGTGCATACCGATGAGCGTGCAGCCGATATCCATACCAGCATGAGCTCTGACATGCTCGACCATCACAGGATCGCGCATCCTGTCATAAACTGCGGTGCCGAACGAGCCGCCGGCCTTGGGCATGGGTCTTACGCAGACCTCTTCGAGCATATACTTCTCTGCCGCCTCGCGTTCTATAACAAGCGCACGGTTAAGATGCTCACAGCACTGCGCGGCAAGGTATATGCCATTGTCATCGAGCACCTTGAGTATCGTCTCCGCGACAGCAGCTCCCGTCTCGGGGGACGAGCCCTTGCCTATACGTTCGCCGAGTATCTCGCTCGACGAGCAGCCAACGACCACGATCGAGCCTTTTTTGAGCTTTGATTTTTCAAGCAGCTCCTTGATCGCGTTTTCGGTCTCGCTTCTTATCTGATCATACATTATAATCATCTCCTGCAGGCAATACTAACACATTTTCGCCGGTTTGACAATATGGCCGGTAAATAGTATAATGAATTCGAGCAAATATACTAAAATGTGAGGTGTTTCAATTTGAAAAGAATATTTGCGCTTGTTCTTTCGCTGCTCATGCTGCTGTGCCTGTTCACCGGCTGCGGCAAGAATGACGATCAAAACGGCAGTGCGCCCGATGTCAACGGCGACGGCCTGAACAAGAACGAAACGGTATCCGGCCCGATCAATCCTTTGACCGGCGAGGCAGTCAGCGAGGACATAAGCGAGCTGCGTCCGTACTGTGTTATGATAAATAACCACCCCGATGCGCGTCCCCCTGTCGGCCTGTCTCAGGCTTCTATCATCTACGAGGCGCTTGCTGAGGGCGGCATAACCCGTATGATGGCTGTGTTCAACGACGTTGACGGCATAACCATCGGCTCTCTGCGCAGCGCAAGGCCCTATTACATAAGCATGGCTCAGGCCTATGACGCTATCTACATCCACGCTGGCGGCAGCGAGCAGGCATATTCGGACATAAAGTCCCTCGGCATTGACAATATGGACGGTGTACGCGGCTCCCGCGCAGGCGAGGCCTCGAGCTACTACCGCGACCAGACCCGCATAAATCAGGGCAAGGCCATCGAGCACACCCTGTTTGCCGACGGCACAAAGCTTGCCTCCTTTGCGGCAAATAACTATGACCTCAAGCACGCCAGCGGCTATGACACGACCTACGGTCTGAGCTTCTCTGACGATGCCGTATCGCAGTGCAGCGGCGGCAGCAGCACGGATTTCACCGTGCCCTACGGCTATTATAAAACCAATTTCAAGTACAACGCCGAAAAGAAGTGCTACAACGCATATATCAGCGGTACGGAGTACACGGACGGCGGAAACAACAGCTCGATAGACCTTGCAAACGTCATCGTTCTGAATATTCCGACCCAGACTATCGACAGCTATGGCCGTCAGGCCATGGAGCTCACGGGCTCCGGCACGGGGTACTTCTTCACCGGCGGCAAGTATGTCGAGATAAACTGGTCTCGCGCCGACCGCGCCGATAATTTCCATTACACACTCAAGGACGGCACAGCCCTTAACCTGAGCGTCGGCAAGACCTGGATAAGCATTGCCCCGCTCGACAGCACCGACGGCATCGCGTTCAACTGAAAAGCAAAGCATAAATAAAATTGCACCGCAGGACTTATCCTGCGGTGCGTTTGTTTTTATTGAGATTTATATATCTCCGCCAGCAATCATCTTTTTGAGTCGGATGAGATCGAGGATGTTGACATCATTGTCTCCGTTGAGATCGGCACTGCCATTGATCTCCGTCGAGCTGTCGGCAATATACTTCTTGAGCCGGATCAGGTCTGAAATATCGACCTTCTTGTCGCCGTTAAGGTCACCTAAGATAATTGCCGTACCGTCAGAAGCGCCGCATTCGGGGCATACGCCGTTTTCATAGCTGTGCTCATGATTGTAATTGATAGTTAACGACGCAAGGCAATCATTGTCATCGTCTATGCTTATTTCGTTCCACTGTTCTTCCGTGCCGGAATAGTATACATCTGTCAGGCTATCGCAGCCATAGAATGCACAGTATCCGATGTTGGTGATGCTTGAAGGAATAGACACAGATTCCAAGCTGTAGCAGTACAAAAATGCCTGAGCCCCAATATTCACCAAGCTCTCTGGCAATATTAAATGCTTTAGCACAGCGTGGTTATAGAAAGCAAGGTCTTCTATGCTTGTAACACCCTCTTTGACCGTAATGCTCTCCGACCATGTTCCTCCCAAAACGCTGGGATACAGGAGCAGCTTGCTTCCGTCCTTACTGTAGAGCACTCCGCCATCCGCGCAGAGATACAGGTTTTCAGCATCAACGGTCACTTTCTCAAGGCTGTTCAGCGAATGCGAAGATATTATAGTTTGGACATCTTTACCCAGCGAGAGCTCTTTAACTTTGGAGAATTTATAATAGCTTTTAAAAACCGTGGTGCCGTCTGCACATACGATTTTCAGCGTATTTTGGAGGAACGGCTCGAAACATTCCAAAGCATCCCAGTAGCTTTCATTACTTTTCGCACCATTGATCGTGAGCACACCGTCTTTTGTGAGCGTCCAGACGCTTCCGTCTTCAGCTGTGTACGGCTCGGGAATGCTGTTTCCGCAGATAGTGCATACTCCTTCATCGTTAAATTTATGAAGTTCTCTAGTCAACATGCATACATATCCGCCGCACATACTGCACTGGGAGTTCTCATTAAAATCATGGCTAACTGCACCAAGCTCGCATTTATATTGGCCGCAGCTTTTGCACTTGTTGTCATCACCGAAGTCGTGGCTGAGAGGTTCAATTCCTTCCTCATTTTCATAGCCGCATTTACTGCATGTGACTATTTGCCAGCCGTAGTCCCTGCATGTTGGTTCTGTGGTAATTTTGATTACACAGGTGTGCTCGTGATTCTGTTCGCCAAATATAAAATCATTGTCATTCCATACTATGTCTTTGCCGGTGACTGCAGAATAGTCTGAAAAGCTGTTGCCTGTAGCATTTATGTAGCTATAGTCAGCATCAGGATTCAGTGTTATACTTTCAAGATTATTATTGTAGCAGACAAGCCAGCTTAGACTTGACGGAAGCTCTGGCAGCGCAGTGAGTTGATTATCAAAACAATAAAGATCTTCCAGTGTTGACGGAAGTTCAGGCAGCACAGTCAAACCGCAGTTAAAACAGCTAAAACTTGTTATACCTTCAGGTATGCTCTCAATTTTATTGAGTTTATTGCCGCCGACATTGAGAATTTCCAGTCCATTCGGCAGAGCATCCGGCATACTTGTAAGTTGATTGTTGGCACAATCAAGATGTCTCAAAGTCTCAGGTAAATTTTCCAAGCTGTTGATTAAATTTTCCGAACACACAAGGGTCTCAAGCGTTGACGGAAGTTTAGGCAGCACCGTGAGCGTATTGTCGCAGCAATAAAGAATTACCAGAGTTGACGGAAGTTCAGGCAGTGCCGTGAGCTTATTGTCAGAGCAATTAAGCATCCACAAATTTTTCAGTTCACTAAGATTTGCAGGTAGCGCCGTGAGCTGATTGTCAGAGCAACTAAGACTTGTCAGAGTTGACGGAAGTTCAGGCAGTGCCGTGAGCTTATTGTCAGAGCAACTAAGACTTGTCAGTGATGTGAAGTTCTCAATGCCCGCTATAGATGCGATATTGCGGCCGTTAACACGCAATTGTTCTACCCTTTCAATCTCGTTCTCGCTTAGCCTTCCGTCACCGTTAAAATCGCAGTAATTAGAAATATAATCTCTGAAATTATTGTCAGGAAAAGTTGTTTTGTCAACATAGGCAGCAGTGACAGCAGCACCATAGTAGTGTACCGTGACTGAGTATTTACCTGTGAAGTCAATGCTAAAAGAAAGCTTATATTCTACATTGGCTTTCATCTCATACACTAAGTTGATTCCGTTATAATCGTAATATTCTCCCGTGTCCGTATCCTGCTGGCAGTATAGGCTGCGGATGCTATCGGTATGAATCTCACGCTTAAGCGCAGTGCCGTCATCCTCGTATTCAAGAAAAAGAACCGGGCTTTCACTGAATGTCACTTCCGGACATGTGACGTACAATTGGTATTCGCCGTCTTCGGTCGGCGTGAAGGTAAAGACCGCGCTTTCATTGTCGTCCGTTTTTACATATTCAACGGTCTCATCCAGCTTCATTTCCGTTTCATCTGCCAGCGCCGCCGTTGGCACCAGCGTCACCAGCATCATCACTGCCAGCAGCAGGCTTAGTATTCGCTTTTTCATCATTTCTCTCCTTTTAATTAGCATTTTTAACGCATTATATCTGCTATTTTCCATATTAGCATAGCATTGTTTGCGATGCAAGTGCCAATCGCATAAAAAAACACCGCAGAATGATTTTCTGCGGTGATAAAGGCTTGATTAATTCATTTCAGGCTCTCGAAAAATTCGCGGGTGGTCTGCGCGTCGTGCTTTATCTGCGCCGAGAGGCTTTCAACATCGTCAAACTTGCGCTCGGGACGCAGGAATTTATAAAAATCAATGCGCGCCTGATGACCGTAGAGGTTGCCGCGGAAATCGAGCAGGAAGCTCTCGACGTTCACATTGCCGCTGTCGCTCACGGTCGGGCGGACACCGACATTCGTGACCGACAGGTACTCTCCCCCGTCGATATATGCCTTCGCTGCGTAAACGCCGTGGCGCGGGACGATAACGCCCTGCGGGAAGCCCATGTTGATGGTGGGCGTGCCCATCTTCGTCCCGAGGTGGTAGCCGCTGCGGACATGATCGGTGAGCGTGTGCGGATGGCCGAGGTAGGCGTTTGCCTTTTCCATATCGCCGCTTTCGATGAGCTCGCGGATGAGCGTGGAGCTGACGATAACTCCGTCGCGGCGCACGGCGGGGATGATATCGCAGCCGACACCGCGTCCGGCGCAGTAGTCGCGGAGCTTTTCTGCTGTGCCGAGACCCTTGTAGCCAAAGCAGAAGTCGTGCCCGACGACGATCCAGCGCAGGTTCATTTCGTCGATGAGCTCGTCGATGAAATCATGCCAGTCCATGCACATGACGCGGCGGTTGAAGTGGACGACGACGACCTCGTCGATGCCGAAGCAGCGCTTTAAAATGTTCACCCTGTCCTCGGCGCTGTTTATGAGCGGCACGGTCTTGTTTAAAACAAGGTTATCCGGGTGAACGTCGAACGTGAGCACCGCGGGCTGCGCCCCCGTCTCCTGTGCGCGCTGCTTTATCATGTCAATGAGCGCTGCGTGGCCGACGTGGATGCCGTCAAAAAAGCCGAGCGCCATTACCCTTTGTTTTGTCATTGGCTTACCTCAAAAAAGCTCTTGATAGTTTTAAGCTTTCCGCCCTCCACCCTGCCGAGAAGCAGAAATTCGCCGGAGTCGGAATAGACCCTGTATTCGCCGTTTTCGGCGGAAATGTTAATTATATTGCCGGTTTTAAGGCGTTTTGACGCACTTTTGCCGGCTATAAGCTCAGGAAGCTGCATAAAAAGCGTGTCCGCCGGAAGGAGAATGCCGGACAGCCTGCCCTCCCGCGCAGCAGCTTCGATCTCCTCGAGGCTGTGCGCATTATCAACGGAAAAGGCTCCTGCCCGCGTCCTGCGCAGCGAGCTCATGCACGCGCCGCAGCCGAGCAGAGCGCCTATGTCATTGCACAGTGTGCGCACATAGGTGCCCTTTGAGCAGCTTATCCTCAGAAGATAGTCCTCGCCTTGTCTGCCCTCGAGCTCAATTGACGATACTCTTATTTTGCGCGGCGGGCGCTCAACGCTGTCCCCTCTTCGCGCAAGCTCGTACAGCTTCTTTCCGCCTATCTTGATGGCCGAGTACATGGGCGGTATCTGCTCGATATCACCGAGGAAATGAGCAGCAGCCTCGCGCACGGCATTTTCCTCAGGCAGCTTATCGCAGCGGGCAATGACGCTGCCCGTAATGTCCTGCGTGTCGGTGCTCAGTCCGAGGCGCAGTCCGGCAAGATATTCCTTGCTGTCTGCCTCGGCAAACTCGACGGCGCGAGTGGCTCTGCCTACGAATACGACGAGCAAGCCCGTGGCCAGCGGGTCGAGCGTTCCCGAGTGGCCGATGCGCCGCTCGTGCAGCACGCCGCGCAGCTTTGCAACTACGTCGTGGCTCGTCCAGTCCTGCGGCTTGTCAACAAGGATGATGCCGTTCATCCGAGCACCTCTCCTATTGCTGACACCAGAAGCCGCAGCGTTTCCTCGATTGATGCCTCGACCGTACAGCCCGAGGCCATTTTATGGCCGCCGCCGCCGAAGCGTGCACAGAGTGCGCTGCTGTCAAAGCATTCGTGCGACCTTACCGAGACCTTGCATTTGTTATCGGCCAGCTCGCGTATAACAAGGCTCACGACGCAGCCCTCGACCTTGCCCGGGATACCGGCAATATCGTCGCAGTCGTTTTCCGTAGCGGCAGCGTCGAGCATCATTCTGCGCGTGACAGTTGCGGCGACGACCTTGCCGTCATGGAAATATCTGAGCCCTGAAAGTATGCTGCCCTCGAGCGTCATACGCGCTCTGGATACCTGACGGAACAGGTCGAAATTGAGCTTCTGCACCTCAGCGCCTAAGCTCAGGAGCTCGCTTGCCGCGGCAAAGGTCTCGCTCGTCACGTTTGAATAGCGGAAGCAGCCGCAGTCGGTGGACACGGCCATATACAGAAGGCTTGCCTCCTGCGCGGTAAGTCCGCCGCACAGCTGCTTTATTACCTGCAGGACGATCTCGCCGCAGGATGCCTTGCCGCCGTCGAGCAGGAGCTTGGCTGCGTAATGCGAGTTTGAAGGATGATGGTCTATGCAGGCATCGACCCTGCCGCTGTAGCCCCGCGGCAGCATATGCGCCTCGGCGACATCTACAGCAAGGGTGCAGTCATAGTCAAAGTCCTCTGATATATAATCCTTGACGTATTTCAGGTATTTCGGCGTAATGTCAGGATTGCTGTACAGCGCAGCCTTTTTGCCCGATCTGCGCAGCGCCGAGCAAAGTGCTGCGGCACCGCCGAGCGTATCGCCGTCAGGCCTGACATGAGTTAAAAGCAGGATATTGTCGTGCTCTTCAAGCCATGCGGCACATTCTTTGATATTCATTCCCCGTCCTCGCCGTCATGCTTGATATCAAGGCTGTTTATAAGCTCGTTTATATGCGCGCCGTATTCTATGCTGTGGTCGAGCTCAAACACGGGCTCCGGCGTGTTGCGCAGCTTCAGCGAATTTCCAAGCTCGCGCCGCAGCCAGCCGGACGCTGATTTGAGACCCTTTTTAAATTCCTTTTCGTTTTCCAGTCCCATGACTGACAGCCATATCTTGCAATAGCGCATATCGCCCGTCGTTTCAACGCGAGTTACGCTGATCATGCCCTGATTTACACGTGGATCCTTGATCTCGCGCAGGAGCTTGCTCATGACAAGCTGTATATCGTCATTGGTTCTTGCCAGTTTGTTTGAAGGCATTTTTCTCCTC
Source organism: Collinsella aerofaciens (assembly GCA_963633225.1). Taxonomy (GTDB): domain Bacteria; phylum Bacillota; class Clostridia; order Oscillospirales; family Oscillospiraceae; genus F23-B02. The sequence continues at coordinate 101,370 of CAVGXR010000042.1, forward strand.
CTGTATCTATACGTTGGGCGGCCTGAACGACCGCCCAAAAAGATTTATTATCAGACCTTTACCTGCTGCATAATGAAGCACTCGATAACGTCGCCGACCTTGATATCGTTGAATTTTTCAACCTGCATACCGCATTCATAGCCGCTGGCGACTTCCTTGACATCGTCCTTGAAGCGGCGCAGCGATGCAAGCTCTCCCTCGTGGATAACGATATTGTCGCGCAGCACGCGAACCGAGCAGCCGCGCTGGATCTTGCCGTCGAGCACATAGCAGCCGGTAACCGTTCCGACCTTGGAGACCTTGTAGGTCTCGCGCACCTCGGCGTGGCCGATAATGACCTCCTCGAACTTCGGTGCAAGCATACCCTTCATGGCAGCCTCGATCTCGTTGATGCAGTCGTAGATAACACGGTACATGCGCATATCGACATTTGCGCGTGCGGCACTGTCTCGTGCGGCATTGTCGGGACGGACGTTGAAGCCGACAATGATAGCGCCGGAGGTAGCGGCGAGCATAACGTCGGATTCGTTGATCGCACCGACGGCACTGTGAATGACCTTTACGCGCACCTCGTCGTTCGTGATCTTTTCGAGCGATGCCTTGACCGCCTCGGCAGAGCCCTGAACGTCGGCCTTGACGATGATGTTGAGAGTTTTCATCTCTCCGGCCTGGATCTGGCTGAACAGATCCTCAAGGCTTACCTTCTTGCTGCTGCCGAAGGCTGCGTTCTTCTGCTGAGTCTTACGCTCCTCAACGAGCTCGCGGGCCATGCGCTCATCGGCAACTGCGTTGAAGGTATCGCCCGCGCTGGGTACCTCGGACATGCCGGATATCTCGACAGGAACTGAGGGGCCGGCCTCGGTTATGCGAACGCCCTTGTCGTTTATCATGGTGCGCACGCGGCCTACCGCCGTGCCCGCAATGATGATATCGCCGAGCCTGAGCGTACCGTTCTGAACAAGAACGGTCATGATCGGGCCGCGGCCCTTGTCGAGCCTTGCCTCTATGACAGCGCCCTTTGCAGCGCGGTTCGGATTTGCCTTGAGCTCCTGAACCTCGGCCAGAATAACGAGGTTTTCAAGCAGATTATCAATACCCTCGCCGGTCTTTGCGGAGATCGGGCATACGATCGTCTCGCCGCCCCACTCCTCGGGAACAATATCGTACTCGGTCAGCTGCTGCTTTATACGCTCGGGATTTGCGCCGACAGTGTCCATCTTGTTGATGGCAACGACAAGCGGTATACCTGCGGCCTTGGCGTGGTTTATGCTCTCGACCGTCTGCGGCATAATACCGTCGTCGGCAGCGACAACGAGGATGGCAATATCAGTCACCATTGCACCGCGGGCACGCATCGAGGTAAATGCCTCGTGGCCCGGGGTATCGAGGAAGGTTATCGGGCTGCCGTTGATCTCAACGGTGTATGCGCCGATATGCTGCGTTATGCCGCCTGCCTCACCGGAGGCGACGTTTGCATGACGGATATAGTCAAGAAGCGAGGTCTTGCCGTGGTCAACGTGACCCATGACGACAACGACGGGCGCACGGCCAACGAGCTCATCGGCGCTGTCCTCGTGATCGTCGATAAGCTTCTCTTCAACAGTAACGACGACTTCCTTTTCGACCTTGCAGCCGAACTCCATTGCGACGAGCGCCGCGGTGTCGTAATCGACAACGTCGGAAACAGAGGCGAAAACGCCGAGCTTTATAAGGCGCTTTATGACCTCGCCGGCAGACTTCTTCATTCTCGACGCAAGCTCGCCGACGTTTATCTCGTCAGGGATCATTACCTTGAGCTGCTGCTTCTTTGCGATCTCAAGCTGGAGCTTCTGCATCTTGTCGCGCTCTTCCTGACGACGCTTTGCCGATGCCGCCTGCCCCTGCTGGCGCTGCTTTGCCTTGTTAACGATCTTTTCCTTGCCGCCCTTGCGGTCGCGGTCACGGCTGCGGTTCTTGTCGCCTGCCATGTTGTCAAACTTCTCGTCGTACTTGGCTATATTCACCGCCGCGCTGCCGCGGGTATCGACAACGCGCTTCTCCGCGACCTGACGCGGAACATGCGGCTTGTTCTCCTTTTCCTTTTTTGCAGGTGCCGGCTGTGCGGGGGCTGCCGCCTTGTCAGAGGGCTGCGCCTGAGCTGCCTTGCCCTGCTTTTTCTCGGCAGGCTTTGCCGCTTCCGCCTTGGGTGCGGAGGCAAATATGTCTGCCAGACTCGCTGCCTGATTATGCTGAGTCAGATACTCAAATATCACGTCAAGCTCGTTATTTTCAAGAACCTGCATGTGGTTTTTCGGAGTCGTAGCATAGTCCGTTAATATCTGAGTTATCACCTTGGATGTTGTGTTGAAATCCTTTGCTACCTCGTGTACTCTGTATTTATTGATCATGCTCATGCATTGGTCCTCCTTTTACCTGTCCTCTTGTTTTTCTGCGGGTTACTGTCGTTTTTGCGCTTCCTGCCGATCTGTGCACGCCTTTGTATCGTTTGAGCAGCGTCCTCGTATTCAGACGGAGATATGCCGCACAGCAGCTTCATAAGGGCATCGGCAAAGCCAATATCGCACACTGCCGCCATTGAGCAGCCGCTCTTTCCGACATGCTCCGATATCTCTTCCTTTGTAAACGGAAGCGTTATCAGCGGCGCTTTGCTGCCGTACATATAGCCTGACGCACGCTTTTTCGCGTTGTCCGAGGCATCCGACGCAAGGAGCACAAGCTTTGCCGCGTGTTCCCTGACGGCTGAGCCCGTATCCTCCTCGCCTATGCGCAGAGCATTGGCTTTTCGCATGAGCCCGAGCAGATTCAAGGCTTTTTCCTTCATTGCTTCGCCTCCATCTGCTGCTGCAGGGCTTCGTATATCTCCTCGGGTATCTGCACAGAAAAGGCTCGCTCCAGCGCTCTGGACTTCATTGCTTTTCTAAGGCACTCCCCGTTCGGGCACAGATACGCGCCCCTGCCCGGCATTTTGCCCTTAAAATCAAGGCTCACTTCCCCGTCCGGCGACTTCACCGCACGGATAAGCTCGCGCTTAGGCTTCATCTCGCGGCAGCCCAAGCACTGCCTCATCGGTATTTTCTTCTGCACTGCGGCTGCCTCCCTTCAATTATGCCTCCGATTCGGGCTTTATGTCTATCTTAAATCCCGTCAGTCTTGCGGCCAGACGTGCATTCTGACCCTCCTTGCCGATAGCCAGTGAAAGCTGGCTGTCGGGAACTACGACGCGGCAGCTCTTTCCGTCCTCAAGCATGGTAACGCTGACGACCTCACTGGGAGCGAGCGCCGCCGCAATGTACTCCTCGGGGATCTCGCTGTATTTTATGATATCTATCTTCTCGCCGCCGAGCTCATCGACGATGCTTGCAACACGGCCTCCCTTGGGTCCTACGCAGGAGCCGATGGGATCGACATCGGGATCAGTGGACCAGACCGCCATTTTGGTGCGGCTTCCGGCTTCGCGGGCAATGGACTTTATCTCGACCGTGCCGTCGAAAATCTCGGGCACCTCAAGCTCGAACAGACGCTTTACGAGGCCAGGATGCGTGCGGCTTATGAGCACCTGCGGGCCCTTGGTAGAGTTTCTTACCTCGACGACATAGACCTTTATGCGGTCGCCCTCCTTGAGAGGCTCGGTCTTGATCCTCTCATTGGGAGAGAGCATTGCCTCGGTATATTCGCTGTTGGAGCTTATGCGGATGGAGACGCTTCCCGTCCTCGGCTCTATACGGGAGACGACACCTGTGAGTATCTCATGCTCCTTGGAGGTAAACTCCTCGTACACGATGCCGCGCTCTGCCTCGCGGATGCCCTGAATTATGACCTGCTTTGCAGACTGAGCTGCAATGCGGCCAAACTTTTTGGTCTCAACGGGGATCTTTATCGTATCGCCGGGCTTTGCGCGCTTTGTTATCTTCTTTGCGGCCTCGAGGTCTATCTCGAGCGCTGGGTCCTCGACCTCCTCGACGGCTACCTTGTTGACGTACATCTCTATGCGCTTTCTGTCCTCGTCAAGCAGGATATCGACATTATCCGCGCACTCGGGATTATCGCGGCGGAATGCAGTGAGCATGGCCTGCTTTATCTTATCGTACATGTATTCTCTGGGGATACCCTTTTCTTTTTCGAGATCTTCGATTGCAGAGAAAAATTCAGCGTTCATTTTCAGTATACCTCTTCTTTTTTATATGGTTATGTGCAGCTTGACCTGCGCAATCTGTTCCTTTTTAAGCTCGGCGCCGGAGACGATCACATCACCGTCACTGTATCCGTCGAGCGTACCGACGAGGGTCTTTCTCCCCTTAAGCGGCTGATAGAGCTTTACCTCTACCTCGGAGCCTATATAATGTTCAAAATCCGTCGGGCGCTTGAGCTCACGCTCGGCTCCGGCAGAGCCCACCTCAAACACATAGCTGTCGGGCACTGGGTCTGCTTCATCAAGTATCGGGTCGAGCCGGCGGCTTATCGCCTCGCAGTCGGCAATTCCTACGCCGCCCTCCTTGTCGATATACACCCGCAGATACCACGTTCCGGCCTCTTTTACATATTCAACGCTCCACAGCTCGCAGCCTTCTTCCTCGACCACGGGACGGGCAAGCGCTTCAACCTTATCACTGATCTTACTCATATAAAGCTCCTGATTTTATCATCCTCAAAATGCTCAACAAAAAGAGTGGGCTGTGACCCACTCTTGAATGCTTACTGACTTACTTTACTATAATACCATCTAAGCACCGTGATTGCAAGCATTTTTTAATCATTATTTGTAATGGGCGGCGAATTCCTCAAGGCACATATGGTTTTCCGTGATAAACTCCGCCGCTTCCTTGCCCACATATCTGTAGTGCCATGGCTCATCCCAGCCGGTGACGCTTTTTTTATTGCTCGGATAGCGCTTTATAAAGCCAAACTGCGCACAGTTTGCATCGAGCCAGTCAAAAAATGCCGAATCCATCTTGCTGTAATCGAGCACCTCATACTCCTTGTCGAAAATATCTATTGCAAGGCCGGTCTGATGATCGCTCGTGCCGGGCTTTGCAATTATCTCCGCCGCAATGCTCTGAGCCTCCTCATAGGTATATGCGCCGTTTTGGCTGAGCTCCGAGGCTTTTTCGTTGAAAAGCTGCTGCTGGTCGGCATATGATCTGTATCCCACGCTTATGTACGGCTCAAATCCCGCCTCCTTAGCGGCTGAGACAAGAGCCGAGAGGCTGTCGATAATACGCTTATCCACATAAGGTCCGTCAGTACCGAACTGCTTGAGCTCCGGCGAATACGACCTCATGGGCGTATCGCTGTTTATGAGAGTATACTGCCAGTCGCTTATTGTCACCGTCGGAAACTCGAGATCCGCATATTTTTCGAGCGAAGCCTTGCCCGAGGTCTCGTACTCAGCCATGGGATCCGTGAGATTATCGGTCTTTACAAAAACCGAATCCGAGCCGCCGACAACGATCTCCGATGTGAGCTGAACACGCGAATTAACGATAAGCACAAGCATTGCCGTCATTATCAGCATGAAGAACGTCCATACTGTTTTCTTTACACGCACCCAGACTCACCTCCTCGGAATTTTTCATGCTATTGTACCACAAAGCGCCGGAATACACAAGAAAATTATACTCAGCCGCCGTCGTCGCCGAGCTCGGCTTTAAGCTTTTCAAGTGCCTTTTTTTCAAGGCGGCTGACATATGAGCGGCTTATCCGGCATATCACCGCCGTTTCCTTCTGGGTCATGGGCAGGCTGCCGTCAAGTCCGTAGCGCAGACGTATTATCCGCGCCTCACGTTCATCAAGAGCGGTATCCACAAGCTCCCTCAGCTTTCCGCAAAGCTCAAGCTCTCCGATCCTCTCGCTCATCTCGTCATCCTGCGCGAGGACATCCATGAGCGACAGGCTGTTGCCCTCCCCGTCCGTGTCGAGCACATCGGATAGGCTCACGTCCCCCATGGTTTTCTTCTGGCTGCGAAAGTGCATGAGTATTTCATTTTCAATGCATCGTGAAGCGTAGGTTGCAAGACGGATGCCGCGGTCGGGATTATAGCTGTTTATGCCCTTGATCAACCCGATCGTGCCTATGGATATCAGGTCTTCAATATCGTTTGTCTGCGTATAATATTTCTTGATAATGTGTGCGACGAGACGGAGATTGTGCTCAACGAGCACATTTCTCGCCGCTATATCCCCCTCCTGCCAGAGCAGCAGGTTTCTTCGCTCATCCTCCGCCGATAAAGGGCTCGGAAAAGATCCGCCGGGCGAAAGTCTGAGCATGAGCAGTACGCCGCCGAGCAGCATGGCAAGCGACATTCCAAGCATAGTATCACCTCCGGACATTATATTGCTCTCGTGCTTGTACAAATTATATAATTTTCTCAGTCACCGCAGCGCTTGTATTGACAAATTCTTAAAATGTGATATTCTTGACGCAGAAGTGTTCATACATGAAGCAAAACAACGTAAAGGGAGGAGCAAGATCATGGCATTCAGACCCAAAATACTTGCGCTTGCAAACAAAATCACGCTTGAAGCGCACACCGGCATACCAAATGTGCCGTCCGACCCAGAGTACCGCATTCTGGCCGAGGTGGTAACAGACGAGCAGGCGGAGGTCGCGCTTGCCTGTAAGGTGCGGCACAGTCAGACGCTTGAGGAGATCTCGAAAAAATGCGGAAAGAGTCCTGAGCTGACACGGAAGCTTCTGTGGGAGCTCGGAGACGAGGGCGTTGTTGTCGTATACACGAGCCCCGACGACGGCGTTGAATACTACACCATGCCCTGCTGGGTACCGGGCATCATGGAGATGATGGTCGGCAACAAGGAGCAGGTCGAGGCTCACCCCGAAATTGCACGATGCTTTGACGAATACACGCTCAAAAATATGAAGCTCATGACACCGAACCTGCCTCGCGGCATGGGTGTTATGCGCGTTATCCCCGTGCAGAAGTCTATAGACCTCAACCGTCACGCCGTGAGCTCCGATCAGCTGAGCAAATACATAGAGGGCGCGTGGAAGATCGCCGTCACTGACTGCTCCTGCCGCAGAACACGCAGGATCATGGGCGAGGGCTGCGGACACCTTGAGGAGGACATGTGCATCATGCTCAACAAGGCAGCCGACTTCCACGTCAAAACAGGACACGGACGCGAGATCACCAAGGAAGAGGCATACGAGATACTCAAGCGCGCCGAGGACAACGGCCTCATCCATGAGCTTTCGAACACCGACGGTACAGGTCAGGTCGGCGGTATATGCAACTGCTGCGAATGCTCCTGCCTGTCGCTGCGCGGAGGCAGGCTGTTCAACACCTCGACGATAATGAAATCCAACTACCGTGCGCAGGTGGACAGGGAAAAATGCGTCGCCTGCGGTCAGTGCGTCGAAAACTGCCAGATGAATGCTCTGCGCCTCGGGCAGAAGCTGTGCTCGACCGAGCCGCTGAAAATAAGCCGCTCGGAGTCGCCGGACGATAAGCTCTGGACTAAGGAGCACTGGAACGAAAACTGGCGCGAGAACCGCGAAAATGTCGTCGAAACAGGTACAGCGCCCTGCAAGACCAAATGCCCCGCGCACATCGCTGTTCAGGGCTATATAAAGCTTGCTGCGCTCGGCCGATATCAGGAAGCGCTTGAGCTGATAAAGAAGGAAAACCCCTTCCCCGCTATCTGCGGACGTGTATGTCCGAAGTTCTGCGAGGATGAGTGCACACGCGGAGATATTGACGATCCCATTGCGATCGACGACATCAAGAAGTTCATTGCCGAGCAGGACATGAAGGCAGAACACCGCTTCGTACCTAAAATGGTGAATCAGATAGGCAGGATGTATCCGCAGAAGATCGCCGTAATAGGTGCAGGCCCTGCCGGACTGAGCTGCGCATACTATCTTGCAGTCAAGGGATATCCCGTCACGGTGTTTGAAAAGGAGGATACCCTCGGCGGTATGATGACGATGGGCATACCTACCTTCAGACTCGAAAAGGACATTGTTATGTCCGAGATTGAGGTGCTCCGTGAGCTGGGTGTTGAGTTCAAAACCGGCGTTGAGGTCGGCAGGGACATAAGCCTTGACGAGCTCAGAGCACAGGGCTATAAGGCATTTTACATGGCTATCGGCGCACAGAAAAGCTCGCCGCTCGGCATTCCCGGCGAGGAGCTTGAGGGCGTTTACGGCGGCGTTGACTTCCTGCGCTCAACGCTGACGGGCAGTGCGATGAAGCTCGGCGAGCGCGTCGCAGTCATAGGCGGCGGCAATGTCTCCGTTGACGTTGCACGCAGCGCGATAAGGCTCGGCGCAAAGGACGTAACTCTCGTGTACCGCCGCGGCAGAGACGAGCTCAAGGCCGATCCCGAAGAAATTGAGGACGCGCTTAACGAGGGTGTGAAGCTCCGGCTTCTCTCCTCCCCTGTTGAGATCATCGGCAAGGACGGCAGGGTCAAGGCTCTCAAGCTTGAAAAGATGACGCTCGGCGCAGTAGATGCCTCCGGCAGACGCTCCCCCGTTCCCACAGGTGAATTTGAGACGATCGAGGTCGATAATGTCATCGGCGCGGTAGGTCAGCTCATTGATTGGGGCGGCATAGACAAGGGTGCGATGAAGCTTGATAAAAAAGGCCGGGTCAAGATCGATGAGCTGTCATATCAGACCGGCGAGCCGGACGTGTTCGCAGGCGGCGACGTTGTTACGGGTCCTGCCTTTGTTATCCACGCCATAGCCGCCGGCAAGGAGGGCGCGGTGTCGATCCATCGCTATGTTCACCCCGGTCAGACGCAGAATCTTGGCCGCGACAGGCGCGTGTTCAGCTCGCTTGACAAGACCAAGGCCGCACTTGCCCTCGGCGGATACGACGCAGCTCCGCGTCAGAAAACAGCCAACGCATCTGCGGCGAAGGCCAAGAGCACCATGAGTGATCTTCGCGGCACCTTCACCGAGGAGCAGATGAAGAAAGAGACCGAGCGCTGTCTCGGCTGCGGTGCGGTCGTTCTCGATGAGGATCGCTGCGTAGGCTGCGGCATATGCACGACAAAGTGCAAGTTTGACGCGATAAAGCTTGTCTGGGTCGATGAATTTGTATCGCCGAAGGTTGAAAAGCTTGCACCGCACATCATTGCCGGTATGGCAAAGCGTGGCGGCAAGATCGCTGTCAAGGCGCTCAAGGACGCTGTGGATAAGCTCTAAAACATGCAGTCTCAGCCGGACGGGAAACCGTCCGGCTGTTTTTAGTTGCTTTTTAAGCGCGTTTGAAGTATTATAAGCTAAATAATACTTAACGGAGGCTTCACAATGCACAGACCTGACGACGGGTTTTACCACGATCACGGCGACGGAATACTCCACTGCCACGAGATAAAGCCCTGCGAGGATATCACGGAACACGCAGAGCACGAGCACCCACATCACAATCATTCGCATTCGCACACGCAGAGCAAGGCCGTAATAAACCGACTTTCCCGTGCCATCGGGCATCTGGAATCGGTCAAGCGCATGGTCGAGGACGAGCGCGACTGCACCGACGTTCTCATCCAGCTTGCAGCCGTGCGGTCGGCTCTGAGCAGCACCGCACGTGTCATACTCAAGGATCATCTTGAGCACTGCATAAGCGATGCCGTCGAGACCGGCGATGATACCTTTATTGAGGAGCTCAACGCCGCGATAGACAAATACATTAATTAAGCTGACGGGAGTTGAACCCTGTCAGCTTAAGCAGAGCAAAAGTATGCAAAAACCGGCTGAGCGAATGCTCAGCCGGTTTGACCGTTAAATTCAGTTGTTTGCGTTGAATATCTTGAAGATGCTGTCGAAGGGATCTTCCTCGCCGGGTGCTTTTGCGGGCTCTTCGGGTTTCTTCTCGGCTGCCTTTTCACTTGCAGCTGTGAACATACCCTGCTGCTTCTCAAACGAGGGCTCAGCCTTCTTTGCGGGAGCCGCCTGCTGCGCCGCCGGCTGCTTTGCGGTGGGGGCTTCCTCAAAGCCGGTAGCAATGACGGTAACGCGGATCTCGTCCTGCATCGACTCGTCAAAGGTTGCGCCGAAGATGATGTTTGCATCGGGATGCGCAGCCTCCTGAACAAGGTTCGCAGCTGCCTCGACATCCTCAAGACCCATATCCTCGGAGCCAGTGATATTTATCAGCACACCGTGTGCGCCGTTTATCGAGGTCTCCATGAGAGGGCTTGCGACTGCCATGCGTGCAGCATCCTCAGCCTTGCCCTTGCCTGCTGCACGTCCAACGCCCATGTGAGCGAAGCCTGCGTTCTTCATGATGCAGGTAACATCGGCAAAGTCAAGGTTTATAAAGCCTGTGTTCTTGATAAGATCGGAAATGCTGGTTACTGCCTGACGAAGAACGTCGTCGGCTATTTCAAATGCATTTGCGAGGGTCACCTTCTGATCGGTTGCATACTTCAGGCGGTCATTGGGGATTATCAGCAGAGAATCAACCTTGCCGAGCATCTCCTTGATGCCCTCGTTTGCCTGATCCATGCGGCGCTTGCCCTCAAACTTGAAGGGCTTTGTGACAACGCCGACCGTGAGTATGCCTGCCTCACGTGCAATGTCCGCAACGGTGGGAGCTGCGCCCGTGCCAGTGCCGCCGCCCATGCCGGCTGTTATAAATACCATATCGGCATCCTCTACGGCCTTGGCAATATTATTGCGGCTTTCCTCGGCGCTCTTCTTGCCGACCTCGGGGTCGGAGCCTGCGCCCTGACCATGGGTCAGCTTTTCGCCGATCTGGATCTTCTGATCGGCATTGGAGACCGCAAGTGCCTGCTTATCGGTGTTTATAGCAATGAACTCAACGCCCTGAGTTCCGGACTTGACCATTCTGTTAACGACGTTGTTGCCGGCACCGCCGATACCGACGACCTTTATAGTTACGACGTTTTCAGGGCCTACTTCGGCTTTGAAATCCATTTTATTTCCTCCAGTACAGTTATTTAGAAGACGCGGTATGATCCGCAGTCATATTACGCGATATGTAACATTTTATAACTTTTTGGCCTCAAGGTCAATAGATTTTTACCCTGCTATGTAAACAAAGTATTAATTCGGGTTAAAAACGACCTTATCACCGCTTGAAACATCAAGCGTTCCGGCATCATCAGCCGTGAGCTGCGATACAGCCGAGAGCATCTTGCCGAACTTGTACTCTGTATTGTCCATAGCTCCGAGCTTTACGAGAAAGCGGCTGTCATACTCAAATGTCGGATTACCTGCATCGCTCATGTCAATAGCCGTGACCTTGCCGAGAAGTCCGCGGGTCTGTATCTGATAGAGTATATCCGTTAAATAGGCGAGCTTATTCTCCTCGCCGGAGGCGGCCTTTATGTGCTCGCCCGTTGCGGCCTCGGATACGCTCACGCCGCTTATCATGGCAATATGCTCGCTGTCATCCTGCGATATGCTGCTCAGAAACTTTCCGCTGCTGCTGACAGACCACAGCTCGTCCCCAACCTTCAGGCAGCCTACGGCCTTGCTTTCCGTGATCTCGATGACTACGAGGTTCGGCAGGCCGCGGTTTATCTGAACCGAGTCAACATACGGAAGCTTCACCGCGACGCGGCTTCCGGCGGCAATGCCGTTTATGAAAAACAGGTTATCGCCTTCTGTTATGCCGGAAGCTTTTATCACCTCATCCGCGCTGTAGATCGAATTGCCCGTGACCTCGATGCGCGAGACCTTGAAGAACACGCTCATTATGAATATAAGTGCAACTATGACGAGGAAAAACGTCAGCGGCCTGTTTACATTCCGGCTCAGCTTCGGCTTATACGGATCCTCGCGCTTGCGGTAATAGTCATTTGTATTCGCCATTTTTATAACTCCAAATATATATCCACTCCGAGATATCGGAGCCTGTGGTCAAGATGCTCATAGCCGCGTGCGATATGCCCCTGATCAACGATCAGGCTCCCGCCATCTGCGCTGAGCGCCGCAATGATCATAGCGGCACCGCCGCGAAGATCGCCCGCACTGACTACAGCGCCTTGCAGACTGCGCACGCCCCATATCGAGGCGCTGCGTCCCTCGACGGAGATATCCGCGCCGAAGCGCCTAAGCTCCCTTGCGTGGCCGAAGCGTGAGTCGAAGACATTTTCAATAAACTCCGTCCTGCCGTGTGCCTTTAAAAGCGCCGCCATCAAAAGCGGCTGCATATCCGTCGGAAATTCGGGATACGGGCCGGTCGAGACACGGCCAGCAGCGCTCAGCTTCCCGTCGGATATCAGTCTTACGCTGCGCTGCGATGATATTATATCACAGCCGGCCCGCTTTAGGAAGTGCTGCAGACGTGAAAATTGCCTTAAATCAACGCCGCGGAGCTCAATATCCCCTCCGCACGCTGCCGCTGCGCACAAAAATGTAGCTGCGGCTATCCTGTCGGGTATTACACGGTGTCCGGCGCGGCGCTCAGGCTCGAAGCCGGATATTCTTATGGTACCCGTTCCCGCGCCGGATATATACGCTCCGGCCTTGCGCAGGTATTCCTGAAGATCGACTATCTCCGGCTCTCTGGCAGCGCCGCTTATAAGCGTCTCCCCTTCCGCGCCGCAGGCGGCTATCATCGCATTCTCCGTTGCACCGACGCTCGGATACGGCAGGCGTATATGCGCTCCTCTGAGCCGCCCTGCTCTGCACACGATATCACAGCCGTTTTCTTCTACGGACGCACCGAGAGCCTTCATTGCGTCAAGATGCATATCTACCGGCCTTGCTCCGAGCTTACAGCCGCCCGGAAGCGTAAGATGCACCTCGCCGCAGCGCGCCAGCAGAGCGCCCATAAACAGCACCGACGAGCGCATACTCTCCATCATGCTGCGCGGTATGATATTAGAACCGAGGCTGCGCGAGTCTATGTACACATCGTTTTCCTGCTGCGTGGCCGTGCAGCCGAGACGGCGGAGTATCTCAAGCGATGCCGCAACATCGCTCAGCTGCGGAACATTCAGCAGATCTGTTTCAAGCGGGCAGACGACGGATGCAGCCAGAATGGGCAGTGCCGCATTCTTAGCCCCCTGCACAAAGCACGCTCCCTCAAGTCTCTTTCCTCCGTTAAGATGCCATATTGCCATAAAAAAACCTCGCAGAAAGAACTTTGATCACGCCATTCTATGCTGCGAGGTGATTTTTTGTTATTTGCCGTTTTCCGAAAGAAGCGAGAAAAGCCTGTCGCATATCAGATTGGTCGCCTCCGGCCTTGCAAGGCTTTCCATTGCCGCGGACATCGAGCGGAGCCTGTCGGGTGACGAGAGTATATCCTTCACCGCGTCCAGCAGCTCCTTCGGCTCAAAGGCGCCCTCTTCGAATATAAGTGCGCCGCCGGCCTCCTCAACGACCTTTGCATTTTTGTACTGGTGATTGTTCGTAACATACGGCGAGGGCACGAATATCGTGGGCTTATGCATATATGTAAGCTCGGATATTGTCGATGCTCCGGCACGGCACAGCACAAGATCCGCCGCCGCCATGACTCGCGGCATATCGTATATATATTCCCTGACATCCATGCCGTTTTTCTCGTAATCCGGCACGGTCTCGCGCAGCCGAGTCACCATCTTCTCATAGCCTTCGACTCCTGCCGAGTGGATGAGCGTAAAGCCGGGGTTTTTGCCCGCAAGCTCTATAAAGCTGCACATTGCCGTATTCATATTCTCAGCTCCCAGCGAGCCCCATACCGATACGACAAGCGGCTTATCCATCGCTATGCCGAGCTCTGCCTTTGCTGCCTGCTTTGAGTATGCAGCAAACTCGCCTCGCACGGGAGTTCCCGTAACGACGGTCTTTTCCGGATTTTTGTAGTATTTGCGGCTTTCCTCAAAGCCCAGCATTATGGTATCGACTATATCTGCGAGCATTTTGGTCGTAAGACCCGGATAGGCATTGCTCTCATGCACTGCCGTCGGTATGCCGAGGGCTGAGGCCGCTTTGAGCACGGGAAAGCAGACATAGCCGCCGGTCCCGACAACAATGTCCGGCTTAAAGCGCTTGATTATTTTCTTTGCCTTAATTGTAGAGCGTATAAGATGCCATGCAGCGCTTATGTTGTGGAAAAGTCCGCCGAGAGTTTTTTCCCTGCTGAGCGCCCTGACACGCACAGTCTCTATCTCATATCCCGCACGCGGGACAAGATCGGACTCCATCTGCCCTACGGCTCCTATGAACAGAAATTCGCTGTCCGGCATAAGCTCCTTTATGCGGCCTGCCACGGCAAGCGCAGGGTTTATATGCCCCGCCGTGCCTCCGCAGGCAAATATTATTCTCATTATTCTATCCTCCCACACATCCTGCCGTTATATCTCTTGATATGCTCAGCACTATCCCCATTTCAGCCAGCTGCATTAAAAGCGCCGTACCGCCGTAGCTGAAAAACGGAAGCGAGATACCCGTGCAGGGCACAAGATTGGTAACGACGGCGACATTTAATATGACCTGCACCGCAAGCAGCGTAGTTATCCCGCCGGCTGCCAGAAAACCGTATCTGTCCTTACTGTGCAGCGCTATCCAATAGCCGCGTATTATTAAAAGCGCAAAAAGCGTAAGTATCAAAAGCGCGCCGATAAAGCCGAGCTCCTCACACACAACGGAGAAGATAAAATCGTTATGCTCCTCGGGCAGGTAAAGATATTTCTGTCTGCTCTGTCCCAGTCCGAGTCCCGTAAGGCCGCCGGAGCCGATGGAATAGAGAGACTGAACGATCTGGTATCCTTCGTCGGAGGTAGAGGCAAAGGGATCGCGCCACGTTGCTATTCTCGTCGAGGCATACGGGAAAAATGTCAGCAGAACAGCTATACCGCCGCCTGCCGCCGCAGCCGCGGCTATAAACCATATAAGGCGTGCTCCGCCCAGAAACAGCATTGCTCCGCCTATTACAACGATTATAATGGAGGCCGAAAAATGCGGCTCCAGAACGAGCAGTCCGACAATGGCAATAAGTATGGCCGCAAAGGGCAATATGCCATGCCGGAAGCTTTTCATTCTGCCGCGCCGTGAGCATATCATTGACGCAAAGGACAGTATTACGGCGATCTTTGCGATCTCCGACGGCTGGACGGTGAACGCTCCGAGTCCTATCCAGCGCCTTGCACCGTTTGCGTTCGTGCCTATCAGGGGCACAAGCGCAAGCAGTATAATGGCCGCTGCCAGAAGCGGAACGGAAAAACGCCTGTAAAAGCCCACAGGCAGGCGCGAGCACAGCATCATGGCCGCAATGCCGAGAGCCGCGAAAATAAGCTGTCTTATAAAATAATAGGCAGCCTTTCCGCCGGTAATGCCGCTCGGGTCATAATATGCGCGGGCAAAGCTTGCCGACAGCACCATGGTAACTCCGATGGTCAAAAGCATCATAACAAGCGCAAGGAAGGATATATCCACGCCCATGCGCTTTGCTTTATCCTTCGTTTCCCTCATTCCGAGTCCGGCGCTGCCGTACTGCATAGACCTTCCCTCCGTTATCAGAGCTGGAAACGATTATATATTCCGATGAATGAAATTATTGCAAAAACAAGGGAGACGGAAGTAAAAAGTGCGAATATTTCTTTTTCCTTCCACTTTCTGCCCGTCCAGCCGCCCATCTCAAGATGGTGATGAAACGGAGCCATCCTGAAAATGCGCTTACCATGGCTGAGCTTGAAGTAGCCAACCTGAATGATATCCGAAAGTGTTTCGATGATATATACTATGCCGACCGTTATAAGGATAAGCGGCATATCATAGGCAAAGGCAAGCGCCGCTATCGCTCCGCCGAGGAACAGCGAGCCGGTGTCGCCCATAAAAACCTTGGCGGGATTGAAGTTATATACAAGAAAGCCCATAAGGCCGCCGAGGAGCGCCGAGGAGAATATGCCCAGCGCCATATACTTGTCGCCCCAGAGAAAGCTCACGGACGCAAAAAACAGGCATACGGGTATGCTCGTTCCGCTGGCAAGACCGTCTATACCGTCGGTTATATTAACCGCATTTACCGTTCCGACGATTATAAATGCGGCGAGAATGAAATAAAGTATCTCGGGAATATAGACCTCAACGTTCCAGAACGGAATGTAAAGCTTCGTTGAGATGTGTCCGAGCTTGCGCAGCAGAAGCACGAAAACAAGCGCCGCCGCAAGCTGAAGCAGAAACTTTGCCTTTGCGCTCAGACCAAGATTCTGCTTTTTGCGCAGCTTCTCCCAGTCGTCAAGAAAGCCGATAGCGCCGAAAACAAGTGCAAACAGCAGCACGAATATATGCGTAAAATCGCCGCCGCGCATCGAGTCAAAGCCGACCGTCAGGCACACGAGCGTGCAGGCGCTTATAAATATAACACCGCCCATCGTAGGCGTTCCTGACTTTGACATGTGCCAGGTCGGTCCGTTTTCCTTTATCTCCTGTCCGGCCTTAATCTTTCTGAGCCACGGCACATAGAATCTTCCGACTATTACTGCTGTTATAAACGCCATGACCAGCGCAAGGGTCAGCTTCAGGGTCATTTTTTGTTCCTCTTCTCTATATGTTCTGCGACTATCTCGCGTTCATCCATATGATGCTTCTCGCGGCCGACCACCTGATAGTCCTCGTGACCTTTGCCGGCAAGCAATATTACATCATTTGACCTATGCTTGTCAATCGCCCATTTTATCGCCTCGGCTCGGTCGCATATAGCAATGTGCTCTGTTTCCTTGCCCTCAAGGCCGGCAAGTATCTCGTCGATTATCGCCTGCGGAGCCTCCGTGCGGGGATTATCGCTCGTAACGATAACAAAATCGGCGTTATCGGCAGCTATCGCACCCATTATCGGGCGCTTTGTTCTGTCTCTATCGCCGCCGCAGCCGAAGAGCACGACAAGGCGGCCATTATGATCGGCGCGGAGAGCCCTGAGCGCATTTTCAAGAGCGTCCGGCGTGTGAGCATAGTCGATGACTATGGTATAGTCGCCGTCTGTCGGTACAAGCTCCATGCGGCCTTTTACGCCGTGAGCCGTAGTCATTGCATTTGCGCAGCCGTCAAGGCTTATGCCGAGCGCAAGCCCCACGGCGATGGTATTGAGCGCGTTGTATACGGAAAACTCACCAGGAATGGCAAGGTGCACGGGAGCCGAGTCTTCGCCGAAGCAGGCAGTGAACGAAACTCCCTTGGCCGAAAGCTCTATATCCCGCGCCGTCAAATCAGCAGCGCCGCCCTTTGCCGAATATGTCAAAAGCCCGCACGAGGCGTTTTTCATCATTGTCTCCGCCCATGCGTCGTCAATATTTATGCAGCCGGTGCGGCAGGCTTTAAAGAGCATCGCCTTTGCCTGTGCGTACTCCTCCATGGTATGGTGAAAATCAAGGTGATCCTGCGTGAGATTGGTAAACGCGCCGACTGCAAAGTCAATACCCGCGACGCGGCTGAGCACCAGCGAGTGAGACGAGACCTCCATCACGACATGGTTGCATCCGGCAGCATACATCTCGGCAAAAAGCTGCTGAAGCTCAAGGCTTTCGGGGGTGGTGCGCTCCGTGTGGATAAACTCGTCGCCTATCATGTTGCCGTTTGTTCCGATCAGGCCGACCTTTGCGCCGAGAGTATGCTCAAGCAGATGCTTCAAAAGATAGGTCGTCGTAGTCTTGCCGTTTGTACCCGTGATGCCTATGACCTGCATCTTTTCCGCCGGATTGCCGTAGAAATTGCTGCTTGCAAGCGCAAGAGCGCGGCGGCAGTCCTTTACAATAATATACGGCACATCTACCGGCGGTTTTCTGTCGCATATAACAGCCGCCGCTCCGTTTTGCACGGCAGACGCTATATATTTATATCCGTCTGTCTGGAAGCCGGATATTGCAACGAACACGTCGCCCGGCCTTGTGCTGCGTGAATCATAGCTTATGCCGCTTATATCGCAGTCGGGATTGGCATTAAGCTCAGTTAGCTCTATTTTTTTCAACAGCTCCGATAATTTCATATGTGCACCATCCTTTATCTTTCAGTATCGTCCGAGAATGCTCTCGTCGTCCGAGACAAGAGACACCTCGACGACCGTTCCGTGCTTTATATCAGCTCCCGCTTTTACGCTCTGGGTAAACACCCTCTGTCCGTCCGCATCCCGCACGACGGTATTGCTGCGGACAAACACTCCGTATCTGCCGAGCTCCTTCACAGCCTCGGCATAGCTGAGGCCGCTGATACCGGGCATTGTTTCGAGCGCTGCCGACGGGCTTGCTCCGGCGTATACAATGACCGTGCTGCCTCCGGCAATGACGGTTCCCGTGAGCGGAAGCTGCGCCGTCACGGCATCGCCCGTGCCTATTATGCGGCAGCCAAAGCCTTCGGCTGCAAGCGTTTTCTTCGCTTCATCTACGCTGAGTCCTGCAAGAGCGGGCACCGGTCTGTCCGCCGTTTCGGAGCTTTCGTCATACTCCGGCTCTATACCCATATAGGGCAGGATATCCGCAAACATCTTACCCACCGTGGGGGCTGCCATCTGCCCGCCGGACACATAAACGCCCGAGCCGTCTCCCGGGGAATCAAGAAGCACGAGCAGCGCTATCTGCGGATCGTCTGCCGGTGCAAAGCCGACAAAGGATACGATATAGTCCTTTTTGCCGGTCTGCGCCTCATAGCTGACCTTTTCCGAGGTTCCCGTTTTTCCGCCGATGCGGTAGCCCGCGACAGCTGCATTGCGTCCCGTGCCCTCGTTCGGGTCGCCGACGACCTGCTCGAGAATGGAGCAGACCGTTTTGCTGGTCTCCTCGCTTATGACGCGGCGCACGACCGTCGGCTTATGATTATACACCGCAGAGCCGTCCGAGTCCAGTAAACTTTCCACGACATAGGGCTGCATTAGATACCCACCGTTGACGCAGGCACTGACAGCCGTTATCAGCTGCAGCGGCGTTATCGTAAAGGTCTGCCCGAAGGAGGCCGCGGCAAGCTGGGATTTGTTCTTTTCGTTGTAAAACGTATCCTCGCTCCACCAGATGCTGCCGCTCTCGCCGCCGAGGTCTATGCCGGTTTTTGCGCTGAGCTGCTGTGAGCTGTCGCCGGTGAGCTCAAGGAAGCCGAATGCGTCGCAGTATTTATAAAACGTCTGTGCACCGACGCGCAGGCCGATATTGACAAACGCCGCGTTGCAGGAATGCTGCACCGCCTGCGTAAGGCTCTGTGAGCCGTGGCCGGTCGTTTTCCAGCAGCGCACTGGATTCGTTCTGCCGGATACCTGAACGCTGCCGCCGCAGAAGAAGCTGTCATCAAGACTGACCTTGCCGTCGTCAAGCGCCATCGACAGTGTTATTATTTTAAATGTAGAGCCCGGCTCATATGTGTCCGACAAAGTCTTATTGCGCCATTGCAGGCGCTGGGCATCGGCAAGGAGCTGATCCTTTTCCTCCTGAGTGGGCGCTTCCTCTATCGCATTTTTCGCCTCATCGCTCACATCGAGAAAGTTATTGAGGTCATAGCCGCCGATGGAGGCCATGGCAAGTATTTTCCCCGTCTTAACATCCATCGCTATAGCGCCCGCGCCGTTTTGAATATCGTAATCCTCGACCGCCTGATACAGTGATTTTTCAACATAATGCTGTATCGTCAGGTCTATGGTCGTTACAAGATCAAGGCCGTCCTCAGCGCCCGTATAGCCCTCGTACTGGTCGAACAGAAGGTCCGTCCCGTAGGCGTTTGCAAGGCGCATATACTTTCCCGACGTTCCGCTCAAGTCGGAGTTATACTGTGCCTCCACCCCGTCGAGCCCGTAGTTATCCGTTCCGACAAAGCCTATGACGTGGCAGGCAAGCGACGAATACGGATAGTAGCGCTTGGTATCGCTCTCAAGCCGCACGCCCTTGAGCCCATACTTGTTTTTAAACTCACGCACCTTATCCGCCGTTTCTTTTTCGACCTTACGCGCAACGGTGACGTACCACGAGCCCGTGTTCTCGGTCTTTTTTTGTATATCCTCGCGCTCAAGCCCCAGCATCTCTGACAGTTTATCCGCTATCAGCTCCCTGTCCTCGCCGTACATTTCTATCTCCGCGGGACTCAGATAGACATTATCCACATTCGCGCTCATCGCAAGGATGTTCATATTGCAGTCGTATATAGTCCCGCGCTCTGCGGAGCTGCCTGTTTCGCGCAGCTGCTGGCTTATCGCAAGCTCCTCGTATTTATCGTGGTCGCGCACCTGCAGGATATACAGACGGACTGCCAGCACCGCAAAGGCAAGCACGCCGCACACTGCCATGAGAAATAGTGTGCGGCGCAGCATGGTTCTGTTCGGGCTGCCTGCTGTCTTGTCGGTTTTGCTCATAGCTGCTCCTTCCGGCAAAAAGATATCAGTAAATACTATCTTCCTACCATATGAAATATGCAGCTTATCCGTTATCTGTAATTATTACCTTATCCTCTGTGGGCGTATCTATCTTCTCCGGCCGGCGCTGAAGCGGGCTCTGCATTCCGAGGCGGCTCTTTGCATCGCTTTCAAGCTTGTCAAGATCCTGCGCAAATTCATACTCTATGCGCAGGCGGCGGTTTTCCTCCAGCAGCTCCTCTGCCTCCTTACGGTATGCAACGTTTTTATCGTTTATCTCCGTGAGCTGAACACGCACAAAAAGCGACAGCATGAGCATTACGGCGCTAACAAGCGCAAGCAGAGCCAGCATCACCGGCGGCATTGCGCCGCGAAGCCCTTTGCAGGACGGCACGGAGCGCTTTTTTCTCTTGGAGCCGTATTGATATTCGCAGCCGGAGCTTTTCAATGAACACTACACCCTTTCGGCGACGCGGAGCTTTGCGCTTCTCGCACGCGGATTGAATTTCAGCTCATCCTCATCCGGCACTATGGGCTTTCTGTGTACGCTCCTGAGAGTCTGCTTGAAGCCGCAGACGCATATCGGAGCTTCTCTCGGGCAGGTGCAGCCGTTTTCCCTTGCGGCTATACCCGTTTTAATTATTCTGTCCTCAAGCGAGTGGAAGCTTATGACGCAGAGCCGCCCGCCCTTTTTAAGTCTGTCGGGTGCTGTTTTCATCATTCTGTCCACCGCGCCAAGCTCGTCGTTGACGGCTATTCTTATAGCCTGAAAGCTGCGCTTTGCAGGGTGCTGCTTTTCGCGCAGGGCTGCGCCCGGCATAGCCGAACGGATGATATCGACAAGCTCAAGCGTTGTCTCCACAGGCTTTATATTGCGCTGCTCAACAATGCGTGAAGCTATGCGCCGTGCATAGCGCTCCTCGCCGAAATCGCGCAGAATGCGTACAAGCTCGCCCTCGTCCCAATCGTTTACGACATTATAGGCCGTAAGAGCGCTTGTATTGTCCATGCGCATATCGAGTGGAGCGTCGTTCATATACGAAAAGCCGCGCTCTGCCTCGTCAAGCTGCGGCGAGGATACGCCGAGGTCAAACAGCATTCCGTCAACCTCGCCGATACCGAGCTCGTCGAGTATCTGCGAAACATCGCAGAAGTTCCCGTGCACGAGCGTCATTTTGCCGGCATATCCGGCAAGCCGCTCCCCCGTGCGCCTTATTGCGCTTTCGTCGCGGTCAATACCTATGAGGCGGCCCGTGTCAAGGCGCTTTAGTATCTGCTCGGAATGTCCTCCGAGTCCGAGCGTTCCGTCAACATATATCCCGTCGGGCTTTATATTAAGATTTTCTATACATTCGTTCAGCAGCACCGATATGTGCTTTGCTTCATTTGGCATATCAAAACTCCAATTCGTCCATAACGGACGCAATATTTTCCGGCGTTATCTCGCTTTCGGCAAGCTTATCCCAGCTTGCCTCATCCCATATCTCGGCATGGTTATTACAGCCGATAACGGCAACATTTTTTGTAAGATGAGCATACTCGCGCAGATGTGCAGGCACAAGCGTGCGTCCCTGATTATCAAGCTCGCATCTGGCCGCATAAGCAAAAAGCGGGCGCATTCTCCGCTGCTTTACATAGCTCATGGCGTTTACCTTATCCGAAAACTCCCTCCAGCTGTCCGCGCTGTAGACCGAAAGGCAGTCATCCATGGAAAGCGTTATATAGAACACGTCGCCAAGCTCGTCCCTGAGCTTTGCCGGAATAAACAGCCGGCCCTTGCTGTCGATGCTGTGCCTGTATTCGCCTGTCAACGTGCTCACCTCTTTTTCGTGCAATTTCGATGCACTTTGCACCACTTTGCACCACTATGCTTTGATTATAGAGATTAACAGGCAAAAAATCAAGAACATTTTGGTAACATATAAAAATATGCAGTACCTCATGGGACGGTACTGCATATTTTGCTGTTTTATTTTCCCGCCGAGTTTATGACGGCATTTGAGATTATTATCTTGCATATCTCCGATGTGCCCTCGGCAATGGTGAGCATTTGAGCGTCACGGAAGCAGCGATCGACCTCAAAATCGGAGGAAAGACCGTTTGCACCGTGGATCTGACGTGCGCTTTTGCATATCTCGCAGGCAAGCTCCGTGCTCATGAGCTTTGCAGCCGCAACATCAGCCGCCGCATGGCGTTCCTTCGCGTCATACTGGTCCGCCGCGCAGTAGAGCATGCACCTTGATGCCGACAGCTTTGCGTACATCTCGGCAAGCATGAAGGCTATGCCCTGATACGACGAGAGATTGCGGCCATATTTTCCTGTCTCTGTCGAATAGTTATTTGCAAGCTCCAGCGCTCTGCCGGCTATGCCCGCGGCTATCGACGCGACGGCAAGGCGGCCAAGCTGCAGCGTGGGCTTCAAGAGTGCATAGCCCTGATTTTCCTCGCCTATTATATTCCCCGCCGGTATGCGGCAGCTGTCAAACTCCGCTCTGCCAGTAGGACAGCTGTTGAGACCTATCATTCGCGGACCGTTGTCCGCAATAAGTCCCTCAGCCGCTGCATCGACATAGAAAAGGCTTATATCACGGCTGCGCCCAGTGAGCGCGGTGCGTGCCGCTATTATATAGCCGTCAGCCTTGCCCGATGCGGTTATCCACGATTTTGAGCCGTTTACTATCCACTCATCGCCGAGGCGTATGGCCGTCGTGTTGATACCGAGAACGTCAGATCCGCCTCTTTCCTCGCTTATTGCATAGGCAACGAGCTTATTAAGAGCAAAGCCGGGCTCGAGAATTTTTGCCTTCAGCTCCGCGGAAGCTGCATTATTCATTATATCGCAGGCGAGAACATGCGGAACGAGTGCAAGTGCAAGTGATGCGCTGCCGCGGGCAAGCTCTTCAAATATCACGCACATATCCGAGGCTCTGTAGCTGCCGCCGCTCATGAGCTCCGGCGACACAAGGCCGAGCTCGCCGCAGCGCTTTATAAGCTGCGTCGGAAACGTTCCGCTCTTATCGAGCTCCTGAGCCACCGGAACGACCTCCTCGGCGACAAAGCGTCTGACCTTATCCTTCAGCGCCTTCTGGCGTTCATTTAACATATACATATCATTCACTCTCCTTGCTTTGCCGTGAACATGAGTATGGCCTTCGTGTACGAGAAGCTGTCGTCGAATATCTCCTCCTCAAGCGTACAGCCGTTCTCGCCGCGGCGCGTGAGCTTGCTTGAGAGCATGAGGCTTTCGTGAACGCCTATAGTCTTGGAGGCAAAAAATGTTCCGCTTTCGATAACGCAGCCCTCGCCGAGTATCTGACCGGCATGGCGCAGGGCCGCCGTCAGCACAACAGGCAGCGTAAACTCCGAAGGATCCGCCTCTCCCCTGTTCGGGATGCGGATATTATAATACTTCTCCTCATCCGAATCGGAAACATCCGCAGCCTCAAGGAAGGATTCAAACATCGGGGCCCCGCCGCTGCCGCCGGAGAACATGAAGTAGCGCAGGACATCGTTCATATCCAGAACGCCGCTGACCTTATCGCCGTCCATCACCGCAGCGATGCTGTTGCCGGAGATGAGCATTTCCTCGGCTATTCTGGTCATAGGCGTTTCGCAGTCAAAGTGCAGGCACTGCCCGTCGGGGCGGAGAATACCGTATATGCGCTGCGAGGGGTTTGCCGCAAAAGCCCGCGGAACGTCAAGCGCTCCGCACAGCCTGAGATTTTCATCGACAACGGGGTATGTCTGGATGGATATATCCTCACAGAGCTTGTGCCAGTCGGCTACAACGTCATTACTATATAAATACTGCGGCATCTTCATCCACGCCTGAGCCTCGTCGGGACTCTCGGTAAACGACGTGCGCAGCTTTTCCAGCAGCAGCATTATCGTTATGCTGTCCTGAAGAGCACTTATTACAGCGCGGCCGCCGCGTTCGGCATAAACAAGCGTCAGCGGAGCCGCGCTCGCGCCGCCGGTGAGCATGAGGTTTGCGCCCAGCTCGATGATCAGTGCCTGCATGTCCGGTCTGTCCCCGACAAGGCACAAAACATTTGCATTGTCCTGTGCATCCTTCGAAAGCGCTCTGCGAAGCTGCTCCTCGCTGCCGTCGCATATGATAATGCGCTCTATCAGTCTGTCGGCATCGGCAGGCTCTATGATCATCGTAAGTCCGAGAAGCTTAACTGCACGCCTGATGCTGACAGGCTCCGAGTCCGGCGCTGCGCTCGAATCTATCTTGAACGTGCCTGACTTGGGCTTTGTTACTACAAGCCCCTGAGCCTCGGCATCCTTTATTGCCTTGTAAACAGTTCCGACACTGACATCGAGTATTTCAGACAGCCGCCGGACGGATATCTTCGTTCCGGCGTCAAGCTCCTTTATATATGACAGTATAAGCTCATTTTTTATTGACATTTGTTTTCCCACCCAATTATATCTGTACAGTTATTATACTGATAACAATGCCTTATAGCAAGCATTTTCAGATATTTGTTCATAAATTCAAAGTTAAAATTGTAACAGAATAAAACACTTTGCTTTTGGGTACACTATTTCGAGGTAAACTGTTGTAGAATATTGATTTGAATTTGTTAGTTTTTGGACTTAAATATGTCAGAAAGCCGAAAACAATTAATATTCCTCTTTTTGTGTTGACACACTGTTGCAGTCATGTTATTATTTTCACATCAGGAGGAGCGATTTTAAATCAATTTCGATCCTCTCATCAGTTACAGAAATGTAACAGTTCAATTCTTATTATCCCACAATGTACAAACTGTTATGTAACACATTATTTTTTGAAAAGGAGCCTGAAGAAAATGTTCAAGTTCACAGAAGAGCAGATCATGATCCGTGACATGGTAAGAGAGTTCACCAAAAACGAGGTTGAGCCCCGTGACAAGTGGATGGACGAAAACGGTTTTGACTGGGGTATTCACAAGAAGCTGTGTGAAGCAGGTCTGATGGGTATCCACCTTCCCGAGCAGTACGGCGGCGGCGGCGGTGACGCAGTCATGAGCGAGATCGTCATCAATGAGATAGCAAAGGGCAGCGCTTCTGTCGCTCTGTTCCTTGACGCAGACTGGCTGGCAGCCGACATGATCTATGTACACGGCACCGAGGAGCAGAAGAACCGTTACCTCCCCCTCGCAGCCGAGGGCAAGATCTTCGCATTCGGCCTGACCGAATCCAACGCAGGCTCTGACGCTGCGGCTATCAAGTCCGTTGCGGCAAAGCAGGCTGACGGCAGCTACGTTCTCAACGGCGGCAAGGCATGGATCACCAACTCCGGCGTTGCAGACTACTACCTGATCATGGCCAAGACCGATCCTGAAGCAGGTGCAAAGGGCATCAGCGTTTTCATCGTCCCCAAGGACGCAGAGGGTCTGACCGTCGGTAAGTTCGAGCACAAGATGGGCATGTGCGGCAGCGCGACCTGTGAGCTGAGCTTCGATAATATCAAGCTTCCCGCAGACGCACTGGTCGGCAAGGAAGGCGCAGGCTTCAAGATTGCAATGATGGCTCTTGACGGTGCGCGTATCTCCATCGGCGCTATCGCCTCCGGCCTTTCGCAGCACGCAATGGAGGTCGCAAAGAACTACGCAAACGAGCGTGTCACCTTCGGCAAGCCCATCGCAAAGTATCAGGGCGTTGCATTCAAGTTCGCAGACATGGCCGCAAAGATCCGCGCAATGGATCTGATGGTATGGGATACCGCTCAGATGAAGAGCGAGGGTCAGCGTCACACCGTTGAGGCTGCAATGCTCAAGCTCATGAGCTCCAAGTGGTGCTGCGAGATCTGCGATGAGTGCATTCAGGTTCTCGGCGGCAACGGCTACAGCCGTGAGTTCCACGTCGAGCGCTTCTACCGCGACGCAAAGCTGCTCGAGATCGGCGAAGGCACAAGCGAGATCCAGCGCATGGTCATCAGCGGCGCTGTCCTCGCAAAGTAATTAAATCGGAGAGTTTGGAATGAAGATATTAGTTTTTGTAAAGCAGGTTCCCGATACGGACGATGTTAAGCTCGATCCCAAAACTGGCAACCTCAAGCGTGAGGGCGTGCAGAGCATGATAAACCCCCTCGACGCAAACGCCGTTGAAGCGGCGATACAGCTCAAGGAAAAGTACGGCGCTACCGTAGTCGCAATAAGCATGGGTCCTCCGCAGGCTGAGGACGTGCTGAAAAAGGCTCTTGCTCTCGGCTGCGATGAGGCCTACCTCCTGTCCGACCGTGCATTCGGCGGCGCTGATACTCTTGCAACTGCTTACACTCTGGCAAAGGCCGCAGAGAAGATCGGCGACTACGACCTGCTGCTGTTTGGCCGCCACGCAGTTGACGGCGATACGGCACAGACCGGCCCCGCTGCCGCAGCCTATCTCAACATTCCGCAGATCACCCTCGCAACGAGCATCGACGTTCAGGACGGCTGGGTAGTTTGCGACCGCAATCTTGAGGACTGCACTCAGCGTGTAAGAGCAAAGCTTCCCGCACTGGTCACCGTATGCGGCGAGATAAACACCCCGCGCTACGCAACTCCCATAAACATCATGAAGGCACTCAAGAAGCCCAGAACCGTATGGAACGCCGAGGCTCTTGAGGCCGACACCACCCGCACCGGTATTCCCGGCTCCCCCTCCTCCACCAAGAAGGTTTTCGAGCCGCCCAAGCGCAATACCGACACCAAGTACTTTGAAGGCTCTGCCGAGGAAATGGCAGTCCAGTTCGTTGATATGCTCGCAAGCGAGCATCTTGTCTGAGGAGGTGCTGACATGGCAAAAGAAGATTACAAAGGCATATGGATATTTGCCGAGCAGCAGAACGGCGTTCTCAATCCCGTAACCCTCGAGCTTCTGGCAAAGGCGCAGGAGCTGAAGGCTCACAACGGTGAGGACATTTACGCGATCCTCCTTGGCAGCGGCGTTAAGGCTCTGGCCTCCACGCTCATTGCTCACGGCGCAGACAAGGTCATCGTCGCAGAGGACGCAGCTCTTGAAAGCTACAGCGCCCGTCCCTATCAGCAGGCTATGACTCAGCTTGCCGAAAAATACAAGCCCTCTATCATTCTTTACGGTGCAACAAGCCTTGGCCGTGACTTTGCCCCCCGCGTGATGGTCTCCCTCAAGACCGGCCTCACCGCCGACGCAATTGACCTCGGCTACGACGAGGACGACGTATTCTATCAGACCACCCCCGCATACGGCGGCAGCATTCTGGCACATATCGTCATTCTTGAGTGCCGCCCGCAGATGGCTACCGTGCGTCCGAAGATGTTCGTTCCTCTCGAGCCCGACGAGAACCGTCAGGGCGAGGTCATCACCGAGAGCGTGAACGTCTGCACCGAGGACTGCTATGAGGTCCTCGAGGTAACCCAGAAGGTCTCAGACCGTGAGCCCATCGACAAGGCAGATCTGCTTGTCTGCGGCGGACGCGGCATAAAGAGCGAGGACGACCTCAAGATGC
>CAVGXR010000043.1:0-4716 GCA_963633225.1 Collinsella aerofaciens
TTCCACATCATTTTGCGCACTTTCGTGCCGTTTTATAGCAACACCCCCGTTTTCGTAAGCTGAAAACGGGGGTTCTTTGACAGGCTGAAACCACTGCTGATTAAGGCAGTGGTTTTTGTTTTATGTGCCATTTTAATCAACGGCATCAACCTCGAATTCGATCTCGATACCGTTTACGCTGAGCTTTGCCGCGCCGGAGCTGCCGCAGGTCTTTACATAGCAGCCGCCCGAGCCGCCCTTGAGCGATATGATCTCGGGGCCTATGAGCTCGATGGGACCCGAGCATTTAAGAACAACAGGCTCCTGCCAGTAGGGTGCGAGATTCCCGTACTCATCGACGGCGTGGATGCGCAGGGCGGCGGCATCGTAGGTGTCTCCCTCGCGCAGCCGCGTTTTGCTGGCCCTGACTTCAAGATGAGCCTTCTGACCCGGCGAGCGCGTCACGGAGCATACGGTTTTGCCGCCCTTCACCGCGTCAAAGCGCCATTTCGTCGCCTCGCCGCCCCAGTTGCCGACGTATTTGCCGTAGAGCTCAACGCCGTCGGAGAACTTGAAGCCCTTCAGGAGAATAAGACGGGCAAATTTAGCGAGTATTTTCGGCGGAAGGGAGCTTGGACCGGACTTTGCAACGGCAAGCAGACATTCCTTCACGGTCTGCGCGGTCTTGTCGTCAAAGCCCTCCTGACTTATAAGAAGCTCGCCGATGAAATCGTCGATAATGACCGGCGGATGGGGCAGGGCGGGGTATTCGTCCCGAGCAGGGAGAAATTCGCGCACGAACACGCCGTCCTTATACAGCCTTACGCAGTCGGCGTTTGTAAATACATATACGCGGCCTATATCACCGGCGGGGTGCTCGCCTATATCCATGGACGAGGACACGGTGCAGCAGGGCTTATCGTCGTTCTGGCTTGCGTACACCGATGCGGCAAGCTTGGGATTGCGGAACATGTCCATAACGCCGTGGTAGCATATACCGTCGCCGCTGCCGAAATCCTGATGGGTGTTGTAGTCAAACATGCACCAGGGGAAGATGCCGCAGATATCATCGTCTGCGTACATCGCATCGAGCACCCTCGCGTGCCGCAGCGCGTGGCTGAGCCTGTGCCGCTCGTCGTCAAAGGGCTTAGTCGGGAACATGTGCCCGTTGCATTCGGAGACGAGATAGCCCTTATTTTTCTTCGAGCTAACTGCCTTTTTCGGCCTGAGTCCCGCGTTGCCTCCGTTATGCGAAAAATCGTTGTAGGCGTAAACATCCTCGAGCAGATGGCTTTTTTCAATATATCTCACGCCGCTGGTCTGACGGCCGGAGTCGAGCGTGTGAGCAACGGCATTCGTTTTCCTGTAAAGCTCGTCGCAGTCCTGCGATTCGTTTATCCTCACGCCCCAGAGCATAATAGACGGATGATACATATACTGCCGCACCATCTCGTCGGTATTTCTGACAGCCTGACGCTTCCACTCCTCGTCGCCGATATGCTGCCAACCGGGTATCTCGGTGAACACGAGAAGTCCAAGCTCGTCGCAGCGTGATATGAAGTGCTGCGACTGCGGATAATGCGAGGTGCGCACGGCGTTCACGCCGAGCTCGTTTTTTAATATCTCCGCGTCGAGCTCCTGCACAGACCTCGGCATAGCGTAGCCGACGTAGGCGTAGGCCTGATGGCGGTTAAGGCCGCGCAGCTTTAATTTGCTCCCGTTCAGATAAAAGCCGTCGCTTTGAAATTTGACCGTCCTGAAGCCGAAGCGCAGGCACTTTTCGTCAACGCACTCGCCGGTATGCATGGCGCGGACCCGTGCAGTGTACAGGACAGGGGAGTCTATGGACCAAAGCTCTGCTTCAGGTACGCTCAGCTCAAATGCCTTGCCGGCGGCAGAGGAAATTATCCTGCCGACCTTGTCGAGGATATCGGTGACGGTATTATCGCAGGCGCTGTCTATCCTCACGCGAATTTCGCGCAGCGCCGTGTTTTCTATGAGAACCTCCTTGATGTAATCAGGGTCCTTGACCTCAAGCGTCACCTCGCGGTACAGGCCGCCGTAGCACAGATAGTCGATAACAAAGCCGAAGGGCGGAATATTCAGGCTCTCGCGGGTATCGAGGCGCACATCAATGACATTCTCGCCGCCGAGCCTGACAAGATCGGTGATGTCAACGTCAAAGGCGGTGTAGCCGCAGGCGTGAAAGCCCGCCCTCTCGCCGTTGCAGAACACCGTAGCCTCATGCGCTGCACCCTCAAAGTGAACAATGAGCCTCTTGCCCAGCCACTCGGCGGGGGCGGTGAAGCGCTTGCGGTAGCCGCAGACCATCTGATAGTCACGGCAGTCGATGTAATTATAGGGTATCTCCCTTGCCGTGTGCGGAAGGCGCACGGTGACGGCGCTGTCAAAGCCGGAATCATAGTCCTCGGTGAACAGCCAGCCGTTATTGAAAGCAATGTCCATAATAAAGCTCCTCGGAGTTTGAATTTAATTTAATTGTATCATATCCGCACGGCAATGCAAGATGTTGTTGCTTTTAGGCGCTTAAAACTATATAATAAGCCTGACAAAACCGTATGTGCCATTGTCAATCAACGGTAACATTTCAAGAACGGAGTATGAGAATGGATAAGCTTCTTAACACAAAACTGTTTCTTCTGGATATGGACGGCACGCTCTACCTCGGCGACGAGGTGTTTGACGGAGCAGTGGACTTCATAAACACGATAAAAAGCAGCGGCAGGGAATATATATACCTGACCAATAACTCCTCCCGCGCCGGCGTTGACTATATAACGCGCCTCAGAAAGCTCGGCTTTCCCTGTGAGGCGGAGAATGTGTTCACCTCCGGCATGGCAACGGCGATGTACCTCAACAGCCGCTATCCCGGCAGGCTCGTCTATCCCGTCGGAACTCCGGCATTTCTGGGCGAGCTCGAAAGCTACGGCGTGCCGCTCGGAGACAGTGATGAGGTAGGCGTTGTGTGCGTCGGCTTTGATACGACGCTTACATATGAAAAGCTCGACAAGGCCGTGCACTATCTGCGTCGCGGCGCTGCGTTTATAGCCGCAAACCCCGACTGGGTATGCCCCATGCCGGCAGACGAGGTATTGCCCGACTGCGGCAGCATCTGCGCTCTGCTGACCGCCGCGAGCGGCGTTGAGCCCGTGTTTATCGGTAAGCCTAATCGCAATATGGTTGACATAATATCTGAACAGACCGGCGTTCCCAACGAGAATATCTGCTGCGTGGGCGACAGACTTTATACGGACATCGCCGTTGCACAGAATGCGGGCGCTGTATCCGTCTGCGTTCTCTCCGGCGAGAGCAGCCTTGAGGATATAAAAAATGCCGAGCGCAAGCCGGACTATGTCCTTAAAAATGTTGCCGAGATAGCGGATATTCTTAAAGCCAATGCTTGATTTACAAATTATTATTTAATTTTTGCACAGTGTGTGCTATAATACACTGACGGCGGGAGGTGAGCAAATGCCGAAGCAGACGGGAACAAAGCAGATAGCGTCAAACCGCAAGGCTTTCCACGATTATTTTGTGCTTGACCGTTTCGAAGCCGGCATAGAGCTTGCCGGAACGGAGGTCAAATCGCTCAGAGCTGGCACCGTGAATATGAAGGACTGCTACTGCACGATAAAAAACGGCGAGCTTTTCGTGAGATCGCTGCATATAAGCCCGTATGAAAAGGGCAATATTTTCAACAAAGACCCCGTGCGTCCGAGAAGGCTTCTCATGCATAAGCGCGAGATAGTAAAGCTAAACGCCCGCGTTATGCAGGAGGGCGTTGCGCTTATTCCGCTGTCGCTGTATTTCAAGGACAGCAGGGTGAAGGTCGAGCTCGGCCTGTGCAAGGGCAAAAAGCTGTATGATAAACGAAATGACGACGCAAAGCGCGAAGCTGTGCGCGACATTGAAAGAACATTGAAGGAGAGACACTGATGAGCAATCCCATAGTGACCATCGAGATGGAAAACGGCGATATCATAAAGGCAGAGCTTTACCCCGAGGTAGCTCCCAATACGGTCAACAACTTCATCTCGCTGGTAAAAAACAAGTTTTACGACGGCATTATCTTCCACCGCGTTATCCGCGGCTTCATGATCCAGGGCGGCGATCCCCAGGGTGTCGGCGTCGGCGGCCCGGGCTACTCGATCAAGGGCGAGTTTAAGATGAACGGCGTTCCCAACGATCTCAAGCATAGCCGCGGCGTTCTGTCCATGGCACGCGCTATGGCTCCCAACTCTGCCGGCAGCCAGTTTTTCATCATGCATGAGGATGCTCCGCACCTTGACGGCCAGTACGCCGCATTCGGCAAGGTCATCGAGGGCATGGAGAATGTCGATAAGATCGCAGGCTGCATGACCGGCAGAAACGATAAGCCCATCCACCGTCAGGCAATGAAAAAGGTGACTGTAGAAACCTTCGGCGTTGATTATCCCGAGCCTGAGAAAATGTAAAAAAACAAGTGGGTGCGGGAAACCGCACCCATAGGAAATGCCTTTACCGGCTGCAGCAGTACATTACAGCATCAAGGCTAACGGTCGTGCTTCGGCAAAGCTTGCACCGCGCCCTTGGGGTGCGCAGCAGTGTGATACGCCATCAGTTTAAAAGTCGGGCTCCGGCAGTACCGACAAAATCCAGCCTCAAAGCGCTACTAAAAAAACGGGGATGTACCGGTTTCGACGGGGGTATGGAGGCAGGAATAGCGAGCGGATGCGC
>CAVGXR010000044.1:0-8234 GCA_963633225.1 Collinsella aerofaciens
CGATGGGGTCGTATGCCTTTATCTCGTCAATGCTCATGCTGTGGGGCTTTACCTCGCAGTAGACATTGCATTCACGGACTCTGCGTGCGATCAGCTGATTATACTGACCGCCGAAGTCAAGAACAAGTACGCGCTGATTCTGCATTCCCGTACCTCCTGTTAAAACATCTCGATGCAGCCTTCGCGCTCGGCGCTGACTGAAACGTATTTGATCGGGCAGCCGACGGACTTCTCGATATATTTGATATAGTCGAGTGCGGCCTTGGGCAGATCCTCCGGCTTGCGGCAGCCGGAGATATCGCACTTGAAGCCCTCAAGATACTCATAAACGGGCTTTGCGCGCTCAAGCTCCTCGATGTTGCCGGGGAAGTTTTCGATGCGCCTGCCGTCGAGCTCATAGGCGACGCAGACGGGTATCTTATCCATATAGCTCATAACGTCGAGCTTTGTCAGAGCTATGCAGGTGCAGCCCTGCATCTGTGCGCCGTAGCGCGACGCGACGACGTCAAAGCCGCCGACTCTGCGCGGGCGACCCGTTGCAGCGCCGTACTCGCCGCCTGCCTCGCGCAGCGCGTGAGCCTCGTCGCCGAACAGCTCGCAGGTGAACGGACCCTCGCCGACGCAGCTGGAATAGGCCTTCATGATGCCGATGCTCTCATCGAGCTTGAGCTGCGGAACGCCGGAGCCAATGGGCGCGTAGGCGGCCAGAGTGGTGGATGCGGAGGTGTAGGGGTAGATGCCGAAATCTATATCGCGCAGCGCGCCGAGCTGTGCCTCGAACATGACCGATCTGCCGCTCTTGACGGCCTCTGTGAGATACACGGTCGTGTCGCAGACATATTCCTCGAAGGGCTTGCCGAACCTTTCAAGCCATGCCATGATCTCGTCAACGTCGATAGGCTCGTGGCCGTAGCCGCCGGCGACGGTGAGGTTTTTCCACTCGACGATACCGGCAACGCGCTCGCGCAGGTGATCAAGGTTTTTAAGATCGCCCATGCGCAGAGCCTTTTTCATATATTTATCGGAGTAAACGGGGGAGATGCCGCGGCGGGTCGAGCCGAACTTCTTATCGCCGAGCCTGTCCTCCTCCAGTCCGTCAAGGAGCTTGTGGTAGGGCATGCAGATCGTTGCGCGGTCGCTGATCTTGAGGTTTGCAGGGCTTATCGCAATGCCGCCCTCACGCAGGCGTGCGGTCTCGTTAAACAGGTGCTCAAGGTCGATGACTATGCCCGCGCCGAGCACGTTGACCGTGTCGTCGCGCAGTATGCCGGACGGAAGCAGGTTCAGAATGAACTTGCCCTTGTCGTTTACGACGGTGTGACCGGCGTTGTTGCCGCCCTGATAACGGACAACGATATCGTAATTTTCCGAGAGAAGATCGACCATGCGGCCCTTGCCTTCGTCACCCCAGTTAGTTCCAACGATTGCTGTTAACATTGTTTACGCTCCTTTTATACATTTACATTCGCCTCAACGCCAAGCTCGTCTCTGTTTGCGCTGATGACGGGATCAAGATAATCTTTTATGAATTTTTCGGTCTGATGCTCGGCCATGCCGGTGAAGCTGTGCGCATCGCACAGCGCCGCGAGCTCATCCCCGCTCAGGCCGAAGGCGGGGTCTGCCATGATGCGCTCGAGAAGGTCGTTTTTTTCGCCGCAGAGCTTTACCTGCTGCGCCGCTGCGACCGAGTGGACACGGATGCGCTCGTGCAGCTCCTGACGGTCGCCGCCCTTGTGCTTTACACAGTACATGAGAATGTTTTCGCTCGCCATGAACGGGAGCTCCTCGTCCAGATGCTTTTTGCAGACGGCGGGGTATATCTTCATGCCGGAGGCAACATTTATATATAGGTTGAGTATGCCGTCCACGGCAAGGAAGGCCTCGGGTATGCTCAGGCGGCGGTTCGCCGAATCATCCAGCGTGCGCTCGAGCCACTGGCTGGAGGCGGTGAAGGCCGCGTTCTGAAGATCGCTCATGACAAAGCGTGAAAGCGAGGCCATGCGCTCTGATCTCATGGGGTTGCGCTTGTACGCCATTGCCGAGGAGCCTATCTGCTTTGACTCGAACGGCTCGTCAACCTCCTTGAGGTGCGACAGGAGCCGCACGTCGCTCGAAAACTTTGACGCGCTCTGCGCGATGCCGGACAGCACCTGCATGACGTAAAAGTCCACCTTGCGCGAGTAGGTCTGCCCGCTCACCGGAGCGCAGCGCTCAAAGCCCATTTTTTCGGCTATGAGCCGCTCGAGCTCCGTGACCTTTGCCTCGTCGCCGTCAAAAAGCTCAAGGAAGCTCGCGCCGGTGCCGGTGGTTCCCTTGCAGCCTAAGAGCTCAAGCCTCCCGAGCTGGCAGTCGAGCTGTTCAAGGTCGTTTACGAGGTCATACGCCCAGAGCGTTGCACGCTTGCCGACGGTGGTCGGCTGGGCAGCCTGAAAATGCGTGTACGCAAGCGTCGGAACGCTCTTGTATTTTTCAGCAAAGTCACGCAGCGCGGCAATAGCGTTAACGAGCTTCCGCCGCACGAGGATGAGCGCTGCACGCATACGGATGATATCCGTGTTGTCGCCGACGTAGCAGCTCGTAGCGCCGAGGTGGATTATCGGCTTTGCATCGGGGCAGCACTCGCCGAAGGTGAGCACATGCGCCATAACGTCGTGGCGCACCTCGTGCTCGTGGCGGGCAGCCGACTCGTAGTCGATATCGGAAACGTGCTCCTTCATCTGCTGTATCTGCCCGTCGCTTATATCGAGGCCGAGCTCCTTCTCGCTCTCGGCAAGGGCTATCCACAGCTTTCGCCAGGTTGAAAACTTGAAGTCATCGGAGAAAAGGCGCTGCATCTCTTCTCCGGCATATCTCCCGCAGAGGGGATTTTCGTAAAATTCGTGTTTACTCATCTATCTGTTTAAATACGTTTATGCCGCTGCGCTTGTGTCCCGAATTGCGGTGGAAGCGGTCGATTATCCTCTTTTCCGTGGGGCTTACCTCGCCGCCGTTTATATAGCTGTCTATCGCGGCATAGCTCACGCCCATCTCGCTTTCGTCGGTCTGACCGTCGAACAGTCCGGCGGAGGGGGCCTTGTTTATGATGCAGCCCGGCGCGGTGAGCCATTTGAGAAACTCGATGATCTCGGTCGCCGTGAGATCCGATATGGGGTTAAAGTCACAGGCACCGTCGCCCCATTTGGTGAAGTAGCCCATGTATCTCTCGCTGCGGTTGCCGGTTCCTGCGACGAGACGGTATTCGGACGCGGCGACGGCGTACAGCGTCGTCATTCTCAGGCGCGGCGCGATATTATTGACCGCAGCATTGGTCAGCGTCGTTATGCCCTGAAGCCTGTCTATCTCCGCCTGCCGGACATCAGTCAGGTCGATGACGCGGCTTTCGATCCCGAAGTGCTCGGCGACCTCCTTTGCATCCTTCATATCCTGCTCGAAATTGCGCTTTGACGCGCAGGGCATCATTATGCCCACCGTGTTCTCGCAGGCAAACTTGCACAGTATGCCGACGAGGGCGGAGTCCTTGCCGCCGGAGTTCCCGAAAACGATGCCGTCAACGCCGCTTTCCTCCACGAGCGTCCGTATATACTGCACTCTGCCGGCAAATTCCTTGCTGTAATCACGCATTGTATTCAGCTCCTAAAAAACGTTTTTACAATAAATTTTATAATATTCATCCGTGTATGTCAATAAGCGCCTGTTACAAAATAGTCTCCCCGAAGACTCGGCGTTTAGGCGACTTTTTCTTATTTTGCATTCTCTGTTCTGCCGCATATATCCACCGCCAATAAAAGCCTTGATTTTTCAGCACTTTTTTGTTAAAATGTTCGATGTAACACTTTTGCCACCTATTTTTAAACTTATTTTCACGCATCACAGGAGAGACACGCATGAAAAGATACATATCATTTCTGCTTGCCGTCATGATGCTCGTGAGCCTTGTTCCCGCATCGGCTCTGGCCAACAGCGAGGTACCTTCAATGAAAGCCAGCGAAAATCTTAAAACGCTCATCAAATACTGGGAGGGCGTAAGACTCACGGCATATAAGGCGCACTCGAGCGAGGAGTACTGGACGATAGGCTACGGTCACTACGGTTCGGACGTTTACGAGGGCATGGAGATCACGGCAGAGCAGGCCGACGCATATTTTGAAAGCGACATCGCCGCCTTCGAGACTGCGGCAAACCGCATAATAGCAAATTACGGGCTTGAAGCGAGTCAGAACGTGTTTGATGCCATTGTGAGCCTTTCGTACAACTTCGGGCCGAACTGGGTCGAGATGTACGCCGGTTCATGGCGGCTTGCAAGATACGTCAAGGCCGGCTTCAAGGACAGCAGCGGCAATCGCATTCCCGATCTTGAGATCGCCGACGCATTCGCCGTTCTGTGCTCAGCCGGAGGAGAGATCCTCCCCGGTCTTTTAAAGCGCCGCCTGAACGAGGCTGAAATTTTCCTCTACGGCGACTACAGCACTTCATTCACCAACTTCGTTGCCGTCATATTCAACGCAAACGGCGGCACGCTCAGCAGCGGCAACCGAGTTATCGCCTACAACAAGGATCGTCCCTACGGCTCACTGCCGAGCGTTACACTCAAGGGTGTCAATTTCGGCTACTGGAAGGATGATAACAGCGGAGGCAAGATAACGGCAAGCTCCATAGCCGATCAGGTACGCAGCCTCACGGCTGTATGGGGCGAGTCCATATGCCCACTCGGGGATAATTGCCCGTCAAAGAACTTCAGCGATGTCTCCCCGACCTACTGGGCGCACAGTGATATAGACAACGTCGTATCGCTGGGGCTGTTCAACGGCACGAGCACCACGCGCTTCGGCGTAAACGACCTTATGACACGCGCCATGCTTCTTACCGTCCTCTACCGCCTTGAAGGAAGCCCCGACGTGTCCGGCTACGAAAACCGCTTTTCCGACGTTGACGAGAACGGCTTTTACTACAACGCCCTGCTCTGGGGCTCGCACAACAACATTTCAAACGGCTATTCCGACGGCACGTTCCTGCCCGGCGGCACGCTCACGCGGGAGGAATTTGTGACCTTCCTGAACAGATACGCAAACTACAAGGGCTATGACACCGAGGTGTATGCCGATATAGGCGGCTACTCCGACGCGCAGCAGGTCAGCGCCTTCGCACGCGAGAGCATGTGCTGGGCGATCGGTGCCGGCATAGTGTCCGGAACAAGCGCAACGACGCTCAGCCCTAAGGCCAGCGCGACGCGGGCGCAGGTCGCGGTAATGTTCAACCGCTTCGCCGGCGGCATGGCATAACAAAGTCAAAAAAGTCCCAGCTCACTTGAACTGGGACTTTTTGTTGTCTAATTTTACTCATTATCGCCGTCGCCCGGCGCGGGAGTTGCCGGCACGGGCGTGGGAGTGGGGATGACCTTCTTTACGAAGGTGGCTATGATGCTGTGATCCTCTGTCACGTTTGACAGCGTGTAGCTGTCAACAGCGCCCTCGTTTTTGCCGTCTACCATGACCGACTGTATCTCATAGCCGTCATTGGGAGTGATCGTTATCTTCAGCTCGCCCCCGTCGCTGACGGTCGTGCTGCCGTTGGGGTCGGTGCTGCCGCCGTTGCCAGCCGTAACGAGCACGATATGCGTGCTGCTTGTTTTGACCGTATCCGTCTTTTCCTCGGGCGCGGCGCTCTCGACCGCTGCTTTATTATTGGATGTGACCGAGCCCGGCTTGAAGTCAAAGCAGCCGTCAGCCGCGACTACCACGACCGTCAGCACCGCCAGAACGCAGAGGATGCCCGTTATTGTCCACTTCGTTTTCATGCTCATAGCTCGTTTGCCCTTATTGTTCTTGCTCATATCTCAGCCTCCGGAATTGCTATTGGTTCTGCGTCTGGCCGCCCTTGTTTTTGGGCTTTCCGCGGTGATAGTAGCGGCGGTTATTTTTCTTTTTCTCGCCGTCCGGACTCTTTGCCTGTTGCTGCTGCGGCTTTGGCTGCTCGGCAGGCTTCTGACCGTCGGGCTTTTTCCCGCTGCTCCGGCGGTTATTTTTCGGCCTTGGACGCGCAGAGGCTTTCTTTTCCTCCTGATTGCGCACGCTCTGCTCTGCCTGCGCGGCGGGCTTTGCCTCGCCGGACGACTTTTTCCCGCTTCTGCGTGAGCGGCGGCTGCGGCTGCGCTTTTTCTGAGTTTCGGCAGTCTCCTGTCCTGTGCTGTCGTAGCTTTCGGACGCGAAGAGCTCGGGCAGCTTCCACTCGTCCTCTTCCTCCTCTTCCTCCTCGGGCTCGGGAACGTACTTGAGCACCGACGGCGGAGTTTCGCCGTCCTTGGGGCGGCCTCCGGGCACTGCCGCCACCTCGACCGCACGGAAGGTTTTGATAGTATCGTCGCCCTCACCGTCAAGCTTGACCTTGACCATCTGGCGCAGGAGATTTACCTGCGTGACATTGCCGTAGCCTATCGGAGTTTCAACAAAGGCGCCCTGCTTGGGTACGTTTTTCGTAAGCTCCTCGTATGCCTCCTGCTCGTATCTCAGGCAGCACATGAGTCTGCCGCAGCTTCCCGATATCTTGCCCGGATTGAGCGACATGGACTGTATCTTCGCCATCTTGGTCGAGACAGGCTGGAACTCGTCGATAAACTGGCTGCAGCAGAAGGGCCGGCCGCAGATGCCGAGTCCGCCGAGCATTTTCGCCTCGTCCCTGACACCGATCTGCCGGAGCTCTATCCTGTTGCGGAATATACCGGCAAGGTCCTTTACGAGCTCACGGAAGTCAACTCTGCCGTCGGAGGTGAAAAAGAACATGGTCTTGTTTCCCTCGAAGTTGCACTCGACATCGACGAGCTTCATATCAAGTCCGTGCTCGGCGATCTTCTTCTGGCATATCTCAAACGCTTCCTTCTCGCGCTGCTTGTTTATCTCCGCAACGCGCAGATCGTCGCGTGTTGCAAGTCTTACGACAGGACGCAGCGGCTGGATGACCGCGTTGTCCTCGACCTCGTGATTGCCGCGGGTGCAGTCGGCTATCTCGAGCCCCTTGCTGGTCTCGACAATGACCGCCTGGCCGGTTTTTACGGCTTTGCCGTTCGGGGAAAAGTAATAGCTCTTTCCCCGGTTTTTGAATTTTACGCTTATAACATCAGTCAATTGCTTTCCTCGTTTCCGCCGCCGAGCGCACCGCCAGCAGCCCCAGAATGTGTTTCACGCCCGTGTTGACCGTCTGATACCGTGCGCAGCGGTCAATGAGCCGTATGATATCCATTATGCGCATTTTGTCCTGCTCCGACACCAGAAGCGCGGTATAGCGGCGTTTGAGCGCGAGCAGGAGCTCGCCGAGCGCACGCGCATCTATCGTCTCATGCTCAAAGCACCATGCTGTCAGCGCCGGTGTGTCGCCCCTGCGCTCGAGCGATATAAACTCATCGGCAAGCGCGGCGGCAGTCTCGTCCTCCGCATCCTCCTCGCCGGCGCAGCTTATGAGCACGCAGCGCGAACGGACAGTTACCAGAAGCCGCTCGGGATTTGACGCGCACAGAATAAAATGAACGCCCTTGGGAGGCTCCTCGAGAATTTTGAGCGCGGCGTTCTGCGCCTGCTCGTTCATCGTGTCCGCGTCCTTTATGATATACACCTTCGCCGCCGCCTCGTTGGGCAGGACATAGGCATCCGCGCCCATGGCGCGCACCTGATCGACCAGTATCTCCTTTTTTTGCTTGCCCTTATCGTCTGTATTGCGCTCGATAACGGCCAGATCGGGGTGAACATGCGCCTTGACCTTGCGGCAGTCGCGGCACAGGCCGCAGGGACGCTCGCCCTCGCTTTGGCAGAGCATCGTCTCGGCAAGGTAAAGAGCCTTCTCCGTCCGTGCCGTCTCCGATGCCGAGGACACTATATACGCATGTGAGAGCTTTTCCATAGCATCCTCCTGTCAGTTCAGATACTTAATCAGTTTATTTTACTCTTTTCCGTGTTTTAAGTCAACAAAAACCGCATTGCCGTGCTCCGCGCCCTGTAGCTTATGCACAAATATGCACCGCCGTTTTTGTGCAGCAGTGCTGAATTTTATTTTTTTCGAAAAAATCTGTCC
Source organism: Collinsella aerofaciens (assembly GCA_963633225.1). Classification (GTDB taxonomy): domain Bacteria; phylum Bacillota; class Clostridia; order Oscillospirales; family Oscillospiraceae; genus F23-B02. The sequence goes on from CAVGXR010000044.1 coordinate 8,059, forward strand.
CTTTTTCCGAAATTCACTGTCTATATAAGTGAGGGGATAAGAAGACTCTGCTTGGAGGTGAGCCCGATGGGCAGATAATACTGTGAAATATATTGGCAGATGAGAAAAATCAGTTATAATAAAAGACTAACTATTAAAAGTCAAGCCCGAAATGCGGAGGAGCGTTGAAAAATGTA
>CAVGXR010000045.1:0-8616 GCA_963633225.1 Collinsella aerofaciens
CAAGGCTCAGCTCGAGGCAGTCGGCGCAGCAGTCGAGATCAAGTAAGAAATTACTCGATACACAAACAAAAGGAGTGCAGATTTTTCGATCTGTACTCCTTTTTTGCCAACATAAGATGCTTCGCAAGCATTGTAATGCACCCACGGGATGTGAGACGGATTTGTTTTTTCCGATGTTTCGATACCGTGCACCTGCAATATGCGTATAGGTGCAGCCTCAATGCGCCTCCAAAAAAGCGCGAGACGAATTTATTTCTTCCGATGTTTCGATACCGTGCAACTGCAATATGTGTATAGGTAGGTGCCTCAATGCGCCTCTAAAAATCCTTTGAGGAAATTGAGATCTATCCTGCCGCCTGAGCTCAGGGCGGTGTAAACGCTGCCGGCGTGGACAATGGTGCGGCTGTCAATGACGGTGAGCTTTTCCATGCAGCTGCCGTCGGCGGCGAACCATTTCAGCGCACATGACCAGCTGTCGGAATTAAGCTTGCCGGAGCGCGTAAATTCGAGGGAATTTATGTTGTCGCTTATGCGTTTTATGCTCCCTGCGTCGTTCAGCTCGACAGTTCTGCCCGTGACCCCGGATATGAGTTCAAGCCTGCTTGCCTTGCCGATGTTCAGCGTCATGGTATCCGAAGAGCATCCGGCAAACGACAGGATGACAGCAAGCGCAAAGACGAGCGCTGTGATTTTTCTCATACCTGATACCTCCGTACAATTTTTGATATAAATAGGACGGAGAAAAAAGCCAAAGGTTCCATGTATTAATTACTTTATTTCCGGCGCCGGAATCAGGCTGCCGCGCTAATAAAAGACCTCCCACAGGCACAAGCCCTGCGCGGGAGCGGTAGGCCCTGCGTTTTCGCGCCGCTTTGATGCAAGCGCACTCTCCACATCCGCCGCCGTCATCCTGTGCGCGCCAACCTCGAGCAGCGTTCCGACGATAATGCGCACCATGTTATAAAGAAAACCGTCGCCCGATACGGTGAAGCGCAGCTCCTCGCCGAGGCGGACTATATCTATTGTATCTATCCGCCGCACGGCGGATTTTTTCATGCGTTTATTCGACTGGAAGGCGGTAAAATCATGCTCGCCGAGCAGCACCTCCGCTGCCCTGCGCATTGCGTCCGTGTCCAGCGCCTCCTCGACGCGGTACATATACCTGCGCTCGAACACATTCTGCACCGCACTGTTGCGCACCCTGTAAACGTAGGTCTTGCCGGTGCAGCTGAGACGTGCGTGAAATCTCGGTCCGGCAAGCGTGAGCTCGTTTGCCGCAATATCCTCCGGCAGAGCGCCGCGCAGCCGCGACAGTATCTCCTGCACCGTGAGGCGGGTATCTGCGTGGAACGACGCGACCTGCATTCTTGCGTGTGCACCGGCATCCGTCCTGCCCGAGGCGCTGACCTCGACGGGCTGCTCGAGAATGCGCGAAAGCGCGGCCTCGACCTTGGCCTGTATTGTGTTTTCCGTGTTGCCCTGACGCTGCCAGCCGCGGTAGCGCGTTCCGTCGTAGCTCAGGGTGAGCTTGTAATTATTCATATCTCAGTCTGAATTTTTTCAGCATATAGTCGGGGAAGTACGACTGCTTTGCCTGCCGCAGTCCCTCGTCGCCGACATCGTCCTCGCGGTTTATGTATCGTATTCCGCACTGCTCCAGCTCCGTTTTTGCAAACAGGCAGTTTATCATCTGGAACGCGCCCTTGTACTCGCGCTTGGCCTTTTCGATGTGCACGATCAGCGTGTCGCCGAGCACCTCGCCGATGCAGAACGCTGCGATATCCTCGCCGCAGTGCAGCGCATAGCCCGTGCAGCCGTAGGCGGCAAAGTCGCGCAGCACCTCGCGTGTGTGGTCATTTTCGTACATCGCAAGCTCGCTGAGCCCCGTGTCTGACCAGTCGTGCGCACAGCAGTCGGCGACAAGATGTGCGTTTTCGGCTGTTATCGGCTCAAGGCGGTAGTCTGGGCAGAGCTTCTCAAACTGATGGATGAGGTTGCGCTTTTTGCTGTATTTCTTGCCGGCAAGATACGCAAGATCCTCGGCTCTGTACATATAGTCGGCAATGTCCGGCTCCTCCTCGGCTGTGAATGTGAACGCCTGACGCAGCTCTGCTGCCGCCTCCTCGGGAACAAGGCTCATCGTTAGCCCTTCTCCCGCTTTTTCCCGCAGCATCGCAGCTCTTTTGCACAGGCTGCCCTCGCCGAGCGGCAGCAGATAATCGTACTTGCCGCCGTGCCGAGCCCGCTCGCGCATGAACAGAACGCCGTCGGATATGCAGTATTCATATCCGAATCTGTCCGCCCACATGAATATGCCCAGCACAGAGTAGTCGCAGGAGCGATACTGGCCGAGCAGGTAAGGCCGCAGCTCGGCGGCATCGGCAAGCGTTATTTTTTTAAAATCCACGGGGGATACCTCTTTTCGTATGATGCCGTCATTATAGCAAACCGCCGAAGAAATAACAAGCGCATACTCTGCGGAGCGCAAAAACTCATAAAAAGACAGTAAAAGCCATGACGAAGGTCTTTTTTTATTCATAATTATGTGTTAAAATCTATTCGTGAAATTATCTTTACATACGAAAGGCAAATAATATGGGTTTCTTCAGTAAAATTTTCGGCAGCCATACCGATCATGAGCTCAAAAAAATATACCCCATCGTCGATAAGATAGAGGCGCTCGAGCCGCAGATGCAGGCTCTTTCCGACGCGGAGCTGCGCGCCAAGACAGCCGAGTTCCAGAGCCGCTACGATAACGGCGAGGATCTTGATTCCATGCTGCCCGAGGCGTTTGCCGCAGTGCGCGAGGCCGCGTGGCGCGTGCTCGGCATGAAGCCGTTCCGCGTTCAGCTCATCGGCGGCATCGTCCTGCATCAGGGGCGTATCGCCGAGATGAAGACCGGCGAAGGCAAGACCCTCGTTGCGGTCATGCCCGCATACCTCAACGCCATAGCCGGCGACGGAGTCCATATCGTCACCGTCAACGACTACCTCGCCCGACGCGACAGCGAGTGGATGGGCAAGGTGCACAGATTCATGGGTCTCGATGTCGGCCTCATAGTCCACGGTCTGGACAACGAGCAGCGCAAGGCAGCCTACGCCGCCGATATCACCTACGGCACGAACAACGAGATGGGCTTTGACTATCTGCGCGACAATATGGCGATCTATAAGGAAAGCCGCGTGCAGCGCGGACACGCCTTTGCCATCGTTGACGAGGTTGACTCGATCCTCATCGACGAGGCGAGAACGCCGCTCATCATTTCCGGTCAGGGCGACGAGAGCACCGACCTCTACCGTCAGGCAAACGACTTCGTCGCGGGTCTGAAGAAAAAGGTCTACGCCTCCACCGACTCCAAGGAGGAGGAGGACGAGAACATCGACGCGGACTACATTGTCGATGAAAAGGCGCGTACAGCGACGCTCACCGCACGCGGCATTGCCAAGGCAGAGCGTGCATTCAATCTCGAAAACTACGCCGATATCGAAAACTCGACCCTCACGCACCACATAAATCAGGCGCTGCGTGCCCATGGCATCATGAAGCGTGATATCGACTATGTCGTGAAGGACGGCGAGGTGCTCATCGTCGATGAGTTCACGGGCCGCATCATGCTTGGCCGCCGCTACAGCGAGGGACTGCATCAGGCGATAGAGGCCAAGGAGCATGTCGATGTCCAGCGCGAGAACAAGACCCTTGCGACCATCACCTTCCAGAACTATTTCAGACTTTACGACAAGCTCTCCGGCATGACCGGCACAGCCGTCACGGAGGAAGAGGAGTTTGCGTCTATCTACAAGCTCGATATCGTCGAGATCCCGACCAACAAGCCCGTTGCGCGTATTGACCAGCCAGACGTTGTCTACAAGACCGAGGCCGGCAAGGACCGCGCCATTATCGAGCAGATAATTGCCTGCCACGAAAAGGGTCAGCCCGTTCTGGTCGGCACTATATCCATTGAAAAGAGCGAATACCTCTCCAAGCTTTTGAAGGCGCGGGGCATCAAGCACAATGTCCTCAACGCAAAGCACCATGAAAAGGAGGCCGAGATCGTTGCGCAGGCCGGTAAGCTCGGCGCAGTCACCATTGCGACGAACATGGCAGGCCGTGGTACCGATATCATGCTCGGCGGTAATGCGGAGTACCTTGCAAAGAACGATCTGCGCAAGGCCGGCTTCACCGAGGAGGTCATAGCCGACGCAACGGGCTATGCCGATACCGACGACGGGGAGATACTCAAGGCCCGTGCGCTGTACGCCGAAAAGCTCAAGGAGCACAAGGCAGTCTGCGACGAGGAGGCCGAGAAGGTCAAGGCCGTCGGCGGTCTGTTCATCCTCGGCACGGAGCGTCACGAGTCACGCCGTATAGATAACCAGCTGCGCGGCCGTGCAGGCCGTCAGGGCGACCCCGGCGAGAGCCGCTTCTACATTGCGCTGACCGACGACGTTATGCGCCTTTTCGGCTCCGAGCGCATGAGCAATATGATGGAGTCGCTCGGTGTTGACGAGGATACGCCGCTTGACCACAAAATGCTCTCCAACGCCATCGAGCAGGCTCAGAAAACCGTCGAGAGCCGCAACTTCCAGACCCGTAAGAGCGTTCTGGAATACGACGATGTTATGAACCAGCAGCGCAATATCATCTATGACGAGCGCCGCAAGGTGCTCGACGGCGAGGATCTGCGCGAGCACATAAACAAGATGATATACGACTTCATTGCAGGCAGCGTGAACGATGCCCTGCACGGCGGCGCGGCGGAGAACGCCGAGCATCTCGCCGAGGTCACGGCTCCCTTTGAAAAGCTTTTCCTGCCCAAGGGCGCGATAAAAATGGAGGACTTCAAGGGTGCGCCCAAGGCGCAGGATATCATCGAGCGTGTGTATGATATTGCCCAGCAGCTCTACGATAAGCGCGAGGAGGAGTTCGGACTGACGCCCGACGGTCAGCCCGTCATGCGCGAGATCGAGCGCGTTGTCATGCTGCGCGTTGTTGACGAATACTGGATGGATCACATCGACGCGATGGCCGAGCTCAAGCGCGGCATCGGTCTGCGCGGCTACGGCAACGTAAAGCCCATCGACGCATACAAGCGCGAGGGCTACGATATGTTCGAGGCGATGATAAACGGCATCCGCGAGGAGACCGTCAGAAGAATTTACACCATCCGCGTCCGCAAGGAGCAGACGCTCGAGCGCAAGGCCGTTGCAAAGAATATGGCTGCAAACGTAGGCGGAGAGGTGCAGAAGAAAAAGCCGATAAAGAAAGCACCGAAGCCGGGCCGCAACGATCCCTGCCCCTGCGGAAAAATGAAGGCCGACGGCTCGCGCCGGCTCAAATACAAGGAATGCTGCGGCAGAAACGACTGAGGAAGTACAAATGGCATTTACTGAAAACACGCAGAACGGCTGCGTATACATGGTATCGGACAGGATAAGCGCAAAGCATATGTTCACAACGCGCACCGGCGGAGTGAGCAAGGGCGTTTTCGCCTCGTGGAACCTCGGTATGAGCCGCGGCGACGACGATGCCGCCCTCTGCGAAAACTACCGTCTTGCCGCTGAGATACTCGGCTGCGGCATGGATGATTTCGTCGCTGCGAAGCAGGTGCATGGCCGCATCGTCTATCTTGCAACGGAGTCCGACCGCTGCCTCATGGAGCCGGATAAGCGCATAGAGTGCGACGGCTTTGTCACGAACGAGAAGGGTCTGCCGCTCATGATCTATATCGCTGACTGCGTGCCGGTGCTCCTGCATGAGCCCGAGGCCGGAGTCATTGCGGCGGTGCACTGCGGCTGGAAAAGCAGCGTGCAGGATATACTCGGCGCGGCTGTGGAAAAAATGTGCGCCCTCGGCGCGAAAACGGAGAATATCCGTGCGGCGATAGGCGCGAGCATCGGCAAGTGCTGCTTTGAATGCGATGACGATGTGCCCGCAGCGGTCGAGAACTATCTCGGCGGCGACACTGCCGGACTTTTTGAGAGAAAGCCGAACGGCAAGACGCATGTCGATCTTCGCGGAGCGAACGCACGCAGGCTCATGCAGCTCGGCCTCGGACGGGAGAATATCGACGTGTCGGACGAGTGCACCATGTGCCTTCCGCAGAAATACTGGTCGCACCGCGCAACGGACGGAGTGCGCGGCAGCATGGCGGCGGCAATAATGCTTTGAGGTGAGCCAATGTCAAGGATAAACAGATTCATCGCGCTCGTGCTTGCGCTGCTGATGAGCCTGCCGCTCGCAGCCTGCGGCACGGCTGACGATGATAAGGACGATTATGTCAAGGGTCAGAGCGCCGGAGTGGACAAAACGGCGCAGACCGTTGCGGCTGACGACGTTTTCACGCTCAACTGCAATAAGAGCTACAGCATGAACCCGCTCATTGCAACAAACACGAACAATCAACTCGTGTGCAGCCTTGTGTATGAGAATATAGTAGAGGTGGACAACAGCTTTGAGGTGCAGCCGAATGTGGTCAGCGAGTGGTCCTCCGAGGACGGCTCGAGCTGGACGCTCAAGGTCGCGTCGGGGCATACCTTCCATAACGGCGCAGCCCTCACAGCGACGGATGTGGCCTATACCATTCAGATCGCCATGAGAAACGACCGCTTCAAGTCCCGCCTGAGCTGTGTCTCGGGCTGCTCGGCAAGCGATTCGGAGACCGTCGTTGTAAATCTCTCCAAGAAAAACATGCAGTTCATGGCGCTCCTGAGCATACCCGTTATCCAGTACGGCACCGCGACGCAGACCTATCCCGGCGGCTCGGGACCTTATCAGTATGCCGACGATTACAACAGCCTGACGGCCTTTTCAAAGTACAAGAGCGCGGTGACGCTGCCGCTCAAGACGATATATCTCAAGGAATACTCAGGAACGGAGGAGACGATGTCTGCCTTTGCCGATTCGCTCATCGACGTGGTCGTGAACGATCCGAGCGCGACGACGAATATAGGCTACGGCAACGAAAACGATATACGCGCTTTCAACACGACGAACATGCACTATATCGTATTTAACTCCTACAGCACCGACTTCCAGAACGCAGCCCTGCGCTTTGCGATGAACTATGCCTTCGACCGCGATTACATCGTCAACCAGCTCGGAGGCTACGCAGCCGAGGCAAACCTGCCGGTAAATCCGGCCAGCAGCCTTTATAACGAAAACTACGCAAAGCAGTTCAACTATAATCTGAACAAGGTTCAGGAGATGCTCAGCAGCGCCGGAATGAAGGACTATGACGGCGATGGCTTTCTGGAGATACAAAACGGCGACACGCTCGTCGAGATCGACCTCAGCTTCCTCGTTTACAGCGGCAGCACCGTCAAGGTAAACGCCGCAAAGAAATTTGCCGAGGATATGAAGAGCCTCGGCCTGCAGGTCACGATCAACAAGCAGGATTGGGACAATTACAAGAAGGTCCTCGAGGCCGGAAATTACGATATGTGCTACTGCGAGGTGCGTCTGGGCGCCGACTTTGACCTGAGCAGTCTGCTCGGCTCGGGCGCTGCTCTCAACTACGGCTCGGTCAGCGACAGTCAGCTTGACGAGCTGATAAGCGCCTATCTTGCAGCAGGTCCCAAGGACAGTAATACCGCCTGCGACAACATGTGCGCATACATTGCAAATAAGGCCTATATAGTGCCGCTGATTTTCGAGCGCCACCAGCTCGTAAGTCACCGCGGCGTTATCGAGGGCGCGAAGGCGAACGAAAACAATCCCATGTGCAACATTGAAAACTGGACGGTAAACATCCAGACAGCGGAGAAAACAGAGGATACGGGCAAAGCAGGCACTGATTAAGAGAGAAACGGAGAGATGGATTATGACAGACAAGGAGCTTTTGGCGATAGCAAGAGATGCATCCGGCAGAGCGTATGTTCCTTATTCCAAGTTCGCGGTCGGCGCGGCGCTCGAGTGCCGCGGAGGACGGGTGTTCACCGGCTGCAACGTGGAGAATGCAGCCCTCGGCGATACGATATGCGCCGAGCGCACGGCCTGCGTCAAGGCAGTAAGCGAGGGCTACAGGGATTATGTGCGCCTTGCGATCTATGCGGAGAGTCAGAATTATTGTATGCCCTGCGGCTCGTGCCGCCAGTTCTTGTCCGAGTTTAACGACGGCGAGATGGAGATACTCTGCTGCAAGGCCGACGGCAGATACGTCAGCTACAGGCTCAAGGAGCTGCTGCCCTATACATTTAATTATTAAAAGAGCATCAGACTATGAATCTTGAACAATTGCGCGCATTTGTCGCTGTAGCGGAGGAAAAAAGCTATACAAGGGCAGGGGAGCGGCTGTACATGAGCCACTCCACGATGTCCCGCGCCGTTTCCGCGCTCGAGCGGGAGTTCGGCGTGAGCCTCATATGGCGCAGCAATCAGGTCGCCGGCGTAACGCCCGAGGGTGAAAAGCTCTATGCAATGGCCAAGCAGCTGCTCGACCTTGCCGACGATATCGACAGGGAAATGAAAAATTAAAGCTTTTACACAAAAATAAGACTGAAATTTCTGCGAAAATGACAAAACTCCCCCTTGACATACAGGGGGAGTTTTGGTATTCTATTAGAGCGCCTGTGCGTTGCTGACGGGCGTATTATGCGATGAAGCGGGAGATTGCTCGC
>CAVGXR010000046.1:0-10487 GCA_963633225.1 Collinsella aerofaciens
TCGTGAAGCGAAAGCTTCACAAAAAATCTCGCTCCGCTCGTCAAAACGCCTGATAGCTCAGGCTTTTTTGATGGCTATAATCTAACTCGAGGCGGGCCTTGCCCCCTCGAACTCCCCCGCTGCGCGGATACTTTTTTCTCAGCAGCATAGGTTTTTTGACAGTCTGAAATAAAGCAGGAGTCGTTGACTCCTGCTTTATTTTTTACAATGGCACCATGAGCATTTTTTCGGGCGGAGTGCTCAATTCCTCCCGATATCATGTTCTCGGTACGCTGTCCGGTTTCGCAGATGACGCTTCGGACAGTCTGCGTCAGTCCCCCCGCATCAATTTCGAAACAGTGTTTGCCAAACGCAGCGCGTCACCTCCGCCGAATCGGGAAGCAGATACTCCGATGTGGGCGTCGGCGTATCACGATCCGGCAAAAGAGCCGCAAATGCGCATGGCGCTATCTCAATAAGAGGTCGGGCTCACGCCCTCCCAATAAATGAAATACTTCGTCAGTGCTCCGCGCACCATTTGACGATATCGTCAACGCACCAGCAGGGCGGCTCGCCGACACCTGTGGATGCCATCTTGAAGGTCGCCTTCTGAGCCTCGCTGAGCTCTGTCTTGCCCTCGAAGCGGGCGGCGATCTCCTTGTTCTTTAGCTTCATGATAAGCCTGAAGTGCGGCGGCAGCTTGTTGATATCAAAGCCGCCCTGACGTGTGAAGAGAGGCACATCGGGGCTTATCGCATTCTTCTTGCGGCCTGTCTCCTCGCTCTTTGCGGAAACGGGGCTCATGCCGACCTGAACGACGGCACCGATATCATACTTCTTTGCTGCCTTATCATAGCCCATGATCTTGCCGGCAAGAAGCCAGCCGACGAATATTATCTTCGTATCGGCGGGAACATACTCTTTGCCGAGAGGGAACGCAGGAATGTGCAGACGTGCCGAGAGGAGCTGCGCGTATTTTTTGCAGGAGCCTGTCGTGGATTTATAAACTATTGCGCTGAACATAAAATTATACCCCCTATGTTTTTATTTTTATATAGAATATCACAAATTTCTGTCAAATTCAAGACTAATAAATACACGATACTGCCGATTTGTAAAGTTTCACACCGCGCACTTTATGAGCTCTGAGAATTTGGTTTACATAACACTACTGATTTTTGATCTTCCCCGGGCTCACGCGGAAGGTTTTCGTAAAGGCACGGTGGAAGGCGGAGTAATCGGAAAAGCCGCATTCTGCGGCGGCTGCCGAGGCGCTCATTCCCTCGCGTATGAGGCGTGCGGCGAGGACGAGGCGCTTTTGCCTTATATAATTATGTACCGTGCAGCCGGTCTGGGTCTTAAACAGGCGCATGAAATGATAGCGGCTCATATAGCACATGGCGGCCATATCGTCAATGCTGAGCTCGTTTGTGAGATTTTCGTTTATGTACGACAGCGCGGGAGCTATCCTTCCGCTGTTTCCGGCGCCGGTTTCATAGCTGTTGTCGCTGAGCATGATGCGGTTTATCAGGACAAGAAGCTGGACCAGCAGCGTTCCGCGCAGCAGCTGCGAGCCGAAAAGCTCATCGTCCTTTTCGTTTTCAAGGCGGTGCAGCGCATCCCTGAGCCGCTCTGCACACTTGGAGTCAGGCCGCATGAGGCAGCAGTGCCGCTTTTCCGCCTCCGCAAAGCATTCCATAAGTCCGGCCTCGGGCGCAAAGCGCTCGACATACGCAGAATCAAGATAAATTATTATTCTCTCATACGGAATGGAGAGGTCTATCGCCGCCCTGTGTATCATATGGTGGCGCACAAGCAGGACATCCCATGGCTCGAGCCTGTAGCTTGTGCCCTCGACGGTATAATCCACCCTGCCGGAGACAAGTATGACGATCTTGTCAAATTCGTGAAAATGGAAGTCCTTTTCCTGCCCTGAGCTGTCCCTCAAATGAAACAGTCGGAAGTTCTCGTTGAGGTAGCCGTCGTTTGCGTATTTATACCGTTCTGTCATCGCAATGCCCCCCAAATGTTTTACTTAAGAATTATATAGCACTTTTTGCAATGTTTCAAGCACTATCATCAATTTACTTGGCAATAGCATGCGAATATAATCATCCCATCAAAATTTTAAAAGGAGTTAAGTCATGGCAAAGAAGACATCATTCTTAAAGTCCTACGGATTTATCATTTTCATGCTTGCCGGCATCATCGGCGGCTGCGTGGTCGGCGCTCTCAATCCCGTTGTCAAAGACGCATCGGGCGAGGTGATATCCAAGGGCGCTACCGTTCTTGAGCCCATAGGAACGGTTTTCATAAACCTCATGTTCTGCGTTGTCGTTCCGATGGTTTTCTGCTCGATAGCATCGGCCATAGCGAATATGTCCAGCGCAAGGCGTGCGGGCAAGGTCATGGGCATCACCATCGGCACCTTCCTCGTCACCGCGGCGATAGCTGCCGTCATCATGTACGTTATCGTGCGCTGCGTCCCCATCGTCACCGGCGACTACACCGTCGTTGAGGGCGAGGTCAGCTCGACGCTGAGCCTCACCGACATGATAATCAACTTCTTCACCAAGCCCGACTTCGGCGAGCTGTGGAGCCGCAAGGCTATCCTGCCTCTGATCATTGCCGCAATTTTCTTCGGCTTCGGCATTCAGATGACCGGCGGCAAGGACAGCATGGTCGCAAAGCTCCTTGATAACCTCACCTCTGTTCTCATGAACGTTATCAAGATCATCACCTACTACGCCCCCATCGGCTTCTTCGGCTTTTTTGCATATCTCGTCGCCACCTACGGTCCCGACCTCATCGGCGACTACAGCCGCACGCTGATCATCTACTACTCGCTGTGCTTTATCTACATGTTCATCTTCTTCCCGATCTACGCACGCTTCGGCGGCGGCAAGGGCGGCGCAAAGGTCATGTGGAAGCACCTGTTCCGTCCGGCGGCTGTATCCTTCGGCACCTGCTCCTCGGTAGCTACTATCCCCACGAACCTCGAGGTATGTGAGGAGACCGGCGTTTCCAAGGAGGTTTCCAACATCGTCATCCCCCTCGGCGCAACGATGCACATGGACGGCTCGGCAATGAGCGCCATCGTCAAGGTCGCATTCCTGTTCGGCATCTTCGGCATGGACTTCGGCACAGGTCAGGCAATACTGGCTATCATCGTCGCCGTATTCTCCTCCGTTGCAATGAGCGGCATCCCAGGCGGCGGCGGTACGGGCGAGCTCGTGCTGTGCACCCTGTTCTTCCCTGACCAGCTCGCGGTCGCCTTCCCCATCGCTCTGGCTATCGGCAACCTCGTCGATCCTCCCGCAACGATGGTAAACGCAGCCGGCGACTACGTTGTATCCTACATTGTCGAGCGCTTCGTAAACGGCAAGGATTGGCTCCAGAAGAAGCTTGCAAAGGATGCAGCCGGTGAAATTGAAGCATAAATTGTCTCTCCTATTTCTCTATAACCCACAAAAACTCTTCCCTGCGGAAACATCCGCAGGGAAGAGTTTTTATTGTTCTATTTATTTCTCCGCAGGAATGCAAGCTTTGTTTCGCTCGTGAGCACCGCGAAGAAAATGAGGCAGAAGCCGAGTGCTATGTTGAACGTAAGCACCTCCTCGCCGAGGATGACGGATATCGCCGTTCCGAACACGGACTCGAGCGTCAGGATAACCGCTGCCTGAGACGGCGGAGTGTACTTCTGGCCGATCGTCTGGAGGAAGAAGCACATACCCGTGCACATGAAGGTCATATAAGCTATGCCCCACCATGTGCCGGAGGGGATATCGTGCGGCACAGGCTCGAACACGGCAGCGCCCGCGAGGCAGATGAGGCCGCCGACGGCAAATTGCAGCATTGTGAGCAGGAGCGGATCCCTGTCCTCGACAGAGCGTCCCGTAACGATTATGTGCAGGCCGTAAAACAGGCCGCAGCAGACAGTCAATACATCGCCGATATTGACGCTCAGATCGTCGTTAAGGCAGACAAAGCCCATACCGGCAAGGCAGACGACGGCTGCGATGATATTATACCTGTCCGGCTTTTTGCCCGCTATCGCCCAATAAAGGAATGGGACGAGGATGCAGTAGGTCGCCGTGAGGAAGGCGTTTTTCCCCGGCGTTGTGTACACAAGGCCATAGGTCTGAACGATGTATGCAGACGCAAGGCACACGCCCATTATCACGCCGCTCCTGAGATATCCCCTGTCGAGCCTTTTAAGGCGCGGGAGACAGGCGATGAGCATCATTATTGCAGCTCCCGCAAAGCGGATGGCAAGCACCCACATGGGAGTGATGCTGTCGAGCGCTGACTTCAAGATGACGAATGAGCTGCCCCATATGAGCGTTGTGCATATAAGACAGAGCCGTCCGAGATTTGCTTTGTTTTTCATTTTTCTATATCTTCACCATATGCAGTGCAGCGGCGCGCAGCATGAGCTTTTTGACCGTGCCGCTGTCAAATTCGATTTCTATCAGATAGTCGTTTCCCATCGGGCTCATTTTAACGAGCCTGCCCTCTCCGAAGGCCGTGTGGCGCACCCTGTCGCCGACGGAAAACTGCGGCTTTTCAGCCGTTTGTGGCTTGGGCGCTGCGGGCGGCGCAACTGGCCTTTTAAAGCCCTGCGCAGCGGGGGCGCGGCGGGCAAACTCCTTCTGCACCTGCGAGCGCTCGGAGTAGCCGTAGCCCTTGGGGATATTGCGTTTTTCCAGATGCTCCTCCGGTATCTCGTCTATAAAGCGCGAGACGCGGTTTGCCGTCGTGCGGCCAAAGAGCATTCTCTGCCGTGCACAGGACAGAAACAGGCGCTTTTTGGCTCTGGTTATCGCAACGTAGCAAAGCCTGCGCTCCTCCTCCATCTCGTCAGCCTCGCCGATGGCCTTTATGCCCGGGAATATGCCTTCCTCGCAGCCGACGACGAAAACATTCGGAAACTCAAGCCCCTTGGCCGAGTGCATGGTCATCATGACAACGCAGTCGGCATTTTCGTCGTAGTTATCCATATCGGTGTACAGCGCGACATCGGCAAGATAGCCCTCAAGAGTGGGGGTATCGGTCTCGCCCTTGTAGTTTATTATGCTGGATTTGAGCTCCTTTATGTTCTGTGCGCGGGCATCGTCCTCTACGGTGTGCTTTTCCTCGAGCATACGCAGATATCCCGTGCGCTCGACGAGCTGATCGTACAGCAGATCGGGCGCAAGCTCATCCTTCTGCGCAATGAGCTCGTTTATCATTCCGGCAAACAGCAGCATTCTCGGTGCCGAGCGGCTGAGCTCTGGATAGAGGTCGGCCTTGCTTATGACGGAAAACAGCGAGCAGTCATTTTCGTGAGCTATAGCTGCCGCCGTCTCGATGCTTTTTGCTCCGATGCCGCGAGGCGGATTGTTTATTATCCTGCCGAGGCGCAGATCGTCGTCGGGCGAGGCTATGACGCAGAGGTATGCCAGCATATCCTTTATCTCGGCGCGGTCAAAGAAGCCTGTTCCGCCGAAGATTTTATACGGAATTCCGTTTCGCTTGAAGGCCTGCTCTATCTGATGCGACTGCGCGTTCATGCGGTAGAGCACCGCGTTATCACCCCAGCACGCGCCTTTGCCGTACAGGCCGAGGATCTGGGAGGCGACGAATCTCGCCTCGTCGTGCTCGTTGTCGGCAACGTAAAGCTCCGGCTTATCGCCCATATCTCCCTTCGTCCACAGCTCCTTGCCCTTGCGCCCGAGGTTGTTTTTTATAACGGCGTTTGCTGCGCCCAGTATATGTCCGGTGCTGCGGTAGTTCTGCTCAAGGCGTATCACGCGGCAGCCCTTGTACTCATCCTCGAACGAGAGAATGTTCTCTATCGTCGCGCCGCGGAATTTATAAATGCTCTGGTCATCGTCGCCGACAACGCAGATATTTCCCCAGCCCTCTGCGAGCTTGGATGCAAGCATATACTGAAGCTTGTTGGTATCCTGATACTCGTCGATGAGTATGTATTTAAAGCGCTTCTGCCAATATTGGCAGACATCCTCATTCTCATTGAGGAGCTTTACGGTGTAATATATGAGATCGTCAAAATCCATTGCACCGGCGGCGAAGGCGCGGCGCGAATACTCGGCGTATATCTCCGCTATCTTTACCGAGCGTGCATCCCCCATAGCCTTTGCACGGGCATAATACTGCTCTGGTGAGCAGCAGGCATCCTTTGCACGGCTTATCTCCGAAAGCAGCATACGCGGCGGGTATTTCTTGTCGTCAAGGTCAAGGTCGCGCAGTATATGCTTTATAAGGCTCTGACTGTCGGAGCTGTCGTAAATGGTAAAGCTCGAGCTGAAGCCCAGACGGTCGGCATCACGGCGGAGTATGCGCACGCAGGCCGAGTGGAAGGTGGATGCCCACACATCCGCTCCAGCCTCGCCCAGCATTTTGGAAAGGCGCGACTTGAGCTCGTCTGCGGCTTTGTTCGTAAACGTTATGGCAAGGATGCGCCATGGCTCCACGGGCTCGAAGGCCGCCGTGCGGCGGGCTGCATCGTCGAGCCGCGCCATTGTGTCGATATCCTCAACGCACGCGCTTTCGGGGAGCTCCGTGCTGTCGGACGCTTTGCCGTAGCGCATGAGATTTGCTATCCTGTTTATGAGCACCGTCGTTTTGCCGCTGCCTGCGCCGGCCAGAATGAGCAGTGCGCCCTCAGTCGCCATGACAGCCTTTCTCTGCATGGGATTAAGCCCGGCAAAATCGGTCTCTATTACCTTTTTTCTCGCTTCGAGATATCTTGTTTCAAAACTCTTATTCATAGCGTGTTATTTTACCACGAACCCGACTGCGTTTCAAGAGTCAAGCACGACATGATCGTAGCGCTTGGACGGGCGGTAGATGATAAGCGCAACGAAGATGAGCACCGATGTCACGGCAAGGCTTATGGGGTAGACGTTCATTATTGTCTCGAATGTCCTGCTCATGGGGAAAACGGTGTATATCCATGTGATGCGTATCCCGCACACGCCGAGCATCGTCAAAACAGCCGGCACGAGGGAAATGCCGTAGCCGCGCATATACGCCGACATGACCTCATACAAAAGGCAGAATATATACGAGGTGTAGACTATCTTCAGGCGCGTATAGCCGATCTCGATGACCTCGGGGTCGTTATTGAACAGGCTGAGGAGAAATCTGCCCGCAAGGAGCATGGCCAAGACCGTAATGCCTGTGGCTATGATATCCTCGATAATGCAGAGCTTCAGGGTCTTGCGGCAGCGGTCTATCTGCGCTGCGCCGTAGTTCTGACCGACGAAGGTGGTGCAGGCCTGACCGAAGGAGTTGAGGATATAATATGCTATGATCTCGACATTGAAGCCTGCGGAGGAGGCCGCCATCGTGACCTTGCCGAGGCTGTTTACGGCGGAGGATATGATGATATTTGAAAGCGAGAACACGGCGCTCTGCACACCGGCGGGCAGGCCGATCTTCAGTATGCGTCCGAGTATCTTCCAGTCGATACACAGCTTTTTGAGCTCTATCCGAATGCACAGCTCTGTTTTCATAAGCTTCACGCCGAGGATAAGCGAGCTCACGGCGTTTGCTATGACTGTTGCAACGGCAACGCCGTCCACCGTCATGTCAAGAACTGTGACGAAGAATATATTGAGTATGACATTGAGAATGCCGGACACCGCAAGCGCTATCAGCGGCGTTTTCGTGTCTCCCGCGCTTCTGAATATCGCAGATTCAAAGTTATAAAGGAATATCACCGGCAGGCCCAGCAGATAAATGCGCATATAGATCATGGCAAGCGGGAACACATCATCAGGCACATTGAGCATCAAAAGCACGGACTTTGCGATGGCCTGACCTATGAGCATGACTGCAATGCCGCCGAGGAAGGCCGCGACGACCGACGTATGCACCGCACGCGAGACCGTTTCCTCATCGCTCCTGCCTATGGCGTTTGCTATGACGACGTTCGCGCCGAGGGCAATGCCGATAAACAGGTTGAGTATCAGTCCTATGACGGGGCCGTTTGCGCCGACGGCTGCGACTGCCGCGACACGGTCTGTAGACGCAAAATTCCCGACTATGGCAACATCCGACGCATTAAAAAGCTGCCCCAGAATGCCGGTTGCCGCAACGGGCAGTGCATAGAGCAGAATTTTATCCCACATTGAGCCATTGAGCATGTCAATTGCAAGGCTTCTTTTTCTTTTATTCATACGAACACCCCATATTATCATCAAAACACCCTGACATTTTAACGCATACTTTATAAAATTCAAGCCCCCGCATATTATTTAATAAATCGTTAATAAGTTTTGGTCAATGTGCAGTATATAAGTTTAAAAAAATCGCTCACGCGCCGCTACATTGGCGCGTGAGCTTAACTCAAAATTTCGCGCAGCCGTGCTATAGCCCTTCTCTCAAGGCGCGATATCTGCACCTGCGATACGCCGAGCACCCGCGCCGTTTTCTCCTGAGTGAAGCCGTGGTAATAGCGCAGATAAAGCGTTTTGCGCTCCTTTTCGGACAGGCGTTCAAGGGCGCAGCGCAGGGCGACATGCTCTATCATGCGCTCCTCTCCGCCGCAGTCGCACAGAACGTGCTCAAGCGTAAAGCCCTCCTCTCCCGTTTCGCGCTGCAGGCTCTCGGCCTGTCCCGTGGCGGTCTCGGCAAAGGCTATCTCCTCGGGCGTAAGGCCCGTCTCGGCGGCAAGCTCCGACAAAAGCGCTGCGCGTCCCAGCCGCTGCTCAAGGGCGCGGCGGGCGTTTTTTATATGCTGCGAGCGCTCCTTTATGCTGCGGCTGACCTTGACGGTGCCGTCGTCGCGCAGGAAGCGGCGTATCTCGCCGGATATCTTGGGCACGGCATAGGTCGAAAACTGCGTTCCGAAGCTCGTGTCAAAGCCGGATACGGCCTTCAGAAAGCCGAGGCAGCCGAGCTGATACAAATCGTCCGGCTCAACACCCCGTCCGAAAAATCGCCGTGCAACGCTCCATATGAGCCCCGAGTTTTCCTCGACGAGCCGTTCGGCGGCGGCCTTATCCCCCTGCTGCGCAAGACGGAGGTCATTGAGCATACACTCGGTCATCGAAGGCCTCTGCGCTGCCGTATCGTGCGCAGCATGGTCACGGTCGTGCCCTTGCCGGGCTTGCTTTTGACCCTGAGCCTGTCCATGAAGCTTTCCATGATAGTAAAGCCCATGCCGCTGCGCTCCTCGCCGCCGGTCGTGTACATCGGCAGCATTGCCTGCCCGATATCGGCTATGCCGCGCCCCTTGTCACGGATCGTGATCTCGAGCCTTTCGCCGTCGATTATGCGCAGGCGCATGCTTATTGTCCCGATGCTGTCGGGGTATGCGTGGACGATGCAGTTGGTCACTGCCTCGCTGACCGAGGTTTTGATATCGCCGAGCTCATCGAGCGTGGGGTCAAGCTGTGCGGCAAAGCCGGCAGCGGCAGCGCGTGCAAAGCTCTCGTTAGAGCTGCAGCTCGGAAATTCAAGCTTTATGTAGTTTGTCACCGTCATGTTCTCACCTCCCTTTTCGCGGCAATTGGTATCATTCTGTCGATACCTGATGCGTCGAGCACGCGCAGCGGCTGCTGCTGCACGTTTTCAATATACATTCTTCCTCCGGCGTTTCTCATTTTCCTGTAGCTGCGCACAATGACCGCTATGCCGGACGAGTCCATAAAGCTCAGCTGCGCAAGATCGAGCACGAGGTCACGCGGGAGGAGCCGGTCGATAAGCTCCGCTATGCCGCTCACCGCCGTTTTTGCGCTGTGATGGTCAAGCTCTCCTTGCAGATACACCGTGAGCCTGCCGTCAGAATATTCCGATGCCAATTTCATTTTCATCACTCTCCGATATAAAAAACTGATGCCGGGTATTATCAGCATCAGTTTAAATGTTTATATATGCAATTTTTGCAGAAACACGTCGGACTTATCCGAGATTTTTGAGGCTCTCCTCAAGATTTTCGATAAGCGCCTCGAGCTTTGCCTTCTTCTCGCGCTCGACGTTTACGACCTTCTCGGGTGCACGGGAGACGAAGTTTTCATTTGCAAGCTTCACTATCTGTCCCTCAAGCTGCTTTCTTGCATTTGCAAGCTCCTTCTCCATGCGTGCGCGCTCCTTTTCAAGATCGACGAGCTCCGCCATGGGCATGAACATGCGTGCGTTGTCCGTGATGACAGACACCATGCCGTCGCTTGTCTCGGGAAGCTCCGCTCTCACCTCAATGCCGGAGGCATATGCAAGCTTGCAGATAAACTTCTCGCCGTCAGCAAATGCCCTGCCCTTGTCGGTGACGATGATGAGGTGGCTCTTTCTGGACGGGGGAACGTTCATCTCCGCTCTGCGGGCGCGGACAGCCTTGATCGCGTCCATGACCATGCCGAAGCTTGCCTCGTCCTCGGGGAAGCTGAGGCCTTCGCTGTACTCGGGGTAGGGCTGCATCATGAGCGCATCGCCCTCGTGCGGCAGCGCCTGCCATATCTCCTCGGTGATGAAGGGCATGAACGGGTGCAGGAGCTTGAGTA
>CAVGXR010000047.1:0-3211 GCA_963633225.1 Collinsella aerofaciens
CAAACTGCGGCGGCTGCGGATACCCCGGCTGTGACGGCTATGCCGCCGCTGTCGCCAAGGGCGAAGCACCCGTAAACAAGTGCGTTGCCGGCGGTGCAGAGGCTGCTGCAAAGATCGCTGAGATCATGGGCGTTTCCGCGGGCGAGGTAGCCCGTCAGGTGGCGTTCGTGCCCTGCTCCGGCACCGAGGGGCACGCCTCCAAGCGCTTCAACTACAAAGGACCTCAGAATTGTCAGGCTGCAATGCTGTTCGGCGGCAAGAGCAATATGGACTGCCGCTTCGCCTGCATCGGCCTCGGCAACTGTGCAAACGCATGTCAGTTTGGCGCGATGAGCATCGTTGACGGCGTTGCAAAGGTTGACCGTGAGCAGTGCGTCGGCTGCGGCGCATGTGTTGAAGCATGCCCGAAGAAGATAGTCAAGCTCGTTCCCTACGACCAGCACGTTCTCGTTGCCTGCTCCAGCTGCGACAAGGGCGCTGCCGTCATGAAGATTTGCGACGAGGGCTGCATCGGCTGCATGAAGTGCCAGCGCGAGTGCCCTGCGGACGCGATCGTCATCAAGGACAATCTGGCTCGCATCGATGTTTCCAAGTGTGTACAGTGCGGACATTGCTCCGAGGTCTGCCCGCGCCACATCATCAAGGTTCAGAACTGATCCGAAGCAAAATTCAAAACCTCCGTTCGGTCGAACGGAGGTTTTTTGTATAATCAGGACTTTCCGTGGCAAAATACGAAAAAAGCCATCGGAGTGATAAAATGAGCGTCAAGCATAAAAAGATAATACTCGCCGTCGCACTGCTGTTTGCGGTGAACATTCTTATCATCGCGCTCGCGCAGTCTGCCGAAGCGTCGCTGTATAAGCGCGGCTCGTCGGGCGCAACGGTCACACAGATACAGACGCGCCTTAAAAGCTGGGGCTACTACAGCGGCAGTGTGGACGGGATATACGGCAGCGAGACCGAGCGTGCGGTCAAATACTTTCAGCGCACGAACGGACTTACGGCTGATGGTCAGGCGGGGGACAAGACCCTCGCCGCGCTCGGCATTTACGAGCAGTCCGACTCATCCTCGGCTGCATCCGGCGACGTTTACCTCCTTGCACGGCTCATATCCGCCGAGGCACGCGGCGAGCCGTATATAGGTCAGGTCGCCGTCGGAGCAGTCGTGCTCAACCGCATCGACCACCCCTCGTTTCCGAACTCGCTCTCGGGTGTCATATACCAGAGCGGCGCGTTCTCCTGCATTGACGACGGACAGTTCGACCAGCCGATCGCGGACAGCGCCTACCGCGCCGCACGCGAGGCTCTTTCCGGCTCCGACCCGACCGGCGGAGCGATATACTATTTCAACCCCGCGACCGCTACGAGCAAGTGGATTTGGTCACGTCCGCAGATGCTCACCATCGGCAGCCATATATTTTGCGCTTGACTTAAAATGGGGATGATAATAAAATATAATTAACCGGCGCAGCAGTGCCGTACATGGAAAGGTGAAAGCTATGAACAAATGCCCAAGATGCGGAACATATATCCCTGACGGCGGAAAGGTCTGCCTCGCCTGCGGCTGGAAGCCCGACGCAGGCGACAGCTTTATGGATAATCCGATACTAAAATATATGCAGGAGGCCTTCGATGCGGCAAGCCCCGAAATGACCGAAAACGACACGATCCCCGATGAATTCAGGGAGCGCGACCTCGCGGCGGTCGGCTATATCGGCCCCGTGTTCCTGTACTCGCTCATAAAAAACAGCGGCTCGGAGCTCGTGCGCTATCACGCAAAGCAGTCGGCCATGATCCTTGTGCTGCATATGCTCAACTCCGTCGTCGGCGCGGTGCCTTATATCGGCAAGCCAGTCAAGAAGCTCAACACCATGCTTCTGGTGCTCCTTGCCTTCCTCGGTGCACGCAACGCCTACTTCGGCAAAAAGGAGCCCGTACCCTTTGTGGGACAGATAATATCTTCGATAATGGAGGCACTGTAATATGAAGTTTGTTACATATTCTTATGACGGAACCGAGTATGCCGGCGTTCTGGCAGCAGGCGGGAATGCGGTGATCCCAGCCTCCGAGCTGGGGCTCAGAGCCGGAAGCATGATCGAGCTCATACAGGAGCTCGGCGGCAAGCTGCCCGAGATACCGGCGGGAGCAAAGACCGTGGCTCTTTCCGATGTGAAGCTTGAAGCCCCTATCCCCGAGCCGAGACAGGATATCATCTGTCTGGGTCTTAACTACCGTGACCATGCCGAGGAAGCGACTCGCGCAGATAAGTTCTTTGACGTGCAGCGCGGCGATGCCGTATATTTTTCAAAGCGCCTCCAGCGCGCAGTTGCGCCCGGCGACAATATCGACGGACACTTTGATATCTGCGACAGCCTCGACTATGAGGTCGAGCTCGGCGTTATCATAGGCAAGGATGCGAAAAACGTAAAGGCCGCCGACGCGCTTGAGTATATCTTCGGCTACACGATCGTAAACGACGTGTCCGCACGAAATCTGCAGACGCGCCATAAGCAGTGGTATTTCGGCAAGAGCCTCGACAATTTCACGCCCATGGGTCCCTGCATCCTCTCGGCGGACAAAGCCGGAGCAATGCCGGAGCTCGGCATACGCTGCTATGTCAACGGCGAAAAGCGTCAGGACAGCAATACGCGCATGATGATCTTCGATATACCGTATATAATTGAAGAGCTGTCGGCGGGCATGACGCTCAAGGCGGGAACTGTCATTGCGACCGGCACGCCCAGCGGTGTAGCTCTCGGCATGGATCCGAGCGTTCAGAAATATCTCGAGTCCGGCGACGTTGTCCGCTGCGAGATAGACGGGATCGGCGTTCTGGAAAACACGATAGCGTAAATAAAAACAAGTCTCAAGCTGCCGCCGGTACAGCGGCAGCTTTTTAATATGTAAAGCACATATTGCGGTTTGAAATGCGGGAAAAACACAAGATTTAGAGTTTTCAAAACGATTAAAAAAAGATGCGGAAATGTTTCAAAAATAGCTTGACATTTGCCGTTTGCGGTGCTATGCTATCTAAGCACTTCGGGAAATGACCAAAAAGAGCGAAACAAAAAACTTAAAAAGTTTTGAAAAAAGTTCTTGACAAGTCGCCTCGAATCTGCTAATATAAAAAAGCTCACCGCGTGGCGGCTGAGCGAGTGTACCTTGAAAATTAGATAATGTAAGAACAGCTTATGCTAAATAAGCACCGGAA
>CAVGXR010000048.1:0-5126 GCA_963633225.1 Collinsella aerofaciens
GATGATAACGTCGGCAAAGCTCTCGCCCTGCGTTACCGCCAGCACGCCGCTTATCAGTGCTGCGACGAGCAGAATGATTATCATGGGGTCTGCCATCTGCTTGAAAAACTGCTTTATGATCGAGTCCTTTTTCGCAGCCGCAAGCTTGTTTGGTCCGTTTTCGGCGAGCCTTTTTGCAGCCTCGGCCTCGCTCAGACCGTTTTCGCTGCTGCTCAGCTCGGCAATCACGCGCTCCTTTTCTTCACAATAATACTTCACTTATGCTCCTCCTTTAAAGATAACAAAAGCAAGACTCCTACGGCTTGGATGCTTGCCGTAAAAGTCTTGCAAATACAATACTACAATAATATATCGTACTCGGTACACCGAACCTGACGGTCGAGATGACGGCATACCGAACGCCGCATGGCGCACGCTACTCCCTTTTAACTTTGTTAGAATATCATAACCTTCGCCCCGCGTCAACAATTATTTAATCAATTTTCACCGACGGGAGGTTCCACCTGTATATCGTCGCAAAAACGCGCAGCGCGAAAATGAGCAGCATACCGCAGCCGACGGACAGCAGCTGGTTTGCGCCGAGTGCGTACATGGCATAGTAAAGCCCGCCGCCGAGCAGCGATGCGACCGCGTACACGTGCTTTCTGAGCACCTTTGGCATGGTGTTTGTCATAACGTCGCGCAGCATTCCGCCGCCCACGCCCGTGCACATGCCGACGAACAGAACGAGGATGACGTTATCGCTCACGGGCATCGCCGCATTCATGCCGGAAACGGTGAACACAGCAAGGCCCACAGCGTCAAAGATGTTGTTGACAGCATCGAGCTTGTCCAGATGCTTCTTATACTTTTCGCCCCTGAGATACGCATCTATGAACACCGCCAGCGCCGCGGCGACGGAGATGAGCAGATACCAGTAGCTCACGAACATCACGGGCGGTATCCTCCCTATGAGCACATCGCGTATTACTCCGCCGCCGAGCGCCGTCGTCACCGCAAGAAACAGCACGCCGAAGATATCGGCCTCCTTCTTTATTGCAGCCATTGCACCCGACACCGCGAAGGCCGCAGCGCCGATGAGCTCAAGGATAAACATTATCTCGTCCATCAGACGTTGAATCTGAACAGCGTAACGTCGCCGTCGTGCATGACGTAGTCCTTGCCCTCGGAACGCACCAGTCCCTTTTCCCTGGCTGCCGCCATGCTGCCGCAGGCCTTGAGATCGTCAAAGGCGACTATCTCGGCGCGGATAAAGCCGCGCTCGAAGTCGGTGTGTATCTTGCCGGCAGCCTGAGGAGCCTTTGTACCGCGTCTGATTGTCCACGCCCTGCACTCGTCGCTGCCGCAGGTGAGGAAGGATATGAGTCCCAGCAGCGAGTAGGAGGTCTTTATCATGCGGTCAAGACCCGACTGGCTCATGCCGAGCTCCTCGAGGAACATCTCGCGCTCATCCGGCTCGAGCGCCGCTATCTCGGCCTCAAGCTTTGCGCAGATGGGCAGCACCTGTGCGTCCTCTTTTGCGGCAATATCGCAAAGCTGCCTGTAATATGCGTTGTTCTCATAATCTGCAACGCCGTCCTCATCCATGTTCGCAGCATAGATAACGGGCTTTATCGTCAGCAGGTCGCTCGTTGCGATAAGCTCCATGTCGTCCGGCTCGCACTCGTAGCTGCGAACGCTCTTGCCCTCGTTAAGGTGCTCCAGAAGTCCCTTGAACACCTCGGCCTCGTGCAGGTATTTCTTATCGCCCTTGGCGTTCTTGTTGGCCTTCTCTATTCTGCGCTCGACCATCTCCATATCGGCCATGATGAGCTCAAGGTCAATGATGTCAACATCTCGTGCGGGATCGGTGCCGCCCTCGACGTGGATGACGTTTTCATCGTCAAAGCATCTGACGACGTGGACTATAGCATCGGTGTTTCGTATATTCGAAAGGAACTTATTTCCCAGTCCCTCGCCCTTGGACGCACCCTTTACAAGACCCGCGATATCGACAAACTCGATGACTGCCGGAGTGTATTTCTTCGGCTCGTATATCGACGCGAGGAAGTCAAGGCGCTCATCCGGCACGGTAACCATGCCGACATTCGGCTCGATCGTGCAGAACGGATAGTTCGCGCTCTCCGCGCCCGCATTTGTGATTGCATTAAACAGTGTGGATTTGCCGACATTCGGCAGACCGACGATACCTAATTTCATAAAGGAAATCCTCCTTTTAGTTTTCAACAAGATATTGTAACATCCGCGCCGGTAAAGTGCAAGCACGATTATGCGGCAATCAGCCGCATGATTTTTGAATATATGCGGCGGCTGCGGGGAAAATAGGCTGTGGGAGGGCGATATTTATGAAGGCTATCATCATGGCGGGCGGCGAAGGAAAGCGCCTGAAGCCCGTGACGGGCGACACGCCCAAGCCGCTTGTGCAGCTCTGCGGCAGGCCGGTAATGGAGCACATAATACTGCTGCTTAAAAGGCACGGCATAAGGGATATCTGCGCTGCGCTCAAATACCGTCCGGACGATATAAAAAGCTGCTTCGGCAGCGGCGAGAGGCTCGGCGTGAAGCTGAGCTACCGCGTTGAAACGCAGGCTCTCGGCACGGCGGGCGGAGTTAAAAACTGCGAGGACTTCTACGGGGACAGCGACTTTCTCGTCATCTCCGGCGACGCGGTCTGCGACATTGATCTGTCCGCGCTCATTTCAGAGCACAAAAAGCGCCGTCCCGCCGTCACCATCGCGCTGTGTCCCGAGTCCGAGCCCCTGCGTTACGGCCTTGCGCTGTGCGGCCGCGACGGCTTTATACGCTCGTTTATCGAAAAGCCCGATTGGAGGCGCGTCGTTACAAATCTCGTGAACACGGGCATTTATATACTCTCGCCGCGGGCAATGGAGCATGTCCCGAAGGACAGGGAATTTGACTTTGCACGGGATCTGTTTCCCGCGCTTCTTGACAGCGGCGAAAAGCTTCTGGGCGTGCCGTGCAGCGGCTACTGGTGCGATATCGGAACGCCGAGGAGCTACTACGAGTGCTGCGCCGATGCGCTGTCCGGCAAGCTCCGGCTCGAGCTTGCGGGCGGCTTTGAGCCGGAAAACAGCGAAAAATGCTCCGATGCCGGCTGCGATTGTATGCACAGCGCCGACTGCCGCTGCACAGACCGCGCACGGCTCATGGACAGCCTCAGCTCCGCGTTTATCGAGCTCGGCGCCGACTGCTCAGACGGCTTCTGCCTGCGCGGTGAGGACTACGAGCTGCGCATCTGTCCTCTGTCCGAGCGCACGGCTGTGCGAATAGCGGCAAACGCAGGAGATGCGGAGACCGCAAAAGAGCTTGTCGGCTCTGCCCTTGCACTGGTGTCGGAGCTTGAAAAGCGGCTTGATTAATTAATGCACTTATTATATAATACCCGTCATAAGATAATTTTGACGGAGGTATACATATGGACATTGAAAAAACGATAAAAAACCTCAGGGACCGTCATTTTTCGGTGCAGCACTTTGCAAGCGGCGAGGAAGCATGCAGCTATCTGCTGGGCGAGATAAAGGATACGAGCGTCGGCATCGGCGGCTCGAAAACGGTCGATCAGCTCGGCCTGTACGACAAGCTTGTTTCGGGCGGGAACGAGGTTTTCTGGCACTGGCGCGAGCCGGGCTTTGACACGCTTTACAAGGAAAACGCAGCTGAGGTCTTTATCTCGAGCGCGAACGCCATCGCCGAGACGGGCGAGATCATAAACATCGACGGGCGCGGCAACCGTCTTGCCGGTCAGGTCTTCGGCGAAAAGACCGTTTATATCATCGCCGGAACGAACAAGATCTGCCCCGACTTCGAGTCGGCGGTGTACCGTGCGCGCAACACCGCGGCGGTTCAAAACTGCAAGCGCTTTCCGGCAAAAACGCCCTGCAAGACAGACGATAAGTGCCACGACTGCCGTTCGCCCGAGCGTGTGTGCAATGCCATGCTCGTCCTGTGGGGGCCGATGATGGACATGAAAAAGCTCGAGGTAATACTCATTGACGAGGAGCTTGGGATGTAAGATATGTATATTGACTGGACGTATATAGTTCTTGTTCTGCCCGCAATGCTGTTTGCGATGTGGGCAAGTGCAAGGGTAAATTCAACATTTAAAAAATATAAAAACACGCGCAACTCCCGCGGGCTGACCGGCGCTCAGGCGGCGCGCTGGGTGCTCGACCGCAACGGCCTGACCAATGTGCCGATAGAGCACATATCCGGCTCGCTGACCGATCACTACGATCCCTCGGCAAACGTCGTGCGGCTGTCCGATGACGTGTACGGCAGCACATCGACCGTTGCAATAGGCGTTGCCTGCCACGAGGTCGGCCACGCGATACAGCACGCGACGAACTACGCGCCCGTAAAGATACGCACGGCGATAGTGCCGGTAACGAACATAGGCGCAAAGCTTTCGGTGCCGCTGATAATAATCGGACTTCTGCTCTCGTCCTTTGGCGAAACCTTCATAATGATTGCCTACCTTGGCTGCGCGATGTTCGGCCTTGTCACGCTGTTCCAGCTCGTGACGCTGCCGACGGAGTTCAACGCCTCGTCAAGGGCGCTCAAAACCATTGAGGAGACAAATCTCCTGCAAGGCGAGGAATTCAAGCAGGCAAAGCAG
Organism: Collinsella aerofaciens; assembly: GCA_963633225.1. Classification (GTDB taxonomy): domain Bacteria; phylum Bacillota; class Clostridia; order Oscillospirales; family Oscillospiraceae; genus F23-B02. Next base: position 4,637 of record CAVGXR010000048.1, read on the forward strand.
GTGCTCTCGGCGGCGGCAATGACCTATGTTGCGGCGCTGGCGGTGTCGCTTGCTCAGCTTCTGAGATTTTTAATAATAGTCGGTGGAAGGAGAAATGACTGATGATTATCCGAAACGAAGAACACAAGAGAGAAACAATTGAAAACGTGCGCGGCGGCAAGGGCGGCATACACTTCAAGCGCATAATCGAATCGCCCGATCAGCTTTACAACAAGGGCAGCGTATTCTCGGTAATTACGCTCGAAAAGGGCTGCGATGTCGGCTGGCACATACACAAGGGCGACGGTGAATACTACTATGTGCTCTCCGGCGAAGCCGAGTACAGCGACAACGGCAATATCGTGACGCTGCACGAGGGCGATACGGCCTTCTGCCCCGACGGTGAGGGACATTATGTGGCAAACCGCTTTGATGAGCCTCTGGTTCTTCTTGCTCTTGTAATTTATAATTAAACTGAAAAAATCCCGTCCGGGCGGACGGGATTTTTCTT
>CAVGXR010000049.1:0-27625 GCA_963633225.1 Collinsella aerofaciens
ATGCACAATAAGCTTATAATCAAGGGAGATGACATAATAGATGAGCAGTAAAAAGAGTAAAAACGAGCAGGAACAGATCGAGGAAACCGAAGTCAAGGAGGAAACGGTCGAGACTGCCGCTGACGATATAAAGGACGAGGCTCAGGAAGAGCCGAAGGAAACGAAAAAAGAAAAAAAGCAGAAGAAGGAGAGCAAAAAGGAGGCCGAGCTCAAGGAGACGGCTGAAAAGCTCATTCAGGCGGAAAAGGAAAAGTACCTCAGGCTCTGCGCCGAGTATGACAACTTCCGCAAGCGCAGCCAGAAGGAGCGCGAGGGTCTGTACGCCGATATAAAGGCGGACACGCTGCTCAAGTTCCTGCCGGTGTACGACAATCTTGAGCGTGCTCTGGCGACCCCGACTGCCGACGAAGCGTACCGCAAGGGCGTTGAAATGACGATGGTTCAGTTCAACCAGACCCTCGAAAAGCTCGGCATAACGGAGATCGAGGCGCTCGGGAAGCCCTTTGACCCCAATGTTCACAACGCGGTCATGCATATCGAGGACGAGTCCTTCGGCGAAAACGAGGTCGTCGAGGTGTTCCAGAAGGGCTTCAAGCTCAATGACAAGGTTATCCGCTTCGCTATGGTCAAAGTAGCGAACTGATATATTAAATTAATTAAGTATATTATTCATTTCAAATAGGAGGATTTAATTATGGGTAAGATTATAGGTATTGACCTCGGTACAACCAACAGCTGTGTATCCGTCATGGAAGGCGGCGAGGCTGTCGTTATCGCAAACGCAGAGGGTGCACGCACCACTCCGTCAGTCGTTGCATTCACCAAGACCGGTGAGAGAATGGTAGGTCAGGTCGCAAAGCGTCAGGCCATCACCAACCCCGACAGAACCATTTCGTCTATAAAGCGCGAGATGGGCTCTGCATACAAGGTCACCATTGACAATAAATCATACACTCCGCAGGAGATCTCCGCAATGATCCTTCAGAAGCTGAAGGCCGACGCGGAGAGCTACCTCGGCCAGACCGTTACCGAAGCGGTCATCACCGTTCCTGCATACTTCACCGACGCACAGCGTCAGGCGACCAAGGACGCAGGCCGCATCGCAGGTCTCGACGTAAAGCGTATCATCAACGAGCCTACCGCCGCAGCTCTTGCATACGGCCTGGATAAGGAAAGCGATCAGAAGATCATGGTCTACGACCTCGGCGGCGGCACCTTCGACGTCTCCGTCCTCGAGATCGGCGACGGCGTTATCGAGGTCCTCGCAACCGCCGGCAACAACCGCCTGGGCGGCGACGACTTCGACGCATGCATCACCAAGTACCTCGTTGACGAGTTCAAGAAGGCCGAGGGCATCGACCTGTCCGGCGATAAGGTCGCAATGCAGCGTCTGCGTGAGGCTGCCGAGAAGGCCAAGATCGAGCTGTCCGGCGTGACCACCTCGAACATCAATCTGCCGTACATCACCGCAGATGCAGCAGGCCCGAAGCACCTCGACGTAACTCTCAGCCGTGCAAAGTTCAATGAGCTGACTCACCACCTCGTCGAAAAGACCATGGGTCCTGTAAAGCAGGCACTGTCCGACTCCGGCCTGACCGCATCCGACATCTCCAAGGTACTGATGGTCGGCGGCTCGAGCCGTATCCCCGCAGTTCAGGAGATGGTAAAGCAGCTGACCGGCAAGGACGGCTTCAAGGGCATCAACCCCGATGAGTGCGTTGCTATCGGCGCAGCAATTCAGGGCGGCGTTCTCGCAGGCGACGTAAAGGGCGTTCTGCTTCTGGACGTGACCCCGCTGTCTCTGGGCATTGAGACCCTCGGCGGCGTATGCACCCGCCTTATAGAGCGCAACACCACTATCCCGACCAAGAAGAGCCAGATCTTCTCCACCGCTGCGGATAACCAGACGGCAGTTGAGATAAACGTTCTTCAGGGCGAGCGTGAGATGGCTCAGTACAACAAGAGCCTTGGCCGCTTCAACCTCGACGGTATCGCACCGGCACGCCGCGGCACCCCGCAGATCGAGGTCACCTTTGACATCGACGCAAACGGCATCGTAAACGTCTCGGCAAAGGATCTGGGCACCGGCAAGGAGCAGCACATCACCATCACCTCCTCGACCAACATGTCCAAGGAGGACATCGACAAGGCCGTCAAGGATGCCGAGATGTACGCAGCAGAGGATGCAAAGCGCAAGGAAGAGATCGACATCCGCAACGAGGGCGATCAGATCGTCTACCAGACCGAGAAGACCCTCGAGGAGATGGGCGACAAGGTCGATGCGGGCATCAAGAGCGAGATCGAGGCAAAGCTCCAGTCGCTCAAGACCGCGCTGACAGGCACCGATACCGAGGCTATCAAGAACGCCACCAAGGAGCTGACCGACGTGTTCGGCAAGATGTACGAGGCGGCAGCTCAGGCAGCACAGGGTGCTCAGGGCGGCGCAGGCTTCGACCCCAACGCTCAGGCCGGCGGCACGAACGGCGGTCAGGACTACTACGATGCAGACTACACCGTAGTCGATGACGACGACAAGAAGTAATTACAACCCCCGCTTGACATATGGGCGCACACATAGTGCGCCCATCAGCGCGAAAAAAGTCTGTGATTTTTTTCGCGCTTCAAAAACGCCACATTTTTTGTGAAGCTCTCGCTTCACGAAAAATCTCGCTTTGCTCGTCAAAAAGCCTGATAACTCAGGCATTTTTGATGGCTATAATCTAACTCGAGGCGGGTCTTGCCCCCTCGAGCTCCCCCGCTGCGCGGTTATCTTTACGCAGCAGCACAGGTTTTTGACAGCCTCATGGGCGCACCGTAAGTGCGCCCATATTAGGCGTTTTAAAATGAGGTGAATTTATTCCATGGCAGATAAAAGAGATTACTATGAGGTTCTCGGCGTATCCAAGGACGCGACCGATGACCAGCTCAAGAAAGCATACAGAAAGCTTGCCAAAGAAAATCACCCCGATCTTCATCCCGGCGACAAGGAGTGCGAAGCGCGGTTTAAAGAGATAAACGAGGCCTACGAGGTCCTTTCCGATGCTGACAAGCGCGCAAAGTACGATCGCTTCGGTCACGCCGCATTTGACCCGAGTCAGGGCTACGGTGCCGGCGGCTTCGGCGGCTTCAGCGATTTCGGCGGTTTCAGTGATTTCGGTGGCTTCGGCGATATTTTCGGCGACATTTTCGGCTTCGGCGGAAGCGGCGGCAAGAACCCGAACGCTCCGCGGAAGGGCGAAAACCTGCGCGCAAATGTCAACATCAAGTTTGAAGAAGCGGCCTTCGGCGTGAAGAAGGAAATTTTCGTGACTCGTGTCGAGCAGTGCCCCGACTGCAAGGGCTCAGGCTGCGCCAGCGGCACGACCGCCGAGGTCTGCCCCGACTGCAAGGGCTCGGGTCAGGTCAAGACTACCCAGCGCACACCCTTCGGCATGATGCAGCAGAACACGCGGTGCAATAAGTGCAAGGGACGCGGCAAGATCATCCACAGTCCCTGCGGCACATGCCACGGTGCCGGCAGCATACGCCGCCAGCACAAGGTCAGCATCAGCATCCCCGCCGGTATCGACGACGGCCAGACCATATCCCTGCGCGGTCAGGGCAGCGCCGGTGCAAACGGCGGACCGGCCGGCGATCTGCTGGTCACTGTGCTCGTTCAGCCCCATGCGAGGTTTGAGCGCGACGGTGCGTCCGTTCTGCTCAATCAGGACATATCCTTTGCGACCGCGGCGCTCGGCGCGGAGATCGAGGTGCCGACGCTTGACGGCAAGGTAAAGCTCAACATACCCGAGGGCACGCAGACCGGCACGACCTTCCGCCTCAAGGGCAAGGGCATCCCCTTCCTGCGCTCCGGCGGCAGAGGTGACCAGTTCGTGACCGTCAAGGTCGCGGTGCCGAAGAAGCTCACTGCGGCTCAGAAGGAAGCCCTGCGCGGCTTTGCCTCCTCCCTCGGCGAAACGGTCGAGAGCAAAAGCGGCATGTTCGGCAAGCGCAAATAAATATTTTTGTTTAAAAAAGACAGCAAACGCTGTCTTTTTTCATTTTCGTCTGACGAAAAATTGACAAATTGACGAAAATGTATTAAAATAGTTCAAAAACCGCAACAGTTGCCATCCGTTTATGATGAAAGGGGAGGTCAGAGTGCTGCAAGATAACTTTCTGGAAGTGTACGATAAGTTCAAGCTGGAGTTTTTTCGAAGGATCTTTGAGCTCGTGCGTGAGCGCGAGGGCTCGCTGTCGGCAATGGAGGCATTTTCGATCGAGGTCATCCACGCCCTGAACGAGCCGACCATTGGCCGTTTTGCCGAGTTTCTTAACATTTCACAGTCAAACGCGACCTATAAGGTCAACAGTCTGATAAAAAAGGGCTATCTGAAAAAGCAGAATTCCGACACCGACCGCAGGGAATATCACCTCGTTCTGTCGGAAAAGTATTATAACTACACGGACATCATGCGCAGCTATGTCAAAACCGTTCTTGGCCGCATCGAGGACAGCTTCTCCTCCGAGGAGATCGAGCTTTTCTCCAATATGCTCATGCGCATTTCAGCCGAAATGATGCCCGAGGCGGACAATTTTGAATAGTGCAAAAGAGAGCCGAAAGGCTCTCTTTTCAGCTTTCAGCGTGTCAAGAAAGCCTGCGGCTTTCTTTGCACGCTGAAAAAACGCCACATTTTTTGTGAAGCTTGCGCTTCACGAAAAATCTCGCTGCGCTCGTCAAAAAGCCTGATAAATCAGGCGTTTTTGATGGCTATAATCCAATTTGAGGCGGGACCTTGTCCCCCTCACACTCCCCCTGCTGCGTATTGGATTCTACCCATTACGCTTATTTACCATAGTTCTTTTTTGTGCATTTTAGTATAAATTTGCGGTAAATTGCGGAGCGCTCTTGTTGACATTATCAGACGCAGGGTATAGAATATATGTGTTAATTCGATAACAAAAAGGAAAAGGAAGTGACAGAATATGAAGCTTACGCCCGAACAGCAGGCGCTGCTTGACGGTGAAAAGGGGGAAACCATGGCGAAGGTCGTTAAGACCCTTGTCATGTACGGCGATACCTTCGGCGCGGAGAGAATGGTTCCGATAAGCTCAAAGTACGGTCACACGGTCATCAGCTTCGGTCTGAAGGTCATGAAACCGGTGTACGATCTGTATCAGGAGATCATTGACGCACATCTTGTCTCCGGCCAGAAGTTCACAGCCGACCCCAAGCCGCTGGATAAGTATGTGCCCAGCAGCCTGATAGAGGATCTGGTGTTCAAAAAATTCATGTACACCTATCAGGACAGCTACGAGCAGCAGCTGCGTGAGCTCGGCATAACGAGCGACGATGACTACACCTGCACCTGCTATCTCGATCAGGTGGGCAACAAGCCCAATAAGGGCGAGGTGCTCTCCTGGGCGGAGTCCTCGGCGGTCGTGTACGCAAACTCCGTGCTCGGCGCAAAATGCAACCGCAACTCCGGCATGATCGAGCTCATGGGCTCGATAGCGGGCTTCGTGCCCGAATTCGGCCTGCTGCTGGACGAAAACCGCAGGGCGACGTGGATAGTTGAGCTCAAATGCTCCGAAAAGCCCGACGCGCAGCTTCTGGGCTCTGCCATCGGCATGAAGGTCATGGAGGAGGTCCCCTACGTCAGGGGGCTCGATAAATGGCTGGGCACGGCGCTCGACGAGGAGGCCTGCACCTATCTCAAGGACTTCGGCGCTGCCACCGCATCCAACGGCGCGGTCGGCCTGTACCACATCGAAAATCTCACGCCCGAAGCTGTCGAGCAGGGCGAGAGCATTATCGCCGAGGGCGCACAGACCTACGTCATCGACGACGCGGAGCTTGAGCGCGTCAAGGCCGGCTACCCTGTTATCTGGAAGGATCCCGATGCCGAGCCGCAGCTGTGCTTCATCGGCTGTCCGCACATGACGCTCAGACAGCTTATCGACTGGACGACCGGCATAGGCCGCGAGCTCAGCAAGAACGGCCTTAAAAAGGTCACTGTGCCCACGGTGTTCACGGCCTCCACGCCCGTTATCAGAGAGTTTGAAAAAACGCCGTATTACAAGCAGCTCAAGCGTCAGGGCATAATACTCAGCTATATCTGCCCGCTCATGTATATGAACAACCCCCTGTGCAAGAAGAAGGCCGTCATCACCTCGTCAAACAAGCTGCGCACCTATACCAGCGCACGCTACTACACCGAGGCCGAGATCCTGCACACCATCACCACGAAGAGGGAGGGCAAGAAATGAAGACTTTCAAAGGAAGAGTAGTCGTCCCCGGCACCTGCACGGCTCAGGCGCTCGTGTCCCACGGCGGCTTCAACACGCTCGCCTCGTATCAGATGGGCATGATGTTCGGTGATAAGCAGATGAAGTGCGGCGACCAGAACAACGCCGAGATATACAAAAAGCCCATGATCGGCAAGGCGCTGTGCCTTCCCATGACCATAGGCTCAACGACCGGCGGCATGGTTCTGTTCACGGTCTGTGCGCTCGGCAAGCAGGCTGCGTGTATGCTGTTTTCAAAGCCCATCGACCCGCTGGCCGCTTCGGGCGCGATACTCGGCGACGTGTGGACGGATGCTCAGATGCCCGTTGTGGACAGTCTGGGCGACGAGTTCCTCGAATACGTCAAAACCGGCGCGACTGTAACCGTCAGACCCGACGGCATCGTCGAGGTCGATTGAAGTTAATTAATTAAAAACCAAGCCTCCGTTCGCATGAACGGAGGCTGTCTTTCTATTGCTCCTGCGGGGGATATTTCTGAACGCCCCAGATGCCGACAAGGACAACTGCCATCGCGGCGAAGGATACGGCGCTCAAGCGCTCGCCTAAAACGAATATTCCGGCGGCAACCGATATGATCGTCGTGAGGTTCTGAAAGATGATGACGTTTGCCATCGGCGCGTGCGACACCGCATAGTTAAACAGCGAATAGCCCGCGACCGACGCGCCCAGTGCAAGATACAGAGCAGGGAGCAAAAAGCGCATATCCGCCGCCGGAGCGAGCACGGCTGCGACGCTGCCGCCGTTTTCCGCAAGCGCAAGGGTCGTGAAGAACACAGCGCCCATCATCTGCATGAAATACGTCCGCTCGAACACGGAAAATTTCGCCGACAGGCCGCAGGATACGACGCTGTATGCCGAGCCCGTCACGACGGCAAGGCACAGAAGCGCAAAGCCCTTGAGCGTTATTGTGCCGCCGCTGTTTTCCGCAAGCGTTATGATAACGATACCGGCTATCGACAGGGCGCTGAAAAGCCACTGCTTTCCGCTTGGCCGCTCCTTGAGGAACACCGCCGCCATGATGATCGTGACGATGGGAATGACTGCGATCATGATGCCGGAGAAGGCGGAGCTTGAATATTTAAGGCCGTACTGCTCGCCGATGAAATACAGGCAGGGCTCCATCGAGCCGAGAAGCAGCAGCGGCTTTATGTTCTTGCCGCGCAGGCTGAGCTTCTGCCTGCCCAGCAGCACGGGGATCGTGAGCGCGATTATCGCTATATCGAAGCGGTAGCACATCAGGACAAAGGGCGAGGATACCTCCTGCCCTATGCTCGACGCAAGAAAGCTCAGACCCCAGAACACCTGCGTGCCTATCGCCGCAGCGATGGCCTTTGAATAGCTTTTATCCTTCACGCGGCGCTCCTTTCGACCTTCATGCCGTCGCTGAATATGACGATGCTGCCGAGCTCATCGGTTCTGTACACCGTGACTCCGGCATCGCTGAGACGGCTGAGCGTCTCCTCGTGCGGGTGGCCGTAATCATTATCCCTGCCGCAGGATATGACGGCTATCTCCGGCTCTGCCTCGTACAGAAACTGATAGCAGCTCGAGCCCGAGGAGCCGTGGTGCCCGACCTTGAGCACGTCGCATTTTACGTTTTTCCCGTCCTCGATGAGCTCCTTTTCGGCCTTGGCGGTCATGTCGCCGGTGAAGAGAAAGCTCGTATCGCCGTAGACAAGGCGCATGACGAGGCTGTCGTCATTTACGTTCGAGTGATCCTCCAGCGGGCCTATAAACTCAAACTGCGCCTGACCCAGAGCGTACTTCACGCCCTCGTCTGGCACCTCGAGCGTGAGCTGCGCAGACTCCACGGCTTCCACAAAGCGCAGATACGCCGCCGCGTCGCCCGCATACGGCGAGGTAAAGACCGTGTCCACATCAAAGCTCTCGACAACGGCATCGAGGCCGCCGCAGTGGTCTGCATGGCCGTGGGTGCACACAACATAGTCGAGCTTTTTTATTCCGAGCTCCTTTATGTATTCGACCACCGTATCGCCCGCAGAGGGAGTTCCCGCGTCGATGAGCATATATTCACCGCCGCAGCATATAAGCTCCGAGTCGCCCTGTCCCACGTCGATATAGTGGACATACAGCCCCTCCATCGGCGCGGTGACGCTGCTCTCATTGCCGGATGTACGCTGGAATATCAGCAGCGCCGCCGCTATAAGAACGATCGCCAGCGCCGCCAGCGGATATTTTTTCGCAAATCTGGCAAACTTATTTACATCACTTTTTCTGATTTTCCTGCTCATATCTCTCTCCTATAGTTCTTTGGTAGAATATTTTCTCATAAAGGCGCGAAAAATGCAAGTTTGTGCTTTTCAAATGGGCAATGATATTTTATAATGTTGCATATTCCAATGACGAAGGAGCGATAACGATGAAATATATTCTCATAATAGGCGACGGCATGGCCGACAATCCCGTTCCCGAGCTCGGCGGCCTGACTCCGCTCGAATACGCAGAAAAGCCCTTTATAGACGAGCTTGCCGCACGCGGCGAGGTAGGCAGCGTCCTGAACGTTCCCCACGGTCTGCCCGCAGGAAGCGACACGGCGATAATGTCCATCTTCGGCTGCGACCCGAATCTTTACTACACCGGCAGAGCGCCTCTCGAGGCTGCGGCGACGGGCATAAAGCTCAACGCCGGCGACGTTGCATACCGCTGCAACATGGTCACCTACGAGGAGGGCGACATGCCCTTTGAGGAAAAGCGCATCCTCTCGCACTCGGCAGGCTCCATCGACGGCGGGGTATCCGACGAGATAGTCACCGCTCTGTTTAACGATCCAGAGTTTGCGCCCCTTGCCGAAAAAGCCGGAATGACGGTCAATCTCGGACACTCGTTCCGCCATATCGCCGTGCAGTCGCAGGCCGATATAAAGGGCATACGCCTCGCTCCCCCGCACGATCACCTCGGCGAGAAGATCGGCGCTATCCTGCCCGCCGGCTGCGAGAACGCAAATGTTCTGCGTGAGCTCATGGAGTGCGCAAACCGCATTCTCGAGCACCATCCCCTGAACGAAAAGCTGCGTGCCGAGGGTAAAATGCCCGCAAACGGCGTGTGGTTCTGGGCTGAGGGCACGGCGGTGAAGCTGCCCGACTTCAAGCAGGAGACGGGACACGACGGCGTTGTCGTCTCCGCTGTTCCCCTGTGCCACGGCATAGCCGCGCTCACGGGTCTGAGCTTTGTCTGCCCCGAGGGTGCCACCGGCGAGAAGGACACAAACTACGAAAACAAGCTCAAGGCAGCGCTGGATATCCTTGAAGATCACGACTTTGCGGCGGTGCATGTCGAAGCGCCTGACGAGTGCACGCACAACGGCGACCTTGAGGGCAAGCTCGAGGCCATCGGCTGGCTCGACACGCGCCTTATCCGTCCGCTGGACGCGGAGCTTCGCTCCCGCGGCTGGGATTACCGCCTGCTGTTCCTGTCCGACCATAAGACCCTGACCTCCACACGCGGTCACGATGGCGACCCCGTGCCGTACATGCTCTATGACAGCCGCGTCGATACGAAGGCCGGCCTGCCCTACACCGAGAAAAGCGGCGAAAAGGGTCCCTATGTCAACTCCGGCGTTGCACTGATGTCCATTCTTTTTGAAAAATGACGAGCACTAACGAAAAAGCCTACGCAAAAATAAACATCTCCCTCGACGTTACGGGCAGGCGGCCCGACGGGTACCATGATATGCTCATGGTCATGCAGACCATCACGCTGTGCGACGAGCTTGAGCTGACGCTTACGCCCGGCAAGCCCAGCCGCGCCGAGTGCAGCCTGCGCTTCGTGCCCTGCGACGAGCGCAATCTCGCAGTGCGTGCCGCAAACGTGTTCTTCGCCGAAACGGGCATTGAGAACATGGGCGCACGCATAAAAATGCAGAAACGCATACCCGTCGGCGCGGGCATGGCGGGCGGCTCAAGCGATGCGGCAGCGGTGCTGCGCGCTCTGGACAGGCTGTGCGATACCCGCCTTGGCGGCGCTCGGCTCGAGGAGATAGCCGCACGCATAGGCTCGGATGTCGCCTTCTGCGTCTGCGGCGGGACCCAGCTTGCCTCTGGCCGCGGCGAGTGCCTCACTCCCTTGCCCCAGATGCCCGACTGCACGGTCGTCGTCTGCAAGCCCGATTTTTCCGTCTCGACTCCCGAGCTTTTCAAAAAGCTCGACAGCGTCAGGCTGCGCTGCCATCCGAACACGCAGGATATAATCGAGCTCCTGCGTGAGGGTGAGCTGGCAAAGATCGCACGGCGGATGTACAATGTCTTTGAGGATGTGCCCGACCGCCGCCATAAGGAGATCGCCGCCATAAAAAGCACGATGCTCGACTGCGGGGCGCTGGGCGCTGTCATGACCGGCACGGGCTCCGCCGTGTTCGGCCTGTATGACGACGAGGCCGCCGCACAGCGCACGCTGCGTGCTCTGCGCCGCGACTGGCACAATGTCGCTCAGGCAAAAATAATGCCGCGCATCGAGCTCTGAACGGGTATAAAACAGAAAAACACCGCCGATACTGTAATTGCGATCGTGATTACATAGTAAAGGCGGTTTTTTTATGAAGGAATATAAGCTTAAGGTCTGGGAGCTGGCTGCGCTGTGTGCGCTGTGCCTGACTCTGTGCCTGAGCACTTGGGCGCAGGGGCGGCAGCAGGAGCTGAGCGAAAAGCTCGTGCGCCTGCACGTCATTGCGGCCTCGGATGAGCCGGCAGAGCAGGAGCTCAAGCTGCGCGTGCGCGACGCTGTGCTGGAATATCTCACGCCGCTGCTCGATGAGGCAGAGAGCTCGGAGGACGCGCAGAGCGTCATAAGCGAAAGCCTCGGGAGCATACAGCAGGCAGCTTCACGCTGCGCCGAGGGGCGGCGCGTGCGCGTCACGCTCGGCAGCGAATATTACCCCACCCGTGAGTACGAGGGCTTCACGCTTCCGGCAGGGCGCTATCGCTCCCTCCGCGTCATTCTCGGTGAGGGTGAGGGTCACAACTGGTGGTGCGTCGTGTTCCCGCCGCTGTGCGTTTCCGCCGCCGGACAGAGCGCGGCGCTCGATGCCATGAGCGAGTCCGACCGAGAGCTCATCACCGAGACCGGCGGCTGCGAGCTGCGCTTTCGCATCGTTGAGCTCTGGGGCGAGCTCCTCGGGCTTTTACAGGCGCATTGACGCTGCTGCGGATACCGCGGCCTTCAGCTAACAGCTTCCCTCTCCGTATAAGCACAGTCTCAATGCGTCTCCGGGAAAACGTGGATGTTCAGGTGGTCGTAGCACATCTCGACTCCGTGCTTATCGAAGCCCCTGCGCAGGTTTTCTATCAGCTCAAAATACACATCCCAGTAATCGCCCGAGGCGCACCATGCACGCACGGTGTATTCGATGGAGCTGCTGCCGTAGCTCGTTATCGCAACGAACGGGGCCGGATCGCTGAGGGTCTTGGCGGTCATGGCTATCGCATCGAGGCAGGCTGCGCGGACATCCTCGGTCGCGCAGTCATACGAGGCCGTAACGGGAACGATGACGCGGCGCAGCTTCTCAGCCGAGTGGTTAATTATCTGCCCCGAGGTCACATTGCCGTTGGGTGAGTAAACGATGCGGTTATCGTTTGTCGCAACGCCGGTGTAGAACAGGCCGATGCTCTTCACCGTGCCCTCATAGCCGCCTATCTCGACATAATCGCCGACCTTGAACGGGTGTGTCGTCAGTATCGTTATGCCTGAAAAGAGGTTTGACAAGAGCCCCTGCAGGGCAAGCGACAGCGCAACGCCGACGACCGACAGCACCGCGACAAGGCTCGTCACGGGAATGCCCAGCGTTCCGGCGATGATGATGGCCGCGATCGTCCACAGTCCGGCTCTTGTCGTGCTTCGGAAGAACGACTTCAGGCTCGCGTCGAGATGGCGGCTTTTGTCGAGCATTTTTCCGAAGGCCTTGCACAGTATCTTGATCGCAATATAGCACAGAAGATAGACTACCAGCGCCGAGAGCAGCGAGCTCAGCGAGATATCGCCGAGCTTTATTGATGAAAGCGAGTCAAAAAAGTTCATTGCCTTAGCCCAGCCTCAGCTCACGGCACGAGCCGTCGCCGAAGGCCTCCTCCATTTCGGATTTGTATTTCGGGAAGAAATCCGCCGGCATCAGAGCCTGAACGCAGCCGGCAAAGCCGCCGCCGTGGACGCGCCACGCACCCACTCCGTCAAGAAGCTTCGCGCTCAGATACAGCCCTGTTTCGAGCTTGCGGTCATCGGTCGCGCTCGTGACGATGTTGTTCAGGAGCTTCTCCGACGAGCGGCCCGACTCGTTCATGAGCCGCATATACTCCGCCGCGTCGCCCGCTATGAGCGCATCGCGCATTTTGGGAACACGCGCATTTTCGTCGAAAAAGTGCTTTGCCCTGCGCACGGGGCGGTCGGCGGTGTCCCAATGCTTTGCGTAAAACTCCTCGGGATCGACCTCGCCCAGAAGCTCCTTGCCGAAGAAGCTTGCTATATAGCGCATATCCGCGGGGATACGCGCATAGCTCGTGTCGAGCCCCGCGTGGCTGCCGCCGGTGTCGGTAAGGCACAGCGTCAGACCCATGCGCGAAAAGTCGGCGTTGACGGGCGTGATCTCACCCGTGAGGAAGTCTATGTACACGGCCTTGCCCAGTGCGCAGGCGAGCTGATCCATAAGTCCGCAGGGCTTGCCGAAGTGCAGGTTTTCCGCCTGCCGTGCAACGCGGGCTATGGCCTGCGCCTCGAGCGCGTCGTCATTGTACAGGCCGTTGAAGATCCTGCACATGAGCACGGCGAACGCTGCCGATGAGCTCAGCCCCGAGCCTGCCGAGAGATCGCTTTCAAGCACTGCGTCAAAGCCGCCGAAGCTTGCGCCTATATCATACATTGCTGCGGCAACGCCGCGCACGAGAGCCGACGACGAGCCGAACTCCTCAGGATGCACGTCCAGATCCAGCAGATTCACCGTCATATCGGGGAAGCCCTCCGACCTTATGCGTGCAAGGTTCTCAAAATTCGGCTCAACAACGGCGTGTATGCCCTTATCGACCGCCGAGGCAAGCACGCGGCCCTTTTGATGATCCGTGTGGTTTCCCGCGAGTTCGGTTCTTCCTGGAGCAAAAAAGCTGTTCATAATGTGTCCTTCTCTCACCGGCGCATGGCCGGATAATTTATTTTCTCTCGAGGACCTTTTCTATGCCTGCGGCAACGCCGTTTGCGTCAATGCCGTACTTGGCAAGAAGCTCCTTGTAGGGAGCAGACTCGGTGAAGGTATCCTGAATGCCTACAAATTCTGTCGGAACGCCGCAGCCGAAGTACGCGAGCACCTCGGAAACAGCGGAGCCGAGGCCGCCGTGGATATTATGCTCCTCGGCGCAGACTATAGCGCCCGTCTCCTCGGCGCATTTTTTTATAAGCTCGCGGTCGATGGGCTTTATCGAGTACATATCGACAACGCGCACGGAAACACCGCGCTGCGCAAGGAGCTCTGCTGCCTCAATCGCCTTGTGCACCATTATGCCGCAGGCAATGACCGTAACGTCGCTGCCCTCGCGCACCACAGCGCCCTTGCCGAGCTCGAACCTCGTGTTCTCGTCGTACAGGTCGGGGTACACCTCGCGGCTCAGACGCAGGTAGAACGGGCCGTAGGTCTCCGCTGCGTACTTCGTCGCCCAGCGCGCCGCGGCTGCGTCAGCCGGAGCAATGACCTTCATGTTCGGCAGTGCGCGCATGAAGGCGATATCCTCTGTTGCGTGGTGGCTTGCGCCGTCGAGCGCGTCGGACATGCCGCAGTATGCCCCGCCGAACTTCACGTTGAGGTTTGCATAGCATATCTGATCACGCGCCGAGAGCAGTCCCAGCGTGGTCAGGAACACCGTAAAGGTGTTTACAAACGGGATCTTGCCGCAGACAGACATACCTGCCGCCGTTGCGACCATGTTCTGCTCGGCGATGCCCATGTTGAAAAAGCGCTCGGGATGAGCCTTGCCGAATATTGCGCTCTTGGTGGAGCCGGAAAGATCCGCGTCGAGCACTACGATGTCCTTGTTGGTCTCGCCCAGCTCGGCAAGCACCGAGCCGTAAACCTCTCTTATCTGCTTAGGCATTTGCAGCACCTCCCAGTTCCTCCATTGCTTTTGCGAAGCTCTCGTCGTCTATCGCCTTGCCGTGCCATGCGCTCTTGCCCTCCATGAAGGAAACGCCCTTGCCCTTGACGGTGTTTGCGATGATGACCGTGGGTGCGCCTACAGCGCCGTCGGCGACGCTTATGCAGAAGTCGAGAGCCTCAAGATCGTGGCCGTCGCATTCGAGCACCGTCCAGCCGAAGGACTCCCACTTGCCCGCAAGGTCGCGCAGAGGCATGACCTCGTCGGTCGTGCCGTCAAGCTGCACCTTGTTGTAGTCAACTATTGCAATAAGATTATCCAGCTCAAACTTCGGAGCGCTCATTGCCGTCTCCCAGATAACGCCCTCGTCGAGCTCGCCGTCGCCGAGAACGGCATAGACCTTGGCCGGAGAGCCGTTGAGCTTGAGCGCCATCGCCATGCCCTGTGCGGCGGGAAAGCCCTGACCGAGCGGACCTCCGGGCATCTCAACGCCGGGGGTGTGCATACTCGGGTGACCGGCAAGACCGCCCATGCGGCGCAGCGTCATCATGTCCTCCACGGGGAAGAAGCCCTTTTCCGCAAGGTTGCGGTACAGCATCGGAGCCGCGTGACCCTTCGAGAGCACGAGCCTGTCGCGGTCGGGGTCGTCGGGTCTGCCGGCATCAATGTTCATGTGCTCCTGATACAGATACGTCAGTATCTCACACACGGACAGCGAGCCGCCGGGATGACCTGATTGGGCTGCGTGTATCGCAGTCAGAACGTCGATTCTGAAGCGCCTGCAAAGCTCCTCGAGCTCGGCACGGCGCTCGGCAGTTAAAGCCATGTTTTTGTCCTCCATTTGATAGTTTTTAATCGGTTTTTCACATTCTTTATCAAAATATAATATAGAACAAGCCCGCAGCAAAGTCAACTTTTTTTAGAGGCGCATTAGGTTTGCACCTATACGGAGATTGCGGTGTCCCGACCGGAAATATTGGAGGAAACTACGGCGTTTCGCCTCCCGCGAGCTGATAGCCGTTAGCCGTTAGCTGTTAGCTAAAGGTATTCGCTCGGAGAGCGAATGAAATTTAAATTGTGCGGCTGTTTCGGTGCGCAGATAGACACCACAAGCGGAACGGGCAAGCCCGTTCCCTACGGGTTGCGGCGCAGCTATTGAGATGCTGTACAAACATTGCACCTTACTCACGGGACGCGAAACATATTTATTTATGCCAATGTTTCGATACCGTGCACCTGCAATCTCCGTATAGGTGCAGACCTAATGCGCCTCTAAAAACCCTTGCGGGAGAGGGGGAAAGAGGATATAATGTAATTACAACTTGTTCCACGGAGGAAGCATATGAGATACCCCTGTCTGGTGCTCGATCACGACGACACAGTCGTTGACAGCACTGCCACGGTGCACTACCCCTGTTTCGTCGAATACTGCGGCATATACCACCCCGAGGTTCGCTACACGCTCGAGGAGTACATAAGATACAACTTTGAGCCCGGCATCGTCGCGCTGTTCGGCGACATGATCGGGATGAGCCGCGATGAGATGGAGCGCGAGCAGCGCTATTGGAACGCCTACGTCAAGCGCCACGTTCCGCACGCCTACGGCGGTATGCGTGAGCTGCTGCTGCGGCACAGGGCACAGGGCGGCAGGCTGTGCGTCGTGTCGCACTCGTACACGGAGAACATACTGCGCGACTACCGCGAAAACGGCCTGCCAGAGCCCGACATGGTTTTCGGCTGGGACAGCCCCGTGCAGGAGCGCAAGCCCAATCCGTACCCGCTCGAGCAGATAATGAAGCGCCTCGGCTTTGCGCGGGAGGAGCTGCTCGTGCTGGACGATCTCAAGCCCGGCTACGACATGGCAAAAAGCTGCAGCGTGAGCTTTGCCGCCGCAGGCTGGGCCTATGATATCCCCGAGATCGAGAGCTTCATGCGGGCAAACTGCGATAAGTATTTCAAAACAGTCGCCGAGCTTTCCGGCTTTTTGTTTGATGAGGAGAAATGAAGATGAGCAAGAAAATTTACCGCGTCGTGCTCACGGGAGGCCCCGCCTCCGGCAAGACGACGCTCATAAGCCGCATACTCAAGGAGTTCAAGCAGGACGACGGCTGGCGCGTTATCACGATACCCGAAACGGCGACGGAGCTCATCTCCGGCTTCGGCATAAATCCCTTCGGCGTGTGCATGTCCATGCTCAAGTTCCAGGACTTTGTTATTGCCGACCAGATACACAAGGAAAAGCTTGCGCTCGCGGCGGCTGAGGTCGTGCCGGAGGAGAAGGTGCTGATCGTGTACGACCGCGCACTTCTGGACGACAAGGCGTATATCTCCGACGAGGAATTTGCCGAAACGCTCATGCGCGTCGGCGGCAGGACCGAGAGCGAGGTGCTCAAAGGCTACGACGCGGTCATTTACCTCGTCACCTGCGCAAAGGGCGCGGAGTTTGCGTATAACCTCGGCAACGAGGCGCGCAGCGAGTCGATAGAGTACGCACGCGAGATAGACGACCGCACCCTGCGCGCATGGAGCGCCTACCCCGACCTGCGCATCATTGACAACTCCGTCAACTTCAAGGACAAGCTCGACCGCGCCATACACGAGATATACCGCGCTGTCGGCGAGCCCGTGCCTATGCGCAAAAAGCGCAAGTACCTCATCGCCATGCCGGACATCGAGCTTCTGCGCACGCGCTACCGCGCCGCAGGAATAGACATGGTGCAGACCTACCTTGCCGTGACCAACCCAAACATTGAGCGCCGCATAAGGCGGCAGAAGGGCAGCGGCGAGGAGCTGTATTTCTACACGGAAAAGCACTCGCGGCCCGACGGCACGAGATGGGTCACGGAAAAGCGCATCAACGAAAAGGAGTATAACCGCTATATGCTCGAGGCCGACCCCGCGCTGCAAAGCGTCAGCAAGACCAAATACCGCTTCGTGTACGACAGCAGCCGCGTCGAGATCGACGTGTACCCCTTCTCGTCCGAGCGTGCCGTCATGTTCCGCTATACGGAAAACCCCGAGCGCGGCGTTCCGCCGGAGATCGAGATAATAAGCGAGGTCAGCGGCAAGCCCGAATATAAAAACAGGCAGCTTGCAAAAACGCAGTCGCTGTGAAATATGAAAAAGCACCCGACAGTTTTTTTGAACTGTCGGGTGCTTAAATAATCAATTGGTCGGACTTATTAAAAATTAAAGCTCGAGGTCGCCGAAGATTTGCTTAAGAATGTCAATGGTGAGCTTGCTGTCGCCGCTGGCACCGCTCCAGTCAAGGATCTTGCCGATTTTCTCAAAAATAAACTCTAACATTGTTTTTAGCTCCTTCCTGAAAGTGTTTCCTTTTCTTCCTGTGGCCGATACATGTTTGGAAATAGTCATGTACTTCTTATATCGCGGCTCGGCCTCTTGCCGCCTCACCTATAAGGACGGAGCTTTTTCGACGGTATTTCGCAAATTTCGAATGTTAACAGTTTGTTTAAAAAATGTTACAGCTTCAGCGCCTGACGGCTGTCATAGCCCTGCTTCTTAAAATCCGAGAACAGCACGTCGGCTCTTTCGGGCGTAATGCAAAGCAGGTGCATCGGCTGCCCCTGATCTGCCAGCTTCTTCAGCGCCGCGGCAGGGACCTTCTTGTATTCCGCGTGGGCAGCATACTCTGCCGACATCGGCTCGACAAGCCTTGCCGTGCCCATAAGCTGCACGCTCTTCAGCTCGCCGAAATTCGGATTTTTCTCAAAAACGGCGAGGCTGACATTTTTATTCTTCTCAAGCCCGATGAACTTCTCGCCGCCCTCAGTGAAGATCCAGAGTCTGCCGTCATGCCAGCTGTATTCCAGAGGCGTGCAGCGCACATAGTCGCCGCACCCCGTCGCCAGTGCACAGACGGAGCTGCTGCGGAGAAACTCCTCGACAGCAGTCCTCAGCTGCTCAGCAGGCATCCTCCTGCCGTCCTTGCTTTTCCAAAATCCCGCCGCTTCTCTATATTCTTCAGTGGTCATATCGTGTCCTTTCTTGAGCTGCACCGCACATCAAAGCAAACAGCTCATAATACAAGAAAAAACCGCCCGAAAACAGGCGGTTTTATGGTTGCGGAGGAGGGATTTGAACCCACGACCTTCGGGTTATGAGCCCGACGAGCTACCGAACTGCTCCACTCCGCGATATCTTGTGCTCCTCAGAGCTTATATATAATACCACGAAGCGCCGTGCAAGTCAATACCCCAAGCACAGATTTTGCTCGACAAAAACCGCAGGAGCGCTGCCCCTGCGGTTTCATTACATTATTTGCACAGCTCGGCTGCGGTTTTGGATGCGACGACGGCGTTGTTGAGAACGAGCTGGATATTGCTCTCGAGCGAGTCGCCGCCGGTGAGCTCGACAACGCGGGCAAGCAGGAAGGGTGTGGTCTCCTTGCCGTGGATGCCCTTTTCCACGCTCTCCGCGATGGCCTGATCAATGGCCGCGTCGATGACCGCCTTGTCCATGGCGTACTGCTCGGGGATGGGGTTGGTGACGAGCATTCCGCCCTTCATGCCGAGCTCCTGCTGCGCCTTGAACATTGCAGCCAGCTCCGCCGGAGAGTCAACGCGGTAGTCAACGCCGAAACCGCTGCGGCGAGTGTAGAACGCGGGCAGCTCGTCCGTGCCGTAGCCGATAACGGGAACTCCCTTGGTCTCAAGATACTCGAGCGTCAGGCCGAGGTCGAGGATGCTCTTTGCGCCCGCGCACACGACCATGACCGGCGTGCCCGCAAGCTCTTCGAGGTCTGCGGAGATGTCCATCGTGGTCTCCGCGCCGCGGTGTACGCCGCCGATGCCGCCGGTAGCAAAAACCTTGATGCCGGCCATGTGAGCGATGATCATCGTGGTCGTAACGGTCGTTGCGCCGTCAGCGCCGCGTGCAACGATGGCCGCCAGATCGCGGCGGGATGCCTTTGCGACCTTGCGTCCGGCCTTGCCGAGGTATTCGATCTCCTCGGGGGACAGTCCGGCCTTGAGTCTGCCGCCGATGATCGCTATCGTCGCGGGAACTGCGCCGTTTTCACGTATCGTCTTTTCGACCAGCAGCGCCGTCTCAACGTTTTTCGGATACGGCATACCGTGGGAGATGATCGTGCTCTCAAGCGCAACGACGGGCTTGCCGTCCGCCAGCGCCTGACGTACCTCGGGGGAGATGTCAAGATATTTATTCATAATTAAATGCTCCTTCTTTTTCATTTCTGAAAAGTGAATTATAACCTCCTTCCCTCCCTTTTGTCAAGGTTTTTTTAGAGGCGCATTTAGTCTGCACCTATACGGAGATTGCGGTAGCACGGTATCGAAACATTGGCATAAACTACAGCGTTTCGCGTACCGTGGATGCGGTGCAATGTTTTTGCTGCATCTCAAATACTGCGCCATTCTCCGTAGGGAACGGCGCAGCCTCTGGCTACGAGTGAAAAAGTAAAAAGTAATAGGTAATAAGTGCGGTGTGCGGCTTCGCTGCACAATTTAAATTCATTCGCTCTCCGAGCGAATACCTTTAGCTAACTGCTAACTGCTAACGGCTAACTGCTCGCGGGACGCGAAACGTTGCGGTTTCCTCCGATGCCGCCGGTTGGGACACCGCAATCTCCGTATAGGTGCAGACCTAATGCGCCACTGAAGAATGCCAGACGGAGACGAAGGCATCGGTGTATGCGCCGGAGCGGACGACCGTCTCGGCGGTTACAACCGGGAATTGCAGCGCACTTTTTTGGTGGGTGCAGCCCGCGCCGGAGGATAAATAAAGCTCGTCGAGCTCCCTTGCGCTGCTGCCCGTACCGTAGGAAATGTAGCCGCACTGCCGCTCGGAGTGCACGGGCATTGAAAAGCTGCCGAGGATGCCGAGCGGCTCGCTCAGGCCGAAGAATGTGCCGACGCTGCCGCCGGAGCCGTTGAGCTCATGAAACGGTGATGCCATCGTCTTCCCGCCCACGTTGCACAGCACGCGGCCCGTGACCTCGCCGTCGGGATACCATGCCGCGTTATCAGCATAGGCGGGGATAACGCGCAGCACCTCCGTTCCGACAGGACGCGCATCGATCCACTCAAAGTGATGGAACACGCGCCAGCGCGTGCCGTCCTCATCGAGCTTCACGGCAGCCGTCATAAGCTCAACGCCGCTGCCGTTGTCGTGCTCAGCGGCATCTATATTGATCTCGGTAAAGCCCCTGCACAGCTCGACGTCCTCGTCGCTGAGCTCGCGCAGCGCACTTTCGGGATAGCCCGCAGCAAGCAGCGCCTGACGCAGCTCGGAGCTCTGCGGCTCGGCTTCAGGCTGCCACTGCATCGGATATTTTGCGAAAAAGGCGTAGCCGCAGACTATCCCCGCAGCAAGCAGCGAGAATATCACGATGCACAGCGCCTTGTCTGACACGCGCACCGGCGACGGCGTAACGGCGTAGCTTGCCTCATCGAGCCCACGCGCAAGCCTTGCCAGACTGCGCAGGATGAGTATAAAGCAAATTATCAGCCCCGCGACGAGGATGATCCCCTCGGCTTTCATGAGCGCCAGCACACACACGGCGGCATACCAGATGATAAGCGCCGCTGCGCCGCCCGCGTGGGGCTCGAGCCGGGCGCGCTTTTGCGTTGCGAGTATGCCTCTGCGCAGGCAGATGATAAGCGCAAAAACGAGGACGACGAGGACACAGACGGCAATGTCTGCCGCGCCGGAGGCCATAAATGTGCTGTGATAAACGGTGGCGGCGATAATGCACTGCGCCGCAACTAAAACGCAGCGCACGGCGGAGATAACAAAGCAGCTCATGAACCAGCCGTTCTCGCCGCGCAGACGGCGCGTGCCCAGCAGCAGGAGCACAACGCCGAGCATCGGCAGGATATAGTTCAGCGCAAGGAAATTGAGCGTTATCGTGCTCAGCGCAAGCCCCGCAAGAATGAGGTCAAAGGCCGTCTTTCCGGCGGAAACGCGATCTGCCACGTCCTCGGGCGGGAGCTCGTCGAGGCCGTCCTCTATAAGGCGGTCGAGCCCCTCAAATTCATCTCTCACCATAGCCTTCACCTCCCAGCAAACCCCTCAGCCGCCTGCGTATGCGGTACAGCCGCCCCTCGGCTGCACGCTCGCTCATGCCGAGCTCGGCGGCGATCTGGCTCATCGGCTGCATGTAGTAGTATTTTCTGTAAAACAGCACGCGGTCGGAGCTGCTCAGCGTCTGAAGCGCACGCCTGAGCGCTGCCTTGCGTTCGGCCAGCAGCAGCCGCTCCTCCGGTGTGGGCGAGGGGTCGGGCGTGTCCTCGCGCAGCTCGTGCGGGCTTTCTTTCCTGCTGCGTCGGGCAATGTTCAGCGCCGTGTTTCGCGTGATCGCCGTCAGATATGCGCTGAGGCTGCCGCGCTCAGGGTCAAACTGCGCACACTTTTCGAGCACGCGCAGATACACATCCGAAACGCAGTCGGAAACCGCCGCGTCGTCGCCCAGTATCGGCGCTGCGACATAGCGCAGCAGCGCAGCGTAGTGCTTTTGCAGCTCTGCCATGCCGCGCTCATCGCCGCGGGCAATGAGCTCCATTATCTCACAGTCGTCCACTGCTGCACCTCCCTTGCTTCTCTATCCCATTATACACACAAGTCCCAAAAATCCCACAGTTTTTTCAGTTGCGCATTTAGGCAGTCACGGATACGCATATTGCGGTGTCCCGACCGGCGGCATTGGAGGAAATAAGAACGTTTCGCGTTCCGTTTGTGCGGTGTAATGTTTTTGCAGCATCTCAAAAGCTGCATCGCAACCTGTAGGGAACAGGCTTGCCTGTTCCGCCTGTTGAAATTTCCACTGCGCCAAAATCGCCGCACCTTGTCCGTCAACGCCAGACTAAAACCAAACACAAGACAGCAAAAGGCAGCTTGGACATACATCCGAGCTGTCTTTTCTACATTTGATATAGGTTTTTGTTGCTACCATGCGGAACAGGCAAGCCTGTTCCCTACGGAGAATGGCGCAGCCTCTGGCTGCGAGTGAAAAAGTAAAAAGTAATAGGTAATAAGTGCGGTGTGCGGCTTCGCCGCACAATTTAAATTTCATTCGCTCTCCGAGCGAATGCCTTTAGCTAACAGCTAACGGCTATCAGCTATCAACTCGCGGGACGCGAAACGTTCTTATTTCCTCCGATGTTTCCGGTCGGGACACCGCAATAAGCGTATCCGTGACAGCCCCAATGCGCCTCTAAAAAAAGTTGCCGGTAAATTGGGGCGGTGATATAATGGGGCTCAGAAAATTGCCTGGATGTGATCACAAATGACTGAATACACATTAAGCTCCGCCGGAGCGCTCACTCCGGCAAATCACGGAGCGCAGCCGGTGCTTGTCACCATGACGGCGGACGAATTTCGTGAAAAGAAGGCGGATTTTTCGTTCCACAAGGACATGCTGCACAGTCTCGGCTCTATCCGCTACTGCAAGGCCGAGCTGTACAAAAGCTGCATCATCGGCACTATGCGCGTTCCGCGCAAGGAGGCGCAGCGCACGCCGGAGCTGAGCTTCGGCTTCTGCCTGAGCGCGGACACCCTGTACATAATCGAGGACTCGGGCGAGTTCAGGCCGCTCATCTCACGGCTCACCAAGCACTCGAGCGGCATCGAGCGCCCGTCGCAGCTCCTACTTCGACTGCTGGAGCTGCTGACGGAAACAGACGTGCCGTACATGATGCACATCGAGACCGAGCTTGAGCGCATGGAGGACGAGCTCGGCGGCAGCGTGCCCGATGATTTCTTCCGCCGTCTGACCGCGCACCGCCAGAAGCTCTCGGAGCTCAGCGCGTACTACGGTCAGCTCTCCGACATCGGCGAGAGGCTGTCCGACGAGGTATGCACGCCCATAATCCATGATTGCAGCGCTTGGGAGAAGTTTGCGCGTCGGGCAGAGCGCTTTCAAAGCCATGCAGAGCTCGTCGCCGAAAACGCCCTTCAGCTTCGGGAGCTGTACCAATCCGAGCAGGATCTGCGCCAGAACCGTATCATGGGGCTGCTGACCGTCGTCACGACTCTGTTTCTCCCCCTCACTCTGCTTACCGGCTGGTACGGCATGAATTTTAAAAACATGCCCGAGCTCAGCTCGCGCTGCGGCTACGCCGTCGTCATCGCCGTCGCCGTCGTCATCGTTGTCCTCGAGATCATCTGGCTCCGCAAACACTTCAAGCGCTTTTAGAGGCGTTTTTTTAGAGGCGCATTAGGTCTGCACCGATACGTTGATTGCGTGAACACGGTATCGAAATAATGGAGGAAACTACAGCGTTTCGCATCCCATGGGTGCAATGCAGGGTTACGGGTTCTTTTATATCGGTTTCCTGCGCGGCTGCCGGTCGGGACAGCGCAAATAGCGTATCGGCATAATGTGGCTGCGCCTCTGAAAAAACGGACCTGGCCACTCGCCGTGGCGGGCATTTCGCATGGAGATTAAGCTGGATGCGGTTGCTTGTGCCCGACCGAAACTACCTCCAATCCTTGTAGGGAACAGGCTTGCCTGTTCCGCATAGTCAGAATTAATATCTATATTAAATGCTGAAAAGACAGCTCGGATGTATGTCCAAGCTGTCTTTTGCATATGTATTTGGTTTTAGTCTGGCACTGACGGGCAAGGGCGTGGCTATTTCGGTGCAGTGGAAACTTCGACAAACGGAACGGGCAAGCCCGTTCCCTACGGGGTGCGCCGATTTCGGTGCAGTGGAAACTTCAGCAAGCGGAACGGGCAAGTTTTTTCAGAGGCGTAGCCACATTGTACCGATACGCTATTTGCGGTGTCCCGACCGGCAGCCGCGCAGGAAACTGATACAAAGGAACCCGCAACATTGCATCGCACTCGCGGGACGCGAAACGCTGTAGTTTATTCCAATATTCCCGGTCGGGCACCTGCAACATCCGTATAGGTACAGCCTCAATGCGCCACCAAAAAATATCTAATATTTAATATTAGGTATTGACAAGTCGGGAATTATGTACTATAGTTCGATTATCACATCCAACCGACGAAATTGGTGGGATTTTGGCGGGCGCTGACAGGCGAATGGCCGGCGCTTGCTGAAGAAGGAGGACAGAAAAATGAAGGATAATACGATAAGAAAACTGGTATTTGCCGCGCTGTTTGCCGCGCTGAGCTGCGTTGCGACGATGGTCATCCGCATCCCGACGCCGATCGGCGGCTACATCCACGCCGGTGACGCGATCGTGCTGCTTTCGGCGTTTCTGCTCGGGCCGTGGTGGGGTGCGGCGGCAGCCGGACTCGGCTCTGGGCTTGCCGACCTGATAGCGGGCTACGGCCTGTATGTTCCGGGCACCTTTGCAATAAAATTCGTTGTGGCGCTGCTCGGCGGGCTGATCCTGCGCTGCGGGTTTATCCGTTCGCTGCCCGTGCGTGCGGTCGTCGCCGGTCTGGTCGGCGAGACGTTCATGGTGCTCGGCTACCTCGGCTATGAGGCGCTCATCCTCGGCTACGGTGCGGCGGCGGTCGGCGGCGTGCCGATGAACTGCATTCAGGGCGCGTTCGGCGTTGTTGCCGGTGCTGCGCTCTTCCTCGCCCTCTCCAAAACCAGATTTTTAGAGGCGCATTAAGGCTGTACCTATACGGAGATTGCGGTGTCCCGACCGGCGGATGCAGACAAAATAAAAACACTCGCGCCTCCCGTGGGTGCGGTGCAATGTTTTTGCAGCATCTCAAAATCTGCGCCGCACCCGTAGGGAACAGGCTTGCCTGTTCCGTTTGTATCGTTTTTCTGCGCACTAAAATCACCGCACCCTGTAGGGAACGGGCTTGCCCGTTCCGCTTGCTGAGTCTATCTGCGCACCGAAACCGCCGCACCCTTGTCCGTCTGCACCAGACTAAAACCAAACACAAAACAATAAAAGACAGCTTGGATTAAACATCCGAGCTGTCTTTTCAACATTTAATATAGTTTTTTGTTCCTACTATGCGGAACAGGCAAGCCTGTTCCCTACAAGGATTGGAAGTAGTTTCGGTCGGGCACAAGCAACCACGTCCAGCTTGATCTCCATGCGAATTGCCCGCCACGGCGAGTGGCCAAGTCTGTTCCCTACGGAGAATGGCGCAGCTTTTGGAATGCTGCACAAACATTGCATCGCACTTGCGGGACGCGAAACGAACTTATTTCATCCAATGCCGCCGGTCGGGACATCGCAATCAACGTATAGGTGCAGACTTAATGCGCCACTAAAAAACCCTTGTGTGCAGTGGTGGAATGGGATATAATCGAGGCATAGAAAAGCAAGGAGATGTCATAATATGTACAATTTTGACGAGATAATCGAACGCCGCGGCACGAACGCCCTGAATACGGACGGTTTCCGCGGCTACATATTCCACGCAGGACCCGAGAAGGTGTTCCCGTTCAAGGACGAGGAGTTTGTGCGCATGTGGGTCGCGGACATGGAGTTCGCGGTCGCGCCCGAGATATTGCAGGCGCTGCACGAGCGCGTTGACCGCCGCATATTCGGCTACACGGGCGTGTACGACGACGAGTATTACAACGCCTTTTCCAAGTGGTGCCTCGACCACTACGGCTGGAGCTTCCCCAAGGAGCAGCTGTGCATCACCCCGGGCATCATCCCCGCGCTGTATCAGCTGGCCGAGACGCTGTGCACGAAGGACGAGAAGGTGTTGGTGAACACGCCGGCCTACGGCTACTTTGCCCACGCTGCGGAGTATTCCGGCCTCGGCATCCTGACCTCCGACCTGAAGAAGAGAGACGACGGCACCTTCGAGCTCGATTTTGACGACTTCGAGCGCAAGTGCGCCGACCCGAGCTGCAAGCTCGTTTTCTGGTGCAACCCGCACAACCCGACCGGCAGAATGTGGACCGAGGCTGAGCTGCGCCGCGCCGGTGAGATCATGGCAAAGTACAATCTCTGGATAGTTTCCGACGAGATACACTGCGACCTCATCCGCAATGGCCGCCGCCACATCCCCATGGCCTCCGTCATGACCGATTACCCCAAGCTCGTGACCTGCATGGCCCCGTCAAAGACCTTCAACCTCGCCGGTCTTGCGTTTTCCAACATCATCATCCGCGACGAGGGACTGCGCGCCCGCTTCAAGGACCGCGACAAGCTCTTCGGCATGGTAAACCCCATGTCGCTGACCGCAGCAAAGGCCGCCTACGAGAAGGGCGGCGCGTGGCACGAGGAGCTCAAGGCGTACCTTGACGCAAACTTCGCCTTTGTCAAAGACTACCTCGCCGAGCATCTGCCCGAGGCGCGTATGTACATCCCCGAGGCGACCTATCTCGCGTGGGTGGATCTCAGCCGCTGCCTGCCGGATGTGCCCGATCTGCCGGACTTCTTCGCAAACAAGGCCGGTGTCCTGCTCGAGGGCGGCAACTCCCTGTTCGTCGGCAACGCCGAGGGCTATATCCGACTGAATCTCGCCATGCCGCGCTCGATCATAAAAACCGGCCTCGACCGTATGATTTCAGTTGCGCATTTTTAGAGGCGCATTGGGGCTGTACCTATACGGATATTGCGGGTGCACGGTATCGAAACATTGGAGGAAATAAAGTCGTTTCGCGTCCCGCTGGTGCGTTGCAATGTTTTGCAGCATCTAAAAAGCTGCGCCGCAACCTGTAGGGAACGGGCTTGCCCGTTCCGCTTGCTGAAGCTTCCACCGCACTGAAATAGCTGTAACATTGTCCGTCAGTGCCAGACTAAAACAGAATACAGACGAAAAAAGACAGCTCAGACTTAAAATCTAAGCTGTCTTTTCAGCATTTAATATAGAAATTTGTTCAGGCTATGCGGAACAGGCAAGCCTGTTCCCTACAGGGACTGGAGGTAGTTTCGGTCGGGCATAAGCAACTACATCTTGCTTAATCTTCATGCGAAACGCCCGCCACGGCGAGTGGCCAGGCAAGCCTGTTCCCTACAAGGATTGGAGGTAGTTTTGGTCGGGCGCAAGCAGCAACATCTTGCTTGATCTTAATGCGAAATGCCCGCCACGGCGAGTGGCCAGGCAAGCCTGTTCCCTACAAGGATTGGAGGTAGTTTTGGCCGGGCACAAGCAGCAGCATCTTGCTTAATCTCCATGCGAGTTGCCCGCCACGGCGAGTGGCCAAGCAAGGGCTGCGAGTGAAAAAATAAAAAGTAATAGGTAATAAGTGCGGTGTGCGGCGCTGCCGCACGGATTGAATTTCATTCGCTCGGAGAGCGAATCAGACTGTCAAAAAACCTATGCTGCTGCGTTGAGATATCCGCGCAGCGGGGGAGTTCGAGGGGGCAAG
>CAVGXR010000050.1:0-29954 GCA_963633225.1 Collinsella aerofaciens
TTCCACATCATTTTGCGCACTTTCGTGCCGTTTTATAGCAACACCCCCGTTTTCGCAAGCTGAAAACGGGGGTTCTTTGACAGGCTGGAAAGCCCGTACCGAAAATGGTACGGGCTTTTGCGTATCACTGCGCGTTTTATCAATGTTAACAGACAGTTTGTTGACAAAAAAATTCTCCGATGTAGAATGGTAGCATCGGAGGTGAGCGCATGAAGAATAAAAGGCGCGAGGAGGACGAGGAGGTCCGCCGCGCAAAGGCGAATATACGCCGCGGCTTTATCATTGTCGTAGTTATCGCTGCATTGCTCGCGCTCGTTGCTTATGCCATGATCGGCCTGCTCGATGCTCTGTCATCTCCCTTGGCGGAGATGGGTACATCGCTGATACCCGACGTGAGCGGCATAATTTCTCACAGCAGAATATAGAGCTCGGCAGGAGTTTTCCTGCCGAGTCAGACTGTCAAAAAACCTATGCTACAGAGAAAAAAGTATCCGCGCAGCGGGGGAGCTCGAGGGGGCAAGACCCGCCTCGAGTTAGATTATAGCCATCAAAAAAGCCTGAGCTATCAGGCGTTTTGACGAGCGGAGCGAGATTTTTCGTGAAGCGCAAGCTTCACAAAAAATGTGGCGTTTTTTGAAGCGTGAAAAAAGTCGCAGACTTTTTTGACACGCTGGAGCTCGGCAGGAGTTTTCCTGCCGAGTGTTTTTTAATATTCTTCCATCATTTCACGAGAATCCATATCGCCGTTTTCGGCGGCTATGCGGTACCAGCGCATTGCCTCGTCGCGGTTTTGCTTTACGCCGCTGCCGAGAGCGTAGCAGTCGCCTGTCATGCGCATACAGTCAACATCGCCGAGCTCTGCGGCTTTTTTGAACAGCTCAAAGGCCTTTTTCGGATTTTCCTTCACGCCGAAGCCGTTATAATAGCAGCCGCCGGCAAGACGCATCGCGTCCACATTGCCGTTTTCAGCCGAGAGCTTCATCCAGCGGAAGGCCTCGGCGGGATCGGCCATGGTGCCGTCGCCGTTTGCGTAGCACACGGCAAGATCGTGCTGAGCCTCGGGATGCCCCATCTCGGCTGCGTTCTTGAACCACTCAAAGGCCGCCTGCGGATTCGGGAAGGTGCCCTCGCCGCGGTCATGGTTGAGCGCGGTCTTGTACATGGCATCGACCACTCCGGCCTCGGCTGCACGCTTGAAGCGGGCAAAGGCCTCCGCAGGGTCTTTTTTCGTACCGAAGCCCTGCTCGGAGCACAGTGCGCAGATATACATTGCCTCGGTATCTCCGGCGTTTGCCGCCATGAGCGCCCATTTGTAGCATTCCTTTTCATTCTTCGATGCGCCCCTGCCCTTCTGATAGCACACGGCAAGGTTCAGCATGGCCTTAACGTGGCCGAGCTCGGCTGCACGTTTTAAAAGGTCAAAGGATTTTTTCTCGTCAAGCTCCGCAAAGCTCACGCCGCAGCGGAACAGCAGCTCCGGCAGCATCTCTGCCTCGATGCAGCCGAGGGCTACCGCCTCGTCGTAATACGCAGCGGCGGCGGGATCATCCTCGTTATCGTAGGCAGCTGCGCCTTTTCTGCGCAGCTCGGCACTTTTTTCGCCGTCCGAAAGGGTCGAGCTCATTATTTTTTCGATATCGGCAAAGACATCCTCAAGCTTCATTTTTATATATTTCGCCATAATCCACCTCAATCGTCGGTGTCGTTTGCGGCAACGGTGTATTCAACAGCCTTTAAGCTGCCGTCTGAACCGGCCTGCATTCTGAACAGGGTCGAGCCGGCGACGAACTTATAGGTGTCGCCCGACTGCGTGTATTCAATGCCGTCCATAAGCGAAAGCGCCTCGTCGAGCTTCATGCCGATCTTCACGCCCTGCGGATTTGAAACGGTGTCGTCGGCAAGGGTGATGCCGGTGATGCGCTCAGTGCCGTCAACGTCGTTTACAAGCAGCTCAAAGCCATCGTAGTAATAAAACTTATCCTTGCCCTGATACGCGCAGCTGTTGGATTCAAAGGTGCTGACAGGCTCGCCGAGGGCATTGAGCACGGTGTCGGCGGGATCGAGTATGCCGAACTTCACATCGCCCGAGGCGTAGTACAGCTCGCCGTAATCGGCCTTGTATTCATTGTCTGCTTCGCTGCCGCTGTCATTCGTATCTCCGCAGGCGCACAGCGCAAAAACGCAGGCGGCGGCAAGGATCACAGCAATTATTTTCTTCATTTTTCGTCCTCCAATGTCCAGCTTTTAAGATATCCGTATTCCTCGAGCTCGGCCTTCTGCGCGGCCAGAAGCTCATAGTATGCCTCGCTCTTATCCGACCAATCAGCGGCAAGAGTTTCGTCGCTCCTGCGGTCGGGCACGTCATAGTCCTCCGCAAGGATAGCTGCAAAATAGCGTGAGAGCTTCTCCGCTCCGTAGATATTCAGGTGCAGCCCGGCATCGTATGTGTCCGTCTGCATGTCTATTCCGATCTCGTCGGATACATTCAGGAGATTTATGTAGTCAAGGCCGTGCTCGGCGGCATAGGCGCTTATCTGCTCGTCCCACTGCTCGTACCAGTAAGGCCACAGGCTCGGCGATTTTATGAGCACGAGCTTTGCTCCGTTAGCATCGCACAGCTTCTGCATTTTGTCAAGGTATTCCCAGCAGGTATCGCCGAGCGTGTAGTTGTCCAGAACCGGCGCTGTCGGCAGCTTCGTCATGGGCTCAACGTCTGCGCGCATGAGGTAGCCCGCTATCGTCACGGGATCGCGGTGAAAGGCGTACTGAAAGTCCTCCGCCGTGAGCTCCGACCAGCGCGAATGATAGCGCAGGAAGGGTATGAGATAGCTTATAAGCTCCTCGTCCTCGGTCATTGAGGCCTTTATCGCAGCTATCTTGTGCTTTGACAGGGGCATACCGTCGAGCGTCATGCGGTTGTATGCCTCGCTCTGCGGCGTATCGTACTTCATCGACTGCACGTTGTACACAACGACCTTCGGGCTTTCGCGCTCAAAGACCTCCTCGAGCAGGTAATACGACTGCCATATGAGTTGCTGTGCCGAGCCGCGGATATAGCTCGTTATGCCCTTTTCCTCCCACATCGTGACGGGCGAGAAGTTCTCGTAGACCTCGCAGTCGCCGACGAATATCACGTCGTGCGGGTTTTCCTCGTCGTAATATTCCTGCGTCATTGCGCCCTCTAAAACGCCTGACATGTATTTCGGCTCGAATATCCTGCCCAGCAGCCACAGCGCCGCACACAGCAGCAGAACAAACAGCACAAGGCATCCGATATGCAGTTTTTTATTGCTTTTTTCGCTCATTTATGACCTCAAAACTGATTATATATAAACTGCGATGCGTCATAGCCCACGCCGTATGCTCCGAAGGTGAGCACCGCAAGGGCAAGGGCAAAGAACAGAGCATAGCTCAAAACGGGTCTTTCCCAGAGAAGCTCCCGCACGCTGCCGTGCTTTTCCTGCACGCAGGAGACGGTGAACATGACTATAATACCCGCAAACGCTACGATGTAGTCCGCTCCGCTCAGGCCAAGCTGCAAAAGCGTTCCCGAGAATGCCTCGCGCCAGTTGAGCTCCGTGAACACCGTGCCCAGCGCCCGAAACGATATTCCAACGTCGCGGTAGCAGTCGAGTACCCGCAGCGAGCACATGAGAAGAAAGGTTCTGAGCGTTTCAAACACTCTGTAGCCGAAGCCGGACACGAGTGCCTCGTGCTTTGCGCGAAAGTGCTGCGACAGAGGCTTGAACTCCTCGGCAAGCAGAATGAAGAATGCGTTTAAAAGTCCCCACACGACGAAGTTCCACGCAGCGCCGTGCCACAGGCCCGTCAGGAACCATGTGACGATCGTTGAGACATAGACCGGCAGCTTTCTGCCGAAGCCGTCAGATATTTTTCTGCGCGCCGATTTCGAGAGCTTCAAAAGCCACGGTGCGACGGACAGCGGATAGAAGATATAGTCCTTGAACCATGTGCCCATCGAGATGTGCCAGCGCCGCCAGTATTCGGCGATATTGCGCGAGAAATACGGGCGGATAAAGTTCTCCTGAACCTTTATGCCCAGCACCTGCGCAACGCCTATGGTTATGTCTATGCCGCCGGTGAAGTCGGCGTAGAGCTCGGCTGCATACAGCACGGCGCCGATGAACACATACGCGCCAGTGTATGCCGCAGGATCGCCGCACAGCGCCGTCACAGCAGCAAGCAGTCTGTCGGCAATGACGAGCTTTTTGAAATAGCCCCAGAGTATGCGCTGAAGGCCGAAGGATATCTGCTTGAAGTCGGCCTCGTGCTCGGCGTAAAGCGTCGTTTTCAGGTCGTTAAAGCGCGAGATGGGTCCCTGTATAAGCAGCGGGAAAAAGGATGTGAACAGCGCCGTGCGCAGTATGCTCTTTTCCGGCTGCGTCTTTTCCCAGTACACGTCGATGACATAGCTGACGGTCTGGAAGGTGTAAAACGATATGCCCAGCGGCAGCACCCAATCGACCTGTGCAAGCTGCGCGGAAAACAGGGTGTTTACATTGCTTATAAGGAAGTTTGTGTACTTGAGCGCCGCAAGTATGCCGAGGTCGGCAAGCAGCGCGAGCACAAATATCGTCCTGCGCCGCTTTTCGCAGCGTTTTTTATACTCCCTGCGCTCCGCTCTCTCGAGCGCCCTGCCCTGCTCGGAGGCAAGATACGCCCTCTGCTTTTCGAACGAAGCACCCATGAGGTTCGCTGCTATCCATGAAACGAGCACCGTCGCCGCCATGAAGCAAAGCCCCTTCCAGCCGGAGCAGGCGTAGAACAGCAGGTCGGCGGCAAGAAGCAGCAGCCACTGAAAGCGCTTGGGTATTATATAGTAGTACAGTACAAAAAGCGCTGCGAGGAAGGCTATGAAGCCATAGGATGTAAACAGCACGGCTTACTCGTCAAGCAGGCGGTTCACCATGTTGAGCATGGCTTCGGCGGAGTTGAAATTCTCCGGCACGATATCGCGTGCGGGAATGGTGATGTCAAAGGCATCAGACAGCTCTGCGATAACGGTCACGATATCGAGGCTTTCGAGTATGCCGTCGTCGATAAGGGTCTTGCAGTTTTCAAAGTCAACGTCAAGGCTGAGGCCGTTGAGTATTTCAAGAATTTCGTCCATGGTCACATCTCCGTTTGTAATAATAATGAATTTCTGTCTATCTTACCGTTTTCCAAAAGCGGCAGAGCATCCAGCTGTTTTATCCTCGACGGCAGCATATAGCGCGGGAGCATACCCCTGAGGTATCTGCCGAGTGCCTTCTCGTCTGCCGTGCCCATATAGAACATGAATATTCTGCCCTTATCCCTGTTGAACAGGCAGCAGGAGCGCACAACGCCCTCGCAGCCGTCGGCGCAGGCCTCTATCTCGCCGAGCTCGACACGGTGACCCATGTTCTTTATCTGCTGATCCTTGCGCGAAACAAACACCAGCTCGCCGCGCTCGTTGAGCCTGCCGAGATCGCCGGTTCGGTATATGAGCTCGGGGTAGTGCCGGTTGAGCGGGTTCTGCGTAAAGGCTGCCGCAGTGCGCTCGGGATCGTCAAAATATCCGTGCGTGAGCGCCGTGCCGCGTATGCATATCTCGCCCGTTTCGCCGGCAGATGCCTGCGTATCGTCGTCGCGCAGGAGCATAAAGCCCGTGTTGTCGAAGGGGCTGCCGGCGGGAATGGGCTCTGAGTCCTTAAACTCGCGGTCAACGACGAAGTAGAACGACATGCCTGTAGCCTCCGTCGGGCCGTAGAGATTGATAAACCTCGCGTTCGGGCAGGCCTCCTGCCAGAGCCGCAGCTGCTTTACGGGAAACACCTCGCTGCCGAAGCAGACCGTTTTCATATACTGCGGCCTTATATCCTCGAACGCACCGAGGCCGGATATTATGGTCAGTGCCGAGGCGACCCAGCAGATGGTGTTGACCCTGTGCCGGTTTAAAAATTCCACCGCCTTAAGCGGCATAAGGAACAGGCTCTGCTGCATGAGATAGGCCGTCGAGCCGCATTTTATGACCGACAGCAGCTCCTTCATGCAGGCATCGACATACAGCGGCACCTGCATGGCAAAAACGCTGTTTTCATCCGCGCCGATAACGGGGCACAGGGCGTTTGCATAGTCTATCAGCGCCCTGTGGCTGCCGGTAACGCCCTTTGGAACGCCGGTGCTGCCGGAGGTAAAGACGATGTACGCGGGGTCTGTGTCAATGCACTCTGCTCGCACAGCTTTAAGCGCCGCGGCGTTCTCTCCGGCGGAGAAGAGCTCGGAGGCATCTATGACGCTGCCCTCCGGCGCAAGGCGCACGGCGAGCTCGCGTGAGCCCTCATCGCAGATAACGGCTCTCGGCCTCAGACGCTGCAATATCATTTGCAGCCTGAACAGCGGCATGGACGCATCCAGCGGAACGTAATAGCAGCCGGCATAGAGCACCGCGAAAAACGCGGCGACGGTTTTCGGCGCTTTTTTCATAAACACCGCAACGGGCTCGCCTTTAAGCCCCCGCTGTATGAGCGCCGAGCCTCCGGCGCGGGAAAGATGCAGGAGCTCGGAAAAGCTCAGGCTCTCCTCCCCGTCGGAGAATGCCGTCCTGTCTCCGTACAGCGGCGCTGTCTGTTCCAAAAATTCAAGTACGTTTTTCATTTCAGTTCATCGAATACGGCACGGTCTCGACCGCCGGATACAGCGTAGTATCAAAGCGCCAGTACTGCTGGCTGTACTGCATGAGCTCTGCGCTCGTTTTCATGAAGCAGTACAGATGCTCGGGGCCTACATTGCAGGAATCGAAGTGATACCAGCCCGTTCCAAGGTTTACAAGGCACCAGAAGTGCTGAGTTTTGCCGTTAAGACGCTCGACGCTGAGCACCTGGCAGTCTATCTTTTGTAGCATCGCATAGCTTGCCGAATAGAACGTAAAGCAGTCGCCCACGCCCTCGGTCAGTCCACGGTAGGCCTCGCTCTTCCAGTCGGTCTTGTCGGATGTGCCGGTGTAGAGAATGTTTTTGTAGCAGTAGTCATATATCGCGGCGGCCTGCTCTGGCACGGTCATATCGTCGGTGAGAATCTCGCCGAGGATCTTATCGACGACCTCGTCAAGCTGCTCGTCGCTGATCTTCTTTTCAATGAAGGTAAACTTCACCGTTACAGACGAGCTGTTGCCCTCATGGTCGCTGGCCGTGTAGGTAACGTCGTAAACTCCTGCGGTCTTTGCATCGACCTTGGATTTATCGACCGTGAGCTCGGGCTCGGGGTCTGCGTTATCCTCGGCAAAAACCTCCTTGAAGTATGACACGGCCTCGCCGACGTAGCAGTATCTGTCGCGTGCGGCGTAAATAACGGGTGCTGTCTTATCCGGCGATATGACGGCCTTTGCGTCCACGGTCGTTTCATTTCCGAAGCGGTCGGTGAGGACTATCTGCACCGGCTGCTCGCCCTCGACGCTCCAGTCCGGCTCATTTACAAACCTCGCCCTTACCCTTGACATATCGGACAGGTTTGTCACAAATTTTATCGGTTCACAGTAGTAGCCCGTGCTGCACTGACAATCTATACCCTCGGCTGTGGGGGCTGTCGTGTCCTTTATCACAACGCCGACTGTGAGCTTTTCTCCGTTCTTTGAAAACACAACAGAGTGTGCGCCCAGAGACGTGCGCTCAAAGGCCTCGCTTTCCATCTTATATCCGGCATAGTCTGCACCCAGTGCGGCGAGAATGTCGCTTTCCGTCACGGTGCTCATCGACGCTTCAAGCTCCGCTATCACGTCGCAGACTATGATCTTGCCTCTGGTGTCCATGCTGTTTCCGACCGAGTCGGTCGCCTTTATGCCGCAGGACACGGTTCCGACCTTCGAGATGACGGGCTCGGACGTAAATTCATAGCTGACCTCACTTGCGTCGCCGTCACTGAGGACGAGATCCTCAGCCTCGATATTGCCTCCGGCAACGACAGCCGTGGGGATAAGATCAGGCTCGGGTGCGGTGGTGTCTACAATGCGCAGGGTCGAGGTATAGGTCTTGCCGTCAAACTCGGCCTTGATCTCATAGTCGCCGAGCTTATCCCATGTGATATCGTCAAGATCGGTAACGAACTTCGCATCGTCGCGCTCAACTACCATGAAGTCCTTGAGCTGCGGACGCGGATCGCCTGCCTCATGCTCAAGCACCTCGACGAGGCCGAGCACCTTGACGGTGAGCTTGGCCGTGCGGCTGTTGCCGCAGGCATCCTCAAGCTTTATGCTGCAATCATAGGTCCCTGCCTCGCCGTAGCTTGGCTCCTTTACCCACGTTGCCGTGAACTCGGACGCATCCTTTACATCGCCGAGCGCGTCAAGCGCCGTGAGCGATTTTTCGTCAATGCTTATCTGCGTTTCGGTGGTATCGCTCGTCGGGGCCTTCGTGTCGCGCACGATCAGAAGCTGCGGTCGCACCTTGCCTCCGCTCTGGACCTTGAGTATGTAAGTGCCCTCCTTGTCGCTGCTGACATTCACGTCGCCGACATAGCTTGCCTCTGCGCCGTTTTTCATAAAGGCCGAGGCCTCCGGCGTTCCGCTGCCGAGCTCCGAACGGAGATAGAGGTGCCGTCCGCCGTAAACGACGAACACAAACACCGCAGCCAGCGCCGCAAGCGCAAGGATAATGCCCAGCGCTATCTTAAGCCCCTTTTTCCCGCCGCTTTTTCTTTTTCCGCTGCGGGAAGGCTTCGAATGCTTGCCGCTTCGTCCTTTTTTCTCCGCCTGAGCCGTTTTTTCGGCCTGTATTTCATCTAAAACAGTAGTTTCATCCATATATCAATGCCTCCGGAAGATACATTTCGACAAATATACATAATAACACATATTTCTCTTCCGCTCAACGACTTTTTTCAGTGTTTCATAAAAGTCTGCATATCGTTACATCAAAGCTTTTTCGTTCTTTTTTTCTTGTTGAATTGCCAATTATATAATGATATATTATCTGATAGCAGTTTTTCTCGCGAAGGAGACAGATATGAAAAGAATAACAGCACTTTTACTGTGCCTTGCTATGGCATTATCGCTGTGTGCGTGCAGGGGCGGCGAGCCTGAGCCGAGCACCCAGCCGACGGCAGAGCCGACACCCGAGAGCAGCTACGCACCTGTGAGCTTTCAGAACCACGGCAGGCGCAGCACCGTCACCTCGCTTCCGCAGAAGGTCGTGACAGCCGGTCCCAACTGCACGGAGGTTTTCTGTGCGCTCGGGCTTGAGGACAAGGTCATCGGCAAATGCATGGAAAATCATTCGCTCGGCGCTCTGCCGGAGTATGCGGACGCGGTGGCGAGCATTCCGACGCTCAGCGCCGGCTATCCAACCGCCGAGCAGATAATAAGCAGCGGCTGCGATTTTCTGTACGCAAGCTCGTGGATATTTGACGATGAGCTGACGGTCTCACAGCTTGAAAGCGCCGGTATATGCGTATATGTCAGCGAGGCTGAGACCATCGAGGCGCTGTGGCAGGAGCTGCGCGATATCGGCAGGGTATTTCTTGCCGATAACACCGAGGAGCTCATCAGCGAGCAGAGCCTGAGCCTTGAAGCGCTCAGCGACAAGCTCAGCGGCATAAGCGAAAGAAAAAGCGTATTCGTGCTCGACAGCTTCATCGGCAATAAGCTCTACACCGCCGGCAGCTCAAACATCGAATCGGCATACATCAGCGCCGCCGGAGGCTTAAACTCGTTCAGCGAGCTGACGAAGGCATGGGATGCCGTTGAGCCCTCCGCGCTTGTCGTTGCAGACCCGTGGTGCATCATCATCCACGACTACACGGGCTCGAGCTACGATGACAAGGTCGCCGCTCTGAAGGCCGACGCTCAGCTTTCGCAGCTCGACTGTGTGAAGAACGAGCGCTTTATACGCCTGTCGCTGGAGGATGCGATGCCCGGCATACGCTGCGTTCCGACCGTCGAGGCCATAGCGCAGATGCTGTACCCTGATTTATTTTAACAAAGTCAAGGCCGTTCCCAGAGCTTGGGAGCGGCCTTGACTTTCATTTTACGGCTTATATATCTGCTCTGTTTGCCGCAGCTGAAAGAACAAAGTGGTTCTTGCGGAAGTCCAGAAGTCCCTCGGCGCGCATTTTGCCGAGCTCGAGCGACAGGCCGCTGCGCTCCACGGCGAGATAGTCGGCAAGCTGCTGCCGCGAAAATGGGATATCGAACTCGTATTTCCCGAGGCGCTGCGCCTCGGCAGAGAAATAGGACATGAGCTTGGCCCGCGTGCTGCGCTGACCCATATGCGTGAGCTTTTCGCCGAAGCGCAGGTTTTTCTCGGCAAGCTCACCCAGAAGGTTTCGTATTATCCGGCTGTGATGTGTGCAGGCCGACGAGCACACGTTCAGCACGCGCTTTACATTCAAAAGCATCACAGTCACGGGTGTTTCCGCCGTAACGCTCACATTGAGCACAGAGCCCGGCGCACAGGCAAAGACCGCTGCGAAGGTCTGCCCCGCTCCGGCTCTTGAAACAATGTTGCGGTTGCCCCAGATATCCTCCTGTATTATAAGCACGCTGCCCGACAGCACAAAGCCGATGGCATCCACCGTGTCTCCGGCACGCAGCAGGAAAGCATCCTTCGGGAAGCTTTCTTTTTTTGCTCCCAGACAGCCGAGCATTGCCTCGAGCTCCTCCTCTGAAATTCCCGAAAAAAGCTGGGAAGCTCGGATAACGGGCAAAAATTCTTTCATAAAAATCCTCTTTCGTTGAAATTTCAACAGACTTGTTGAGTTTATTATATTATATTGAAGTCAAGAAATCAAGGAGGTGCTGTTGTGAAGAGACGCATTATTGAGATAGACCAGGAAAAGTGCAACGGCTGCGGAGCCTGTGCCGCCGCCTGCCATGAGGGTGCTATAGCCATGGTAAACGGCAAGGCGCAGCTCATGCGCGACGACTACTGCGACGGTCTGGGCGACTGTCTGCCCGGCTGCCCCACCGGCGCTATCAGCTTTGTTGAGCGCGAGGCTGCCGCTTATGACGAGGCCGCCGTTCTGGAAAACAAACGCAAGAAGATGCAGGAAAAGATGAAGAAAGAGGGCATGAAGCTCCCCTGCGGCTGCCCTGGTTCGCAGTCGAAGCGCATAGAACACGCCGAGTGCAGCGAGCAGGCGCCCCGCACGGAGGCGGTCAGCCGCCTGTCGCAGTGGCCGGTGCAGATAAAGCTCGTGCCGGTTTCCGCTCCGTATTTTGACGGGGCAAAGCTGCTCATCGCCGCCGACTGCACGGCTTACGCCTATGCCGCGTTCCACGAGCGCTTTATAAAGGGACACATCACGCTCGTCGGCTGCCCCAAGCTCGACAGCGTGGATTATTCCGAAAAGCTCACCGAGATCATCCGCAATAACGACATAAAGAGCGTCACCGTTGTGCGCATGGAGGTTCCCTGCTGCGGCGGACTGGAGCACGCTGCAAAGACCGCACTCCAAAACAGCGGAAAGTTCATCCCGTGGCAGGTCGTAACGATCTCCACCGACGGCAGGATTTTAGACTGACAAATACCAATAAGCTGCGAGGCTTTGCGGTTAAAATTGTGCCACGCTTCGTTGAAGCCCTTGACCATATATATCCATTATGCTCTGTGGGCTTCGCCTTGCCTGACACGATTTTCCCTCGCAAATCATCTGAAGCTTCTTGATATTCATCAGTCTCAGACTGACAAATCAGAAAGTGAGGGTATAATATGGAAAACAAAATGTTCTGCTTCCAGTGTGAGCAGACAGCCGGATGCACCGGCTGCACGGGAAAGGCCGGCGTATGCGGCAAAACAGCTGACATAGCAAAGCTTCAGGACGAGCTTACCGGCGCTCTCATCGGGCTTGCAAGAGCAGCCTATGGCAAGGAGCTGTGCGATGATACGTGGAAGCTCATGGTCGAGGGGCTCTTCACCACCGTTACCAATGTCAACTTCAACGAAAAGACAATCCGTGAGCTGACCGGCCGCGTACACGCGCAGAGGGCAAAGCTTGCGCCCGCCTGCTGCTGCGGCGACTACGACATGAACGAGCTCTGGAACGCGCAGGAGGATATCCGCAGCCTCAAGAGCCTCATACTCTTCGGCATTCGCGGCGTTGCCGCCTATGCGCACCACGCAATGGTGCTCGGCTACACCGACGACGAGGTGAATGCATTTTTCGTCAAGGCTCTGGATGCCGTCGGCAGAGACTGGGGCATGGATGAGCTGCTGCCCATCGTCATGGAGGTCGGCGAAAAGAACCTCAAGTGCATGGCGCTGCTGGATAAGGCAAACACCGAGACCTACGGCACGCCCGCACCCGTCACCGTTCCCCTGAGCGTTGAGAAGGGACCCTTCATCGTCATCACGGGTCACGATCTGCGCGACTTGAAGCTGCTTCTTGAGCAGACCGAGGGCAAGGGCATAAATATCTACACCCACGGCGAGATGCTTCCCGCTCACGCCTACCCCGAGCTGAAGAAATACCCCCATCTCAAGGGCAATTTCGGTACTGCGTGGCAGAACCAGCAGAAGGAGTTTGCGGAGCTGCCCGCGCCGATACTGTACACCACCAACTGCCTCATGCCGCCTAAGGCAAGCTACGCCGACCGCGTATTCACGACGGCGCTGGTGTCCTATCCCGAGGCAAATCACATCGGCGAGGACAAGGACTTTACTCCCGTCATCGAAAAGGCGCTCGAGCTGGGCGGCTATGACGAGGGCAAGGCCTTCACCGGCCTCAACGGCGGCAGCACGGTCATGACCGGCTTTGCACGCGGCACGGTGCTCGGTGTTGCCGACAAGGTCATCGAGGCTGTAAAGGCCGGAGACATAAAGCATTTCTTCCTCGTAGCCGGCTGCGACGGCGTGCGCCCGGGACGCAGCTACTACACCGATTTTGTAAAGCAGACTCCCGCCGACACCGTCGTTCTGACTCTCGCCTGCGGCAAGTACCGCTTTAACGACCTCGACCTCGGCACTATCGGAGGACTGCCGCGTCTGATGGACGTTGGCCAGTGCAACGATGCATACAGCGCCATTCAGATCGCCGTCGCGCTTGCCGAGGCATTCGGCTGCGGCGTAAACGATCTGCCGCTGTCAATGGTGCTCTCATGGTACGAGCAGAAGGCCGTCTGCATCCTGCTGACGCTGCTGTATCTCGGCATCAAAAACATCCGCCTCGGCCCCACGCTTCCGGCGTTTATCTCGCCCAACGTTCTTAATTTCCTCGTTGAAAACTTCGGCATCGCACCCATCACCACGCCGGAGGAGGACATCAAGGCACTTCTCAAATAATTGCAGACAATACACGGCCACACGAGCTTCGCACATCGTGTGGCCGTAAGTCTGCTTTGATATCCTTTTTGCTTGAAAGTTCCCGAAAAGAAATATATAATATTTAAAACGCAAAACCCTTCCCGTGAGCTGTTATCGGAAGGGGCATTTTTTGCAGCACGCATATCCGGCGGCGGCAGCTGTTCTTTAAAAAGGAGATTTGATGATATGAACGTTTACGAGGAATATAAGCAGAAGCTTGTTTCCGCCGGCGAAGCCGTGAAACTTGTAAAGAGCGGAGACTGGGTGGACTACGGCTCAAACAACTCCATGCCGTTTGCGCTGGACGCTGCACTGGCCGCAAGGAAGGATGAGCTGCGCCGCGTAAAGGTCAGAGGTGACCTGATACCAGGTCCGATTCAAGTCGTTGAATGCGACCCCGAAATGGAGCATTTTGTATACAACACCTGGCATTGCAGCTCATATGAGCGCAGGATGTGCGATGCCGGAAGGGCATTTTTTATCCCTATGCTCTTCCGCTGCCTCGAAACGTACTACAGATATTATATTGATGTCGATGTTGCCATGCTCTGCGTGTCCGAAATGGATGATGACGGCTATTTCAGTCTCGGCGGCGCTCTCGGCGCAGCCGCTCCGTGCCTTCTCAGGGCGAAGAAGGTCATCCTTGAGGTCAACAGCGCCGTGCCGTACATAAAAGGCGGCCCCGAAACCAAGGTGCATATCTCAAAAGCGAACCGCATCGTTGAGGTCGGAAGGCGCAAGCTCTGGGAAATGACCTCTCCAAAGCCGAGTGAGACCGACATCGCCATTGCTGGAAAAATATTCCCCTACATTCACGACGGTGCTACCGTTCAGCTGGGCATCGGCGGGCTGCCGAATGCTCTGGGCGAAATTATTGCGCAGTCCGACCTCAAGGATCTGGGTATGCACACCGAGCTCTGCTCCGACGGCTATTATGCGCTTCACAAGGCGGGCAAGCTCACGAACGCAAAGAAGAGCCTGCACACCGGCAAAAGCGTGCTGGGACTTGCCATCGGCTCAAGCGAGCTTTACGATTGGGTCGCAAACAACGACGAAGTTCTGGGCTTCCCGCTGAGCTATGTGAACGATCCCGCCGTCATCTCGTCCATGGATAATTTCATATCCATAAACGGCTGCCTCAACGTTGACCTTTACGGTCAGGTCTGCTCAGAAAGCTCCGGCACGAGGCAGATAAGCGGCACCGGCGGCCAGCTGGATTTCGTGACAGGTGCCAGCGCATCCAAAGGCGGCAAATCATTTTTGTGCATGAGCTCGACCTTCACCGACAAGAGCGGCATCGTGCATTCGAGGATACTGCCGAAATTCACAAACGGCGATATAATCACGACACCCCGCACGCAGGCCGCGTACATCGCAACGGAATACGGCGTTGTGAACCTCGCAGGCCGCAGCACATGGGAGCGTGCGGAGGCCCTTATCTCCATTGCCGCGCCGCAGTTCCGCGACGGGCTGATAAAGGCCGCCGAGCAGCAGAAAATCTGGCTGCCCTCAAGCAAGCGCTGACCGGCATACATTTTTCTATCCTGCTGTCTTTCTTCGGAAAGACAGCTTTTTTATGCTTTAGTGCTTTAGGTTCTTTGTGTCATGCAAATCGCGATGTG
This sequence comes from Collinsella aerofaciens, assembly GCA_963633225.1. GTDB lineage: Bacteria > Bacillota > Clostridia > Oscillospirales > Oscillospiraceae > F23-B02. The sequence continues at coordinate 14,897 of CAVGXR010000050.1, forward strand.
ATTGATAAAGTAATCTGTTTCGCGGGCTTTGAATTTAGTCCACGCGCCCCGTGCGGGGCGCGACTGTCGTATCTATCCACTTTGGAAGCGTCCAAAGTATTTCAATCCACGCGCCCCGTGTGGGGCGCGACTTTTAAAAAAAATTTGTTATTATCAAGATACATGATTTCAATCCACGCGCCCCGTGTGGGGCGCGACGGTGCTACGGAGTTAGGCCGTAGGTATCCAGATAGTATTTCAATCCACGCGCCCCGTGTGGGGCGCGACGTAGCCCCTACACCTACATAAGCATTGATGCGTATATTTCAATCCACGCGCCCCGTGCGGGGCGCGACTTCCGTTTTCGTATTTAGCAATAGCGGATTTTTATTTCAATCCACGCGCCCCGTGCGGGGCGCGACTCCGGCTTTTTTGGCTTTGAGTGGGTTTCTGAAAATTTCAATCCACGCGCCCCGTGCGGGGCGCGACGCCTCTGCAAAAGCTGCTATGAGGGTTGGAAGCGATATTTCAATCCACGCGCCCCGTGCGGGGCGCGACTGTGTGGGGAGCTGGGCGTCGAAAGGCCGCTGACATTTCAATCCACGCGCCCCGTGCGGGGCGCGACACCGCGAAGAAATTCCACAAGGCGCGGTCACTATTTCAATCCACGCGCCCCGTGCGGGGCGCGACGACGCTAAAGCTGGCAGAACAGATAAAGCATTACAATTTCAATCCACGCGCCCCGTGCGGGGCGCGACTAATAGTGGCCATAAACGACCCCCTTTTTAACAATTTCAATCCACGCGCCCCGTGCGGGGCGCGACACCCGTCATGTCGATCTTTACTTCTGCCGTTGTATTTCAATCCACGCGCCCCGTGCGGGGCGCGACGCCTTTTGACCTTCCGCAGATGTATTACTGATAACATTTCAATCCACGCGCCCCGTGCGGGGCGCGACGTTGTCAAAAATGCGATGCTGGCAAGCGCGAATGAAAATTTCAATCCACGCGCCCCGTGCGGGGCGCGACGATAATGTGCTACGCACAACAGACAACTACACCATTTCAATCCACGCGCCCCGTGCGGGGCGCGACTTGCACCTTGTCAATAGTGATTTGCATTTTTTTCATTTCAATCCACGCGCCCCGTGCGGGGCGCGACATTGCCGCAGCATTCAATAACGCTATAGCTGGGGTATTTCAATCCACGCGCCCCGTGCGGGGCGCGACGCCGTTCGATGCGGTGGGATCTTCGTTGGTTACCTATTTCAATCCACGCGCCCCGTGCGGGGCGCGACGTTGCAGCCAAAGCGCCTTATGGTATTGCCGACAGATTTCAATCCACGCGCCCCGTGCGGGGCGCGACATTGTCGACAACTGCTGCCGCGCCGCCGAGTGCATTTCAATCCACGCGCCCCGTGCGGGGCGCGACTATCGCCCAGAGCCTCAATGTGCAGCTCATAGCCATTTCAATCCACGCGCCCCGTGCGGGGCGCGACAGCAAAATTGCACAAAATTTGTTGTGCAATTTTGTAATAACAGACAATAAGAGCTTACGGTTAATCATGCGGCACCGTCTGTAGTGATGCCTTTGCGTAGGGAGTGAACATATGCAGCCGCGAAAAAGCGGTGCGAACCTCCCTGTCCTTTTCTGTTTGCTTGGTCTTCGCACTGAGCCGCCATACGTTGCTTCAGCTCCCGTCCAAGCGCTAAACCAGCAGCGTATCCTCCGGCATATATGTTTTCTTGCAGCCGAAGTGCTCGATCTTATTTTCGTACTGCTTGCCCAGATAGTAAAACCTGAGACTGTCACGCTTGGGATCCATGAGCTTGCACAGCGTGTTTTGCAGACTGCGGCACTGCGCTGCATCCAGCAGGCATTCAAAAACAGAATTTTGAACTCTCTGCCCGTAATTGACGCACTGCTTTGCAATTTGCCGCAGGCGTTTACGTCCGGCAGCATCCTCTGTATTCACATCATAGGTAATCAATACAAGCATAGCCCCTCACTTCCACAAAAACGGCGGATAATCGTCCAAATCTCCGCGCAGATACCTTGCCAGCAGCAGGCTTTGCACATACGGAACCAGACCCCAAGGCAGCTTTTCCTCCAAAAAAGGATGTGTGATCGTCTCGCGCTTGCGCTCCTGCCATTTTTGAATAAAGCTCCTGCGTCCGCCGTCCGTGAGCAGTACGGTTCCGTTTTCCCTGAAGCTGAAATCCTCCGGCTTTATGATACGATTGTTGACCAGCGTCAGCACAAAGCGATCCGCAAAGCACGGGCGCAGCTCCTCCATCATGTCCAATGCGAGTGACACTCTGCCCGGCCGGTCTCGATGCAGAAAGCCTACATAGGCATCCAGACCTACGCTTTCCAATGCGCTTGCGCAATCGTGGGTCAGCAAACTGTACGCGAAGGACAGCATAGCGTTGAACGCATCCATCGGTGGTCGGCGGCTGCGCTCGCGGAAGAAGAATGTATCCTTCCCTTGCAGGATCATGTCATCAAGCACGCTGAAATATGCAGCGGCAGCAACTCCCTCCAGCCCGCGCAGACTGTCCAGTGCCGTTTCCGCCGTGATGGTCGGCAGCAAGCTCTGTAATTGCTGTGACACCGCCGCGAAGCGCTCACCGTTGATGCGCAGGGCATGGTCTCTGCGTGTACGTTCTATGCTCCACCGTGCGTTATAGACCTTGCCGAGGATCATCATGCGGGCAGTGCGGCAGCTCTCGGATGGATCATCCGCAACGCGGTACTGCGTTCTCCGCAGCAGAACATTGCCGTGCATTTGTCCTGAGACGCGGGCAAGAAACCGGCCTCGCGGCGTACAGAAGGCCAGTCCGATCTCTCGCTGGGCGCAGGCTCCCATCAGTGCAGGCGAAGCTCCCGAGTAAGAAAACGAGACAATATTTTGCAGTGTATGGAGCGGATAACGTGCGATTGCCGCCCCGCCGCGGTTGGCCACAACGTTCTCGCCGTCAAGCGAGAGGTACACATCCTCCGATGTGACAAAAAGCGTATTGAGAAGCTGTCTCATGCTCCGCCCTCCTCCGCCGCACGGCGCACATAGTCGGACACGGAGCGCTCTTTCATAAGCTTTGGCAGGCACAGCTCTTTCAGAGAACAGGCATTGCAGGATTTTGACGGCCTGACCTTCGGCGTTCTGCCCTTTTCGTACAGCTCGTGCATCTGCGTAATAAGCGTCTGAACCTCCTGCCTCAATTCCGGAGTGAACATGAGCTCTGTCCGGCGGCGCACTTCACCGTAATACAGCGCACCTATTGGTATCTCGCAGCAGAGCATTTCCTCAAGGCACATGGCCTGAGCGCAAAGCTGCAAAGCGTCCGCCGTGTCCTGCTTGGGGCGGCCCCGCTTATATTCCACCGGGTATGGCTGCCACAGGCCGTCCCTGCTTCTGAGCGGTATACCGCTCAGGCCGCGGTGAAATTCGAGCACATCACATGCTCCCGAAACGCCGAGGCTTGATGAAAATATCCGCATATCCCTCGTTATGAGCAGGTCTGCTCTGCTCTCGCTGAGCTCATTATCGTGCGCCCGCTCATGAAGGATCGCTCCGTCCGTAGTGCGGTAATTTTCCGCCCACTGGTTCTCAATGTGGATCAGAGCCCACTGTCTGCGGCAGAACTTGAAATGCTGCAAGCCGGAGAGCTGCAAAAAGCTCTCCTCCCTGTAGATTACCCCTGCCGCGTGCAGCTGACTCCGGCGGGAAGCGCAGCCTCATCCACCGTAACGCTGTAATCATCATAGCTGCGCGGCACGGCGGTGCCGTCCCTGCGTGTGACCTTGACCAGATCGAACAGCTTATGCGCCGGAGCGCAGCCGAGCTCGGTATCATGCCTGAAAATTATCAGCTCGCGCACGGCCATTTTGCCGCGGGCGGCGGAACGGTCATTTTCAAACATGTTCATGATCGCCGTCCACAGCAGACTCAGGTCGTCCTCGGAAAAGCCCGTGGTCTTGCGGGCAAGGTTTGCCGAAACATAGCCCTCGGCGCGGTACAGGCCATAGGGGACGATGTATTTACGCCCCATTTCGGTACCCTTCTTCTCCGCGTCTGCCTCGGTGGTGATGGCAACACGTGTGATCGTTACCTCCTGCGGCATGATCGGGTCGATGCTGCGGGCAAAGCCCAGCTGCACGGGACCGCGCACCTGACCGCAGTTAAGTGCTCCCTTTACAAATGTGGTCATCACAGCGCCGAAGGTTCGTATATCGTAGAAATTGGCGCACATAAAATCACGCAGCTTTTCGTCAAGGTGCTCATCCTTCTTTTTGGCATCCTTCAGCTTGTCGGGGTCAACGCCGACGTAGGCACAGGCCTCCTTATCGCTGGTGTTCAGCGGCACGCCGTCCTTAATGTAGATGCGGTAGCCCTCTTCACCCTCTTTAGCCGTCTCCACGAAGTTTCGGATCTTGCGCTTGAGGCAGACATCCGTCACTATGCCGTAGCCAGTTTCTGGGTCAACGCGGGGCATGTTTCCGGCATCTGGATCGCCATTCGGATTTCCATTTTCTACATCAAACAGCACGACAAATTCATAGCGATTCTTGATAGGCTCAGTCATTTTTCGTTCTCCTCCTTTTTTGTGTAACGCTTCTGTGTCTGGTGATAGTAGCCGAGGTCGAAAGAGCCCTGCTGCGCCAGTGTCATGCGGGCAGGATAGCTCTCGCCGAGGATATTTTTCAGGGCGCTGACCTGCTTATCGAAGTAGATACGCTGTCCGTTTTCCAGCTTCCGCAGGTGCTTCTGATACAAATTGTTCAGTATTGGGAATATGCTGGCAGGCATGGCTGCGGCGGAGTTAAAATACTTATCCTTGATAGTCGCGTTAATGCCGGGATTTGCCGCCTGCTGCGCCGCCTCATAAATTGAAAACAGGCGGCCTAATGTGTAAGCTGTATTGGTGCTTTCTTCATTCAGACTCACAGTCAAAACCTCCTTTGGGCAGTCTGTATGTGGATTTTTCAAATAATACGCCTTCAATATTGAGGCTCGCCCCCATGTGATGTTCCTCTCGGCACGAATGCGGAGCATCACCGCCTCCAGCAGCGACGCGGGGTACAGGCCGCCGGAGAAGACGGCGCGTGCAGTCGCTCCCGCCATTGCGGGCGATGGGGTCTTGTCGCGGGAGTTGAGGTTCACTGTCTCACGCAAGAGAGCCCGGAGCGGCAGCATTTCATACCGCGAACCCGCGATCCTCAGGCGCTCATAGTGATCGTTGACGTTCTTCATCAGGCTTCCGAAGCTGTCGCACAGGAAGAAGCGAACCGACAAACGCGCTGCGTTGGGCGCAAGACCCAAAATGTAAAACGGGCGGTTCGGGTCGATGCCGAGCTCAGCGCAGGGCTTCCCCTCAGCCAGACGCTTCAGCGCGGCGCGGAGGTCATTGTCGGAAAGTCCTTCTGGCGCATCAGCGCCGAAGAGGAACGCCTGCGCGTAGTCCTGATAAGCCGGTTCCGCACCCTCAGCCCAGCAGACGACGGTCGTGTCTCCGATAAGCTGCACATTGCTCCTGTCGGCGAGCAAATGATTGAGAGCCGCAGTATATGCAAAGGCCGCGTACTTTCCCACAGGTGCATTATAATTTTGCTCACGGCCATAGGAACAGAACGCCGGAGCGTTGAAGGAAACAAGCGCCGCTCCGCTCGACTGCGCGTCCCGCACGCCCATTATGGACGGGTGCGTCGCGGCTATCATGTCCTCACGTCCCGTCACGAGGCACTGCATCCGCAGCGCATTCGTATCATCACCGTCACGGTGCAGCTGCCAAGCTGCACGGATGCTGGGGTCATCCTGCGGGTATTTGCCGTTCACGCGGAACACGAGGTTTGCACCTTGCGTGATATCCTCATACTGTCCCGCCAGCGCCGGATGCTCCGCCGCCTGCTCCGGCTGCCATGTGTCGAAAAATGCGAGAATCGCCCTTGCAGCGGAGGAATCCACGCCGTCGAGTATCTCATGATGCAGCTGCGCGGCCGCCTGAAAGCACTTGCGGCTGCGTTCAGGCTTTCCTTTTTGGTCTGCACCCAGCAGATAGGCGGAATTGTCCCACAGAAAGTTGGACGCAGCGCCCGATGATCGCTTGACCGGCGCCGGCAGCACCATTTCCTGCGGACGCTGGACGGTCTTCTTCCCGACAACCGCTTCCTTCAGCGTGGGAACTATCTGCGTCACGGCGCCGCCTTCGTCAAGGCACAGCGCATAGCTGATCTTCGCAGGGCTCCAGCCGGGCGATGCGATCTCTCCGCGCTCGAGAAGATCTTCATAATATCGCGTCAATGCCTGTAGTATCAACCCCGCACCTCCTCGCTGTCCCACGGCGGTACGGTAAGCACGCCATCCCTGAGCTCGGCACGGAAAAAGCGGGGCACAATGTTCTCCTGCTCGCTGTAGTCCATGTCCAGCAGCATCCAGCCGAGGTCGCGCCGTCCCTCCAGCTCCCTTGGGCTGGGCGGCAGCTCCGTGCAGCGGCAAAAATGCGCCGGAAATTCCCTTGTTCCAAAATAAGGCATACTGTAGCACTGGCCGCGTTCGAGCCGGCGCTTGATTATGTCCTGAAACTTGCCGGGATTATCGCCGGCGGCAGCCTTGTCCGTCATGTCAAAATGCGCATCTATCACATAATGAACATCCCGCAGGACCATAGCCGCCCGCTGCTGTATGCTCTCCGATGCCGCGATGTACAGCTCACCCGCGCCCCGCTCCATCACGGTTCTTACGCTGCGGGCGCTTATCTTGTCCTTGACCTCATTGCGGCGAATGTTGGTAAAGCGGATCGGGCTGCACACATGGATGCGGTCTATCCGCCACCGTAGGCCGGGATGCCAGTAAATGCTCTCGAGCAGCCCGCGTGCGGCAGATGGTGTCATGCAGTCGTAGCTGACACGCTCCGTCTTCATCTCCGGCCTCGAAAAGCATGCATACTCGCCCCAGACCTCTACCTGAATTGCCATAAACACGCTCCCTTCTTTCTGTAAAAATATATTATTTATTGATTGATATAAGCGTTTTTAGATAAACTCCGCCTTTCCCGTTTCCGGCTCCAGCGTCAGTCCCATGCTTCTGCTGTACAGCGTCATATCCGTGAGTATTGCACTGCCGCTGTCGAGTGCCGGCACTTCACGCGCCGTCAGCAGCGCTCCGGCCTTGTACAGCAGCTGAAAATGCTGCTCGTATACGGAAACAGCATAAGCTCCGAGCTTGCGGTACAGGCTCCTGGAGCATTCGCCGTCCCGCAGCCGCTGTATAAGCTCTGCTCCTCCTCCGTAGGGAATGTAGATCGTGTAGGTATTTTGATCGATGAGCCGGAAATTTTCAGCGACCGTCCTGAACGGCATTTCGCAGCCGTCGATGCTCTTTGAAAATGCTTTGACGACACCGTTTTTATCCAGCTCGCCATCATTCAGATCACGCAGCTCGCTAAAATACCGAGCCATTGCTTCCGGCGCAGCGGGGTCTGTATGAGCAGCCAGCGCAGCTCTTGCCGCACCGATGGCAGGACGAAACAGCAGCGGCGGAAGCTCTGTTCTTTCAAAAATACTGACCTCGCTCTCCTGCACGGGGCGCTTTCCCTCGCGGTTGCAGCGGCCAGCCGCCTGCATGATCGAGTCAAGCCCCGCCATCTCACGGTAGACCTGCGGGAAATCTACATCCACGCCGGCCTCTATCAGTGAGGTCGATACCACCCTGCACGGCTTGCCTTCTTTCAGCCGCTCTCTGATCTCGCCAAACAGCTCCTGACGCTGGGCGGGTATCATGAGTGTGGACAAATGATAGCTTCCCTCGTCCGGCAGAAGGGCATATATTCTCTGCGCCGCTCTTCTGCTGTTGACGATGCAAAGCACCTGCTGCAGTGCTCCGAGCCGCTCGGCAAGCGCTTCATCGCTGAGCATTCCTGCCCATCGGAATACCACACGCCGAAAGCGCTCAAACAGCTTCGCTGTCTGCGGGCAAAGCTCTGTTACGCGGCAGTCGGGCGCATAGGTATGCAGAAGGTCATCAAGCGACGGCTGCGTGGCGGTGCACAGCAGCACCGTGGAGCGAAATTGTCCTGCAAGAGATGCCATTGCCGCAACGCAGGGTCTCAGCTGCGGCAGCGGCAGCATCTGCGCTTCGTCAAAGATAATAACGCTGTCGGCAAGATTGTGGAGCTTGCGGCATTTTGAAGAGCGATTTGCATACAGTGATTCAAAAAGCTGCACCGCCGTCGTTACTACGACCGGCATGTCCCAGTTTTCAGCTGCCAGTGCGCAGCGCAGCTCCTCAGGCGCTGCGCCGTCTGATAGATCGAGCTGCACACCGCAGTGATGCTCCAGAACGTTGCCGGCACCGAGTATTTTTCGGAAAACCTCTGCGTTCTGCTCTATGATCGAGGTATAGGGGATGACATAGATCACCCGCCGCATACCGTGAGCCGCAGCATGCCGCAGTGCGAAGGCAAGCGACGAAACAGTTTTTCCGCCGCCCGTCGGAACGGTCAGCGTATAAATTCCTCTGGCTTTTGTACCGGCTTCAAGACAGGTATTTAAAATGTCGCAGCGCAGGCGGTTCAGCTCGTTTTGCGGAGCTTGCCACGGGGCAATGTATTTCTCCAGCCGCGCAAGCAGCGTGGGAATATCGTCATAGCCGCCGCGCCCCACTGTCCCGTCCATAAAGCGTTCCGTGTCCAGAAAATCGGCATCTACCAGGCAGGAGTAAAGCATCCTCGTCCAAAACGACACCTGCAGCCGATCCTGCTTCACAGTATCCTGCGGCAGCTTGGGAAGCGTCACACCGCTCTCGCCGCAGCGCTCCAGATACCGCTCGCCTATTCCCTTTTTAAGCCGTCCGAATAGCGTCGCATCTCCGGCACGGTCAGTTTTTAAATTTCCGAAATCAGGCAGACCGCCGTGATGCCCGGCAATGCAGGCCGCATCCTCAAGCCGGCCATAGTATTTGACACAGGCGATTGTGCCGGCAGTGGCATGGTCAACGCGAGGCCCGTCCTGCAGTAGACGCTTTTGAAAGGCCTCCGTGCACTTTCCGTGATCATGCAGCAGACCTATCAGCTCGCCGTCAGCCTCCGCTCCGAAGGCCGACGCAAACGCACGGCACAAAGCCGCCGTCCCCGTCAGATGCTCTGCAAGCGTTTGACGGTGCTGGCCATCGTTTGAAATGTGAGCATAATATTCCATTGTCACGCCTCTAAAAAGCAAAATAAAAAACAGTCCTTCCAAATGTCAGGACTGAATATATACGGGGCCAGCTATCAGCCCTAAATATTGGATTGTCTTTATTTCATATTACAGGATATTCCGTGAAAAGTCAACAGTATTCTTCTCAGTGTGCTAAAAAAGCCCGTGACCGGCATCCACATTGGTGATATAGGAGAGCTGGGTGTCCGAGATGTTCGGAAGTTTCGCAAGCTCCAATCTATCCGTGGACGCCTGATTGAGCATCACGATAAACTCGGAGTTTGCCAGCATCGTTCTTGCCGTGTGGGACTGGAGCAGATCGTCCACATTCTGCGTGATGCCTGTGGCATTTATCTGAAAATGGGCAAAAAAATAACGGTCACACAATCCCGACGGACTGTGTGACCGTATTTATATTTACGCCACTTGCGTCATCTTTTTATTGGCGCTGTTCCTTAATCGCAGCCTGTGCTGCTGCGAGGCGGGCGATGGGGACGCGGAAGGGTGAGCAGGATACGTAGTCGAGGCCGACACGGTGGCAGAACTCAACGGACGAGGGGTCGCCGCCGTGCTCGCCGCAGATGCCGAGGTGCAGGTCGGGACGGGTAGCGCGGCCAAGCTCACATGCCATCTTGACAAGCTTGCCTACGCCGACCTGATCGAGCTTTGCAAACGGGTCGTTCTCGTAGATCTTCTTGTCGTAGTAAGCGCCGAGGAACTTGCCTGCGTCGTCGCGGCTGAAGCCGAAGGTCATCTGAGTCAGGTCGTTGGTGCCGAAGGAGAAGAACTCAGCTTCCTTTGCAATCTCGTCGGCGGTAAGTGCCGCTCTGGGGATCTCGATCATGGTACCGACAAGGTACTTCATATCAAGGCCGCTTGCTGCGATCAGCTCATCGGCATTCTTGACGACGACATCCTTGACGTACTTGAGCTCCTTGACCTCGCCTACCAGCGGGATCATGATCTCGGGAACCATCTTCCACTCGGGGTGGCGCTTCTGAACGTTTATTGCAGCGCTGATCACGGCGCGGGTCTGCATTGCGGCGATCTCGGGATAGGTAACGGCCAGACGGCAGCCGCGGTGACCCATCATGGGGTTGAACTCATGCAGGGATGCGATGAGCGCCTTGATAGCCTCGACGGTCTTGCCCTGTGCCTTTGCCAGAGCCTCGATATCGGCTTCCTCGGTGGGAACGAACTCGTGGAGAGGGGGATCGAGGAAACGAATAGTTACCGGGCAGCCCTCCATGGCCTCGTAGATGCCCTCAAAGTCGGCCTGCTGCATGGGCTCGAGCTTTGCAAGAGCCGCGACGCGCTCCTCGAGCGTGTCGGCGCAGATCATCTCGCGGAATGCAGCGATACGGTCGCTGTCGAAGAACATGTGCTCGGTACGGGTAAGGCCGATGCCCTGTGCGCCGAGCTGACGTGCCTTGGCTGCATCGTAGGGAGTATCGGCATTGGTGCGTACCTGCAGGCGGCGGTACTTGTCGGCCCATGCCATGATGCGGCCAAACTCGCCTGCGATGGATGCGTCAACCGTGGGGATGATGCCGTCATAGATCTTGCCGGTCGAGCCGTCGAGAGAGATGAAGTCACCCTCGTGGAAGGTCTTGCCGGCGAGGGTGAACTGCTTGTTCTCCTCGTCCATCTTGATCTCGCCGCAACCGGAGACGCAGCACTTGCCCATGCCGCGTGCTACGACTGCCGCGTGGCTGGTCATGCCGCCGCGAACGGTCAGGATGCCCTGTGCGGCCTTCATGCCCTCGATATCCTCGGGAGAGGTCTCGAGGCGGACGAGAACGACCTTCTCGCCGCGTGCGTTCCATTCCTTTGCCTCCTCGGCGCTGAAAACGACCTTGCCGCAGGCAGCGCCGGGAGATGCGCCCAGGCCCTTGCCCATCGGAGTTGCGGCCTTGAGTGCGGCTGCATCAAACTGCGGGTGCAGCAGAGTATCGAGGTTTCTCGGATCTATCATCGCAACGGCTTCTTTTTCGCTGATCATGCCCTCGTCGACGAGGTCGCATGCGATCTTGAGCGCGGCCTGTGCGGTGCGCTTGCCGTTACGGGTCTGGAGCATGTAGAGCTTGCCGTTTTCGACGGTGAACTCCATGTCCTGCATATCGCGGTAGTGGTTCTCGAGGGTCTTGCAGACGTTCTCGAACTGAGCAAATGCCTCGGGGAACTTCTCTGCCATCTGAGCGATGGGCATCGGGGTGCGGACACCTGCGACAACGTCCTCGCCCTGTGCGTTGGTCAGGAACTCGCCCATGAGCTTCTTCTCGCCGGTAGCGGGGTCGCGGGTGAATGCAACGCCGGTGCCGCAGTCGTCGCCCATGTTGCCGAATGCCATCATCTGAACATTGACGGCAGTGCCCCAGCTGTAGGGGATGTCGTTATCGCGGCGGTATACGTTTGCACGGGGGTTATCCCAGCTGCGGAAAACTGCCTTGATAGCGCCCATGAGCTGCTCTTTCGGGTCGGTCGGGAAGTCCTCGCCGATCTTTTCCTTATATTCTGCCTTGAACTTGCCTGCAAGCTCCTTGAGGTCGTCTGCCGTAAGCTCAACGTCCTGAGTTACGCCGCGGGCTTCCTTCATCTCATCAATAAGCTGCTCGAAGTATTTCTTGCCGACTTCCATGACAACGTCGGAATACATCTGGATAAAGCGGCGGTAGCAGTCCCACGCCCAACGGGGGTTGTTGGACTTCTTTGCCATGACCTCAACGACCTGCTCGTTAAGGCCGAGGTTGAGGATCGTATCCATCATGCCGGGCATGGATGCGCGTGCGCCCGAGCGGACGGAGACGAGAAGGGGATTTTCGAGGTCGCCGAACTTCTTGCCGGTGATGCCCTCCATCTTTACTACATACTCCATGATCTCGGCCATGATCTCGTCGTTGATCTTCTGGCCGTCCTCATAGTACTGCGTGCAGGCCTCGGTGGTGATGGTGAAGCCCTGCGGTACAGGCAGACCGATATTGGTCATCTCCGCGAGGTTTGCGCCCTTGCCGCCGAGAAGCTCGCGCATTTTTGCGTTGCCTTCGGAAAACAGATAAACGTACTTCTTGCTCATTGATGTAATCATCCTTTCTTATGAACAGCGCACGGATGTGCGCATTTTTTACCTTAATTTTTAAATGAGATCATCCTAATTAAGATTACCATTTTTAGTGCGGCTTAATCAATGCATTTTGTACACAAAAGTTATTCTAAAACCTCACAAAAAGCATCGGCGATTTTTGCAAATTCACCAATGGAGAGCACTTCTCCGCGCACTTTTGGGTCAAAACCGCTGTCTGTCAGGCATTTTTCGATGCTTTCCTTCGATAATTCTCCGAAGGCGGCGCTGAGCGCATTGAGAAGAGTCTTGCGCCGCTGGGCAAAGGCCGCTTTGACAACGCGCATGAAAAGCTCCTCGCTTCTTACCTCGACGGGCGGGGTGCTGCGGCAGTCAAGGCGAATGACGCTCGAGGTGACCTTGGGCTGCGGGATAAAGCAGTTGGGCGGTACGTCAAACAGCAGCTCCGGCTGCGCATACCAGTTTACGAACACCGTGAACGCACCGTAGTCCCCCGTTCCGGGTTTTGCGCAGATCCTCCGTGCGACCTCGCGCTGGATCATGACCGTCACGGAGTCAAAGCAGCCGCACTTTAAAAGGCCGGATATCACGGGGCCTGTCACATTATACGGAAGGTTTGCGCACACGACGCGCCGCATTTCCGGCATTTTCTCGTCCAGCAGCTCTGGGATGTTCAGCTTCAGCACGTCGGCGTAGACTATCTCGACGTTGCTTCTCCCCGCAAGCGTTTCGGCCAGCACAGGCTTGAGCGCTGTATCCAGCTCAACGGATACGACCTTGCCCGCACGCAGGGACAGCTGCTCTGTAAGGCAGCCTATGCCCGGGCCTATCTCCAGAACGCCGGTGTGTCCGTCAAGACCGGCGGCATCGGCGATATCCTCCGGCACCCACGCGGCGGTCAGAAAATTCTGTCCCATGCTCTTGGAAAAGCGGAAGCCGTGCCGCGCCAGCAGCGCCTTTATATCGTTTATATTCGTAAGCTCCATATGTGTCTCCGTCAAAGGATTTTTTCAAAGCACTGCCGTGCGGGGTCGTGCCCGGGCTCTGACGAGCAAAGCATATTGCCGCGGTAGACAAAGCCGCATTTTCGCAGAAGCTGCTGCATGGCCTTGTTTTTTCTGTGGGTGTCCGTGCGTATGGCCGGTGCGCCGAGCTCCTTTGCCCTGTCCTCGACGGCAGCCATCAGCATGGCGCTCAGCCCTGTGCCGCGAAACTCGGCGGCTATCGCCGCACGGTGAAGCGTGCAGTACGCTCCCTCGCTGCGCCAGTGGCCGTCGGTGATGCTGTCATAGTCCGCCTCCGGCTCGGAGCTGAGGCAGAAAAAGCCCGCGACCGCGCCGCCGTAGCTCATGACATGGCAGCAGCCCGCGTTTATATCCGGCAGGAAGCTTTCCTCCGAGGGGTACTCGCCCTGCCACTGATCGACGCGGTGCCTTTTGAGGTAATTTCGCGCCTGCCGCACAATGAGCATGATATCATCCATATCCTCGGGCACTGCCCTGCGGCATTCGACGGGCTTTGTAAGGCGCATACGGCTGCGCTCCTTTTTTATCTCATCGACGAGCTTTATATCCGTTTTGTCCGTCAGCTCCAGCCTTTCGAACATATCGGGGCGCTTGTCCATCGTGCGCTCAAGGCTCATTTTTCGCCGCCATCGCGCTACCGCGGCATGGTCGCCGCCGAGCAGCACCTTCGGCACCTCTCTGCCCTCCCAGACCTCAGGGCGCGTATACTGCGGATATTCGAGCACGCCGTCCCAGTGGCTCTCTCCGGTGAAGCACTCCTCGTCCGAAAGAACACCCGGAACGAGCCTGCACACGGAGTCTGCGACTGCCATCGCCGCAAGCTCGCCGCCGGTGAGAACGAAATCGCCCAGCGATATCTCCTCATCGACGCACTGCTCGATAAAGCGCTCGTCGATGCCCTCATAGTGGCCGCACACGAGCACGAGATGGTCATAGTCGTTTCTGAGCCTTCGCGCCGTGGCCTGATCGTAGGGTCTGCCCTGCGGAGACATATAAATAACGCGGCTGCGCTTGCCCTGCGCAGTTGACATAATATCATCAAGGCAGGACTTGAGCGGCTGCGCCATCATAACGCAGCCCCAGCCGCCGCCATAGGGATAGTCATCCACCTGACACTGCTTATTTTCCGTATAATCGCGTATCTGTACGCAATTTATCTCGATTATTCCCTTTTTCGCCGCTCTTCCGAGAATGCTTTCATGCATTATCGCATTCATCGTATCAGGGAAAAGCGTCATTATATCTATTCTCATACGGAGGGGCTCCTCCTCGGTATTAGTTAACATAATATATCACATACCCTCTATCAGCCGCACGGTGACGACTGCGTTTTCCGCGTCCGTTTTGATGATAAATTCGGGCACTGCGGGTATCATATGCTCAGTCTCTCCGCGCACGATGTACACCGATGAGGCCGGAGTTTCGAGGATATCCTCAAGCGTTCCTACAAGCGCACCGTCCTCTGTCTCGACCCGTGCGCCGATGATATCACACAGGAAGTATTCGCCCTTACGCAGCGGTGCGTCGGCGCGGTCTATATACACGGTCTTATTCTTCAGGCTCATTGCGGCGTTTATGTCCTCCGCTCCCTCTAGCTGCGCAATGAGAAAGCCCTTGTGCGCACGCGAGGAGATGAGCCTTACCGGCTTTGAATCAATATATACTGTCTTGAAGCGGCGCATAAATTCGGGACTGTCAAGCCACACCTGAATCTTGACCTCGCCGCGCACGCCGTGAGTGTTAACGATCTTTCCCGCTTCTATATACTGCTGCTTTTCCA
>CAVGXR010000051.1:0-169801 GCA_963633225.1 Collinsella aerofaciens
GCAGAGGACCGCTTGATAGCCTGCGATATACGCAAGCTCTGGTATAATACCACAACAGTGCCTGAAATGCAAGCATTTTCAGCGGAAAACCGCCATATTTTCGTCAAAAACCTCAAGCCGTTTGAATTTGGCAAAGTCGGGAGCTATATCGGGTGCGAGCTGCCGCAGAGCCTCGGCTATAAGCTCGGGATTGAGCGTGGGCTCCTGCGCGGAGATGAGCGCCGACATTTTTACGTCACGGCCTGAGGGCTCAAAGTCTATCTTCTTTATCGCGGGACGTATATCGCTCTGCCCCATGCCGCGCTTGGTCCTTTTTGTGATAAGCACGCTCTCAGCGGTGTAGAACTCGTTGAGTCTTCCGGCCATTTCCTCCGCGCTGCGCTCGTCATACTCAAAAACGCCCGAAACAGACAGCCATTTGATCTCCTTTACCTTGCGCTCGGCCTCGTAAACGTCGATGACCTCGATTCCCTCGGGGAACTGATCGGCAAGACGCTCCTTTATCTCGGAGCAGGACAGCTCCTCGCGCATTTTGAAGTCCATAAGCTCACAAACGCTCTCGCAGCCGACCGAAAGCGGCAGCGCGATCGAGATATTCGGGTGCGGGTTAAAGCCCTCGGAGTATTTAAGGCTACACTCTGCACGCATGAATGCACGGGTTATCGTCCTCATGAGGTCAAGGTGTGAGATATACACCGCTCTGCCGGTTTTTGAAAACAGCATTCTGTACTTATCCATCGCATTTTCCTCCGTTCAGGAGCTTTGCAGCACCGCAGGCCGAGCACTGACGGCGGCAGTCTGGCGACAGCTGGGAGGCATACGCCTGCTCGCGCTCATTCCACAAATGTGCTATGCGCACACCGACATCAACAATATCCCAAGGCATGACCTCGTCCTTATCTCTCTCCCTGTGAGCATAGAACGTGGGGTCAACTCCGGCATCGTCAAAGGCCTTCATCCAGCGCTCGAAGGAGAAGTAGTCGCTCCAGGCCTCAAGCCTGCCGCCTGCGCGCCAGACGTTTTCAATGACCCTGCCCATACGCCTGTCGCCGCGTGAGAGCGTGGCCTCGATGTAGCTTGTCTGCGGATCATGCCAGTTGTAAACGACGTTTTTGGCTTTTATATTATCACGCAGGAGATTGACCTTGCGGATGTATTCCTCCATCGTGACCTGTTTTTCCCACTGGAAGGGGCTGTGCGGCTTGGGGACAAAGCAGGATGTTGAAACGGTTATGCGCACTCCCCTGTTTTTGTTCTTCGCATAAAGCCTCCAAGTGTGCAGCACCTGATTTGCAAGCTCCGCTATGCCCAGAACATCCTCGTCCGTTTCGGTCGGCAGGCCGAGCATGAAATAGAGCTTTATCGTGTTCCAGCCGCCCTCGAAGGCGAGGCGGCAGGTATTGAGCAGATCCTCTTCCCTGACGTTCTTGTTTATCGCATCGCGCAGGCGCTGACTTCCGGCCTCCGGCGCGAAGGTCAGGCCGCTTTTGCGCGTTTTCTGAATGCGGTGCATGATATCGATCGAAAAGTTATCGGCTCTGAGCGATGGCAGCGACAGTCCGATACTGCGCGGCTCACAGTATTCGAGCAGCTCGTCGCAGAGCTCGGACAGATGCCTGTAGTCGCTTGAGCTGAGCGACAGCAGCGTAATATCCTGACAGCCGGTGTTTTTAAGCAGCGCCTTGCCCTGCTCGGCAAGCAGCTTAGGCGATTTTGCTCTTATCGGCCTGTATGTATGCCCCGCCTGACAGAAGCGGCAGCCGCGAACGCAGCCGCGGAACAGCTCAAGGTTCACTCTGTCGTGCACTACCTCTGTAGAGGGCACTATCGGCGCAAGCGGAAAATGCACGGCATCCATGTCCGTGATAACGCGCTTTGTTACCCTCTCCGGCGCTGCGGGATTATGTTCAAAATGATCTATCGTGTTATCGTCCCTGAGAACCGGCGTATAAAACGAGGGCACAAGCACGCCGCCTATCTGCGCGGCCTTTTCAAGAAACGCCTGCTTTGTCCAGCCCTCGGCCTTTGCCGTGCGCAGGAGCGCAAGCAGCTCGTTATTCATCTCCTCACCTTCGCCGAGCAGGAAAATGTCAATAAAATCGGCCATGGGCTCGGGATTGAGCGCCGCGGTGCCGCCCGCTATGACAAGCGGCAGCAGCTCGTGCCTGTCGGCGCTGTGTATCGGAAGCCCCGCCATGTCTATCATGTCGAGCACCGTTGAATACGCCATCTCGTAGCCTATCGAAAAGGCCAGCACGTCATGCTCGGATATCGGATCACCGCTTTCGAGCGCGTACAGCGGAATGCCGTTCTGCTTCATCTGCCCGTACATATCGCCCCACGGCGCGTACACACGCTCGCACCAGACATAGCTGAGCTCGTTCATCGTTGAGTACAGTATGCCCATGCCGAGGTTTGACATGCCTATCTCATAGGTGTCGGGAAAGCAGAAGGCCAGCCGCAGCTCGACCTCGTCTTTGTTTTTAATTATCTGATTATATTCGCCGCCGGTGTAGCGCGCCGGCTTCTGCACCTTGGGCAGTATGCGTTCAAGTCGTTTGTCCATATATATCTCCGAATCTGTTAGTTATTCAATTTTACAACACGCTCATGCTTTTTACAATACCCGTTTGCACAATCAAAAGCCAGACAGCGGATATGAGCAGCATCAGCCCAAATACGGAAAAACGCATAAGCAACCCCAGAGCAACCAGAGCAAATGCGGAAGCTATGCTTGTAAAATAAACTATGCTTTCGGCTTTTGCAGCAGAGATAAAGCGGCAGAGCAGGCAGTAAAGCGCCCTGCCGCCGTCAAGCGGCAGGGCCGGAAGCAGATTGTACACGCTCAGGGCAAGACTTATGCCGGAAGTGCGAAGGAGAAGGTCATCGGCTCTCTCGCAGCCGTGTACGGCGCAGATATATGCAAGAGTAAGTCCTGCCAGAGGTCCTGCAAGCAGCGCGAGCACTTCTCCAGAGGCTGAAAGCAATCCGGTGCCGGACATACACAGCCCCGATGAAGCAAAGCGCAGTCCCCTGACCCTTCCGCCCAGTGCATATATTGCCGCTGCATGTCCGGCTTCATGGACAGCTGCAGCAAGCATTACGGCGCTGAGGCTTTTTATGCCGCCGAAAAAATAGACTGACGACAAAACGAGTATCGCTCCCGGACTCAGGGAAAAACGACGGTTCATATATAAAATTCGGGGTTCAGGTATACGCCGTCGCGCTCGAGCTCAAAGTGCAGATGAGGCCCCGTTGCAGCGCCGGTCGAGCCGACAAGCGCTATGGTATCACCCTTTTTGACGCTGCCGCAGCTCATACACAGCTCGCTGCAATGCGCATACAGCGTGCGGTAGCCTCCGGCGTGGTCGATCATGACGTATTTGCCGAATGAATCAGACTCTCCCTGCGCAACTATCGTCCCGTCGGCAAAGGCCATTATCGCCGTGCCGGTTCCGGCTGCAAGATCCGTTCCGTAGTGGTATTTGACCTCGTTTTTTATCGGATGCAGGCGGTAGCCGAAGCCTGACGAGGTAACGCCGGACACAGGACTTATGTAATCAAAAGGAAGCTCCGGGCGCTCATAGCTCACATTATCCGGCACGGCATAATCGGAATACTCAGACTGTGATGCCAAAAACGCCGCTACCGCAGGGTGCTCTGTCGGCTGCGGCACCGGCGTTGGCGTGGGTGTCGCCACAGGTGCAGGAGCTGCTGTGCAGCTCGGCTGAGGCGTGCTCTGTACTGCCGTCGTCTGGGTCTGCACAGCCTTATCAAAGCGCTGCAAAAACGTTTCTATCACATCGCCCTCGGCGAGGCTTCTGCCGAACTCTATCGCAGCCTCGGTCTGCTCTTTTTCCATGCACAGCGCCTCGCTTATTCCGTCGGATATTCTGTCGGCCAGCGCAGGTGACGCAAAGCGCACCGCGGTCAGCGCAATGAATATTGCCGCACATACATAAATTTTCGTTCTGCTCATGCCTGTCACCTCGGGTAACAGCTTATGATAAACAAGCCCCGCTTATGATAAATAGTTCTTGACAAGTTAAGCTTCGCTTATTATAATATAAAAGCTGTTTCGGGGTGTAGCGCAGCTGGTAGCGCGCTTGGTTCGGGACCAAGAGGCCGGGAGTTCAAGTCTCCCCACTCCGACCAAAAATGCAGGCTTCAAAAAGCCTGCATTTTCATTTTCAATGCTTTTGATTAAGAACATATGAAAAAACCTCTGCCGATAGACAGAGGTTTTTTCATTTTATCATTTTATATGGAGCGGGCAACGAGACTCGAACTCGCTACCTCCACCTTGGCAAGGTGGCGCTCTACCGGATGAGCTATGCCCGCACACGGAACGAGATAAATAATACCACACTTTTCGGATTTGTCAAGCATTATTTATCCCGTTTTGCGCTTTTACTGATTATCGCTGATATCGCCGAAGCCCTTGCCAAAAACATTCTTGGCATCGGTTATGATAAAGAAGGCGTTTTCGTCTACATTCCTTATTATCTTTCTGATATCAGCTATCTGCGTGCGCTTCACGACGCACAGGAGTACCTGCTTGTTCTGATGCGAATACGCGCCCTCTCCCTCAAGGATGGTCACACCTCGATGCAGCCTGTCGGTTATGTCCTTCACGAGCTGGTCGCTCTTTTCGCTTATGATATAGCAGACATTGGAGTTATCAATACCGTAGAGGACAAGGTCTATGACCTTGGAGACGACGAACATGGATATGACCGCATACATTGCGCCCTCAACTTCCTTGAAGATGACGGCAAAGGCAATGATTATGACTGCATCGGTGAGCATCAGCAGCGTTCCGAAGTTTATATACGGAAACTTCAGACGCACAAATTTTGCTACTATATCCGTTCCGCCGGTAGTTGTTCCCGCGTAGTAGATGATGCCGAGGCCGAAGCCTTTAACAGCTCCGCCGATGATACAGGCAAGCAGCATATCGTCCGTAGGGCTGTAGTTTGTCAGAGCAAAAAGATCAACGAGCACCGACGAAAGCATCATTCCGACAAATGAAGATATGATGAATTTCGTTCCGAAGTGGCGCCATGCTATTATGAACAGCGGAATATTCAGGACAATATTCAAAACGCCGACGGGAAGATTCGTCAGATAGTTTATGATCATCGCTATGCCGCTCACGCCGCCGACGATTATCGAGTTTGGATACAGGAAAAACTGAAAGCCCGCTGCAAACAGCGCAGAGCCGAGAACTATAAGCGCATACTGAACGACATATTCACTTGCTTTTGTTGTTTTCATTAGCTCCTCCTCAGTCGATAAGCGACATCTGTATCTCTCCCCTGTCCTCATCCTTGAGCAATGCTCCGGCGGCGGGCAGGCTTCTGACCCTGTAACGAGAAACATTCTTTATCGTCGTATCCTCAAGAGGTGCTGCCGCGGTAAGCTTATGATTTTTCTTAAGATTCATGACCGCGACGCCCTGCGTGGTACGGCTGGTTTTAAGCTGCAGCAGCGTTGTGTTGAACACTATTGCTCTGCCGTCTGAGGAAAACAGCGCCATGTCTATTTCCTCCCCTATCATATACACGGCTGTGAGCGGACTTTTATCGCTGTACGCATTTATAAGCTTTTTGCGGTTGGTTTTTGTCTCGTAGCTTGACATGTCAAGACGTGCGACCTTGCCGTTTTCAAAGAACAGCAGGAGGTTCTTGCGATAATTTCCCGGGCAGATGAGCTCAAGCACCCTTTCGCCGTCGTCCATGCTGAGCTTTGTCGGCAGGTAGGTTCCGAGAGCCGAGGCCTTGGTATCGTCAAAATCCGAAAGGCGCGTCTTATACACCTGCTGACGGTCGGTGAATATGAGCATTTCAGTACGGTTTGTCGCCTCAAAGCTCATTCTAAGTGCGTCGCCATCCTTGAATTTCTGCTCACTGCTCATTCGCAGAGACATGGGAGTTATCTTTTTAAGATATCCCTCGTTTGACAGGAACACCGTGACGGGATAATCCTCGACCGTTTCGCTTTCGGCATACTCCTCTATCTCGGATGCATAGACGATGCCCGTTTTTCTCGGCGACGGGTACTTCTTTATTATAGCCTTGAGCTCGGAGATAATGATATTTTTTATTCTCCGGCGGCTCTTGAGCGTTTCCTCAAGCTCGGCTATCGCCTGCTCGAGCTCCTCTATCTCGGCTGTGCGCTTTAGTATATACTCGCGGTTTATGTTGCGCAGCTTTATCTCCGCGACATATTCGGCCTGTATCCTGTCGATGCCGAAGCCCATCATGAGATTCGGGACTACCTCGCTCTCAAGCTCGGTATTGCGGATTATCTCTATCGCCTTGTCGATATCCAGAAGGATCATCGCAAGACCCTGAAGCAGGTGCAGCTTGTCCTTTTTCTTTGACAGGTCAAAATACACACGGCGGCGAACGCATTCTATGCGCCACGCGGTCCACTCGCCGAGTATCTCTCTCACGCCCATGACACGCGGGTTTCCCGCGACGAGTATATTGAAATTGCATGGGAAGCTGTCCATAAGCGGAGTGAGCTTGAACAGCTTCTGCATGAGCTTCTCCGGATCTGTACCGCGCTTGAGGTCGATGGCGAGCTTCAGGCCGCTCAGGTCAGTTTCGTCGCGCATGTCGTTTATCTCTTTGATCTTTCCGGCCTTAATCAGCTCGGCGACCTTATCGACAATGGCCTCAGAGGTTGTCGTATATGGGATCTCGTAGATCTCGATTATATTTTCCTTTTGCAGATAGCGCCATCTTGCGCGTACCCTGAAGCTTCCCCTGCCTGTACTGTATATTGCCTCCATCTCGGCGCGGTCATAGACTATCTCGCCGCCGGTCGAGAAATCGGGAGCCGGCATAGAGAGAAACAGATCGCACTCCGGGTCCTGAAGATATTCTATCGTTGCACGGCAGGTCTCCTCAAGGTTAAAGCCGCATATCTGGCTGGCCATTCCGACGGCAATGCCGGTGTTGCTGGAGACAAGAACGTTCGGAAAGCTTGTGGGCAGAAGCGCCGGCTCCTTCATGCTGCCGTCATAGTTATCGTTAAACTCAACGGTG
This sequence comes from Collinsella aerofaciens, assembly GCA_963633225.1. Lineage (GTDB taxonomy): Bacteria > Bacillota > Clostridia > Oscillospirales > Oscillospiraceae > F23-B02. The sequence goes on from CAVGXR010000051.1 coordinate 7,056, forward strand.
TCATTATCTATATCTCCGAAGATATCATTGCATATGGGTGCAAGCTTTGCCTCGGTGTATCGGGATGCAGCGTAGGACATATCACGCGAATAGACCTTGCCGAAGTTGCCCTTGGAGTCCACAAAGGGAGTCAAAAGCGCATCGTAGCCCTTCGAAAGGCGCACCATGGTCTCGTATATGGCAGCGTCGCCGTGCGGATTAAGGCGCATGGTCTGACCGACGATGTTTGCGCTTTTCGTGCGTGCTCCGCTCAAAAGCCCCATCTTGTACATCGTATACAGAAGCTTCCTGTGCGAGGGCTTGAAGCCGTCTATCTCAGGTATGGCGCGGGATATGATAACGCTCATGGCATAGGGCATGTAGTTCTGCTCAAGCGTTTCCGTTATCGGCTGCTCAAGCACCTCGGCTCGCAGACCTATGACGTTTGGATTATTGAATTGTTTCTTTTCAGGTACCTGTTTTTTCGCCATGTATTATCGCTTCTTTCCCTTGCTTTTTTCACCTGTTATGAGATTGTGTCTGCATTTCGGGCAGTTAACGGCTCTGAACAGGCCGAGGTAGATGCGTCTGCCGCAGTGAGGGCATCGGCAATAGGCAAATATAACGACAAAGGTCAGCACAAAAAACAGCGTCGAGAAAAGCAGCGACATTCCTCCAAGTCCGCTGCCGTTGGTCACTATTCCGACGGCGCAGAACACTACGCACATGGCAAGCAGGAATTTTACAAGATTGCGGGCTTTATCAAATTTCATATTAAATCCTCCGTTTATTCAGGAGATATCGGCCATATCAAGATACAGATATCCGTTTTCGGCAATGTGATTTTTTCGTCCGGCAAGATCGTCGCCCAGCAGCAGATCAAACATCTGCGCCATGCGCTCGGCATCCTCGGGCATGACCTTTATAAGGCGGCGCGTCTCGGGGTTCATGGTCGTCATCCACATCATGTCAGGGTCGTTCTCGCCGAGACCCTTGCTGCGGTTTATGGATGCCTTCGCTCCGCCGAGGCCGGAGACGATGTCCGCCTTTTCCTTGTCAGAGTAGGCAAAATAGGTTTTTCCTTTGCACTCTATCTCGTACAGCGGCGACTCAGCTATGTAGACATAGCCCTCGCGGATGAGCGTCGGCACAAGGCGGTAGATCATCGTAAGTATAAGCGTGCGTATCTGGAAACCGTCAACGTCGGCATCGGTGCAGATAATCACCTTGTTCCAGCGCAGATTGTTGATATCGAAGGCGTTTAAGTCCTTCTGCCCCTTCACCTGAACCTCGACTCCGCAGCCGAGCACCTTGAGAAGGTCGGTTATAACGTCGCTTTTGAATATTCTGACGTAATCTGCCTTGAGGCAGTTGAGTATCTTGCCGCGAACCGGCATGATGCCCTGAAAATCAGCATCGCGGGAAAGCTTACATGCACCCAGAGCCGAATCACCCTCGACGATGTATATCTCGCGCTTTTCGGGGTCACGGCTGCGGCAGTCAACGAATTTCTGTACGCGGTTTGCTATATCTATGCTGCCGGAGAGCTTTTTCTTCATGCCCTGGCGCGTTTTCTCCGCTGCCTCGCGGCTGCGCTTGTTGACAAGCACCTGCTCGGCTATCTTGTCAGCCTCGGGCTTGTTTTCAATGAAATAAACCTCGAGCTTTTCCTTGAAGAAATCGGTCATCGCCTCCTGTATGAAGCGGTTGGTGATGGCCTTTTTGGTCTGGTTTTCATACGAGGTCTGCGTCGAGAAGCAGTTGGTCACAAGGACAAGGCAGTCTGCCACATCCTGAAAATTAATTTTGCTCTCGTTTTTCTGATACTTGCCTATCTTCTTTATGTATGCGTCGATGGCATATACAAAGGCGCTGCGTGCGGCCTTATCCGGCGCACCGCCGTACTCGAGCCAGGATGAGTTGTGATAATACTCAATGGCCTTGACCTTATTCGAAAAGCAGAATGCTGCCGAGAGCTTTACCTTATATTCGGGCTTGTCCTCCCTGTCTCTGCCGCGGCGCTCAGCGCTTATGAAATAGGGCGAGGTCAGCGGTGAATCGTGAGCTATTTCGTTTACATAGTCGAGAATGCCGTTTTCGTAGACATATTCCGTAACGTCAAACCTGCTGCCGTTCTGATTGCGGAAGCGGAAGGTCACGCCCGCGTTCACGACAGCCTGACGGTGCAGAGTGTCCCTGAAAAACTCCTCGGGAATGTTGATATCCGTAAAGACCTCAAGATCCGGCTTCCACTTTATCGTCGTGCCGGTTTTTTTTCGGTCTGATGGGCTTACCGTCAGCTCCTGACCCTTTTTGCCGGCAACCTTGCCTTTTTTGAAGTGTAGCTCGTATTTATTGCCGTCGCGCCAGACCGTAACATCCATGTACTCGGATGAATACTGAGTAGCGCAGGAGCCGAGCCCGTTCAGGCCTAGGGAATATTCATAGTTCTCTCCCTCATTGTTGGCATACTTTCCGCCGGCGTACAGCTCGCAGAAAACAAGCTCCCAGTTATAGCGCTTTTCGTTTGAGTTCCAGTCCAATGGGCAGCCGCGTCCGAAGTCCTCGACCTCAATCGAGCCGTCAGAATAGTGTGTGAGCGTTATGACGCTGCCGTAGCCCTCGCGTGCTTCATCTATAGAGTTTGAAAGGATCTCAAAAACGGCGTGTTGGCAGCCGTCAAGCCCATCCGAGCCGAAGATAACTCCCGGCCGTTTTCTTACCCTGTCGGCACCTTTTAGCTGCGATATACTGTCGTTACCGTATCCTGCGCTGGTTTTAGTCATTTAAAATTCCCCTCAAATACAACATCTTGCGTAAAATTGCACACATTTTCAGATTATATAGTATACAGCATATACAGCCCAAAAGTCAAGACATAGCAAAACGGAGGCAGCGTTTTGCTGCCTCCGCCGTCGGATGAAATGCCCTTCGGCTTATCCGGCTCGACGAAAGTAATGCCGTGCTACTGCCGTGCAATAAGCTGAGGCATTTCATCCGACCGGTCTTTCAGACTTCTGTTTCGGATGCTTCGTCTGTTTGTATTATATGAGGCTGAAGCAAATTTAATCGAGGTAAATTTTACCGTTTAAATTGTATTCAAGCTGAATATACTATCTGTAAAACACAAAGGAGATGCAGACGATGACGAAAAAAGAGGAAAAGAAGCTCCGAGCCGAATACAAGCGCAGACTGAGCGAGCTGTACGATATACGTGCGCAGCTGAGATGCGCATACGCGGCATTTGACAATACGACAGATTGTGATATGATGGATGCGTGCATTTATGAGATAAACGCACTCAAGTCGCGCTATAACAGCGCGGTCGTGAACGTTAAAAACCTGATAACATAGGAGGCCGCATGGACGCATTAAACACCGTACTTACCGTAGTTATAGCCGTATTTTCATTATGGCTCGTTATCAAGATATTCGCAACGCCTATAAAATGGGCGCTGAAGCTGCTGCTTAACGCGCTTATAGGCTTTGTCATGCTGTTTATATTTAATTTTCTCGGAGGCTTTATCGGCCTGACGCTCAACGTTGGATGGCTAAGCGCCATAGTCGCTGGCGTTTTGGGCGTTCCGGGCATAATATTGCTGCTGCTTATTGAAAATTTCTTCATGTAAATGAAAAAAAGACGGGGCGTCCCGTCTTTTTTCATTTAAGCAGCTTCAGTGCGTCAGAGACCTCCTCGAGCTTCATGCTGTGCGAGGCCTTCACGAGTACCGTGTCGCCCTTTTTTATAAGCTCCGGCAGTGCGGCAATGAGCGAAGCGTTATCCGCAAAATGCAGTGACGCTATGCTTTCTGCGGCGCGGGCTGTATTTTCGGACATTTCGCCGACGCAGAGCAGGAGCCCAATTCCATGCGAAACGGCATATCTTCCGATATCCGCATGACGCTCGGCGCGGGCCGTGCCCATTTCGAGCATATCGCCGAGCACGCAGACCCTGCGCCCCGTACTGTCGGACATTGAATCTATCGCGCATTTGACGGAATCGGGGTTTGCGTTATAGCAGTCGTCAATTATGGTGATATAGCCCGTGTCAATGACGTTTGCACGGCGGCCCACGGTTTCATAGGCCGCTATTCCGCGTATTATCTCCTCATCGGTAAGGCCGAACCTCATACCGGCGGCAGCACCTTCAAGCGCTGCATACACCATATGGCGGCCATACGCGGGAATGGAAACGTGAATGCGGCGCTTTCCGGATATGATATCACAGCTTTGCAGTGCAGCGCCGTCGGTTTTTATATTCTCTGCCCTGATATCCGCCTTATCACTGAGCCCGTAAAAGACCTTTCGCTGGCGGCAGGAGCAGGCACTGAGAAGATCATCGTCGGCGTTTAAAAACACAGTGCCGTCATCGGGCATATACTCGAGCATCTCGGTTTTCGCCTTGAAAACGCCCCGGCGGTCGTGCAGCCGGTCAAGATGTGCGTTGCCGATAAGAGTATACACGGCATCGGTCGGCCTCACCATCTGCGCAAGCCGGCTCATCTCACCGAAATCGGAGATGCCCATTTCAATGACTGCGGCCTCATGCTCGGGTTCGATGCGGAATATCGTGAGCGGTACACCAAGCTCATTGTTGAAGTTTTTGTCCGTTTTAAGGACATTGAAGCGCTGCGATAAAACAGCGGATACCATTTCCTTGGCCGTTGTTTTGCCAACTGAGCCGGTTATGCCAATAACAGGTATATCGAGCGTTTTTCTGTACGCCTCGGCAAGGCGTGCCATGGCCTTCGCCGTACTGTCAACAACTATAAGGCAGCCGGATGCGTCGGGTATATCATGCTCAACGATGCAGCAGGATGCGCCGAGCTCAAAGGCTCTGCCGGCATAGTCGTGCCCGTCAACGTTCTCGCCCTTCATGGCGGCAAAGGCAAAGCCTTCTTTTACGAGCCGGCTGTCAATGACAAGTCCCCTGAGCTCACGCTCCGCGTCTCCGCTGCCGGACAGAATGCCGCCGGCTATCGCAGCGGCCTGCTTTACAGTAATGCCTCTCATTCATACTTCTCCATGGAAAGCTTTATTATCTTCTCGCAGACCTCGCCGAAGTCGAGCCCCTGCTCCCTGCCCATCTGCGGGATCAGGCTCGTCGGAGTCATACCGGGCAAGGTGTTGGCCTCAAGGCAGTATATCTCCCCGCTTTGGCTGTCCATGAGAAAATCGCCGCGGCAGTAGACATCGACCATCAGAGCTGCGCTCACACGCTCGGCAAGGCGCTGCACCCTGTCGGTATCCTCGGCGCTTATGGGTGCCGGACATATCTCCTCGGTAAGGCCTGCCTGATACTTGTTCTTGTAGTCATACCAGCCTGTTTTGGGGATTATCTCGATAACAGGCATTGCCTCGCCGCCCATAACGCCGACTGTAAGCTCACGCCCCTTTATAAAGCGCTCGACAAGAACATGATCCTCATATTTAAATGCAAGCTCCAGAGCGGAGGCGTATTCCCCTTCGTCGGCAACCATGCTCGTTCCGACGCTTGAGCCGCCGCTGCACGGCTTGACAACGCAGGGAAAGCCCACATTTTCGACCTTGCCGCCTTTTTCGAGCACTATACCCTCGGGAACGGGAATGCCCGCAGAGCGCAGCATGATCTTAGTTATCTCCTTGTTCATCGCAATTGCGCTGCCGAGATAGCCGCTGCCTGTGTATCTTATTCCGTGCACGTCAAAGGTGGCCTGCAATTTGCCGTTTTCGCCGTCCTCTCCGTGCAGGGCAAGAAAGCTTATATCCGCAGCTCTGCATATCTCAATGACATTTTTCCCGATCCTGCTTCCGTCGCTTTGAGCAAGGAGCTTTGCGATATCGGGAGTTTCTTCCTTTACGCAGTAGCTGATATTCTCCTGTTCACGCTCGAAAAGCTCGGCGGGATCGTCATATTCCCCGTCATAGCCGTAAAACAGATCGACAAGCACGACCTTGTGGCCGCGCTCACGCAGTGCGCGTGCAACGCAGCTGCCGCTCGTTATTGAAACATCGCGCTCGTTTGACAGTCCGCCGCAGACAACAGCAATTTTCATTTTACTTACCTCCAGCAACTTTTACCGGCCAATTATACCACATGAGCACAGGCGGTTCAAATACTTATTGAAAAATAATAGCCATATGTGTTATAATTCATGTTTGTAATCTTAAATAAGGTCGTTGTGTGTATGAATTATGTAGTGGTTGATTTGGAGTGGAATCAGGCAATGAGCTCGAAATCCTCCGTATTCAACAAGCTCCCGATAAAGCTCAGGGGCGAAATTATTGAGATCGGCGCGGTAAAGCTCACGGAGGATATGCAGCCTGCCGAGGAGTTTACGATAGATGTAAAGCCCGTTTATTTTAAAAGAATGCATTATAAGGTCAAGAAGCTCACCGGCTTTGACAAGGAGCGCCTTGCCCTCGGGCACAGCTTTCCCGATGCATTCGAGCAGTTTAAGCAGTGGTGCGGCGAGGATGTCACCTTCCTCACATGGGGCTGCGATGACCGCGGCATCATGGAGCAGAACATAATAATCCATGATCTTGACTGGGACTGGATAAGCTCGTGGATCAATCTTCAGCTTATTTATAACATGCAGACAGACGGCGACAAAAACCAGAAGTCGCTGGCAACTGCGATGGAGCACTTTAACATTGAGCAGACTCGTGTTGCACATGATGCTCTCGGCGATGCGTACAACACGGCGCTTGTATGCTCGAAGCTTGACATGGCGCTGGGGCTTGCACAGTACGAGGAGGCCTCGCGTATGCTCAGCACACATGCACGGCGCGACAGCTCTGGCGACAACGTTCCCGATGCGCTTGAGCATCTTGTTTTCCCCGGATACGTCTCAAAGGCCGAGGCCTTTGCCGACGAAAAGCTCACCCATGTTCCCTGCCCCAAATGTCAGGGTGCGCTTGAGGCTCACCGCTGGATAAACCAAGGCGATCAGCGCTATATGAACATACTCAGCTGTCCGGACTGCGGAAGCTTCCTCGTGAGGCTCAAGTTCCGCAAGCAGGAGGATAACTCTTGGTCGGCAAACCGGCTCGTATATAACGCCGATGACGGCATGATAGATTTTTACCGCAGCAAGGCAGCGCTTTCGCGCCGCCGCGGGCGCGGACACTCGAAGAAGAAAAGCCGTCCGGCCTCAAAGCAATAAGGAATAAACTCAAATCCCCCGACGGCGGTCGGGGGATTTGAGTTTATTTTCGGATGACTATATCGTCCTTTGATTTGTATATCCCGTCCTCGGGGATCACTCCGCGCACGCAGGAGGTCGGATATACGCTTGCACGGCGGCCAAGCACCGTTCCCGGGTTTAAAACGCTGTTGCAGCCGATCTCGACGCAGTCGCCAAGGATAGCGCCCACCTTCTTGCGTCCCGTTTCAATGAGCTCATCACCGTTTTTTATGACGACAAGGGTCTTGTCGCTTTTTACATTCGAGGTTATGGCGCCTGCTCCCATGTGAGCCTTGTAGCCGAGTATGGAGTCGCCGACATAGTTATAGTGCGGAGTCTGCACATTGTCAAACAGCACGACGTTTTTAAGCTCGGTCGAGTTGCCGACAACTGCGTTTTTGCCGACTATGGCGCTGCCGCGGATAAACGCACAGTGGCGCACCTGAGCACCGTGGTCAATGATGCAGGGCGAGCCGATATATGCCGAGGGGAACACCTCCGCGTCCCGCGCTACCCACACATTCTCGCCGCGCTTTTCGTACTCATCCTCAGGCAGCGTGCTGCCGAGAGAAATGATGAAGTCCGATATGTCCGCAAGTACCTCCCAAGGGTAGGTTCTGCCCTCAAAAAGCGGCGCTGCAATGGTTTTGCTCAGATCGAGCAGATCATTTATCTTATACATGTCATTTCACCTTTATCAGTCTGCCGCTGCGGCGCATGGCATCTATGATATAGTCAACGCATTCGGCGCACTTTTCATCGGTCGTTGCCTCGGCCATGACGCGCAGGACGGGCTCGGTGCCGCTTTTACGAAGGAGTATGCGTCCGTCATCGCCGAGCTTGGCTTCCATATCGGCAACGGCCTTTTTCACCTCGTCGCAGGCAAGCGTTTCGTCCTTATCGGTGACGACAACGTTCTTGAGCAGCTGGGGATACATGACCACCGGCGCTGCAAGCACGGAAAGCGGCTGCTTACTCTCGCACATGGCCTCCATGATCTTTATGGCGGTCAGTATGCCGTCGCCGGAGTTTGCAAGGCGGCCAAAAATTATGTGGCCGGACTGTTCGCCGCCGAGGATATAGCCGTTTGCACGCATATTTTCGGCAACATACTTGTCGCCTACCGCGGTTTTTTCATAGCCTATGCCGAGCGCGTCAAGGGCCTTATACAGACCCATATTGCTCATGACGGTAGTGACTATCTTCTTTTCGCCGAGTATGCCGCTGTCGCGCATATACTTGCCGCAGACATAGAGAATGTGGTCGCCGGTTATGATATTGCCCTTTTCATCAACAGCAAGGCAGCGGTCGGCATCGCCGTCGAAGGCAAAGCCCACGTCAAGCTTGTTATCGAGAACGAACTTCTGCATCTGCTCGATATGCGTAGAGCCGCAGTTTACGTTGATATTGATGCCGTCTGGATTATTGGAGATAACATAGGTATCCGCTCCCAGAGCGTCAAAAACGCTTTTTGCCATCATCCATGTCGAGCCGTTGGCGCAGTCAAGACCGACCTTTTTGCCCTTATACGAGCGCGTGGCAAGCGATATAAGAAAACCTATGTAGCGGTTGCGGCCCGCAGAATAGTCAACCGTGCGGCCTATCTTCTCGCCCGTTGCATAGGGCAGGCAGTCCTTTTCACCGGCATTTGCGCGGTCTATATAGGCTTCTATCTCGTCAAGCAGCTCATCGCCCATCTTTTCGCCCTTGCCGTTTATGAGCTTGATGCCGTTATCATAATAGGGATTGTGGCTTGCCGAGATCATGATGCCGCAGTCGAAATCATCGGCGCGTGCGACATATGAAACGCTCGGCGTTGTGGTGACATGCAGAAGATATGCATCCGCGCCCGAGGCTGTGAGCCCCGCGCACAGAGCCGATTCGAGCATATAGCTTGAGCGGCGCGTATCCTTGCCTATGACTATCCTCGCCTTTTTATCCTTGCCGTAATACCAGCCGAGGTAGCGTCCTATCTCAAATGCGTGCATGACGGTCAGATCGACATTAGCCTCGCCTCTGAAGCCATCCGTGCCAAAATACTTACCCATTTTCTTCTCCTTGGTTTATTTTATCTTTTCAGCCGCTTCCTCGTCAAGCAGGAGCGTCATGTTCATATGCATCTGAAGCATTGCCGCAGGAACATAGGTCGAGGTCTTGCCATACACAAGCTGATGGATTATCTCGGCCTTCTCGCTGCCGAAGGCAACGAGGATCACGTTTTTGGCATCGCAGATGGTTTTGAGTCCCATGGTGACAGCCTTGTCGGGAACATTCTCCGCACCGCCGAAGAGCTCGGCATTTGACTGCTTTGTCTTATCCGTCAAAAGAACCTCGTGCGTGTAGGAATCATAGGGCGTTGCCGGCTCGTTAAAGCCGATGTGACCGTTCAGTCCTATGCCCAGCACGGCAAGCTCAAGACCGCCGCAGGAGGCAATATTCTCGTCAAATTCGCCGGCTGTATCTGCTGTAGGCGTGTATATCTTCGTTATGCCGGTTTTTGAGTAAAGCTCCTGACCGAGGCGGTATGCACACGAGCGCTTATCGTCCACGGCAAGCCCCTCATATTCACAGACGGTGAATGCACTGCAATCGGAAAGCTCTTTTACATTCATGGCGGCAAGAGCTGCATACACACGCTCTGTCGCTCTTCCGGCTGCAAACGCCATGGCACAGCCCGGATGGGCCTTTGCGTGCTGCGCGATCATCTCCGCAGCAAGAGTGCTTATCTTTTCTGCATTGTTGATAATGATCTTCACAATTAAACATCCCTTCCTAATAATTTCTGCGCCTTCGGTAAAAAATATCATCGGAGGCGATCAGTTGGCTATTATATTTATCCGCACCTTAATATTGTATTTTTCAATACTTGTTTCGATGCGCGTTATGGGCAAGCGTCAGCTCGGAGAGCTTGAGATATCCGAGTTCATCGTCGCGGCGCTCATCGCGGATCTTGCCGCAACACCGCTTCAGGATATCGGAATACCGCTTTTGAACGGACTGCTGCCTATAATGATAATGTTCTGCCTTGAGATAATCATCGCAGGACTTAATTTCAAAAGCGTAAAGCTGCGGAAATTCACCTACGGAAGGCCGGAGATAATAATACGAAACGGAAAGATCGACCGCGGCAGTATGCTGCGCAACCGCTTTACGCTCGATGAACTCATGCAGGAGCTGCGCTCTCATGGGCAGAGCGACGCGAGCGCGGTCGCTTACGGCATTCTGGAGACAAACGGCCAGCTGAGCATCATACTCATGCCCGCAGCCCAGCCCGCTGCCGCCGGAATGCTCGGCATAGCGCCGGAGGACACCGGCTATGCGCACATCATCATAAACGACGGCAGGATACTTGACAAGAACCTCGCTCTTTTAGGGCGCGACAGGCGCTGGCTGGATAACGAGCTCCGGCGGCGCGGTATAAAAAACGCCCGTGACGTTTACGTCCTGACACTGTCCGAAACGGGAAGCGTTTTCTGTCAGACGAGGGAGGAATAATATGAAAAAAGAAATCGCCGCTGCCGTACTGCTGCTGCTTTTATTCACTGGAGTTCTTATGAACATCCGCGTCGCAGAATGCATCTTTTCCTCGCTTGCAGACGAGGTTGACGCAGCCTATGAAAGCCTTGAAAACGGAGATATGCAGGCAGCCTCGGAGCAGCTCGATGCTGCCATCGAGCATTGGCTCGGGCTCGACGGCTACACGCATATTTTTATCCGCCACAGCGAGATAAACTCAACCACAGATGCATTTTACGGCTTTAAATCCGATCTTTCCGGCGGCGATGCCGCTGCCGCGGCGGGCTCATACGGGCTTTTAAAGGAAGCGCTCGGCTCGCTTACGGCAATGGAGCGGATAAGCCTCGGCAGTGTTTTTTAGAGGCGCATTGACACTCTTACCGATACATTTATTGCGTCAGCCCGGTATCGAAGCTTCCGGCAAAAACGGGAGATTTCCTGCCGAGAGTATTGAACCTTCTGTCTACGTGCATATTACAGGTGCACAGTACCGAAGCTTCCGGCAAAAACGGGAGATTTCCTGCCGAGAGTATTGAACCTTCTGTCTACGTGCATATTACAGGTGCACAGTACCGAAGCTTCCGGCAAAAACGGGAGATTTCCTGCCGAGAGTATTGAACCTTCTGTCTACGTGCATATTACAGGTGCACAGTACCGAAGCTTCCGGCAAAAACGGCAGCAATTATGATTTGTCGCTCAGGAGCTTTGTGAGCTCGTCCATGAAGGTATTAATGTCCTTAAAGCTGCGGTATACCGAGGCAAAGCGGACATAGGCGACCTCATCTACGAGCTTTATACGCTTCATGACCATCTCGCCGATATCAACGGTGCTGATCTCGCGCTCGAGTGCGCTTTGAAGCTCCTGCTCGATCTCGTCAGCGATCTTCTCAAGCTGAGAGAGCGTGACTGGACGCTTTTCGCAGGCTCTTACCATACCGTTTATGAGCTTCACTCTGTCAAACTGCTGGCGCGAACCGTCGCGCTTTACAACGACGAGGGGCAGATGCTCTATCGTCTCATAGGTCGTGAAGCGCTTCTGACATGCAAGGCACTCTCTGCGGCGGCGGATGGTCGTTCCCTCCTCCGCCGGTCTGGAATCTATGACCTTGCTCTCAAGGAATCCGCAAAACGGACATTTCATATATTTATCCTCCGAATAATCTTTTACTCTGATTACTGATTATAACACAATATATTGTATAATGCCACTGTTTTTAAAACAGGTGCGAAAGGAAGTCCTCGCGGCTCATTAGCGCATTGAGCACCGGCAGAAGAGCCTGTGCGGTCATTTTGCGCGGAAGAGACATGGATGCGAGAAGCTCTGCCCGTTTTGCGGCGCTTTCCGGCTTTCCGGCAAGTCCGGCAGCATACAAGTCCGCCATGCTTATGCCGCCGGAGGGCTGCGCCTGCTCCCCGTCGATCGTAGCTCCGCAGCGGCGCAGAGCCTGCATGATGATATCTGCGCTCATACCCTCAACACCGAGCTTGCCCTCCTTTGAGGCTTTGCTCTTTCTGCGCTCCTTGCCGAATATCTCCGGCATATAGGCCTGCTTTAAAAGGCTTGGGTCTACACAGCTTTTAACGAAGTTTCGGATAACGAGCCCCGCACCGTCGGGATCGGTCATCACTATAAGGCCGCGCTTTTCGGCAAGCGTGCGCAGAAGCTGCTGCTTTTCCTTATTATTGAACACTCCGAAGCCGCTTGTTTCGATTATTACAGCGTCAACGACCTGAGAGAGCGTATTTTTATCGTATCTGCCCTCGACTACGATGACCTCTGAGACTCTATGCATCCGTATCACCTGCCGCGATCCGCATGACGCATTCCTTCAGGAGCTCTGCAGGATCAGTCCTGCTGCTTTTCATGGCATAGTCCGTGTCTGCGCACAGCTCGACGGCGCTGCGTATCTGCTCCGTCGAAAAGCGCCTTGACGCGGCAAGCAGGCGGTTTGCGATAAAGTCATAGCGCAGGCCGAGCGTTTTCATGAGATAATCCTTTGTCAGGCCGTTATCTATGGCGACCCTCGCTGCGTACATTTTCCGCATCTGCCCGCCGACTATCGCAAGTATCATTGTCGGCTCGTTATTCTTATCGGCAAGCAGCTCGCCCAAAAGCCGCATGGCGGCGTTATTCTCGCCCTTTGCCAGTGCCTCGGTCATGTCGAACACGACTGCCTCCGGTATATGGTGCGCCACAGCGTCAACGTCGGCCTCGGTGACCCTGTCGCCCCTGGTATACGATGCTATCTTGTTTATCTCGGGTATGAGTCCGTTCATCAGATCGCCGCTGACGTTTATAAGGCGCTGCACGGCATTGAGCTCTATGCCCTTCCCCTCCGCCGCAAAGCGGCGTATGATCCATTTTATGAGTATATCACCGCCCTGCGCGGTGACGCATATCTCCCTGCCGCATTTCTGTATGGTCTTGTATATCTTCAGGCGCTTATCCGGCTCAAAGCCTATCGGTGCCATGAACACGACCGTGCAGTAATTCGGAATATCGGCGAGTATGCCGCAGATCTCCTCCGAATCTCTCAGCTTGTTTATATCAATGCCGCGTATCTCGACGAGGCTGCGCTCTGATAAAAACGGCACGCTGTCGATGGCCTCTCTGAGCGTGAGCGCAGAAAAATCGCGCTCGGACAGTCTGCGGTAGCTGAAATCGTCGGCCTCGCTTGTTATGCACAGCTTTTTTATCTCGTCAAAAAACCTGTCGGCAAGATAATCCTCCGGCCCCCAGATGAGATACAGTCCTGCCGGTCCTTCGGCACGCAGCGCGTTTACGCTTGCGTTATAATTAAATTTTTCGTCGCGTTTCGTTTTCTTTGCCATTTAATCACCTGCTGCAATATGCAGCACTATCCTGCCGAGCTCGTCCGTCCGCAGGACGTTTATATCATATTTATCGAGCATATCCAGCGTTTCCTGCGTCGGGTGCCCGTAGCTGTTATAGCCTGTGGATATGACAGCCGTTTCGGGTCTCAGCGCCGAGAGGAGCTCACTGCTCGTTGAGTACCTCGAGCCGTGGTGCGGAACGATAAGAAGCTCCGTGCCGGATAGCTCGTGCTTTTGCACGAGCTCGCGCTCGACGACCTTTTCAACGTCGCCGGTTACGAGCATATCGTAATCATTTATGCTGAGCTTGGCCATAATGCCGCTTTCGTCGCGGCTTCCAAGCTCTGAGCTTTCAAAGACAGAAAGCCTTATCATGCCGGCGGTAAAGTCTGTATCATGCGTTATGTAAACTATCCTTGTCCCGTTTTCACCGGCAGCCTCGACGATGCTCTCAAGCATACCGTCTCCGCTGGTATCCTCGGCGTTATCCGGCAGTATGACGGTTTTCACGTTCATGAGGTTTAAAAGCCTCACAACGCCGGAGGCGTGATCCGTGTGCAGATGCGTGAGCATGAGGTAGTCTATATCATATCTGCCGTTTGCGCGAAGATACGACGAGAGCATGTTCCCTGCGTTCTGCGTTATACCGTAGCCGCCGCAGTCGATAACAACGGTGCTTTCACCCTCCGTTGCGGCAATGCACTGTCCGTTTCCGACGTTCATGACGCTGATAGTTCCCGTATCTGAGCGCATATCGCGCTCCGTGAGCAGAAAAACACCGCAGAGCAGACCGAGGCATACTGCCGACGGGATCAAAGCACTGAGCTTTTTATACCTGCGCAGAATGAAATACACGATAAACAAGGCATACGATGCAGCGATCCACGGCACTGCGTAGCTGTTTTCAATATAAAGCGCAGTCACCGGCATTTTCGCAGAGTATTCTACCACACATGCTATGTAGCGCACAAGATAGGACAGTCCTCCCGCGAGCCACGATGCCGGCACGGGCAGAATAAGCCCCAGAGCGCACAATGCAAAGCCTCCCGCAAACAGCGCAGATATCGCCCAGAGGCACAGGATGTTCATAAGCGGTGCCAGCAGCGTTACATAGCCGAAATGCGCAGCCAGCAGCGGAAATGTGAACGCAGTCACGGCAAGCGAGCTTGAAAGCGTTGCTGTTATGTAGCTTACGGGCGTTTTCAGCAGCCTTGGAGGCGTGAGCTTCGAGGTAAAATACTCATATATAGGCTGCGAGAACAGAAACATTCCGGCAACCGCGCCGAACGATAGCTGCAATGCAACGCTTCCGGCGGAAAAAGGATTGGATATAAGTATAAGAGCAAGGGCAAACGACAGCGTCGTAGCGCGGTCGTTTATTCTGCCGAGCAGCGGCGCAAGCATGAGAATGCTTATCATGATACCTGCCCTCAGCGCTGAAAGCGGCGAGCCGACCATGACGACAAACAGCCACACAAGTACGATGCAGATAAGCGACGATCTGCGGTTTTTGCCCAGAATGCTCTGCAATACGCCGACAAGAAAGGCAACGTGCATGCCCGACACCGCGACGACATGTGCAAGCCCTGCGACGTTCATTGAGGCATAGAGCTTATCGTTTTGGTAATAATCGTCCTTATATCCGGCAAGCAGAGCCTTCATAAAGGGCGCGGTATCGTCGGGGAAAAGCCTGCCTATCTCGTTGTGCAGAGCATTTCCCAAAAGCTTTGGAAAATAAAGAAACGAGCCATGCCAACGGCCTGTCTTTTCAATACGCTCTGAGGTGTAGCCGTTTAGATACAGGCCCTTGGATATGTTCGAGTCCGTCTCCTCGCCGTAGCGCTCTGTTACGCTGCGGAGCTTGAGCTTTACCTTTATCTCGTCGCCGGGCAGAAGCTCCGGCTCCTCGCCGGAGTAGTCGATAACAAGCGCGTTTACATTCGGAAGCGCATCGCCCGTAATTTTGACAGTCAGCAGAGTGCATCTGTCGCGCACGTCTGGATAGTCCGTTATCCGCGCCTGTGTTGTTATCTCCTTATCATTATAGGCCTCGCAAATTAAAACCGTCTGCTCATAGTGCAGCCAATAGTGGCAAAAGCCGACAGCCATTGCAGCCGAGACTATTATGAGCCGTGTGCGCATCCTGCCGCGCAGCAGCAGCGCCGTCAGCGCCGTTATCGCAGGCAGCATCAGTACTGCCGCAAGACTCTGACCGAACAGCAGATAATGCGACAGGAACACCGCCGCGCAGTATCCTATTGAAGCTGTGCACAGTATGCGTACCGACTTCATAGCTCACCTCTTATGTGCAAAAAAGCAGCTGCGAGGCTGCTTTTTTACATTACTTATATATTCAGGCCATGCCCTCGGGGAGCTTTTTTCCGCCGAGGATATGGAAATGCAGGTGCTTTACGGTCTGGCCGCCGTCCTCGCCGCAGTTATTTACGACGCGGTAGCCGTTACTCAGGCCCTCGCTCTTTGCTATCTTCGCGACAGCCTCAAAGCACTTGCCGACAAGTGCCGAGTTTTCCGCATTAATCTCGTCTGCGCAGCAAATATGCTCCTTGGGCAGCACAAGCACATGCACCGGCGCCTGCGGATTGATATCTCGGAACGCAAACACGCTCTCATCCTCATAAACCTTGGTCGAGGGTATCTCACCCGCGATAATTTTGCAGAACAAGCAGTCGTTCATTGTTATTCCTCCTATTAAAGTCCGAGCTTTTCAGCAACAAGATCATCAACAATCGCAAGGGCGTTATCCATCTTCAGCACATCGGTGCCGCCGCCCATCGCGGAATCCGGCTTGCCGCCGCCCTTGCCTCCGGCAACTGCGGAAACAGCCTTGACTATATCGCCGGCCTTGATACCGGCAGCTACAGCGTCCTTGCCGCAGCAGGCGGTGAAGGTCACCTTGGATTCGTTGGCGGTTGCGAGCACCGCAACGATCTTCGGATCCTTATCTCGCAGGAAGTCGCCGATCTTTCTGAGATCGTTTGCGTCAAGATCGGTGCGCGTTGCGGTCAGCACATTGAAGTCACCTATCTTCTTTGCGGCAAACAGGAAGCGCTCAACATCGCTTGCAAGGATCTTGTCCTTCATTTTTTCGACCTTCTGCCGCAGACTCTTGACCTCGGATACAAAGCCCTCGGCCTTGCTCAGAAGCTCGCCCGGCTTTGCCTTGAGGCTCTCCGCTGCGCGTGCTACCGTCAGGTAAGAGCGCTTTGACATTTCAAGATATTTTCTGCCCGTAACGGCCTCGATGCGTCTTACGCCGCTTGCGACCGAGTACTCGCTCATTATATGGAACATGCCGACCTTTGCGGTGTTGTCAAGATGCGTGCCGCCGCAAAGCTCCGTGCTGTAATCGCCCATTTTCACGACGCGGACCACATCGCCGTACTTTTCGCCGAACAGTGCCGTAGCTCCGCTGTTTTTTGCATCCTCAAGGCTCATCTCACGAACGGAGATATCCGCACCGTCAAGTATCGCATCGTTTACTGCATCCTCTACCGCCGCGACCTCCTTCGGGCTCATTGCCTCAAAATGCGTGAAGTCAAAGCGCAGATAGTCGGCATCGACAAGAGAGCCGGCCTGATGCACATGCTCGCCCAGCGTTTTGCGCAGCGCCGCGTGCAGCAGATGCGTTGCCGAATGTGCTCGTGAGACCGCTCTGCGGCGCTCAGCATCGACCGAGGCCACGACCTCCTCACCGACGGATATCGCGCCGGAGACGCACACGCCGTAGTGCAGATACTTGTTGCCCTTATCCTTTTTTACGTTGTTGACAACAAACCTTGTAAGCTGTCCGTTCTCAACATCCTCAAGGCTGAAGCCTATCTCGCCCTTATCGGCAAGCTGGCCGCCCATCTCGGCGTAAAACGGAGTCTTGTCCAGAACAAGAATGCCCTCGCAGCCCTCGCTGATCTCACCGGCAAGCTCATCACCGTTTACGATGGCAAGAACGTTTGCCGTATCGGTGAGCTTATCGTAGCCGGTAAACTCCGTCGGAGTTGCGTCAAGGCCGAAGTCTATACCCTCCCAGCCGAGATCGCCGAGCGCCTTTCTTGCCTCACGGGCGCGCACTCGCTGCTCCTCCATGAGTGCCTTGAACTCATCGGTATTGAGCGTCATGCCCTCGTCAACGAGCATTTCCGCCGTCATATCCACGGGGAAGCCGTAGGTATCGTAAAGCTTGAAGGCATCAGCGCCGGAGAACACCGTTTCGCCCTTTGCCTTGTGCTCCTCAAGCAGGCTGCCGTATATCTGCATACCTGCGTCGATGGTCTTGGCAAAGCTGTCCTCCTCGCTCTTGACAACGCGGGTTATATACTGCTGCTTTTCGCGCAGTTCGGGATACTGGCACTCGTTTTCATGTATAACGGTATCTATAATGCTGTAAAGGAAGGGCTCGTTAACGCCCAGAAGCTTTCCGTGACGCGCAGCTCTTCTCAGAAGTCTGCGCAGGACATAGCCTCGTCCCTCGTTCGACGGCAGAATACCGTCGCAGATCATGAAGGTAGCGCTGCGGATATGGTCGGTGATAACGCGCAGGGATACGTCGCGTTTTTCGCTCTCACCGTAATGTGCGCCGGTGATATCCGAGACCTTATGGGTGATATTCATGACCGTATCGACATCAAACAGCGAGTTTACGCCCTGACACACGACTGCCAGACGCTCAAGACCCATGCCGGTGTCGATATTTTTCTGAGAAAGCTCGGTGTAATTGCCGTGGCCGTCGTTGTCAAACTGTGAGAAAACGTTGTTCCAGACCTCGATATAGCGGTCGCAGTCGCAGCCAACTGTGCAGTCGGGCTTGCCGCAGCCGTATTCCTCGCCGCGGTCATAATATATCTCCGAGCAGGGGCCGCAGGGACCTGCTCCGTGCTCCCAGAAGTTATCCTCCTTGCCGAAGCGGAATATCTTCTCCGCGGGGATGCCTATCTCGTCATGCCAGATATTCCATGCCTCGTCGTCGTCAAGATAAACCGAGGGATAGAGCCTGTTCGGATCAAGGCCGACCCATTCCTCGCTCGTGAGAAACTCCCAGCTCCAGGCTATTGCCTCGTGCTTGAAGTAATCGCCGAAGGAGAAGTTGCCGAGCATCTCGAAATAAGTGCCGTGACGTGCAGTGTGACCTACATTGTCGATATCGCCGGTACGGATGCACTTCTGGCAGGTGCACACGCGCTTGCGCGGCGGTATCTGCTCACCCTTGAACCACGGCTTCATCGGAGTCATGCCCGCGTTTATGAGCAGTATGGATTTATCGTTCTGAGGAACCAGCGAGAAGCTGGGCAGCCTTAGATGACCCTTGCTTTCAAAAAAGCTCAGGAACATCTCTCTTAGTTCGTTTACTCCGTATGCTTTCATATATCTATCTCCTTTTTTACTTATCTGTCTTGATGCGCCTTAATATCGACAGGCGGCTGCACGGTATTGGCAGCTTCATTTTTATCGTCATCATCGCGTGCGGCGTTGCCTCTATGGGCTCGCCCTCGGCGTTTTCCATATATCCGACGCAAAACGATATCGGTTCATGCTCGTTTGTCATCAGCTCGACCGTATCGCCAAGGCAAAAGCGGTTTCGCTGCGTCAGGACGGCGTTTCCGTCTTTGTCGCATTCCTCAACGACGGCACAGACCTCCGCGTCCGAATAATAGCTCGTTTCTGAATAGTGCTGGCCGGGGTCTCCGTAGTAAAAGCCTGTGCAGTACGGGCGGTGGCTCAGCTTATCTACCTCGTCACGCCACAGCTGCGGAAGAGGCTCGCCTCTGAGCGCGAAGTCTATCGCATGGCGGTAGGCGTTTGTAACGGCGGCGGCGTAATAGGCAGACTTCATTCTGCCCTCTATCTTGAAGCTCGTGACTCCTGCGGCTATGAGCTCGGGTATATGGTCTATCATGCACATATCCCGCGAGTTCATGATAAACGTGCCCTTATCCTCCGTTATATCAAAATACTCGCCGGGGCGCTTTTCCTCCACGAGGCGGTAGCGCCAGCGGCATGGCTGAGCGCAGGCTCCCCTGTTTGCATCGCGCCCCGTCAGGTAGTTTGACAGCAGACAGCGTCCCGAAAACGAGACGCACATAGCGCCGTGGACAAAAGCCTCTATCTCAAGCTCCTTCGGTGTGTTCGCCCTGATCTCGAATATATCGCGCATCGGCGTTTCACGCGCAAGCACGACGCGGCTTGCTCCCATATCGTACAAAACACGCGCCGCAGCGCTGTTTATTACGCCGAGCTGGGTGCTGACGTGGCGCTGCACATCTGGGGCATATTTCTCGGCAATTTTCATAACTCCGAGGTCTGCGATTATAAATGCGTCAACTCCGGCATTTTTCGCCTCGCGCAGGAAGTCGGGCAGAGCCCCCAGCTCATCCTCACGCGGCAGCGTATTGCAGGTAAGATGCACCTTTGCAGCCTTTTCGTGCGCCTTTTCACAGGCCAGCGCAAGCTCTTCCATAGAGAAATTGCCTGCTGAGGCCCTCATTCCAAAGCGTTTACCGGCGAGGTAAACGGCATCCGCGCCGTAGTGGAGCGCCATCTGTAGGCGCTCGTAATCTCCGGCCGGCGCAAGCAGTTCAGGTCGTCTGTCATTCATAATTCTGCGTTGCCACAAAGGCGTTGAAGGCATCGCTGCTCGTGAAAAATTCGTGCTGGCCGGTGGCCGTATTGAGCGCGTAGTACATATAATTTGTGCTGCTCGGCTGCAATGCCGCCCTTATTGACGTAAGACCCGGGCTGCATATCGGGGACGGGGGCAGACCCTTGCTTATACGGGTGTTGTAGGGGCTGTCCTTTGCCAGCATCTCCGCCGTGGGCGCGCCCTCGTGGTCGGGGTACTCGTAAAGTGTGGTGGAGTCTATCTGGAGCGGCCAGTCCTTATTCAGGCGGTTGTAGATAACAGACGCTATGGTGTAGCGCTCGGAATCGTTAGCCGCTTCCTTTTCTATCATGGACGCGATCGTTATGATCTGGCGCATGGTGTAGCCGCTTTCCTCCTGCCACTGGAGCATCTCGGCGGTCATCCTGTAATGGAATACCTCAAGGAACTTGTTGATGGCGCTGGCCGCCGGCATTCCCTCGTAAAACTCGTAGGTATCCGGGAACAGGAAGCCCTCGAGCCTGCTGGCATCGCCCTTCTCCGTTCCCTCAAGGAAGGAATAGCTGAAGGTCGAGTTTGCAGCGGCATCCATGAGCTCGTCATAGTCGCACACGCCCTCGGCATCGAGCTTTTGGAATATCTGGCGCATCGTGTAGCCCTCGGGGAAGGTTATTTTCTTTGTAACCATCGCTCCCGAGCCTGAGGTCATTTTCTTTACAAGCGCCTTATAGTCATAGACTGCCTTGAGCTCATATGTGCCCGGGTCTATCTTCTCATCGGCATTGTATACCGAGGCAAAGAGCTTGAACAGCCACTTGTATTTTATAATGCCGTTATCCTTGAGCTGATCGGCCACATAGCTCACATCAGCATAGTGAACCTTCTTAGTTTTCGTGTTGCCGTCGTCATCCTTGACCTCGACCTCCTTGTATGTAAAGCTGTCCTTGTCAAGTGTAATCTGCGCAACTGTGTCCGAGGACTTAAAGCCCAGAACATCCGTAGCCGCCGCCCACGCGAGGCAGGCCAGAATGATGCTGACGCTTATAACGAACAGGAAGTACAGTGCGCCTCCGGCAAGACCGCTTCTGCTCTCCCTGGCAGCTGCGGATGAGCTCTTCCTCGGCTGTGCCGGTGCTTTTCGCTGCGCCGGTGCAGCGGCTGCCTTTCTGGGCTTCTTATCGGGTTCCTTTTTCCCGAAAAGCTCGTCAAAATCTGTTTTCTTATCAGCCATAAAAATCTCCTTTACGGACCGTAACCTGATTTGCCGCTGCGGCATAATATACAGCAGACGCAGCAAGCGCTGCTCTGAATGCTTGATAGTTTCGTGTCGTGTATCCGCCGCGCCGGATCGGACTGCGGAATTTTATGCGCGGGGAAAGGTAATATATATGTTCTGCAACAATAACAACAGCTGCATCTGGATAATTCTCATACTCATAATCCTCTTCTTCGGCTGCGGCAACAGCTGCGGCGGAAGCTGCGGCTGCGGCAGCAATGACTGCGGCTGCGGCTGCTGAGGATCGCTGAGGGCTCTGTGAAGAGCCCTTTACATTTTAATCGGTTATGACCATTGATACCTTAACATCCGTGCTCTCGACCGGAAGCGCATCTTCCATAAGAGCCTTTCTGCAAAGGCAGACGCTGAAGCAATCGCTCCCTGCAAGGTAGCGGTCGTAATACCCTGCTCCGTGGCCGAGGCGATGGCCGCTCCTGTCGCAGCACAGCGCCGGAACGATCATGATATCGCCCCTCTCCGGCCTTACGGCATCAGTTACCGGCGGCTCGGGTATGCCGTATCTCCCCTGCCGCAATTGTGAAACGCAGCTTAATGGATAAAACTCCATTGAGCCCTTGGCTCCGCTCACGGGTAGCGCTATGCTCCGGCCATCCCTGAGCAGCAGCTCCACGAGCTTCACGGTCGATACCTCGCGTCCCACGCTGCTGTACAGGAATACCGTACCGGCACGCTTGAGCTCCTCAAGGCATAAAAGCTTATTTAATATCGCCTCGTCGCTTTCCCTGATATATTCATCATCGAGTTCTTCAAGCTGCGCGGCCTTTCTGATACGCAGCGCACGCTTTTCCTCACAGAGCTGCTTTGATGATGGAGTAGATCTCTTCATGCTTTTCTTCCAGCTCGCGCTCAGCGCCGTCCTTCATGCAGGATATGCGCGTCCAGCCGTAGTGATCGGCGGCCTTATCTGCGACTCTCAGGCAGTTTTCGAGATATCGTATATCCTTTTCATGAATATCTGCCGAGGTGTGCGTTTTCTCCTGACGGCGCTTCATGCGCCTGACTGAAGTCTCAATATCGACATCGAGGTAAATGACAAGATCGGGCTTCGGCAGTCCGAGCTTTACATATTCAAAATCGTACAGCCACTCAAAAAATCCGGGCAGCTCCGCATCCGAAAGCTTTGCTCCCTGATGGACGGCGTTCGAGGTCGTGTACCTGTCCGACAGGATAAAGCCGCCGGAATTATATATGCCGCCCCAGTCGGTCCTGTATGCGGCGAAGCGGTCAACGGCATAGAAGCAGGAAGCGGCATAGGCGTTTACATCGTTCGGATTTGCGCCAAATTCGCCGCTGAGGTACATTCTTATCAGTGCGCTGCTGTCATTATCATAGCGCGGAAATACGATATGGTGATAATCTATCCCCTCCGTCTCGAGACGTGAGCACACGCGCTTATAATGCGCGGACTTGCCGCTGCCGTCGATGCCCTCAAATACGATGAGCTTACCCTTTTCCATTGAATAACTTCCTTATCCGTTTTATCCATGCCTTGACAATGAACAGCGGCAGGCGTGCTATGCGCTTAAAGCGCCACGGCTCCTTTATGCAGCGGTACAGCCACTCGGCATTCATCTTCTGCCACAGCTTCGGCGCACGCATTACCGTTCCGGCAAACACGTCAAGCGAGCCGCCGAGCCCCGCCATGAGGCCGACATCGAGCCTCGGCGCATTCTGCGCCATCCAGAGCTCCTGCTTGGGTGCACCGAGGCATACCATCAGGAAATCCGGCTTTGCGGCGTTTATCTTATCGACAACAGGTCCGTCATCCTTAAAATAGCCGTCGTTTGTGCCGCACACCTCAAGTCCGGGGAAAAGCTCACACATCTTTTTTGCGGCGGCTGCCGCCACTCCGGGCTTTGCGCCGAGCAGGAAAACGCTCTTGCCGCTTGCGGCGGCATATTCGAGTATCGCCTCGCCTATCTCTATTCCCGGCAGGCGCTCCTTAAGCGGAGTTCCGATGATCCTTGCCGCCTTCACAACGCCTATGCCGTCTGGTATGACCATGTCCGCATTGCGTATGGCCTCGTGCAGCTCGGGATTATCCCATGCCGCCATGACTATCTCGGGATTCGGCGTTACCATATATGCGCTGCGGTGCTCGTCTATGAGCCTTTTGCACATATCTATCGCATCTTCTCTCGTCAGATTGTCAAATCCGACGCCTAAAACATCTATTCTACTCAAAGCTGGCTGAATACCTTTCCGATCTTTTCGTTTATGACAAGGTCTGCCTCGTCGTCATAGGGTGTTTTGCTCAGGTTTACAAGCGCAAGCTTATGCCCCCTGTAATAGTTTATAAGTCCGGCTGCCGGATAAACATTGAGGCTCGTGCCGCCGATTATAAGCACCTCCGCCTCGGATATGACGCGGACCGCCTCGGTGATGACATCCTCGTCCAGCGGCTCCTCATAGAGGACTATATCGGGACGTATGACTCCGCCGCAGCTGCAATGCGGAACTCCCTGACCGTGGTTCATCTTATCCGCGGGATACGGCTTTCCGCATACAGAGCAGTAGCTGCGCAGTATGCTGCCGTGCAGCTCAAGGACATTTTTGCTGCCGGCTGCCTGATGAAGCCCGTCGATATTCTGCGTTACTACGGCACGCAGCTTGCCCCTGCACTCAAGCTCTGCAAGCTTCAGATGCGCGGCGTTGGGCTTTACGCCGTCTATGACGAGCTTTTCCCTGTGAAAGCGGTAATACTCCTCGGGATAGCGGACAAAGAACGAATGGCTCAGTATAGTCTCGGGCGGATACTTCCACTTCTGATTGTACAGGCCGTCAACGCTGCGGAAATCGGGTATACCGCTTTCCGTCGAAACTCCCGCTCCGCCGAAAAACACAACGTTGCTGCTGTCGTCTATCCATTTTTTAAGCTGCATTACTTTTTCGTCCATAGCGCTCACCCCAAAAGTCAGACTATCAGTTTATTATACTATAGTTTTTTTATCTAATCAAGCAAATATTGTTCAATTATATCCGCAACGCCGTCGCTGTCGCAGTCGGGCGCGATAATGTCGGCAATAGCCTTGACGCTGTCGCTTCCGTTTGCCATTGCGACCTTGAGTCCGGCTGCTCTGAGCATTTCCTCATCGTTCTGCGCATCGCCTATGGCTATGCACTCGGATATATCCACGTCCAGCGCGGCACACAGCGCACGCAGGCCGGCGGCCTTGCTCACGCCGCCTGCGTTTATCTCAAGGCAGTGCGGCGCATGGCAGGTAAAGCTCACGGGCAGGTTTTTTATCTGCTCATACACTCTGTCGGCCTCGCCGTCCTCGGCGAAGAACAGATTGAGCTTTTCGACCGGCTTGGGGTCTGCCATGAACATTGCAAACACATCGTCCACGAGGTTCATGCCCTGCCTGTATATGGGCTCATAGGCGCTCAGGCCGAAGTCGGCGCAGTTATCGACGCACCATGAGCTGCTGTAGGTTTTATCGTCGATGAAAAATATCGGCATGACGTATCCGGCGGCGCGGGCGGCTATATATTTTACCGTCTCGGGGTCCATGGTTTTATATAATATCTTCCTGTTCGTGTATGTATCAATGACCGAGGCTCCCGCGCCCGTCACGGCATAGCGCATACCGCGCACCATGTCGATATACGGCTGCACGAGGCTTATGCTGCGGCCCGTAGAAAATGCTACCGTTTTACCCTGCTCTATCGCCTTTTCCATGGCGGCTGCTGTTCTCGGCGTGAGCTCCTTTTTTGAGTTCAAGGACGTTGAGTCCATATCGGCTGCAATAAGCTTATATTTCATTTTTCATTCCCCCTGCTTCTTGCGTAATAAAAAATATACTGCTGCGCCAATCCCGCATAGCGTCCGAGCGACTCCGGCGAAAAATCCGGCGGGAAGTTCTCCTTCAGCGCACGCTTCATCCAGACATCAATCGGGAAGGCCTCCATATGCCACAGCCCGAACAGCACGACGCAGTTTGCGACCTTTTCGCCTACGCCGCGGATCGTGCGCAGAGTCTTTATCGCCTGCTTATAATCGCATTGCCGGAGTGCTTCAAGGTCTATATCGCCGCCGGCGACGGCGCGGGCTGCGCAGATGATGTATTCTGCTCTGTAGCCTGCGCGTATGCAGGCAAGCTCCCCGGGCTCGAGAAGTGCAAGGCGCTCGGCGCTCGGAAACGAGTAGTACAGCCTGTCGCCTGCGCGTATCTCATCTCCGAAGCCTTCGCACAGGCGCTCGACGATGCCCTTTATGCGGCTTATGTTATTGCACTGGGATATGATAAACGAGCACAGCGTCTCCCAGCCGTCCTGCCGCAGTATACGTATGCCGCTGCCGTAGCGGACGCATTGCTCAAGGTATTGCCCCGTGAATGCGCGGCTTATTTCGTCATAATCTGTATCGAGGTCAAAATAGCGCTGCCAGAGCTCCTCCGGCGCGTCTGATGTTATGTAAACCTCTCCGTCCCTCACCGAGACCTCGGCGTAATAGCCGTCTGCCACACCTCTGTAAATGCCGTCGCCGCCGCAGTTCCAGCGGAAGCACTGACCGCATTCAAAGGTCTTTACCGTATCAAGCTGCCGAGTGCTGCAAAGCCTCATATCCGCACCTCGAAAAAAATGATTAATTATTATATACCTGACAATTCATTTTTACAAGTTGCGCGGACGAGGAAAATATGCAATAATAGAGCATATCGCATATAATCAGAGGTAAAACAAAATGCAGACATCAAAGCTTTACGAGGGCAGACCCGAGGACTGCTCCGAACGCCTCCCGAAGGAGCGGCGCTGCTACGATATGCTCGACAGGCTGGGCATAGCCTATGGCCGCGTCGATCACGAGCACGCCGACACGATAGAGGCCTGCCACGAGATAGAAAAAACGCTGGGGGCGCAGATATGCAAGAACCTGTTTCTCACAAACCGGCAGCAGACGGAGTTTTATCTGCTGCTCATGCCGGGCGACAAGCCGTTTAAGACAAAGCATCTTTCAAAGCAGCTCGGGACGGCGCGGCTCTCGTTTGCCTCGCCCGAGCACATGGAGGAGCTTCTGGACATAACGCCGGGCTCTGTGAGCGTTCTCGGGCTCATGAACGACAATGGGCGTGTCCATCTTGTCATAGACGCTGATCTTCTGAAGGACGAGCTCATAGGCTGCCATCCCTGCATCAACACATCAACGCTGAGGATAAGGACAGCCGATATAACGGAAAAGTTCCTGCCCGAGGTCGGGCACGAATACAGCATAGTTACATTACCGTGGGAGGTTGAGGAATGAAAATAGGAATACTGTGCGCCTGTGCGCCGGAATTTGAGCCGTATAAGGCCGCGCTCGGCGGCGAAGCAGTCATGCTGCACGGAATGCAGCGCTCTGACGGCATTTTGTGCGGGCACGAGGTCTCTGCCCTGTTCTGCGGGCTGGGCAAGGTAAACGCCGCGCTCGGCGCAATGACGCTCATCCGCGACTGCGGCGCGGACAGGGTCATCATGTCCGGCGTTGCCGGAGCGATAAAGGGCGGCGTTCACATCGGGCAGTGCATCATGATAACAGACTGCGTTTATCACGACCTTGCGCCGCAGCTCATCATCGACTACCACCCGAGCGAGATAAACCCCGACTTTTTCTGCGCGGAGGACATTGTCGGCATAGGCCGCTCGCTGGGGCTTATGTGCGGCAGGACGGTGACGGGCGACGTTTTCGTGGAAAGCGACGGGCGCGAGAGCATCATCGAGCGCTTTGACCCCGTCTGCTGCGACATGGAGTCGGCAGCGGCGGCACATGTGTGCAGCGCGATGAGCATCAGCTTCAACTGCCTGCGCGCCATATCCGACACTGAGGACGAGGCCGGACTCGGAAGCTTCGAGAAGAACGTTGCTTTCGCAGCGCAGAAGGCCTTTGACAGCGTCTGCGCCGTGCTCGGCAGGCTGTAATACGCCCCCACCCTTTGCCATTTGGCAGAGGGTGGGATTTTTGCTGCCGTCGGGTGCTCGGAAAAAAGCTTTGAATATCAAGCATTTTTTTGCATCGGCAAGGCCGTCATGACAAAAGTTCAAGAAATGTTGAACTTTCTATTGATTTTTTGTAAACGTTTTGTTATTATAGTGTCAGAAAAGTCGCATAATAGTACCGTTTTGTAATTGTGCGGCAGAAAACATTTTTTATTTTATGGAGGTTAAGCATGAAGAAACACACACTGAGGCGTTATCTCGCCTCGCTGCTTGCTGTGCTGATGCTCATATCAGTCGCAGGCGTATCCCCTGCCGTGTTTGCGGACGGCTATGAGGAACCTGTGCTGGTAAATGGATCGGGCATTATTGTCAGCTCTGCTGATACGGCAACAGTCAAGAAAACACTTGCAAAAGCACTCATATCTAATTACGACAATTGCAATCCAGACACTCGAGACAATCTTGATTGGGAATACGAATGTGTTGGCTGGCAAGAAATTGACAGCCAACACAAGCTTGCCAATAATACTGCATTTGGCGATATAGGTGGTTTTACGTCCTCTACATCGAAAAAAGTCCTGGGCATTACTACAACCACCAAATATAAACATGATGCTTTATCAGCACAACCCGATAACAGTAACTACAGAGTTCGTCTTAAGAGCAACACAAATATAGTTGTTAGCTTCACGAAGCTTCAGCCGCAGGAGCTTCAGGTCACGCTCAACGATAACGTTTCTGTCGTGATGCCGTACACCGGCGCTACCTCCGTTGATTATGCAGTGCTTGAGCAGCACGTTCTGGATGCAGCTGTCAAGAGCACTAACTACACGCTGACACGCAGCAACACCGATATTACTTATTGGGCTTCGCCTTCGACCGGCAGCGCTACCGACACCGATAAGAATTGGGTTCCTCTTGCAGGCGGCAAAGCACCTGTTCTTGGTATCCCTATCACTTACAATGGTGTTCCCGAGGGCACCCAGAAGGTGAAGCTCAGCTTCAAGGGTGAGGGCGCGTATGCCGCAAAGGATATCGAGCTCAACGTCACCTTTACGGGCAGGCAGGATGCCTCCTACACGCTGAAGGATACTCCCACCGTCGGCCTTGAATACACCGACGCTACCAATATTGATTACAGCACGATAAACGAGGATGTATTCAATGCAGTTTTTGCCAGCACCACTCCGCAGCTGAGCGCAAGTGATGTTACCATTACATATCTTGCCACTGCCAAAACCGGCATAGTAACAGACTATGCTCCCCTTACCGGCGGCAAGGTCAACGGACTGAGCTATGCTGCCGTGACCGAGGGCACACACAAGGTCAGGATAGTCTGGGGCGGCAATGCTAATTACAACGGCTTTACCGTTGAAAGAGAAGTCACCTTCACCGGACGCGACGACGTTCCCGCCGTTTCTCCCAGCAGCCTCGAGGTAAAGGCTGCATTCAACGACGATCAGTCCATCAAATACGAAGAGCTGCGTCAGGCGATCTGGGCTCAGATCAAGGACAAGCTGCCCAGCAATATCACATACGATAAGGTCTCGTTTGCTTTCGAGTATAAGTTTGCTGTTACTTACTGGCTGACCTTTGAAGGCTCGGCAGCCGATCTCGACGTTGACACCGCCATATTCGGCGACAAAAACCCGAGGCTTGAGCTCGGCGAGAACACCATCCGTGTCAAGTGGGCCGGCGACAGCCAGTATAACCCCTATGAGCAGCAGTTCACGGTCAATGTCGTCGATGGGCGCGTGGCTACGGATATCAGCTTCAAGGACAGCCCCAAGGTCAAGATCACTTATGACGACGATGTCAACGTAAAGCTCAACGAGCTCTATGCGGCGATCTGGGAAAATGTCGTTGACAGCGTCACTCCCGCAGAGCTTGACAAGAACAGCATCAGCATCAAGTATTATGCAACTGCTGAAAGCGGCTCTCTCGGCGATCTGGGTCATGCATGGGCAAATCTCAACGGTGAGAAGATCGATGCCCTCACCTACCCCGCGATTTCCGAAGGCAGCTGGAAGCTGCGCTTTGAGTTTGCAGGAAGCGCAGATTACATAGGCTTCTCGAAGGACGTTACCGTTGAATTTATTGGCCGCGACCCCGCTTTTGCTCTGAAAGACGGCGTTGCAGACAGCGTCACCGAGGTCAGCCTCAAGTTCGCGGATGCGGAAAGCTATGACTACGAAGTTACCGCGCAGAACATACGCGAGGCACTCCTCGACAAGCTCGGCGATATCGACCTGAGCGAGGTTAAGGTGCAGTATAAGCCCATTTCCTCAGAAGTCAGGGATCTTGACTTCACTCCCGACACTATCTTTGGCAAGGCATTCGGCGAAGGTGAATTTACCGTAGTTCTCAGCTGGGGCGGCGATAAGGGCACTGCTCTGTATAAGCCGTTCAGCGCAGAGGTAAAGGTCAAGATGGTCGATAACCGCATCCAGAGCGTGGTCAAATATGTTGAAAACGCAAGCATCACCTTCAACATGGTCGGCGATGAAATGCTTCAGGCTATCTTCAACGACGTTATCGACATGGCTGGCTCCACCCTTCCCGAGGGTCTGACCTATAAGGATTTCACCTACGAGTACAAGATCGTCACGGTCTATAAAGTCGGAGACCGCGAGCTTGAGAAGGAAGAATGGGTTCCCATCGTCGGCGACGACGGCTATCCCAACATGAACGCAGACGAGGATAACGGCCAGACTATCCGCATAAGCTACAAGGGCAATGCCGATTATAAGAGCTGCTCGGACGAAGGCAGCGTAAAGGTCATGAAGGCCAACGTCAAGGTCAGCGTCAAGAGGCTTACCGTTATGCACGTCGGCGACACCGAGCTCCCCGATAACTTCATAACCCTCAATCCCAACGACACGAGAAGCATCGACGTTTACACCTTCTTCGTCGGCAGAAACACCAGCAAGGAAAACACCGTTTACCTCATGCTGCCTGAATCCAAGACTAAGCTTATCGAAGCGATCAGCAAAGCACAGAAATATCTCGGCATAAGCCCGACGCTGGAGGAACAGCTTCAAGAGGGCATGACCATGGGTCAGCTTCGTGCGGCGCTGGACGGCATCGTAAACAGCCCCGCACTCAACAACAAGCTTGGGCAGATGACTTTTGATGGTTTCATGAAGCTTATGGGCTACAATTTCACCTATGCACAGTTCAAGAGCCTCTATGATACCATCAGTCAGATCGCCTCGCTCGCGGATAACCTCAAGCTCGCTATCGGCTCCCCCAACCATGCAGGCATCTATCAGGCAATTGCGGTCACCGTCAGCGATAACTACAACAGAGCTTACGGCACCGGCACAGTCATTGTTCTGATGAGCTGGAAGGGCATAAAGCTTGAAAAGAACAGCGTTTTCGGAGATGGCAGCACCATCACCGTTTCTCAGGCCGAGGCATTCAAGGAAAACGGCGGCCTCTGCGTCCTCACGAAGGACGGCACCACGCTCAGCGGCACATACGCCGGAAACATCCACTACTGGTTCACAGGTCTGAACACTATCTACGCAAGAAGCACGATGCCAACCAAGGAAGGTAAGTACATCGTTACGGCATCCGTTGTCGGCGGCGACTTCTTCGCAACTCCCAAGACCTTCGTATTTACGATAGTCGCGGATAAAGACAAGGACACAAATTCCGAAACCTAACTAAACAGCATTTTGCCGGTCGGGGTTCTCCCCGACCGGATTTTTTTAGTGGCGCATTTGGGCTGTACTTATACGGAAACTGCGGATGCACGGTATCGAAACATCGGCATAAATAAGAACGTTTCGCACTTTTTCAGTGGCGCATTTAGGCTGTACTTATACATAGATTGCGGGTGCACGGTATCGAAACATTGGATGAAACCGCATGTATAAAATAAATCAGGCTGTGCAAAATAGCTCCGTAGAATATTTTACGGAGGTTTTTTTATGCGTAGATACATTGCGCTCATTATGGCCTGTCTTGCGCTGTGTGCGCTCGTTTTTCCGGCTCTGGCCGATAACTGTGCGCCGGTGGCCGAAAATTTTGAGTTCGAGACCTATCGCGGCGTGTCCTTCGGCGGTGAGCTTGCCGCTGTCGATCCCGACGGCGACGCTGTGAGCTTTGAGATAACGACTCAGCCCCGAAAGGGCACGATAGAGCTCAAGGACGACGGCAGCTTCATCTACTCCCCCGCCGAGGGCAAGCGTGGCCGCGACTACTTCGGCTATAAGGCCATCGACGCGCAGGGCAATCGCTCGCAGGAGGCGACGGTCATCATCCGGCTCGTAAAAAACAAGTCCGTCAGCTATGCGGATATGGACGGCGAGGCAAGCTATTGCAGCGCCGTGCGTCTTGCCGAGTGCGGCGCGTTCACCGGCAAGCAGATAGGCGGCGAATACTACTTCGAGCCGCAGAAAACGCTCACCCGCGGCGAATTTGTGTCCATGTGCCTGTGCGTCACCGGCGCAGATGTGCTCAGCGGCGTTATAAGCACCGGCTTCTGCGACGACGACAGCATACCCGACTGGCAGCGCGCCTATGTCGCAAGCGCCGTGCGCGACGGCGTGGTCAAGGGCAAGGCGGGCGCGTCGGGCGCAGTGTTCGACTCGGGAGCCGATATAAGCCGCGCCGAGGCCGGAGTTATGCTCGACAGGCTGCTGAAGCTCACAAACGCCGCAGGTCCCGCAGGAACGACAGAAACATGGGCTTCTCAGGCCGCCGCGAATCTCGATGCCTGCGGCATAATGGACGGCGCATGCCTCGACAACGCAGCGCTCACCCATGCCGAGGCCGCGGATATGCTCGCCGCAGCAATGGACGTTTTGGCAAACAGGTAGCTTGCTTTTTGCTGCGGACGATTGTATAATTGCCTCACAACGAGCAAGGAGGCAATCTACATGAAGCAATATGTTGTTGATGCGTTCACCGACAAGGTTTTTGCCGGAAATCCGGCGGCGGTGTGCGTAATGGATAAGTGGCTCGACGATGAGCTGATGATGAAGATAACTGTCGAGAATAATCTCTCCGAGACGGCGTTTTGCGTCAGGGAGGGTGAAAATTATCATCTGCGCTGGTTCACGCCCGGCGGCGAGATCGACCTGTGCGGTCACGCAACGCTCGCAACGGCATACACGATCCTGCGCTTTGTCGAGCCGGAGCTCAGCGAGGTGCGCTTTGACACGCTCAGCGGCGAGCTGATAGTCACGAAAAACGGCGAGCTGCTCGAAATGGTCTTCCCCGCTTACGAGCTCAGACCCGTCGAAGTCACCGAGCAGATGACCGAGGTCATCGGTGCAAAGCCCTCAGCCGCGTTCATGGGGCGCGACCTGCTGTGCGTTCTGGACGATGAGGCCGCTGTCAGAGCCTGTGCGCCGGACATGGCGAAGGTCATGCAGCTCGACGGTCTGCTGCTGCACATCACGGCCAGGGGCAAGGATTTCGACTGCGTATCACGCAGCTTTGCACCCAAGTGCAATGTCGCCGAGGATCCCGTGTGCGGCTCAGGGCACTGCCACATCATCCCCTACTGGGCAAAGGCGCTGGGCAAAACGGAGCTCGTCGCGTATCAGGCATCAAAGCGCGGCGGCGTGCTGTACACACGGCTCGAGGGCGATCGCGTCATCCTCGCCGGTAAGGCAGCCCTGTTCAGCGAGGCGGAGATCCACATCGACTGAAACGTAAAAAGCCGGAAGGAGCGATCCTTCCGGTTTTGTTATTTCACTCTTAAATTTTCCGCCAGCGTCTCATCTGCCGAGACGGAGATAGTGCTGTAGTCAGTATAAATGACCTTGCCGGGCAGTGAGCCCGAGGGCTTGCGGACATTGCGCACCATGGTGTAATCCACCTGCGTTTTGCCGCCGTCACGCGCCTGAGAATAGTAAACTGCAAGCTGCGCTGCCTCCTCTATCGTTTTCTCCGGCGGGGTGATCCCCTCGCAGGAGATGATAACATGGCTGCCGTGGACAGTCTTTGTGTGCAGCCAGATATCCGTGCGGCGGGCGGTTTTGGTGGTGAGCTCATCGTTCTGTGCGTTGCTGCGCCCGACTGATATCTCAAAGCCGTCGCTCGACACAAAGCGC
The DNA here is from genome assembly GCA_963633225.1 of Collinsella aerofaciens. Taxonomy (GTDB): domain Bacteria; phylum Bacillota; class Clostridia; order Oscillospirales; family Oscillospiraceae; genus F23-B02. The sequence goes on from CAVGXR010000051.1 coordinate 40,446, forward strand.
ATGGGTCCCTGCTTTTTATGCCGGCGCTCCTTTGTGCCGCGCTGCTTTTTTATATAGCCCGTGCCGACGAGCTCTGCCTTTATCTCGGCAAGATCGTCCTCGGTCTCGGCGCGTTCTGTTTCATCGAGCACGCTGTTGAGATACTCAAGCTGTCTTTCCCCCTCGGCTATGAGCGTGGTGAGGTGCTGCTCGGCGGTCTTGAGCTTGTTATATTCCTTGAACATGGCAGCAGCGTTTGCCTGCGGCGTTTTTAAAACGTCAAGCTTTATCGTGCGCTGCGGGCAGTCGGGCTCGTAATAGTCCTCGACCGTTACCGAAGCGTCGCCCTTATGCACACGGTATAGGTTTGCCGTCAGAAGCTCTGCACAGCGGCGGATATCGTCGCGCTCGGAGCATTTCTGAAGCTCGGAGCTCTGCGCCGTGAGCTTTCGCGCAATACGGTCACGAGCCGTTTTGACGTGGTGACTGAGCTCCTTTGAGCGCCTGCGGCGGCGCTCAAGAATATCGCGCTTTGAATAGTACGCATCCAGAAGCGCCGAAAAGCTTTCAAACTCGCGCATTTCGTACACTCCGGCGTACTGCCGCAGCTGCATGAAGGAATATTCCTTCGGCTTTCCGTCCTCGGTAAAGAGCGCCGGCGTGAGCTCCCCTGCCCTTACGCTGTCGAGAAACGCTGCTATCGCCTCCGGCAGATAAGCGGCATTATCACCGCTGCGGCAGGCAAGCTCGCGGCAGATAAGCGGCGACAGGCCGGAAAAGCAGTCCATGATGCGCTTATCAGCACTCTTTCCCGTATCGGATGCACTGAGCGCCTGCTCGATCTCCTCCTGCGAAAGCTCGAACACGAGCGGCTTGCGCTGCTTGGGCGGCAGACGGTATATCATGCCCGGCAGCAGTCTGCGTTCGGCATCTCCGCCGTAATCCATGCGCCGCAGGCAGTCGATAATGCGCCCGTCCGAGCCGATGAGCACAAGGTTTGAGCTCCTGCCCATGAGCTCGACCGCAAGACGCAGGTCAACATTGTCGCCGAGCTCGTTGCGAGATGTTATGTTAACCATAGCAAGGCGCTCCCAGTCCGGCTGCTCGATGGCCTCGATCCTGCCGCCGGTGAGATATTTGCGCAGGAGCATACAGAACATCGGAGGCTCGGCGGGGTTTTCAAAGCTCATTTTCGTCTCCTGCAGTCTGCCGCTGCCCGCGCCCGCGTCAATGAGCAGGCGCAGACTCTCGCTCCCGCGCAGTGACAGCACGAGCTTATCGCGCTCTGGCTGCTGCACCTTGTCTATCCTTGCGCCGATGAGCTTTGGGCGCAGCTCGGCTATTATTCCCGATAAAAAAATTGCATCAAGCGCCATGGCAGTCCTCCGTGCATACAGCGTACAGCTCGTTTATGCGCTGCGTTTTTCCCTGAAGATACAGCCATCCGAACAGCGCCTCAAGCCCTGTCGCCGCATGATACTGCGCAATATCCGCCTTTTGCGGCACGGAATTTACCTTCGCGTTGCGCCCGCGCTTATAGATATACATCTCATCGTCCGTCAAAAACGGCAGAAGCCTCTCGGCTGCCTCGGCCTGCGCCGGAGCATTGACGATGGCAACGGTCTTTTTGTGCAGCTTCGTAACCTGCTTATCGCCGCCCTCGCACAGCATGGTGCGCGTCAAAAGCTCGTACACCGCGTCGCCTATGTGCGCAAGGCCGAGCATACTTATCTCGTTTACATCGCTTTTATCCATCTGCGGGCAAAAGTAATCCTTCATAATATCACCTGAAAAAGGAGTGGCTATATTATGTTAACCACTCCTGTGTTTTATATATCGTCCATTTCGTCGGCAAATTCGGTTTGAATTTGCAGCGTTTCGGTCGGAGCCGTGCCCTGAGTCGTCTGCATTTCGAGCCATTGCTCACGAGTTATGAGTATCTGGCGCGGCTTTGAGCCCTCGAAGGGGCCTATTATGCCCATTTCCTCCATCTGATCGACTATGCGCGCTGCGCGTGAGTAGCCGAGCTTCAGTCGGCGCTGGAGCATGGAGACCGATGCCTGCTTGGTGTCGAAGATAACATCGACAGCCTGCGGCAGCAGCTCGTCATACTCGGGCTTTCCGGCCGGCTCGTCGTCATCAGAGTGACCCTTGCCGTTTGAGCCCTTATCCTCGGCGGCCTTTTCTATCTGCGCTATCACATCCTCGCTGTACTGCGCGGTGGACTGGCGCTTAATAAACTGCACTATCTGATCGCGCTCCTCGTCGCTGACGAAGGCACCCTGAACACGCAGCGGCTTGCCGCAGCCTATAGGCGCATAGAGCATATCGCCCATGCCTATGAGCTTTTCGGCACCGGCATTATCGAGTATAATGCGGCTTTCAAGCGCGGAGGAGACCGCAAATGCGATGCGGCTGGGGATATTGGCCTTCATGAGGCCGGTTATGACATCGGCTGACGGACGCTGCGTGGCTATGACAAGGTGCATACCGGCGGCGCGGCCCATCTGAGCCACGCGGCAGATGCTTTCCTCAACGTCCTTGGACGCGACGAGCATGAGGTCTGCCAGCTCGTCGATGACGACAACGATGCTCGGCATCTTGGGCTGGCCGTTTTCGGCAAGATGCTCGTTGTACGCCTCGAGGCTTCTGACTCCGAGCTCGGAGAAGAGCCTGTAGCGCTTGAGCATCTCCGTTACCGCCCACTGGAGAGCACCGGCAGCCTTCTTCGGGTCGGTGACTACGGGAATGTACAGATGTGGGATGCCGTTATAAACGCCGAGCTCGACCATTTTGGGGTCTATCATGATGAGCTTGACCTCGTCGGGGTCGGATTTATACAAAAGGCTTATGATGAGCGAGTTCATGCACACCGACTTGCCCGAGCCCGTCGTACCGGCAATGAGCAGATGCGGTAGCTTTGAGATATTGCCGACGACCGCCTGACCTGCAATGTCCTTGCCGATCGCAAAGCTGAGCTTTGACTTTGACGAGGCAAAGCGCGGCGAGTCGATTATATCGCGCAGATAGACCGTGCTCACGGTCTTGTTTGGGACCTCGATGCCGACGGTGGATATCTTATCAGGTATCGGAGCTATACGCACGCTAACGACTCCGAGAGCAAGGGCTATGTCGCCCGCAAGATTTGTAAGGCGGCTGAGCTTTACGCCCTGCTCAAGCTCAAGGTCGTAGCGCGTGACCGTAGGGCCGCGGGTCGTATCGACTATTCTTGCCGACACGCCGAAGCTTTTTATGGTACTTTCAAGACGGTCACGATTAGTTCTGAGCTCGTCATCGGCGTTTGCTGCGACAGCGTGACCCTTTTTAAGCAGGAATATCGGTGGCTTTTCGTACTCGCCCTCGGTGCTTGCCGATTCAATGGCGCTGCGTATCGCCTCAGTCTCCGCAGCGACCTCGGCGGCTGTTGCTTTTTTCGGAGGATCGGACACCGCGCCGCTTTTGACATTGCCCTCTCCCGTGAGCTTGACCGATGAAACGCTTGCTATGGTCTCGGCTTCCTCTATGCTCAACGGCTCGACCTCGACCATATCAGGAGCAAGCGGCACCGCCTTCTCGCTTTTTTTGCCGAACAGTCCGCTTTCCTTTTTGACCGCGGGCTCCTCCTTCACGGTAGGCTCCTCGGAGGCTGCCGACTTCTTTGCAAAGGCCGGCTCATCATCAAGCGGGATATCAATGGCGCGGCGGCGCGCCTTCTTTACCTGCTCGGCCTTATCTTCAGCCGGCTGCTCGAGTTCGGGCTTTGAAGCGGGCTCCTGCTTTGCAGGCTTCTTCTCCTTTTTTTCGGTGCTTCCGCTGCCGAAGAATGCTATGAGCTTTTTAGGCGTTATGCCCATGGCTGACAGAGCAAAGAATATAAACGTGAGCAGAAGCAGTATCGCAGCGCCGTAAATGCTGAAGGCCTTTTCCAGCGCAAATGCCACGAGCGTTCCGAAAACGCCGGCGCAGAGCATACCTTTGCCGCCGGAGTACAGCGTAGAGAACAGCTCGCCAACGCCGCTGAGATTGTCCACAACGACCTGCGACAGCAGAAGATTAACGAGCGAACCCGCCAGAAGCGGCAGCAGCAGCGCCGCTGTCATACGCCATGTGCATGGCTCGTCGCGGTGGATACCGAGTATATACGCTGCCAGCAGGAACACCGGCGCACATATCCAGAAGCCGTAGCCGAACAGTCCCTTCAAAAGTGAGCACAGCCAGCCGACGACTACGCCGTCATGCGCAAATATGCCGATGACAACGAGCACTGCGGCAAACAGAAAGCATACGGCTGCAATGATGCGCTGCACACCGCTGTCCTCAGGGGAGTTTCCGGGCTTTTTCGCCGGCGCGGAGCTCTGCTTTTTTGATGAATTATTGCTTTTTTTCTTTGTAGCGGTTTGAGCCATTACCAAGCTTACCTGCCTTTATCAGAATATGAGAGAGAGAATTATTGTAAGAACGCCCACGACCCAGCAGTAGTAGGAAAATCCGCCGAAGCGCGTCTTGCGTGCGATCATGCGGAGAAGTCCAATGGACAGCACGCCCGAGATCATGGCCGCTATCATGCCGAACAGATATGCCGGAATGAGCTTTGGGTCTATGCCGGTCTTTATCGCGTCAACCAGCTCCAGAAGTGTTGCACCGAGAACGGCCGGAATGCTCATTAGCAGCGAGAACTTAACGGCATAGCTGCGGTCGTGTCCCGTTGCGATACCTGCCGTTATCGTAGTTCCCGAGCGCGACAGACCGGGAAGCGTTGCAACGCACTGGCACAGGCCGATTATCAGCGCATCGGTAAACAGCATGTTTTTCTCCGTTTTCGTGCCCCTGCTCATCTTATCGGATACAAGGAGCATACAGCCGGTCAAAACGAGCGCTATGCCGACATAGACCGTTGAGTTTGAAAGTGCCTCTATGTATTTATGCACCGGCAGTATCAGAACCAGCGGCAGTGTTGCCGCGATTATCAGCATGAACATTCGCGCCTCGGGAAACCTGCGCCGGTGACCGGCCTGATCGACTGTTCTGCCGGAAAGCATATCAGCTGTCTGGGTGAACATGGCCTTTATATCCGTCCAGTACATAAAGCAGATAGCGATAAGCGTTCCGAAATGCAGCAGAACGTCAAAAAACATGTGGCTGCTGCCAAGGTCGGACATATTAAAAAGATTGTGCAGTATGGCAAGGTGACCGGAGCTCGATATCGGCAGGAACTCCGCAACGCCCTGCACAATGCCGAGAATGACGGCATCAAGTATGCTCATATTTTTATCCCCCGAAAAGGTATTTGCAGATGTTATGTATACTTAACTTTGTTATTTTATCATACAATGTATTAAAAAGCAAGCTCAGGTCACTGAGCTTGCCGGTCTATCTCATCATGCAGATATTTCAGTGCGTCCGAGAGCGTGCCGACGGCATCTATAAGGCCGCAGGAAACGGCCTCCTGTCCATGTATGATGCTGCCGACATCGGCTGCAAGCTCGTCTGTGGCCATCATGAGCTCGTTATATCTGTCGCGGCTTATATTAGAGTGGCCGGTGACGAAGCCGACGATACGCTCCTGAATGCGGGCAAGGTAGTTATATGTCTGCGGAACGCCGATGATAACGCCGTTAAGGCGCACGGGATGAATCGTCATGGCAGCAGACGGAGCGATAAAGCTGCGTCCTGCCGCAACAGCCAGCGGTACACCGATCGAGTGCCCTCCGCCGAGGACGAGCGACACAGTGGGCTTTTTCATTCCGGCTATGAGCTCGGCTATACCGAGTCCCGCCTCAACGTCGCCGCCTACGGTATTTAAAAGGATGAGCAGTCCCTTTATCTCAGCCGATTCCTCGACTGCCGCAAGAAGCGGCATTACATGCTCATACTTTGTCGTCTTGTTATCCTCCGGCAGTATCTGATGCCCCTCTATATGGCCTATTATGGTCAGGCAGTGGATCGCTCCCTCCCTGCCCTGCGGCTGAGCGCTACCGAGCTGCGTTATCTCGTCCAAAATAATCACCTCATACCTATTTTGTCAGGTATGAGGTGAATTTATAATATATTCTCAAGCTTTGTATGCAGCCAGCACGCCGAGATAGGTCATGTAGCAGTCAAATTTTGCAACGACCTCAAAGGGTGAGTGCATACTCATGACGGGCACGCCCGCGTCGATAGTGTCGATATTGCGGTTTGCCATGTACTTGGCTATCGTGCCGCCGCCGCCCTGATCGACCTTGCCGAGCTCGCTCATCTGCCAGACAACGCCGTTGGCGGCAAAGAGCCTGCGCAGGTAGCCGACGACCTCGGCGGATGCATCGCTCGTGCCGCTCTTGCCGCGGGCACCGGTGAATTTGCAGATACCCATACCGTAGTTGAGCTTAGCATCGTTGCGCTTCTCGCTGACCTCGGGGAAGTTGGGGTCAAAGGCCGCGGTGACATCCGCCGAGAGGCAGAAGCTGTTTGCAAAGCATCTTCTCAGGGGCACATTCTGACTATCGCACAGCTCCTCAACGAAGCATTCAAATGCGCTGCTCTGCATACCGCTCACGCCGTCAGAGCCCGTCTCCTCCTTGTCTGCGAGGATGCATATGCAGGTTTTCTCAGGGGCTGCGTCAATGTCGAGTATCGCCTTGAGCTCTGCGTATGCGCACACACGGTCGTCGTGACCGTAGCCGCCGATGAGCGAACGGTCAAGGCCAATCTCGCGCACCTCAAAGGCTGGGACCGCGGTGAGCTCGGCGGAGAGGAAATCCTCCTCGACTATGCCGTAGCGGTCGTTCAGAACGCTCATGACGGCAAGCTTTACCCTGTCGCTGCCCTCGTCGGCATAGGGGATGCTGCCGATGAGGATATTGAGTCCCTCGCCGGTGATGCCGTCCTCCATTGTTTTTTTCATCTGCTCCTTGCCGAGATGCGGCAGGAGGTCTGTTATGACAAACTGCGGATCGGCGGGATCATGACCGATGGTGATATCGATTGTTTCGCCGCTCTTGAGCGCGACAACGCCGTGAAGCTCGAGCGGGATAGTCACCCACTGATATTTCTTTATGCCGCCGTAATAGTGGGTCTTGAAATAGGCAAGCTCATCGCTTTCGTAAAGCGGATTCTGCTTTAAGTCGATGCGCGGAGAGTCAACATGCGCTCCGGCAATGACGCAGCCCTCTTCGAGGCTCTTTTTGCCGATGACCGCCAGCATGAGCGCCTTGCCGCGGTTATTGCGGTAGACCTTATCGCCTGCCTTGAGCTCCATGCCGTCGGTGTACTCAACAAAGCCCTTGTCCTCGGCAAGTTCGATGGCAAGCTTCACAGCCTCGCGCTCTGTGCGCGCCTCATTGAGAAAGGCCATGTAGGAGCGGCAGTAGTCCTCCATATCTATGCGCTGCTGCGTGCTCATGGTGTCGTATCCGTTTTTCTGCTTGTAAAATAATTCGTCTCTGATCTCAGCCATTTTTCAATACTTCCTTAAATAAATTTTTGCATTGCTTTCTGAAAGCTTCCCTGTCGCCGTCATTATGCAGGACATGGTCGCATTTTTGCTCGAAATACTCGTTGGGATACTGCGCATTCACGCGCATCATTGCATATTCATAGCTTATGCCGTCGCGCTTCATTATACGCTCGATGCGCGTCGTCTTTTCGGCTACGATGCCGATAACTGCAAGGCATTTTTCACTAAGTCCGCTTTCTATGAGCGCTATAGCGTCGATTGCCGCCGTCGTTCCGCCCGTCATTGCCCATGCTCTCAGCTTTTTATCCACCTCAAGGCCGATGTAGTGATGCGTTATGGCGTTCAGATCCAGCAGCGCCGCTTCGTTCGAAAACACCGTCGCGCCGAGAGCTTTGCGGTCGAGCACACCGTCCGTGACCGTTCCCGGGAACGAGCGCTCTATATCCTCAAGCATCTGAGCATTTGTATCGAGCATTTCGTGATACAGCGCATCGCAGTCTATCACCAGAGCGCCCATCGCCTCGAGCTCGCGCAGAGCCGTAGTTTTGCCGCAGCCTGTGCCGCCGGTTATGCCGATTATCTTCAGCTTTTCGGCAAGCGCCGAGGCAATATCCTCCTCCGGCAGCGCTCCCTGACGCAGGATCCTGTACGGTACAGTGCTCATGTCGATTATCGTGGACTCGCGTCCCAGACCGCAGCGTCCTCCGTCTACGACGGCGGCGATCCTGCCATCGAAATAATCGAGCACCTCCTGCGCGGTCACGGGACTTTTGCTGCCCGAGGGATTTGCAGACGGCGCTGCAAACGGAAGCTTTGCCTTTTTGAGCATCGCCTGCGTCATCGGGTGATCGGGGCACCTGAGCGCCACGGTATCGCCGCCTGCGCGGACTATGTCGGGAACGATATCCTTCGAGCGCAGAACTATCGTCAGCGGTCCGGGCCAGAACCTGTCCATAAGCGCTCTTGCCTGCTTTGGAATGCTCTCGCAGTATCTCGTCAGCGCCGCTCCCTTATGGATCATAAGTGACAGGGGCTTGACCTCGGGTCTGCCCTTCACCTCGTACACACGCTCGACAGCCTTGGCATCAAGTGCGCTGCACGCAAGGCCGTAGACCGTCTCCGTCGGTACGGCGACGAGCTCCCCCGCCGCTATGAGCGAGGCCGCCTCGCCGAGCTTATCTTTTCCGATTATTCTGGTTTCCATCAGCCCTCCGCCTGCTTTTTCAGCTTTTCCGCCTGATCTGCCGTTACAAGAGCGTCAATTATCGGGTCAAGCTCGCCGTTTAAAACGCTCTGAATATTGAAGTTTCTCACATCGCCGACGAGCCTGTGATCGGTCACGCGATTCTGCGGGAAGTTATATGTGCGCACCCTGTCCGATCTGTCACCTGAGCCGACCTGACTTTTGCGCTCGGCTGCTATTGCCGCCGCCTGCTTCTGCTGCTCTGCCTCAAAAAGCTTTGAGCGCAGTATTTTCATCGCCCTGTCCTTGTTTTTATACTGGCTGCGCTCGTCCTGACATTCGACGACAACGCCCGTGGGCAGATGCGTTATGCGTATGGCACTTTCGGTCTTGTTGACGTGCTGGCCGCCCGCGCCGGATGAACGGTAGGTGTCGATCTGGAGATCTGCTGGGTTTATCTCAAACTCGACCTCCTCAGCCTCAGGGAGCACCGCAACCGTTGCCGCCGAGGTGTGTATCCTGCCGCCTGACTCAGTTTCTGGCACTCGCTGAACTCTGTGGCCGCCCGCTTCAAACTTCAGGCGCGAATACGCCCCCTGCCCTTCCACGACAAAGCTCATTTCCTTTATGCCGCCAAGCTCCGTTTCGTTTATGTTGACGATATCTATCTTCCAGCCCTTGCTCTCGGCATACATGGAGTACATTCTGAAAAGATCGTGCGCGAACAGTGAGCTCTCCTCGCCGCCGACACCCGAGCGTATCTCCATGATGACGTTGCGCTCATCGTTCGGATCCTTTGGCAGAAGCAGTATCTTCAGCTGCTCCTGAAGCCGTGTCATGCGCTCCTTTGCGTCGTTGTATTCCTCCTGCGCAAGCTCCTTAAACTCGGGGTCCGACATGAGCTCCTGCGCATCGTACATGGCCTTGCCGCATTTTGCATACTCTCTGTACGCCGTGACGATTGGCTCAAGCTCCTTCATCTCGCGCACGCATTTTGTGTACGCCGCAGGGTCGGCATATATCTCGCCGTTTTCAAGCCGCACGGCAAGCTCGGAATATCTGTTGTCAAGCTGTTTGAGTTTATCCAGCATTTTTATCTCCTGAAAACTTTATAATAAAATATCATAGCACATTTATATGAATATGTAAATGAAAAAAGGCCGCAAGCTCGCGGAGAGCTACGGCTTTAAGGTCGTATATTTTGAAGGCGGCAAGTTTAAAAGCCGCGTTCGATAACGCGGCTTTTAAGTCTTATATCAATCCCTGAACGAGGATGATGATTATCAGTATGGGGAGCACCCACTGGAAATAGGGCTTGAGCTTGGGCGACATTTTGATGCCCTCGCCCTTATTGACCTCGGCAATGTACTTGTCAAAGCCCCAGCCCCACTTGCTGACGCAGAACAGCAGATAGATAAGCGAGCCGATGGGCAGCAGCAGGTTCGAGACAATAAAGTCCTCGCTGTCGAGCACGTCGCGTCCGCCGATGAGGTGCAGGTCGCTCCAGATGTTATAGCCGAACACGCAGGGCAGGCTCAGCAGCGCCAGCAGCACAAAGTTTACGGCAACGGCCTTTTTGCGGCTTATGCCGAAGGTGTCCATACAGATGGCGATGATGTTCTCAAACACCGCAAGCACGGTCGAAAGGCTTGCAAAGATCATGAACAGGAAAAACAGTGTGCCCCAGAAGCGGCCTCCGGACATGTTGACAAACACCTGAGGCAGAGTGACGAAGATGAGCGACGGGCCCTGCTCGGGCGATACGCCGAAGGAGAAGCAGGCGGGGAAAATGATCGTGCCGGCCATGATAGCGACGAAGGTATCGAGTGCGCAGATGCGTGCAGCCTCGCCGGTGAGAGTGTGCTCATCGCTCATGTAGCTGCCGAAGATCTCCATTGCCGCAATGCCGAGGCTCAGGGTGAAGAATGCCTGATTCATTGCGTCCGTAATGAGGTTTCCGAGGCCGTTTTTGCGGATGGACTCGAGCGACGGCATGAGATAGAACTTCATGCCCTCCTTTGCGCCTGACAGCGTCAGGCTGTGCACCGCGAGCACGACTATCAGCACCAGCAGCGCGAGCATCATGACCTTGGATATGCGCTCAAGCCCCTTATTGAGGCCGAAGCTGCACACGACAAAGCCGACCACAACAACGAGCTCCGTCCACAGTGCCATCTCGCCAGGCGAGGAAAGCAGCGTTGTGAACACCGAGCTGCTGGCCTCTGCCGACATGCCGGAGCTGAAAACGCCGGTCATAAACTTGCCGAAATAGGCGGTCATCCAGCCGGTGACGGTCGTGTAGTACATCATGAGCAGATAACAGCCGATGAGCGCGAACCAGCCGTGGATGTGCCACTTGCTGCCCGGCTTTTCGAGCGCCTTGTAGCCGAGCACCGCGCTCTGGCGGCTCGCTCTGCCGACGGCAAGCTCCATCGTCATGACGGGTATGCCCATGACTATCAGGCAGACAAGGTAAAACAGGACAAAGTAACCGCCGCCGTTCTGCCCCGTTATGTACGGAAAGCGCCAGACATTGCCGATGCCGATTGCGCAGCCTGCGCTGACAAGCAGGAAGCCGAGTCTGGAGCCGAATGATTCTCTCTTCATATAATTGCCCTCTCTGTTTTTGTTTTATAAACCAATGCTTATTTTAGCTCTAAAAAAAGCGGTTTACAAGGGCTGTTTTGGTATGATAAAATAAGGATAACTTATTTTAATAAAAACTATTTCAGGTGATGAAATGAATCGAAACCAGCTTAAATACTTCGTCGCGGCGGCGGAGAGCCGCAGCTTCACCAAGGCCGCCGAGCAGTTTTATATCTCGCAGACAGCCGTTACGCAGCAGATGCAGCTGCTGGAGGAAACGCTCGGCTGTACGCTGTTTGACCGCTCAACGCGCCCGATATCGCTCACACCGGCGGGAAAGATTTTTTTGAGCGAGGCAAAGACCATACTTGACAGCATGAGCCGCGCCGCCGAGCGTGTGCACGACGCATCCACCGGCCTTACCGGTACCCTGCGCGTGGGCTTTGTGCGCGGCTATGAGCGCAGCGACCTGTCGGTACTCATGCGCGGCTTCCATCTGCAAAATCAGAACGCGCTCATAAGCTTTTACCGCTGCTCGACCGACGTTCTCGCCGCAGGGCTCAAGCAGCAGGAGTACGACGTTATATTCACATGGGACAGCACCAATCTCAAGGCTCAGGAGGGCATTGAGGTTCTGGCCGTCGAAAGTGCGCAGCTTGTCGTTGCTCTGTACGCGGGGCATCCGCTGGCCGGACGCAGGCGGCTCAGCCGTGCGGAGCTTCGGGGCGAAAACATACTGTACATGTCCCCCGACGCATCGAACGATTCCTACGGCGACGCATTTTTCATGCAGCTGTACAAGGAAGCGGGCTACAAGCCGAACATTCTGTTCCGCTCCTGCGACGCAGAGTGCATACTCATGATGGTCGCAGCCGAGGAGGGCATTTCCATACTGCCCGACTACTTCACCGACAAGCTTTATGACGCGGATAACCTTGTGTTCGTGCCGCTCGTCGGCGAGGATGAGCGCGAGGATATCATTGCCGCATGGCAGAGCACAAACTCCAACCCTGTGCTGACGCACTTCCTGTCGGTATTGAAAAGCAGCGTGCCGCTGAGATAAGACGTAAAAAACCGGCTCTCCGAGGATTCGGAGAGCCGGTTTGGTTTAGATTAGGTGAATGAAGTTTCGCCGGCGATGATCTTTTTGAGCCGGATGAGATCAAGGATATCGACAATCCCGTCGCCGTTGAGGTCGGCATCTCCTGCGAGCGCCGTCGTGTTGTCGGCAATGTATTTCTTGAGCCGGATAAGGTCGGTGACATCGACATCTCCGTCGCCGGTCAGGTCGCCCGTGGGAGTGTCGGCAAAGTGGATATTCGCCTTTGTCAGCGGGTCGTTGCCGGTCGCAATGGTGATCTCATTCCACTGCTCCTCAGTACCGCCGAAGTACACGTCCGCAAGGCTCTTGCAGCCGGAGAATGCATCGTAGTCGATGCTCGTCACGCTGTTGGGGATCATGACACTCGCAAGGCTTGCACAGTTGGTGAATGTATACGCACTTATCGCGGTTATTCCGCTCGGCAAGGTGATCGACGGTATTGACGCACAACCGTAGAATGCATAGCTTCCTATGCTCGTCACGTTGTCAGGTATGCTTATATCCTTCAGTGCCGCACAATTATAAAACGCTTTCTCTCCTATCGTCTCCAATGTTGACGGCAGATACGCACTCGTCAGCGCTTTACACTCATAGCATATATAGCTTGGAACTGCCTTTACGCCTTCCTCAAACCTTATGCTTTTGAGCGTTGACCTTGACGATTGAAACAGATACTGATATTCACCGCTACACGGCTTTCCGCTGCTTCCTGCCGTGAACACTACTTCCTCTATGTTGTTACATCTGTCTAATATACAGATATCGGTTAAGCCGCTGCTCGCGCTGGCATGAAGACTGATTTGTGCAGATATAGGCATTGTGATCTTCTTTAGACTCGTACATCCTCTAAATGCCAAATTGTTAATTTTCGTTACGCTGTCAGGTATTACTACGCTCTCCAAACTCGTGCAGCCGGAGAATGCCGAGACTTCTATGCTCGTTACGCTGTTGGGGATCGTGACACTCGCAAGGCTTGTACATCCGCTGAATGTACTCGCAGCAATGCTTGTCACAGATGACGGAATCACTACGCTTTCCAAGCTCGTGCAGCCGGAAAAGGCACTGCTGCCAATGCTCTTTACGCCGTTCGAGATCGTTGCGCTTTTAAGTCCCGTACACCCGCTGAATGTACTCGCAGCAATGCTCGTCACGCTATTAGGTATCACTACGCTTTTCAAGCTCGTACAGCCGGAGAAGGCATTTTCCCCAATACTCGTCACGCCGTCGCCTAATTCAATTTCGCCTATGCTTATAGCAAGCTCCTGCATGAAGTTATCAGGTATTGTTGTCATACCAGACAGCTTCAACTTGCCGGGGGTGCTGCTTCCGGTTACTTCCTTCCAGAAATTATCTCCAAGCTCTCCGAACAAATCTATAAGTTCCTTGAGATTGCTGTACATATCGCCGCGAATCTCAACATAATTAGCATACGCATTTACAATGATCTCCCACGCCAGTTCTTTCCATTCGGGTCCTGTGTATGACGGACCGTAGAAGTGGAACTTCTGCTTGGTTCTCTCTAACTGGCAGTTAGTGCAAACCTGCCTGTACAGCATTGAGACTGTCGTAAGGCCGCTGTCTTCATCTGTCGTTGTTTTTTCCTTGAGCAGTTCCTTGTCTTCCCAATTATGAAGAACCTCATCCTTGCTGGTATAGCCGCACACCGTGCAATATTCCTTGTTATAGCCGTCAGCCGTTGCACTGGCTGCTGCGGACTCGGTTACGAGCTGGTGCTGGCAGGCAGGACTGTTCGTTATGTACCAATAGCTTTTGAAATAGCTCATAATAGTCGCCTGATCATTCGTACCAATATGATACTTCATCGTGCTATCAGAGACTGGGCGGCGCCCCGAAAGGTTTGCGTTGCCAGAGTCTCCGCAGTAGAATGTGCCTGTAGCCTCGTCATAATCCGTAAGCAGAATAGCATGCCAGTTTTCATTACCTCTTGCATCATAAAATGAATCGGTATAGACCACTATGCCCTCTCTGTGGTTTTTAAGATAGTAAATAAGCCAATTTATTTTCTCATTGTTGTCATTAGGTAAATATCCTTTGGCAACCTCAAAACCTTCGCACCAAAAGTCCGCACTCAAGCCGGTGCCATTTATCCATCCGACCGACTTGACTGCATCAATTGTAATTGAACTCCAGTTGTCATTACCGCACATCAGCGCAGCCCTGCGGAGCATCATAGCCGATGCCGCTGCCGTGCAATCGGCGCTGCCAGGAGCCTGCGTGAGAAAAACATCGCTGTCGTCTATTCTCCCTGCCATTGCGCTTATTGGTATAAGCGTCACTATCAGTGCCGCCGTAATGAGCAGCACCATCATTCGTTTCTTCATCGTTTCCTCCTAATTTTATATAATTTTATCGCATTATATATGATATTTACCATATTATCATAGTATTGTTTGCGTTACAAGGGGAGTTTTAACATTTTTTCGCCGGACGTAAAAAAGGCAAGGACCTGCGTCCTTGCCTTCTACATATTATTTAATTGCTTACTCTTCCCAGTTGTGCCAGACGTTCTGAACGTCGTCGTTATCCTCGAACATATCGAGCATTTTCTGCATGTTCTTGATATCGTCCTCGTTCGTGAGCTTTATGTAGCCGTTCTGGGGAAGCATCTCGACCTGTGCCGACAGGAGCTTATAGCCTGCTGCGCTGATCTTATCGGCAACGGGAGCCACATCATCGGGTGCGGTGTAGACGATAAAGGTCTCGCCGTCAGGCTCGAAATCAGCTGCGCCGGCATCAAGAACCTCCATCATGACCTCGTCCTCGTCAAGCTCCTCGTCCTCGTTGTCGATGACGATAACGCCCTTCTTGTCGAAGGACCAGGACACGCAGTTTGCAGCGCCGAGGTTGCCGCCGTACTTATCAAAATAGTGGCGGATCTCACCGGCGGTACGGTTGCGGTTGTCGGTCATAGTCTCTACTATAACGGCGACGCCGGAGGGACCGTAGCCCTCGTAAACGATCTTCTCGTAGTTGTCGGTATTGCCTGCGCCGAGCGCCTTATCGATGGTGCGCTTGATATTATCGTTAGGCATATTCGCAGCCTTGGCCTTGGTGATGACAGCTGCCAGACGCGAGTTGTTATTCGGGTCGCCGCTGCCGCCTTCCTTGACGGCGACTATCATTTCGCGGGCGATCTTCGTAAACGCCTGAGCGCGCTTTGCGTCAGCCGCGCCCTTGGTTTTCTGTATATTATGCCATTTGGAATGTCCGGACATATAAAAACAGCTCCTCTAATAGTATTATTGCGAATTAACAGGAGTTATTTTATCACAAATTTTCACTCATTACAAGGCTAAATTATCTGATTTTGCGGCATTCGAGATAATATCGCTTGTCGTTGCCGTGGCCGATGGAAAAGCTTTTCTTCGGGAACGGGCCGCTTTTCATAACGGATGAGAAAAGCTCGGCCTTTTCCATGCGCGGCAGAAGTATGCCCGCACAGCCGAAGCGGCGCGACATTTCCACGCACTCGCAGTCGCCGTGGATATAGTCGATATATCCACCGTGGCGCTCGGTGTATGCCCTGCAGAAGTCCTCGCATTTTCCGATGAGCTGTCCTATCGTAAGGCCGGAGATATTAAGGCTCTCCATCCCCTCGCCGGTGACGAGCTCGATGCGTCTGCCATCGCCGGTATTATCGGCAAAGAACTCCTTTGCCTCGGAGAAAAACCCTGCGGGCTCGGTGTCGAAAATGACCTTGTGGATAGGCTCGAAGGTGATTGCCGCATCGTGGATATTCACAAGCTCCGCAAGAGCGTATCGCGCCGGTGCGCTTTCGCGCTCGGACTCGGGAAGCGTCTTTTTTATCTCCTCCCAATGGCGCTTTGCTGCGGCAAGGCTGTGATTGCCGTCGCCCATGGCAAAGACTATCGCATTGTTCTCGCTGCCGTACTTGCGGCGCAGAACCTCGGGGTCTGCAAGCTTTTCGGCTGCGCGGGCAAGCCTCTCCTTATCCTCAACGAGCCAGCCAGTTATGCTGCCGCCGTCCTGCATGAGCTCGAAATCATAGACCTTCTCCCCTTTTGTCACCGAGGAAAAGACGATGTTGTCGGGATCGTCCATGAATATCATGATATGCGGCATTTCAAGCGGCGCGTTGCGGCGGATCCTTATGCGCGGCGGCAGTCTGTCCTCAACCGTGTACTCGGTCGCACGAATGGGACTGTGCGTCCCCTCGGCCCAGTCGTAGGCCTCGAGGTCAAACATGCCCATTATGCCGCGGCGCACGGTGCCGTTTTTAAGCCTGCGCTCAAGGTAGATATAGCTGTCGGGACAGGTTCTGAAAACGCCGCTGTCGAGATAACGCTGCATCTCGGCGTTTATCCTTACGCTCTCGGTCTCGGAGTCCTTTGTGCCGAGCTCGGCCTCTGGCAGCATGAGCTTTAGCGTTGACGGAGCGTCGCCGACTATACGCCGCACCTGCTGCCAATACTCGGGCTCGGATGTGAACTGGTCACAGGCAACAACGCTCCAGCGGTGCATGTCGCCGGTGGGCAAAAGTATATCTGCCGGTTTGAATATCTGCATTTAAAGCACCTCCAAGGCTATCTGCGTCCATGTCTCCATACTGTCAAAATTATTTTCAAGCTCCTGCCTTGTCATCCAGAGTCCCTCGAGCTTTTCCGTTTCCTTGACGGATACCTCGCCCTCAACAGGCAGGATAAAGCATGCGCCGAGATGCACGCTGCCGACGGCATTCGAGTCGTCGTTTATAAATCCGCAGGGACTGAGCTCGCCGTGCAGCGCAAGCTCGACCTCCTCGTGTATCTCGCGCCAGAGGCCGCGCATGAGCATGTCGCCCTGCTCGTCCACAGGGTTTATGTGTCCGCCGATGCCGATGGATATCTTGCCGTGCAGACGCGCCTCGCCGCCCTTGTTCAGCCTGCGCGTGACAAATATCTCATCGCCGCGGCGCAGTATCACATAGGGTATGATCTGCTTAAAGTCAGGCCTCTCCTCGGCCTCGGGGCGCGGCATGAACTCATGCTCGCTTCTGATAATATCAAAAAGCTCCGCCGTGCACTCGGTGATAAGTCCGTTGCGGCCCGATATATACCGCTCTATTTTGTTCCTCTCTACAACCAGTACCTGTTCCATTATTCTTCCCACTTTGCCGCTCTTTCTACTGCACGCAGCCACTTGTGATGCAGTGCTGCGGCCTCGCTTTCGTCCATCTGCGGTGTGAACACCCTGTCAGATTCGCGCAGTCCCGCAATATCGCTTATATCATTCCAGACTCCGACTGCAAGACCTGCAAGGAAGGCTGCACCGAAGGCCGTCGTCTCGACCATTTTTGGGCGGTCAATGGGCTTGCGGAGGATATCCGACTGGAACTGCATCATGAAATTATTGACCGACGCGCCGCCGTCAACACGCAGGACGGAAAGCGGCTCACCTGCATCAAGTTCCATTGCGTCAAGCAGATCCTTGACCTGATACGCGATGCCCTCAAGCGCAGCGCGGGCGATATGTGCCTTTTTAGAGCCGCGTGTGAGGCCGACGATGGTGCCGCGGGCGTACATGTCCCAGCGCGGTGCACCGAGGCCCGTGAAGGCCGAGACGAGATAAACGCCGCCGTTGTCGGGAACGGAATTTGCAAGAGCTTCACACTCGGAGCTCGTACTGAGAAGACCTACCTCGTCGCGCAGCCACTGTATTGAGCTTCCGGCGTTAAAAACGCTGCCCTCAAGGGCATAGGTGGTCTTGCCGCCGACGGACCATGCCACGCTCGTTACAAGGCCGCTGGCGCTGCGCACGGACTGCTCGCCCGTGTTCAGGAGCGTAAAGCAGCCTGTTCCGTATGTGTTCTTCGCCTGACCCTTTTCAATGCAGCCCTGACCGATGAGCGCCGCCGCCTGATCGCCCGCCGAGCCGCACACGGGTATGCCCGCGAGCATTTCAAGCCCCGTTATGCCGGATGCCACCTTTCCGTAGATCATAGACGAAGGCACGGGCTCCGGCAGCATGGACATCGGTATGCCCAGCCTGTCGCACAGGGTCTTGTCCCACTCAAGCGTATTTATATCAAACAGCATCGTGCGCGAGCAGTTGGAGTAATCGGATACATGCGCCTCGCCGCCGGTGAGATTCCAGATAAGCCATGAATCGACGTTTCCGAACAGCAGCTCGCCGCGCTCTGCCCTTTCACGCGCACCCTCAACATTATCGAGTATCCACTTTATCTTTGTGCCGGAAAAATATGCGTCTATGAGGAGGCCTGTCTTATCCCTGACATAGTCGCCCAAGCCCTCGGCGGCCAGCTTGTCGCAGATGGGAGCCGTCCTTCTGCACTGCCAGACGATGGCGTTATACACGGGCTTGCCGGTGGACTTATCCCAGACGATCGTTGTCTCGCGCTGGTTTGTTATTCCTATGCCGGCAATATCCGTCGGCGAAAGCTCGCTTTTTTCAAATGCCTCGGCAAGGGCGCGGAGCTGTGTATCCAATATGACCATGGGGTCGTGCTCGACCCAGCCGGGCTTCGGATAAATCTGCGGAAATGGGTACTGAGCTATGGTAACCGGCACACCCTTTGCGTCGAAAACTATGGCTCTTGAGCTCGTCGTCCCCTGATCGAGCGCAACAACATAACCGTTCATTTTATTACCTCCATTGCATTTTCTCGTAATTATGCTATAATCATAATAACATATATGGAGGGGATTTACCATGCCAAGTTTCAACGATTTTTATTTTAATTCGAGCACAGGCAAAAACCGCATTCACGTTCGCCGCTGCGTTCCCGACGGGGACGTGAGAGGCGTGGTTCAGATCATGCACGGCATCGCCGAGCACATCAACAGATATGATGATTTCATGGCATTTCTCGCGTCCAACGGCTTCGTCGCCGCCGGCACGGATCACCTCGGCCACGGACAGAGCATTGAAAGCGAGGAGCAGAAGGGCTTTTTCGCAGAGAAAAACGGCTGGGACTACATAATAAAAGACGAGGAGATACTTCGCCTTGCCATGCGCAATACATATCCCGGCGTTCCTTTTATTCTGTTCGGGCACAGCATGGGAAGCTTCATGGCCCGCACGCATCTTATCCGCTACCCCGGTGGGTTTGACGCAGCCATAATCAGCGGCACGGGCAATCAGGGCGCGGCACTCGTTTCCGGCGGGCTTTTCATGGGTAATCTTGTGACCTCGCTCAAGGGAGCGCATCACTACAGCAAGTTCCTAAACGATCTTGCCTTCGGCAGCTACAACAAGATATACGATAATCCCCGTACGGAATACGACTGGCTCACGAGGAACACCGAGGCCGTCGATAAGTATATCGCCGATCCGCTCTGCGGCTTTATCCCCACATGCAGCCTGTTCAGGGATATGATGACCGGCGTTAAGTTCATCACGAATGCCGATAATCTCAAGGCTATGAAGGAGGATGTGCCCGTTTACTTCATGTCCGGCGATAAGGACCCAGTCGGCGAGTGCGGCAAGGGCGTAAAGCTTGCATATGAAAACTTCAAAAAGGCCGGTATAAAGGATGTCAGCATCAAGCTCTACAAGGATGGCCGCCACGAAATGCTCAACGAGATAAACAACAAGGAAGTTTACGCCGATATCCTCAATTGGATAAACAGCAAGATCTGATATCATACGCAAAAAAGCTCAGGCCCTCGGGTCTGAGCTTTTTCAGCGTGTCAAAAAAGTCTGCAACTTTTTGACACGCTTCAAAAACGCCACATTTTTTCGTGAAGCGAAAGCTTCACAAAAAATCTCGCTGCGCTCGTCAAAACGCCTGATTTATCAGGCGTTTTTGATAGCTATAATCTAATTTGAGGAGGGACCTTGTCCCCCTCACACTCCCCCTGCTGCGCGGATACTTTTTTCTCAGCAGCATAGGTTTTTTGACAGTCTGAGCTTTTTGTTGTCTACATCCTACATCAGTTTCTCATTTCGCGGTTGCGCAGGAAGTTCATCATGCCGTCCTGCATGTTATCAAGCTTTGTAAGGAGCTTACCGGCACCGTGAGCTGCGCAGGCAAGCGGATCGTCAACGATCATGGTTCTTATGTGCGTGCTGTCCTCCAGCATACGGTCGATGCCGTAGAGCAGGCTGCCTCCGCCGGAGAGGATCATGCCGTTCACGCTGAGGTCGCCGATAAGCTCTGGCGGTGTGCGCTCAAGCACGGCATGAACATTTTCAAGGATGATGCGGGCAGGCTCGCGCAGGACATCGACAAGCTCCTCCGCGGTAACGCTGACTGTCTTGGGCAGGCCCTTTATGAGGTCGCGTCCCTTGACCTCCATGCTCTCCGGCACATCCGTGCGCGGATACAGACCGCCGATGTTTATCTTCACCTCTTCGGCTGTCATTGCGCCGATGAGCATATTGTGCTTTTTCTTGATGTAGCGGATTATGGCCTCGTCAAAGGTGCTGCCTGCGGTTTTTATCGACTCGCACTCGGCAACGCCGCCCATGGATACGACCGCGATCTCGGTAGTGCCGCCGCCGATATCGACGACCATGTGACCGTCGGGCTTTTTAATATCAACTCCGGCTCCGATAGCCGTTGCCACAGCAGTCTCAACAAGGTACACTCTTCGCGCTCCGGCCTCGATCGCCGCGTCTATAACGGCACGCTCCTCAACGCCGGTTATGCTGCTTGGCACGCACATGAGTATCCTCGGCTTAAAGAGGCTGAAGGAGGTTATCCTGCTGACAAGCTCGCGCAGCATGAGCGCAGACATATCGTAATCGGAGATGACACCGGCTCTTATCGGATGTATGGCAACAACGTTTGCCGGAGTGCGGCCAAGCGTCTTCTTCGCATCCTCGCCGATCTTCAGCATCTTGTCCTTTACCTTGTCCACTGCAACGACAGTCGGCTCACGCAGCACAAGCCCCTTACCCTGAGAGAACACAAGCGTGTTCGACGTTCCCATATCAACTGCTATATCTCTTTCATATATGACCATACAACGCTCCCATCTGCCGCCGAACAGCTTCGCGGCAAGGTTTTCTTAGATTTTATCCAATTATGCTAATCTTCATGCCGTGCAAGGGTGGCTGCGTAAACAGTCTTTGCCCCCGCCTTGCGGAGGATCCTTGCCGCCTCGCTCATTGTAGAGCCCGTCGTTACGACATCATCGACAAGCAGGATGCGCAGACCCGTGACCTCGGCCTTATCGCACAGCGCATAAACTCCGGCAACATTTTCCCGCCGCTGAGCCGCTGTGCGCGTGAGCGACTGTGCACTGTTATCCTTTATCTTCTGCAAAAGCTGTCTGCACGGCAGGCCGGTGCTCTCCGCGATCTCCTCCGCAATGAGCCGCGCCTGATCATAGCCTCTGTGCCTCAGGCGCTTCTTACTGAGCGGTATCCATGATATCACATCTATACCGCCGCAATCAAGATTATTTTCGACACATTCGGACATTATAAGTCCGTAACGCCTGCTGTATGCCGCGCAGCCGCCGAATTTATAGCGGTGCACCGAGCTGCGGACATCATCCTTGTAGTAAAGCGGCGAAACGCACTTATCCACGAAGGGAAAGCGCTGCACCGTACTGTCGCCCTTTGTGTACGGCAGCTTTCCGGCGCAGTCGCGGCAGATATCCGTATCCTTGAGCACGCTGCCGCAGAACACGCATTTCCACGGGTACAGCAGATGTATTATAAAGTCAGCTATTTTCATCGGCAAGCCTTATACGCAGCGCACTGTAGCGGCGCGACTGCCTGTGGTTGTCTATCATGCGGTGGGCAACGCTGTCGTCGCCGACCATTATCAGCAGCTCCTTTGCGCGGGTCACGGCGGTGTACAGCACGCCTCGCGTGAGCAGCATCTGAGCTACGGGATTTAATGAAAGTATAACTGCACGGTACTCGCTGCCCTGTGATTTATGCACAGTCAGCGCCCATGCATGCTCAAGCTCGTTTAACATCTCAAAGCCGTAGAGAGCTATCTTATCGTCATAATCGACCTTGAGGTATTCAGAGGCCGTGTCTATCTCGACGATAGTTCCTATATCGCCGTTATAAACGCCCATGCCGGACTTGCCGAGCCTGTCCTTCCATGCGATATCGTAATTATTTTTTATCTGAATGACCCTGTCGCCGGTGCGGAAAATCGTTTCGCCGAAGAGCTTTTCCTTTTTCTTTTCATTCGGCGGATTCAGCGCCTCCTGAAGCCGCTTGTTGAGGTTCACGGTGCCGGTTTCTCCCTTGCGGCTGGGTGAGAGCACCTGTATCTGATTTGCCGGTATCTTCATATTCTCCGGCAGCCGTCTCTTGCACAGCTCGACTATAGTATCGACGCACGAGTCGCCCTGCATTCTCCGCAGGCGGAAGAAATCACCGCTGTTTTCGTTGAAATCAGGGTGCTCTCCCCTGTTTATCATGTGCGCATTGCGAACGATGCGGCTGTCGGCCTTCTGACGGAAGATCTCCGTAAGGCGCACGGTCGGTACAACTCCGCTGCGTATGATATCGGAAAACACGCTGCCGGGGCCTACCGACGGAAGCTGATCGGCATCACCCACGAGCAGGATGCGGCAGTCTGATCTGAGCGCCTTGAGTATGGCGTGCATAAGCGTTATGTCAACCATTGAGCACTCGTCTATGATAAGCGCGTCGCAGGCAAGCTTATCCTCCTCGTCCTTGGCGAACACAACGCTGTCCCCGTCCTCGGACATTTTTGCGCCGAGCATACGGTGGATGGTCGATGCCTCCATGCCGCAGAGCTCGCTCATTCGCTTTGCTGCGCGTCCTGTCGGTGCGGCAAGATACGTCTCGAGCTCCAGCTCATCGTACAGCGCAAGCACGGCCTTCAGTATCGTGGTTTTGCCCGTACCTGGTCCGCCGGTTATAACAAGCATACGGCTTTTGGCAGCAAGCGCTATAGCCTCGCGCTGCATTGGGGCATACTCTATGCCGTTTGCGCTTTCAAGGCGCGAGATTATCTGCGTTATGTCAACCTTCCTGTCGTCCTTTGCCCTGCACATTGCCTTTATGCGCTTTGCCGTATAGGCTTCGGCCTCATAAAGAGGTGCGAGATAGCATGCGTCAAGTCCGGCCACATTGCAGCAGACGAGCTCTCCCGTTTCCGTGAGCTTATCGACCGCATCCTCGGCAAGCGAGGGCTCAACGCCTATAAGCTGTGCGGTGGCGGCGGTGAGCTTTCCGCGTGGGATGAAGCAGTGTCCGTTGCCGGAATTGTGTATAAGCTCGAACACGACGGCGGCGCATACGCGGTTTATGCTGTCCCCGTCAAGGCCGAGCGCCAGCGCCAGAGAGTCAGCTTCGGCAAAGCTTGCGCCGATATGAGCCGACGAAAGTATGTACGGATTTTCATGCACGACCTCTATGGCGGAGTTGCCGTAGAATTTGAACATACGCAGGGCAAATACCGGCTGTATGCCGTATGAGCACAGAAACTCTGTAAGGCGGCGCACTCCGGCCTGTTTTTTGAAGCCGGCACTTATGTCCTTTGCCTTGGCAGAGCTTATGCCCTTTATCTCCGCAAGTTTATCCGGCTGCATTTCAAGAACGTCCAGCGCCCTGTCGCCGAAGCGGTCCACAATAAGCGCCGCCGTAGCCGGACCCACGCCGCGCACCGTGCCTCCGGCGAGGTATTCGTAAATGGCCTCCGCCGAGGTCGGCAGCATACGGCTGCACTGCTCGATCTTGAACTGCCTGCCGTGCTGGGCATGGTTCATCCATGTGCCCTCTGCCGAGATCATTTCGCCCGGCGCTGCGTATGGCAGGCAGCCGACGGCTGTAGTCGTCTCGCCGTTATCGAGCTCGATTTTTACAACACCGTAGCCGTTCTCGTCGTTTCTGAATATGACCGCCGAGATCGTTCCGTTAATTTCGCTTAATTCCTGCATCGTCAAATGATCCCTCTGTGTAATCTATGCATCTGTACTGCGCGGCAAAGCGCCGCAGCACACTGCGCGTTTCATCGTCAATGTTCTCTGTTTTTATAATTATGTCCACCCGAAGCGTTCCGCTTTCACGCAGCCAGATAAGACTGCGCAGCGTATATTCCGTCACCGGCTCTGCGCCGCGTATGCGCAGGACAAGCTCTGCGTCCGTGCTGCTGCCGAGTCTGACGGGTGTGAGCAGCAGTCCCTTGACCGACCATATGATCAGCCACAGCACTGCCGCCGCTGCAAAGCCCACGGCGATATACAGCGTCATTGCATCCCCTCCCGTATCATTATACGCTGAGGGCACGTTTTCGGTTAAAGTATCTTTTTAAGGAACTGTCCGGTGTAGCTTTTCCCGCACTCGGCGCATTGCTCGGGAGTTCCTGCGAACACAAGCGTTCCGCCGCCGTCTCCGCCCTCAGGACCGAGGTCAATGATGTAGTCGGCGGTTTTTATAACGTCAAGATTGTGCTCGATTATGACGACGGTGTTGCCCGCGTCGGCGAGCTTTCCGATTATGCTCAGGAGCTTGTGAACGTCGGCCATGTGCAGGCCGGTGGTGGGCTCATCGAGGATATACAGCGTTGAACCCGTGCTGCGGCGTGAAAGCTCGGTCGCAAGCTTCACGCGCTGCGCCTCGCCGCCGGAAAGCGTTGTGCTCGACTGGCCGAGCCGGACATAGCCGAGGCCGACCTCATAGAGCGTATCGAGCTTTGCCTTGAGCTTTGGCAGGTTCTCAAAAAACGTGCAGGCCTCCTCGACCGTCATGTCCAGAACCTCGCTTATATTTCTCCCCTTATAGCGAACCTCAAGGGTTTCGCGGTTATAGCGCTTTCCCTTGCACACATCGCAGGGCACATACACGTCGGGCAGGAAGTGCATTTCTATCTTCTGCACGCCGTCGCCCTTACAGGCCTCGCATCTGCCGCCCTTGACGTTGAAGGAAAATCTGCCGGAATTATAACCGCGCAGACGTGCATCCTCCGTTGAGGCAAACAGCTCGCGGATATCGTTGAACAGCCCCGTATATGTCGCCGGATTTGAGCGCGGCGTTCTGCCGATGGGACTCTGGTCAATGTCTATTACCTTGTCGATATCGTCAATGCCGCTTATACCGCCGCATTTGCCGGGCTTGAGCTTGGCGCAGTTTTTCTTTAAGGCCACAGTCTTATAAAGTATCTCATTGACAAGGCTCGACTTTCCGCTGCCGGATACACCGGTGACGCAGGTGATAAGCCCCTTGGGTATCTCGACATCTATGCCCTTGAGATTATGCTCGGCAGCGCCGCTTATCTTTATAAAGCCCTTTGCAGCTGCGCGGCGCTCCGCCGGGACAGGGATCTTTCTTCTGCCGCTGAGATACTGCCCCGTAAGTGACTCGGGGCAGGCGCAGATATCCTCGACCGTGCCCGCAGCAACGACCTGCCCGCCGTGTACGCCCGCTCCCGGGCCTATATCAACGATGAAGTCTGCTGCGTGCATCGTTTCCTCGTCGTGCTCAACGACGATGAGAGTGTTGCCGAGATCGCGCAGATCCATAAGCGTTTTCAGCAGCTTTTCGTTATCGCGCTGGTGCAGGCCTATGCTCGGCTCATCGAGGATGTACAGAACTCCCGTGAGCGATGCGCCTATCTGCGTTGCAAGTCTTATGCGCTGGCTTTCTCCGCCCGAGAGCGTCGCCGCACCGCGTGAAAGGCTCAGATATTGCAGGCCGACATTTTTTAGGAATCCGAGGCGCGATTTTATCTCTTTAATTATCCTGTCGGCGATTATGTGCTCCTTTTCGCTCAGCTCCAGACCGTCTACGAAATCAATCGCCTCTGTGACGGACATGTCACCCATTTGAGCGATGTTTATGCCGCCGACCGTGACGGCAAGCGCTTCCTTTCTCAGGCGCTGACCGCGGCACTCGGGACAGGTGACCTCGGACATGCACTCTTCTATCTCTGCGCGCATGGCGGGGCTCTGAGTCTCATAATAGCGCCGCTCGAGGTTTTTGCATATGCCCTCAAAGGGGCGCGAAAACTTTCCGGCAAAGGAGCTGTTTTTCCGCTCGCGCTCATAGCTGAGCTCGAGCTTTTCGCCCTTGCTGCCGTAAAGCAGGATATCCTTTACTCCCGCGGGCAGCTCCGATATCGGAGTGTCGAGCGTAAAGCCGTATTTACCGGCAAGGGCATTATAATACATCGCCGCTATGGATTCTGCGCCCGAGCCCCAGCCCGTCGCCTTGACAGCGCCGTCGTTTATGCTCAGGCTGTCATCAGGTATGACAAGCTCGGGATCGACAAGAAGCTGCATACCGAGGCCGTCGCATTTAGGGCACGCGCCATAGGGCGTATTGAACGAGAACATGCGCGGCGTGAGCTCCTCGATGGATATGCCGCAGTCGGGGCAGGCATAGTTCTGCGAAAAAAGTATCTGTCTTCCCTCTCCGACTATATCGGCTATCACAAGTCCGGCAGCGAGCGAGGCCGCCGTTTCGACGGAATCGGCAAGGCGGCGCATGATACCGTCCTTTATGACAACGCGGTCTACAACGATCTCGATGGTGTGCTTTTTGTTCTTGTCAAGCTTTATTTCCTCGGAAAGCTCGTACATGCTGCCGTCAACGCGCACACGGACATAGCCCGAGCGCCGCGCATCCTCGAACACCTTGACATATTCGCCCTTGCGGGCACGGACGACCGGCGCAAGGATCATGAGCTTTGTGCCCTCCGGCAGCAGCATCAGCTGGTCTATTATCTGGTCTATCGTCTGCTGGCGTATCTCCTTGCCGCACTTGGGACAGTGCGGTCTGCCTATGCGTGCCCAGAGCAGACGCATATAATCGTATATCTCCGTGACCGTTCCGACGGTCGAGCGCGGATTGCGGGAGCCGGTTTTCTGGTCAATGGATATGGCCGGTGAAAGTCCCTGTATATAATCGAGATCCGGCTTGTCCATCTGTCCGAGGAACTGCCTTGCGTAGGACGAGAGGCTCTCAACATATCTCCGCTGCCCCTCGGCATAGATTGTGTCAAAGGCAAGACTTGATTTGCCGCTGCCGGACACGCCCGTCATGACAACGAGCTTGTTTCTTGGTATCTCTATATCAATATTCTTGAGGTTATTGGCTCTTGCGCCCTTTATTTTAATGTAATCAGTCATTCTCACTTACCAGATCTGCGAATTTAGCGCGTACAAGGGACGCAAGCGCCTCAGGGTCAAGCTCGACCTGATAGCCTATCCTGCCGGCGCTGACCATGATCGTCGGCTTATCCTGTGCACTTATATCAATAAAGGTTTTATACAGCTTTTTCATGCCTACCGGCGAGCAGCCGCCGCGCACATAGCCCGTGAGCGCGTTTATCTCGCTGACGTGGATCATCGCTATCGACTTCTCCCCCGCCGCCTTTGCCGCCTTCTTGAGGTCGAGCTCACAGTTCACCGGCACGTCAAAGACATATATGCTCTTGCTCGCGCCGCGTGCAACGAGAGTCTTGAACACCTGAGAGGGATCCAAGCCGCATATTCTTGCTACCGTCGCACCGTCAACGGCATCATCACCGTGTGGGTATTCGTGCGGCGTATATTTTATTTTCTTCTGCTCAAGCAGACGCATTACATTCGTTTTCTGCTCTTTCATTTTACTCACTTCCATCACTGTGAATATTAGATTATTATACCGCGAATTTATTTATCTTTCAACATCTAAAAAGGACTTCCAAGCAATTTGGAAGTCCTTAACTTTAGCTTGTTCAATTTTTCTGGAACCTTGCCAGCAGGTTTTCCGTGCTGCCGTCGAGGATCTTGATGTAGCGCTCTCTGTCGTGCTCGTCGAGCGGGGGCATTCCCATGTCAAACCACTGGGATATCCAGCCAATGGCTGCGTTTACATAGAACTCGCACACAAATTCAAGATCAGACCACTCGATGGTCTTGCCCTCGGCACAGATGACCGCAAAGCTGTGTACGCAATAATGAAGGCGGCCCTTGAAATATTTCAGCAGATACGCACGGTTCTGCGAATTGAAGATATTAAGAACAAAGGTGCGGTTATCCTCAAGATACTGGAACCACTCTATAACGTCCTCGCGCCATTTATCGTAAAGTATCTCATGAGGGAGCGCCTTATTGGTGTCCTCCTCGAATACCCACTCGAGCAGATCGTAAACATCGTCAAAGTGGTAGTAGAACGTCTGACGGTTTACGCCGCATTCCTCGACAAGGTCTTTCACGGTGATCTTATCAATAGGCTTTACCGAAAGCATTTTTTTCAGGGCATTGCCCAGAGCTTCTTTTGTAGAGCTTGCCATTAAAATTACCTCTTTCTCTATGACACCCCAAATGTCATAATATTATTTAGCATCACTATACCACATGTTAAGAAAAAAAGATAGATAAATATTTATTTTTTTGTCGAAATGTGCTTATATATAAATACTAATATATCTTTTGAGGTCTTACGATGTACAAAACAGGAACAGGACGCGGCAGATTTGCCCCCAGTCCGAGCGGTCAGCTTCATTTGGGGAACCTTGCGTCATGCCTTCTGGCATGGCTGGACGCACGCAGCGCCGGTGCAGGGCTCGTGTTCCGCATGGAGGATCTTGACCCCGAGCGCAGCAGCCGCAGCAGCGAGGACAGCATTTTCAAGACTCTGAAGGCGCTCGGCCTTGACTGGGACGAGGGCTACCCCTCCGAGGGCTATTCGCAGAGCGGGCGCAGCGATAAATACGACGAGGCATTTGAGCTGCTGCGGCGGCGCGGCCTGCTATATCCCTGCTATTGCAGCCGCAGCGAACGGCTTGCCGCCTCCGCTCCGCACCCCGGCGAATCAAGACACGATGCCGGATGCAGGTGCAGGTATCTCAGCACACTTGAGCGGCTGGAGCTCGAACGCTCCGGCAGAAGGGCCGCATGGAAAATAAAGCTTCCAGATGAGACGATATCCTTCTGCGACGGGCACTACGGCAAATTTTCCGAAAATCTCGCCGATGGCGGCGATTTTATTATAAAGCGCTCAGACGGTGTGTATGCATATCAGCTCGCCGTTTCATTCGACGACATGGATATGGGCATAAGCCGCGTCGTGCGCGGGCGCGATCTGCTGCCGTCCACAGCAAAGCAGATATGGCTGATACAAACGCTCGGCGGAACTGCGCCGCAGTATTATCACGCGCCCCTCATTACCGGCGCGGACGGCAGAAAGCTTTCAAAGCGCTGCGGCGATCTCGGCGCAGAGGCGCTGCTCAGAAGGCATTCGCCCGAGGAGCTGCTCGGATACCTTGCCGGAGCACTCGGCATATCCGGCGGCAGTCCCGAAAGCGCCTCGGAGCTTTTGGAGCGCTTCGACTGGGCTAAGGTCAAAAAGAATGATATTTTGATATAAGGGCTCGGTAGGCACTCCTCGCTTGAGAGTATCAAAAATCGTGTATCTTCACGCGCTTGCCCATCTTTTGCAGATTTTGCGAAAGCTCCTTGAGTATCTGCATTTTGACATTGAAGTTTATGGGCAGGCCGTCATGCGCGGGGTTTGCCGCATGGCCGATGAACATATTTATGTCAGTTGCCTCCTCAAACAGTATGCGGGCTGCAAGCGATGCGCCGTCTTTCTTGTAATACCAGTTTTCAAAGCTGCGGTTATCGCTCAGATAATCCTTGGAGTAGTCCAGAATACGGTCTACCGTTATAATGCCCTCGGTCGCAAGATCGACACCCTGAATGTGCAGTATCGGCGGTATATCCTTGTCGGGCGTTGAGTAATCTGTCTGCACGCTTGCGTGCAGATACTCCGCTGCGATCTTGGAGGTCGTGCCGCCGCAGACGATGTGCTTGCCCTCCTTGGCGAAAAACAGCGCCATCATGCGGTGGTTGTCGCTCATGTTCTTCGGCGGGCCGACCGCGATATTGACGGTCTGGCGCTGACGTATCTTGACTATGCAGGCCGTCGCATCGTCAAAGGGCTTGCTGCCGTAGAGCTTGTTGACCTCTTCCATGAGGATGTTTGTAAGAACATTTGCCGTCAGTCCCGAATCGCTGAGCGGCCCCATGAACTCTGCAAGAGCCGCTCTGTCCCACGAGCTGTTCAGCACACCGTTATCGCTGGCATAGAGCATACCGTCGGACAGGGCGATGAACAGGTCGCCGTCCTCAAGCTCAAGGCTTGAGCGGTAGATGGTCTTTTCGCCTATCGTTATCGTCGATAGCGGAAACTCGTACAGCTGCTCGCTGCGCAACAGTATCACATTCGGATTTTCATACTGGATTATATCCGCGTGCGTGTCGTTTTCAAGCCTTATTATCGTGAAGGTCGAAAACGCGGTCTTTCGTTCGGAGCATATCGGCAGCGTGTCGGCAATAGTCTCTACCGCGTCGCGGATATCAAGTCCCGCGGCAAGCATAGTCGATATTATAGTCGAGGTGAGCGTTGACAGTATACTGGCCTTAACGCCGCTGCCGAGACCGTCGGCAAGAACGATGATGGTCGAGTTTTCGCTCTCGGCAATCTCTACATGGTCGCCGCACAGCTGCTCGCCGTAATGGTTAAGGCTCATGTACGCTATCTCGCTGCAAAGATTATTCTTCTTCAAGGCTCAGCGACTCCTTCAATCTCGTCAGGGCTATCTTCGTCTCAGCCGTGGTCTCGCCGAGAAGAGAGGCTATCTCCTGAACTATGCGCATCTGATTTTCAATGACGTTGTTTGTTATCTCCGCCGTCTGCTGGCTCAGCGCCTTGCGGCGGCGGGCCTCCTCCTCTTCCTCGGTCACGTCTGAAATAATATCGATAAGTATCTTCGACGAGCGGTCGTAAACTATGGTCTGCTCGAAGTATTTCTCATAGTCAGAAAAATATCCGCGCAGCTTCTTCACGGTTTTTCCCGTTTCGAGGCATGTGAAAAACGGAGCGGTGTCAAGCACTCTTACGACACTGTCGCCGAGAATATCCGACTCGTGGCTGATGTTGAGCATTTGCAGCGCCGTGCGGTTGAGCTGCTGAACCTCCAGATCCTCGTTGACAACAACGACGCCGCTGGGCATGTTGTTGAGTATCTTATTGCTGAAGCGCTCGGCCTTATCCATGATAAAGGGCAGACACATGCTGTAGTCGGCCTTGCCGCGGTAAATGGCGATAGCCTTGTCGCGGCACGAGTTATAGCCGCAGGAGCCGCAGTTGAGCTCATCGCCCTTTGCGTTTTTGCCGAGCTTGGAGAGTATGGCGCGTATCTCAGCCTCGTTCGGCGTATCCTTGCTCACGGGAGTTCCTATATACTGCATTGCGAGCTTTTCCGGCTCCGGCTGCGGAACGTCAAAGTCCTCCTTGCCGACATGACTCCACACCGAGTAGATATGCCGTATCGGAGAATTTATGTACTTTTCCATGATAGGGCCGTCAATGCAGCTTCCGTCGCATACGGCAAGCTCTATAAAGCACTTGTGTATGTTGCCGTTTTTCAGGTCGTTGAGGGCGTTCATGCAGTTTTTAGGGCCATTTGTCGCAATGCACTGATAGCCCGTATCGGGTATATCCATGCTTTTTATTATGCCGCCTGTTACGGGGAAGCTGCGTGCGCGTCCCTTGAAGCTTTCGCCGAACTCATGCTCGATCTCGATACCGGCAGACAGGCGCATCTGGTCAAACTCCTCGAAGGTGAGCACCGCGTCAACGCAGGTCCCCTCATACTCCTGCTTTTTCGCAACGCAGGGGCCTATGAAAACGACCTTTGCCTCCGGCCTTCTCCGCTTTATGTCCATCGCATGAGCTATCATCGGCGATACTACCGGCGCAAGATACTGCCGCAGCTCGGGAAAATGCTTTTCCACGAGCAGATTAAGCGAGGCGCAGGCGGAGGTTATGATAACGTCCTGCTTTGCTTCCCTGAGCATACGCTCGTACTCGCGCTTTACGATAGTTGCGCCTATGGCCGCTTCCTCGGCATCTGCAAAGCCGAGCTCGATGAGCGCCTTGCGCATCGAGTTTGCACCGCAGCCCTCCCAGCAGGCGTAGAACGACGGGTCAAAGCTTGCAATGACGGGAGCGCTGCCGCGCAGCATGACGCTTACGCGCTCGCGGTCGTCGATTATCTCCTTTGCCTCCTGCGGACACACGACAAAGCACTGTCCGCAAAGTATGCACTCATCGCTTATGATGTGCGCCTGATGTCCCGTGAAGCGGATCGATTTTACCGGGCATTTTCTTATGCATCTGTGGCAATTTTTGCAGTTTGATTTTTTAAGGTTGAGCACACTGGGCACAGCAGCCACCTCCTGTTGATCTTCACTATGTTTTTACACCTTATATGGAACAGTATAACATAAACATCCACTTGCGGCAAGGCATATTAAGGTGTATAATCCATAAAGGTGATGATAATGCTTCAGGAAGCAATAATAACTAAAATTCGGGATGACGGCCTTGCCGAGGTCGTCGTTGAACGCCTCGGTATATGCGGAGGCAATTGCAGCGAGTGCGGCGAATGCCGATACGAAAATCTCATGAAGTCTGTCGTGCAGAATCCCATAGGCGCACACCGCGGGCAGCACGTCATGATACAAACGCCTACAAAGGGCGTTGTAAGGGGTGCGCTTGCGATATATATTCTGCCGCTCGTTATGCTCTTTGCCGGCTATCTTATAGCCGATGCGCTCGCGCTCGGTGAAGCGGTCTGCATTATCGCTGCCTTTGCAGCCGCCGTTCTCGGCATTGTAATAGCCGCGGTCATAAGCCGCGCCCGTCACAGCGCAGACCCGACTCCGACAAAAATAATAAGCGTAATAGAGGATTAAAAAAGCCGGCTTGGAGGCCGGTTTTCAGCGTGTCAAAAAAGCCAGCGGCTTTTTTCACGCTTCAAAACACGCCACATTTTTTGTGAAGCTTATGCTTCACGAAAAATCTCGCTTCGCTCGTCAAAACGCCTGATAAATCAGGCGTTTTTGATGGCTATAATCCAATTTGAGGCGGGACCTTGTCTCGCTGCGGCTCGGTCACGGCGCGGCTCTGACATGCCGCCGGCATGTCATTCACTCCCGCGCCGCCGTTTCGCTACCCCTCACACTCCCCCTGCTGCGTATTGGATTCTACCCATTACACCTATTTCCCATAGTTCTTTGACAGCCTGAAGAAAAACCGCCTGACACGGCGGTTTTTTTACACTTATAAAAGCTTTGCTTTTGTGCGGCATATGTGATAATATATTAATCTATGTGAAAAAATATTTGGAGAGACGCATATATGGCTGATATGAGAAAGGAAATTGAACGGCGCAGGACATTTGCTATAATCTCGCACCCTGATGCCGGCAAAACAACGCTTACGGAAAAGCTGCTGCTCTACGGCGGGGCGATACAGCTCGCCGGCTCTGTCAAGGGCAAGGCTACTGCGCGGCACGCCGTGTCCGACTGGATGGAGCTTGAAAAGCAGCGCGGAATATCAATAAGCTCTTCGGTAATGCAGTTTGAGTATAACGGCTACTGCATAAACATTCTCGACACTCCCGGACATCAGGACTTTTCCGAGGACACCTACCGCACCCTTATGGCTGCCGACAGCGCAGTCATGGTCATCGACGCGGCAAAGGGCATTGAGCCGCAGACGCGCAAGCTCTTCAAGATCTGCGCAATGCGCAATATTCCTATCTTCACCTTCATAAACAAGCTCGACCGCGAGGCCCGAAGCCCGTATGAGCTCATGGAGGAGCTTGAGCAGGAGTTCGGCATCGGCACATATCCGATAAACTGGCCGATTGGCTGCGGCATCGACTTCAAGGGCGTATACGACCGCGAAAAGCGCGAGATACTCGCCTTCAGCGAGTTCCACCGTGGTCAGGACAAGATAAAGGCCATAGAGTGCAGCCTTGACGATGTTGAAACGCTCGACGGACTTATCGGCGAAAAGCTGCGCCGGACGCTGTGCGACGACGTTGAGCTTTTGGACGGCGCAGGCTATGAATTTGACATCGCTCAGGTGCGCGACGGCAAGCTCAGCCCCGTGTTCTTCGGCTCTGCGCTCAACAACTTCGGCATAGAGCCGTTCCTTGAAAGCTTCCTTGATATGACCATGCCTCCCCTGCCTCGCAAGGCAGGCGACGAGATAGTCGATCCCTTTAACGACAAGTTCTCGGCCTTCGTGTTCAAGATACAGGCAAACATGAACAAGGCTCACCGAGACAGAATAGCCTTCATGCGCATATGCTCGGGCAAGTTTGAGCGCGACAAGGAATATTACCACGTTCAGGGCGGCAAGGCCATACGCCTTGCGCAGCCGCAGCAGCTCATGGCGCAGGAGCGGGCAATAATAAACGAAGCCTACGCCGGAGATATAATCGGCGTGTTTGACCCCGGCATATTCTCCATCGGCGACACGATATGCGACAAGGGCATGAAGGTCGAGTTTGAGGGCATACCCACCTTTGCTCCCGAGATTTTTGCCGGCGTTGAGCGTATCGACACGATGAAGCGCAAGCAGTTTGAAAAGGGCATCATGCAGATAGCTCAGGAGGGCGCGATCCAGATCTTCCACGAGCCGTACACCGGCGTTGAGGAGATCATAGTCGGTGTCGTCGGCATACTTCAGCTCGAGGTGCTCGAATACAGGCTCAAGAACGAGTACGGCGTTGATGTGCGCCGCCGCAGTATGCCCTACGAGGTCGTGCGCTGGATAGATAACGAGGAGATCAATCCCAATGATCTCAACCTCACGAGCGACACCAAGTGGGTTCAGGATTTCCGCGGAAACAATCTGCTGCTGTTTACCTCCGAGTGGTGCGTCAACTGGGCGCTCACTAAAAATCCCGGGCTTGAGCTCAGAGAATTCAACAAAGATTAAAAGAGGCAAAAATCACCGCAGGACTTATCCTGCGGTGAAAAAATGCTTTTGCCGTGCAGAAAATTAGGGCTTGTCAAGAAACGCCTCAAGGTGTAAAATAAGCAGTGCCGTCATGCAGCGAAGCGCTGCGCACGGCAGCTTGAACGCGCCTGTGCTTACAACGATATAAGCTTCTTTCAGGCCCCTCCGTGCGGATGTCGTCTAATGGCAGGGCATCGGCTTCCCAAGCCGATAGCGCGGGTTCGATTCCCGTCATCCGCTCCAACAATTAGCAAATCCCGTAGTCGTTGAAACTACGGGATTTTCTTTGTTTATCAAGGGCTTATGTAGTTTTAAAGCGCACTCAGTTTTTGCCGGGAACGGTGAATATTCCGGACTCGACGAGCTCCTGAAGTCCCTTGTGTGATTCGTACATGACGAGAAGGCGGCTCTCGATGACAGCCCATTTTTCCTCGATCTCGGCATCGGCTGCCGTGAGGCGCTTTGCAGCAACATCCTCGGCCTCGGCGATTATCTGCTCTGCCTGCTTCTGGACACCGGCAAAAAGCTCCTCGGCCTCCTCATCGCGGCGCTTCATGTTTTCAAGATATGTATCGACCGTGAGCTGCGCCGCCTCAAACAGGCCGCTGACCTTTGCCGAGGCCTCGGCAAGGCTTCCGCTCTCGCTTACTTTTATATCATATCCGTTGAGCTTCGCCTGAAGCTCCTCGACCTGAGCCTTGAGCTTCTCTATCTCCTGCTCCTGATCGTGCATGACCATCATCATTTCGTTTTTGGAAAGATTCATAGCTTCGTTTCTCATATGTCCGCTCCTTAGTCTCTAAAAAGTATTTTTATAATATCATTCCAAGCGGTATATTTCAACATAATTTTGCTTAAAAAAGCACGGCTGAGCCGTGCTTTTTTAAGTATTTATCTTTGAGTATTTATAGTCTATCAGTTTACAGCGCCGGTGCTGAATGCGCGGAACATTAGGCTTACGACCTCGCAGCGGGTGCAGGCAGCGTTGGGTGCAAAGCTCGTTGTGGTCTTGCCCTTTGTAATATTATTTTCCGCTGCCCAGAGGATCGCCTTGTAGTACGGACTGTTTGCCGAAACGTCATAGAAGCTCGTGCTCATATTGCTCGGCGAGGGCTCTCCGGCATAGCGCCAGAGGAAGGTCACGAACTGGGCGCGTGTTACGGTCGCATTCGGAGAGAAGGTGCTGCCGTCTCCCGTGCCGCTGGTTATCCCCTGCTCCGTCGCCCAAATGATCGCCTTGTAGTAGGGCGCGTAGGTGTTATTGTACGGAACATCGGCAAACTTCATCGTGCTGCCGGCGGGCTCAGGTCTGCCCGCTGCACGCCACAGGAACGTGACCACCTGTGCACGGGTGCAGGGTGCCTTGGGGCTGAAATGGCTTGCGTCGGTGCCGGATGTTACCTGCGGCTGGCTATAGTACGCCCACATGACGGCGCTGTAGAACCAGTCGCTGCCGCTCATATCATAGAAGGGATTTGAGAACCTGCCCTTGCAGCTTTCGCACACGCCGTAGCTTATAATGTGGCCGGTCTTTACCGTCTCGCTGTCCGTATAGCTGTTACCGCAGGTCGAGCAGGTATGCGTCGTATATCCGCCCTTGGTGCAGGTCGGCGCTGTCACGACGGCGTTATATCTGTGCGCTGCAAGCTCGCCGTATCCGTCGCCGCATTCGTCACAGACTGCCTTGTTCTTGCAGTTTGCCGTACCGCCGGTGTGAGCGGTCTTGCGGCTGAGCTCGTAAAGCCTCTCATCGACGGTTATGCCCATCGACTCGATCTCGCTGCGCAGATCCTCAAGAGTCTTTCCGCAGCGCTGGCAGCCGAGCCAGTGATACTGATCGTCGCTGCAATGGTCAATGTCCTTGACCTGAAGCGAGCCGAGTATATGATCCATATCAAACGTGCCGTCGCGGATCATCTGCACGATCTGCGGGGTGCTCAGGCCGAGGTTTAAAGCAGTCTGCTTGAGATTGTTTTTATCAATGCTGCCGATCGTGACCGTGCCGGGATGCAGATCGTGGCCGGTGCACTTATCGACAAGGTCCTCTTCAGTCAGGTCGATAGTGCCCTTTTCGTCCTTATATTTGTTTTTGCACTTGCTGCACTGGTAGTAATCTATCGTGCCGTCCTCGGTGCAGGTCTTGGGCGTACCCTTGACGAGCTTTATATCCTTGCAGCCGCCGGCGCACTGCGCGTAATAATACTCGCCCTTTTCAATGAACGTGCCGCAGTCGGCGCAGTATTTGTCGCCGGTGTAGCCCTGCTTGGTGCCGCTGGGCTTTACCGCGTTTTTGTACTCAAAATTAACATGGTTTGTCTTATCAAGCTCGCCGTAGCTTGCTCCGCATTTTTCACACTTTGCCTGTGCCTTGCAGCTGGCAGTACCGCCGGAGTGCTTGCTCGTGCCTGATGTTTTGCCGCACATCACGCATTTTTTATAATGCGAGCTGCCCGTATCGTCGGCCACCCATGTGTATTCATGGTCGATCTTGTCGGTCGTTGCATCGCTCTTGCTCAGCTCGGATGTGCCTCTGGCATCGGTGAAATACTTATCGCAGCCGGAGCAGTACCAGCACGCGACATTACCATTTTCGGTGCAGGTGGCTGCCTTTGCGGGCAGCTTCTGAAGATCTGAATGGTTATTCTTGTCCTTTGTCAGACCGTTATCGAGCTTTGCATGGGATATTGAGTTTGTGCACGCGGCATCGGTGAAATACTTTCCGCAGTCAGGACAGTACCAGTATTCGATGTGCGGATCGCAGGTGCCGTCTGATTTCTCGTGATGCTCGGGATTTTTATGCGTACATGTGCTGGGGTCTACGCTCGGGCTTGCCGACGGCGTGGGTGTCTCAGACGGTGTTGGACTCGTTGACGGCGTGGGCGTGGGCGTTGTGCCGCCTGTTACGGTGAGAGTCGCAGCGTTGCTGACTGCATAGGCGGGAACCTTGCTCGTGCCGGAAAGAGCTCCGCCATAGGCAATGCATTTAAACTGCTTTCCGTTATCCTCAGCCTTCACATTTTCAATGGTATAGGTATTGCTGCTGCTGTCATCGCTGCCGATGCCAGAGATCAGCTTCAAAATAACGCTTGCATTGATGATCGTATCGGCATCGACCCAGATATATTTTACCTTCTGAAGGTCGATCCCTCCGATGGACAGTCCCCCATCGACTTTCGCTTCGGCGGTAAAGGTAGCCGTTTCGCCGGCCGCAACGGTAACGTCACTGGGCTGCTTTGTGAAGCTTATCGTCACATTGCTGTCGCTTCCGCTGCTCCCTCCCCCGATAATGTCGCCTATGCCGCCGAGATCGACCGCCGCCATTGCGCCGAACGGCACAAGCGAGACGAGCATCAGGGCTGTCATAAGCAGGCAGATGATACGTTTCTTCATTTTTCTCCTCCTTAGAGTTTTTCTCCACCGGCCGCTCATGCGGCCAAATTCAAGCTTATTATACTATCTTGTCACTTTGTTGGCAAGTGTCGGCTTTTCGTCATTGTGAACATTTTTTCGCCTGTGTATCTGTACATTAAGCTGACGGGAGCCGAACCCCTGCCAGCTTAAGCATAAGCTCACCCGCTCTGTCATATACATTGACTATGTGAGTTTTGGGAGTGGTGCATGTGTACACGAATATTGAAGAGCGCGCCTGCGAGCTTGCCGAATACATAATCGAGAACAAAGCAACGGTAAGAGCCGCCGCAAAGCAGTTTAACATTTCAAAAAGCACCGTACACAAGGATCTCACCGAAAGGCTGAAGGCTGTCAGTCCGGCACTGTACCATCAGGTACGGGAGCTGCTTGATATCAACAAGGCCGAGCGGCACATCCGCGGCGGCATGGCAACGCGAAGAAAATATAAGGGTATATAAATAAACGCGAAAAAGCTCCCGAGACAGGGAGCTTTTTCGTATGTCATATCTATCAGATGATTATGCCGCGCTTTTTTGCTTCAAAGGTGAGCTCGTCGCGGAAATCGGGATGTGCAATTGCGATAAGCTGACGTGTACGCTCGCCGAGGCTGCGTCCGCGCAGATGAGCTATACCATACTCGGTAACGATGTAGTCAACGTCGTTTTTAGAGGTCGTGCAGACTGCGCCCGGGGTGAGGATGGGCTTTATCTTGCTTATCGTGCCGCCCTTTGCAGTCGAGGTGAAGGCGATGAAGCTCTTGCCGCCCTTGGACTGACATGCGCCGCGTACAAAGTCTATCTGGCCGCCAGAGCCGGACATGTGCTTTGTGCCGACAGATTCCGCGCAGACCTGACCGAAGAAGTCAACCTCGATGGCCGCGTTTATGGATATCATATTATCGTTCTTGCAGATGACATTGGGATCGTTGACGTAATCGACGGGCAGGATGACCATTGCAGGGTTGTCGTCAACATAGTCATATATTCTCTTGGAGCCGTAGGCAAAGGTCGTAACGGTCTTGCCGCGGTGGATCTGCTTTTTGGAGTTGTTTACAGCGCCGCACTCGATGAGCTCGACCATGGAGTCGGTGAACATTTCGGTATGTATGCCGAGGTCGTGCTTTGTTTTGAGCGCCATGCCGGTAGCGTCGGGGATAGCGCCGATGCCGAGCTGGATACATGCGCCGTCGGGTATCTGCTCTGCGATAAGGTTGCCGATGGTCTGGCTGACCTCGTCTATAGCGACGGGAGGCAGGACAGGCAGCTCGTGGTTATACTCAACGATAGCATCGACCTGCGAAACGTGCAGCTGAATGCCGGTCACGCATCTGGGCTGCTCCTCGTTTACCTCGATGAAAATTCTCTTTGCCTTGTCGATCATCGCTTCGGCATAGGAGCCGTTGAGCGCGAGGCTGAAGTAGCCGTGGCTGTCCATTGGCGAGACCTCGACGCAGAAGGCATCAAATTCGTACTCTGTGCGGAGATGGCGCGGAATATCGCGGTAATAGGTCGGCAGAATGTCCGCCCAACCGCCGTTTACAGCCTTGCGTGCATAGCCGGAGCTGAACCATGAATAGCCGGTCATCTTGCCGAAAAGCTCGGGATCGGTGTAAAACTCAAAGGGATAAGCGTCCAGAAGGGTATGCACCTTCACGCCCTTTATATCGCTGCTCTTGACTCTTGCGCTGATAGCGTTCATAATTGCCGGTGTCTGCGAGGGTGCGGTGTCCATGCCCAG
Source organism: Collinsella aerofaciens (assembly GCA_963633225.1). Classification (GTDB taxonomy): domain Bacteria; phylum Bacillota; class Clostridia; order Oscillospirales; family Oscillospiraceae; genus F23-B02. Next base: position 80,604 of record CAVGXR010000051.1, read on the forward strand.
AACCCAGCCGGACTCCACCTGCTTGGCAAGCTCCTCTGCACTTATAAGTTTTTCAGCGTATAATGCTTTAAAATCGGTCATTTTTAACACTCCTGAAACAATATTGCGTCTAAGCTGGTGATATTATATAATAGTATATCGTTAAATTCAAGTATCGGACAGGCCATATTAGGCGAAATCACTATAATTTATTTTCTAACGAACACGGAGGTCAACATGAAATTCACAAAAATGCACGGTGCAGGCAATGATTTTGTCATCATAAACACGCTCACGGAGGCGGTCGAGCCCTCATCAGTTCCCGCACTTGCAAGAACGCTTTGCAGCCGCAGGACGGGCATAGGTGCGGACGGGCTCATGCTCGCAGCAAGGGCACAGGGCGATGCCGACTACCGGCTGCTGTTTTATAACTCCGACGGCAGCCTCGGCGAAATGTGCGGCAACGGGGCGCGCTGCATTGCCCGCTACGGCTATGAGCATGGTCTTGCAGGTGATACGCAGCGCATTGAAACGACCGCAGGTCTCGTCATCGGCGAGAGGATAAGCAAAACGCTCTACCGCATACGGCTGAACGACCCTTCGGTCATAGACCTGCACCGTGCAGCCGAGGGAAAAGACTGCGCATACATAGAGCTCGGAAAGCCCGGCATACCGCACGCGGTACTCATTAAAGATGACTGGGACAGCGTGCCTGAGGACGAGCTTCGCACGCTCGGCAAGGCGCTCAGGTACTCCCCCGCTTTTCCCAAGGGCGCAAACGTGAGCTTTGTAAGGCTCACGGGAGGAGACGAGATCAAGGCCGTCACCTACGAGCGCGGCGTTGAGGACTTTACCCTTGCCTGCGGCACCGGCTGCGGCAGCATCGTGACTGCGCTGACCCTCATGGGGCTCGTTTCCGGCGAAAATGTCAAGGTCTCCATGCCCGGCGGTGAGCTGTTCGTTTCGCTCACGCAGGATGGCGGCTCTGTCCACGACGTGTATCTCACGGGTCCGACCTGCGTGGTATTTGAGGGCGAAACAAAAGAAATTTAAAAAAATTCCCCTTCATGCAATAAAACAGGCCGCTCACGCATTGTTATAGTGAAAGGACTTCACATCATGCTCTCTATGACGCTTGCGACAAGTGAATACAAGGTTCTTGAGGCGCTGATTGCGCGCATCGCAGACGGTGATAAGGACGCGCTGGGCGAGCTTTACGGGCGCACGCACGCGGCGGTGTTCGGCTTTGCGATGAGCATGGCCTCCTCCCCTGCCGACGCCGAGGATATCCTGCCGGCATTGAAGCAAAGGATTATGTCTGTGAGCCAAGCGAAATTGGCAGCGACGCAAGGATAATCGCCTGTAAGCTCATCTACTGCGCCGACGGTCGGGCGCACGACGGCAAGACCTACGCTTTCCCTGTTTACTGTCTGGGCGTTGAGGGCAAGGACAGCTCCGGCGAAACGGTGAGATCGAGCATTCTGATAGACGCGCAGAAATAATCAAAGCCTCCGGCTGCGCCGGAGGTTTTTCGTTATACGGCTTTTGCGAAGCTCCAGTTTTTTATCTCCCGACCGCAGTGCGCAAGGCTGCGCTCGGCAAAGCAGCTAAAGCCGTTCTTTTTATAAAACGTGCAGTTTTTCTCCGTATTTGTTGTGAGGGCAAGCTCGCCGCCGCCGTTTTCTCTGATATACGGTATGATGCAGTCGTTTATCATGCCGCTGCCGAGGCCGCAGCTCTTCATTCCCGTGTCTACCGCCAGCAGCTCGATATACCATGCGTTCGGATGCTGCCCTGCGCAGTCGAGGTGCCCCTCCTCGGAAACGTCGAAAAAATCGAGGATCTTTGAAAAGCCAGCCGGAAAAAGCAGGCTCACGCCGCCGGACATGATATAGTCGGACACGCTTATGCGTTTTTTGGACGGGTCCTGCAAAAGCGCGGCTGAAACTATCCTGCCGTTTTTCACCCCCACAAAGCACTTATGGCGCTTCATATTCGCCCGCGTGTGCACTCGGTGCAGCTTCTCCATATATCTGAAATATTCGTTTTCGTTCTCAAATGCACTTTGAAAAGCAAGGTCAAAAAACGGGTAGTGACCGAAGGACAGTGTCGTAAGCCTTGCGATATATTCAATTTCATCACACCTTGCCTCACGGTATTCGATCATATAAATTTCCTCCTGTACACATAAATTTTTATAAACAGCTGTTTACTAATGTACATGTATGCAGTATAATAAGCGCAGGCACATAAGCCAATACTCAGCTTTATGACAGCCGTGCTTTAATGCACAGGCAGACGCAGACTGTTCACGGGAGGCAATATGGAGGACAGGCGAACGAGGAAAACAAAGAAGGCAATCGAAAGCAGCTTCTTGACCCTGCTTGAGCAGAAAAGTCTCAGCAGGATCACGGTTGCGGAGATATGCCGCATGGCGGACATTGGGCGCGGAACCTTCTACCTGCACTACATGGACGTGTACGATTTGTACGAAAAGATTGAAAACGAGCTAAGCTCGGGGCTGTACAGGCTGTTTGAGGGCGCTTTTCCCTCGACCGACAGGGATAACAGCCGCAGACTCGCCTATGAGCTGGCAGCTTATATTGAGGATAGGCGCGAGCTGTTTTTGCTGCTTGCCCGCGATGACAACCGCTCGTCGCTTCAGCGGATCACAAGAAGGCTCAACGAAAAGGTGATAAACGAAAACCGTCTGCTCCACCCCGACGGCGACGCACGCTACGATGCTATGGAGGCCGTGTTCGTAGTCTCCGGCATGGCAGGCGTTCTGGAGGAGTGGCTCAGGGACGGTATGTCGATACCTCGTGAGGAGGTAGCCAAGGCACTCGATAAGATGCTCTGCAAGATAAATATTATTTAAAACGAGAGTCGCTGTGTGGCGGCTCTCGTTTAATCTTATTTATACATACTGCTTTCTTGGGATGCGGTCGTAGTTCCATTCAAGGATGGGTTCGACGCAGTAGGCAAGGAATTTCATATCAAGGTTAAAGAAGTATATCGCAAAGGTCACGGCGAAAAGCCCCGCTCCGCCGCCGAGCATCTTCAGGGGCAGCATTTTTAATTTTGACATATCGTTTCTCCTCCTTACCATGCGTGCTCATCCGGCAGGAACTCAATGCTCGGATCGAGCGGCTCTTCACGCATAACTGTGCGCATATACTGGTTGAACTGATCGCGGATCGCCTGACGGGTGTAGACACGCGGGTCGCACAGATCGTGGCAGACCCAGACGAGGTGGATGCCGCGCTCTCTCGCCTGCTCCTCGAACTGGCCGTGCATACCGGTCAGCGCCTTGCAGGACATATGCTCCCACATCATGACCATGTCGGCATTCATCTTCTCGCAGTATTCCCAGAGCTCATCGACAAGCACCTTGTAGCCGCCGTGGGTGTGGTTGCGCATGATCATGTTCATCGTAAGCCATGCCATATCGTGATATGCCTTCTCGCGGTTTTCGGGCGTATCCTCCTCGGCTATTTCGTCGCTTATGACCATCGAAAGCATATCCGTCAGCGGCACAACGCCCCAGCACTGGATCATCCAGTAGAGCATGTCGATAACATACTGCGGCTGCACGCCCCAGACGATGCATCTGTGGCGGTACTCGGAGGCCATCATGGTCTTGTTCTTATAGCCCTGCTGGACGAGTCGGTTTATCTTTTCCTCTATCGGCGGGAACTCCGCACTGCGGCCGCAGTTGCCCATGTAGTCGGTATCGTTAAACAGTGAGAACACTGCGCCGACAAACTGCGGATAAGGCGTGCTGTTGACCTCGAGCCAGCCTACACGGTTGCGCGTCGTCTGATTTACGCGCTTTGCGCACTCGAAATAATGCTCCCAGTTCCACTTCGCGCCGGTCGTTTTTTCAACGAACTCTATCGCCTGCTTTATATCGTTGGCGGCATACTGCTGAACATCCTCCTGCGTGTGGCGCATGGGCGCTACGAGCTGGAAGGTCGGTATGCCGTACTCGCGCTCGAGGCGCTTTGCGATAAGGCCGTTGCCCATGAGTGAGCCGTCGCAGGTCGTGTTTACCTGAACGGCGCATTTGCCGAGCACGGGGAAATCATCGTCAATTGAAACGCCGAGCTCTGCCTCAGGCATGGGGCACACATCGCCCGGAATGCCGAACTGCTGGGCAACGTCAAGGTAATGCATCGCCGATTTCTGGTTCAGGAGGTTTGCCGAGAACATCGTCGGTACCTCGCGCAGGATGCAGTTGAGATCGGGGAAGCCCATCATGAGCGCCGTCATTGCATTCTCGTCCCAAAGCACGCACTTTTCCGAATACTTTACGTCGTTGCCCGTGCGCCGGTCGCCGCGCATGGCGTTGCTGATAGCCGTTGCTATGTCCTTTACGACGAAGTTCATTGCAATATGCGTTATCCTCAGCGGCTCATCGCGCAGTCCTATCGTGAACTTATCCATCATGTGAGGCACGGCCAGATAGTTTGCAAACCATCTGTAGCGGAACATGCCCTTGATATTGCGGGGGTGGATTATGACTCCGGCGAGGATCGACAGTATGTAAAGCCATCTGCCGTAGTCGTACAGCGTGTCCTTCAATCCGCGCCACTCGCGGCGGCGGCGGACCTTGCCCTGGTCAAAAAGAACGCCTAACTGCTTTTCGCCCTTGCGCTTTTTGTCATTCACTACGATAGCCATTACTTTGCACCTCCCTGAAGCTTTTTGATCTCAATGCTCTCTACAAATGCCTGAACACGGGTGCGCATCTGGCCGACGGACGAGCTTATATTATACGGTCTGTCAACTGACAGAACAGGATAATTATAATCCTCTCGCAGCATCGTCGAGCCGAGAAGCCTCTCATACGCCCACGGGTCGCAGAATTTTATCTGCTGATATATGATGCCGTCTGCCTTATACTCCTTTGCGATATCGTTTACATACGCCTTGCGGCCATAGACCTTTTCCATGTTGAACATGCGCGGGCAGTGGCCGTTGTAGACATAGTGGCGGCAAAGCTGAGTAAGCGCATCCTCATCGTCACTGAGCTTTATCTCCATTCTGCCGGGCAGCGAGCCGAAGCAGAAGCGGTCAGCGCAGACATAGGCTCCCGTTTCCTCGATGAGCTTTATAAAGCCGCTGTCATCGACCTCGGAGCCGACGACCGCTATTCGTGCACGGTATTCCTTTTCCTCTGGCTCGCGTGTTTTCAGCTCCTCGAGTGTTTCCTCGAGCTTGTCGATGATAAGATACTGCGGCATAACATACGTTGCGAGGGTCAGAATGTGGAACTCATAGCCGGTTATGCGCGGCTTTGCCTCCTTGCGGAAGTTTCCGATCTCTGTTATGACGCGGCAGACACGGTTATGCTCCTCGACGGCTCTGCGTATAGAAGCATCTGAAACGTCGATGCCGTAATTTTCGTGCAGCGGCTTGAGTATATGATTTTTGCACTGAAGAATAAGCAGCTCAACGCCGTTATCGTCGGCCTTGAGGGGTATCTCCATATATTCGTGGAAAAACTTATCGTTGCCCTCCCCCATGGTTTTGAGAAGCTCCATGTTCTCCACGCAGCGGTTTATCATCGTGCAGCCGTCCGGCGCGATGACGCAGTCGGCGAAATTGAAGCCGCCCTCAATGGCGCGCTCCAGAAGCGCCCTCGATGTTTCACACAGGAAGCTCGTCATGTAGTATGTTGCGATATCCATGGAGCCGGTATTCGGCGCGTGCAGGCGGATGCCGAAGGCATTGCCGAGGTTCATAAGCGGCTCCGGCGTATTCTCGCATACAAAGGCGACGCATATCTTCCCTTCCTTTTTGGCCTGACCGATGAGCTCATTGTTCGCCTCCTGAAGGAGGTTTTCAAACCAGTTCAGATGCTTCAGGTCTCTCATTGTTAAACTCCCCCATTTCATGTTTTATTCCCGTTTCCATTCCTCGGAATGGTTCCTCGGAATGGTGTCTGTTAACATTTTAGCATTTCAGGCATTTTATTTCAATATATTTATGCACTTTCTCCGTTTTGTATATTAACTTTATAATTTTTTGTGCAATATCACAACATACGCGAGCTATTGTATAAATTATTTTATTATTTTGTCAAGCCGCATATTCATGCAGTACCCTGCAGCAGAGGGGAAACAGGCGCAAAAATGCACCGCACGGAAACCCGTGCGGTGCGTTGGGCTTATTGACTTACTCTTGTGATGCCGCGTCAACGAACACTTCAAAGTGCTCGGCTTCTCCTGCGTCATTATCGATCTCAGCCGAGAAGACATAAACAGGCTGCACATACAGCTTGCCGTCCTTGGCAAGGCCGTCGCAGTAATATGCAAGGTTGTAGTCCGTCAAGGTAGCCACACCGTCTGTCCCCGCGGCATTTGAAACAAATTTGCCGCTGTTAAGGTCGGCTCTGACTTCATCAGCGTTCTTCAGTCTTACCTCTCCGAGCTCTTTAAGCCCATATGACTGCTTGGAAAAACAAACGATCTTTCCGCCTTCTCCTATGTCCACGGTGGTCTTGAATATGCCATATGCGGCGCGGCCATCAACTACCGGATAATATGATCGGCTCATTATTATCGTCGGTTATATAGCTTACCGTGCCCATATCCTTTACAAGGCCAATATCAAGTCCGCTGCTGTTTATTGCGCTCGTCGCTATTTCCTGAGCGTCTATATCCGACGGCAGATCCTCCGGCGCTGACGATGGTATCGGAGTGGAATATGTCCATGTGCCGGCACTCATGTCGAGCATCAGCGTACCGTCGCCGGCCTTATAAAGCCAATAGCCGTCTGTATTATCGATAAGCTCGACCTCGCCGTTTACTATCTCGGGGACGCTGTAATATTCTTTGAGCATTGCCTCGGCACTCGGTACATCATAATAAAATGCCGTCAGGCTGTCTTTGTCAAAGCTGATCGATCTCTTCAGCTCCGGCGGCTGTATTTCCGCTTCCTGAGCTGCAAACTGAAGCTCGGGTATTGCGACCGTCTTTATCGGCTCCGAGCACGCGGTCAGAAGGAAGCTCATTATAATTGAAAGCAGCAGGCAATATTTTTTCACGTTTTTCATTCTTGTTTCCTCCTTTGCCAAGCTATCGTAAATAGTTATTGTATTCCAACTGTTTTCGGTGCAGAAAGCCCGAAGCCAAAGCCGGATAATTTATATTATCATGTTCATTTCCGGCGTTCAACTCAGATGCCGAATTTCTGCCGTATATACAAATTCAAACGTATTGATATGTGTACTATTGCCAAAACACCCTCAGAGCATCTGTGCACATTTTTTACAGCAAAGCTCGACAGGCAGAAAAATCACGGCAGGGGCTTTCGCTCCTGCCGTGATAATTTAAATATGCGGTGTTATTATGCTGCTCTTGCAACGAATACAGCAAGCTGTGCGCGGGTGCAGACATCGTTGGGGCTGAAGGTGGTGGCGCTTGTGCCCTTGGTGATGCCCTTTTCAACTGCCCATGATACGGACATTGCGTAGTAGCAGTTAAACTGGCCTACATCCGAGAAGTTGCACCATGTGCGGACCTCCTCAGAGCCGTTTGCACGCCAGAGCATGGTCACGAGCTGGGCACGGGTGCAGACTGCGTTGGGGCTGAAGGTGGTATCGGTCGTGCCGAGGGTGATGCCCTTTTCGACCGCCCACAGAACTGCCTTCTCATAGTAGCTGCCGGCCTTTACATCGGTAAAGCTGCTGCTTGTCGCAGTCGGCTCGGGGCTGCCGGCTGCACGCCAGAGCATGGTGACTGCCTGAGCACGATTGCATATGCCGTTGGGATCAAAGGTGGTATCGGTCGTGCCCTTGACAACGCCGCTCTCTGCAAGCTTCATGACGCTGTCATAGTACCATGCGCTCTCAGATACGTCGGTGAAGGGATTTTCAAAGCTCTTGGCCTCGATCTTCCATGTGGACTTTATCTCGGGAGAGATGGTGCCCTGCTCCTTGATGTAATCTGCAAGCAGGTTGCGTGCCTGACCCTTGTCCTCGCCCTGGATCATGTCGTACTGGGTCGAGTAGATAACGCGGCTATCGTCGTTGGGAGTGAAGCTGCAGCCGTGCTCGTTGAGGTAGGTGATGTAGTTGCCACCGTCATTGAAGCGGTAGTTGTTGATAACAACGGTGAAGCTGTCGTCGTCGGCGACCTCCTTGCCGTTATAGGTCATGGAGCTGATGCGGCTGCCACTGGGAGCCGTCGGGTCAATGACATAGCTGAAGCCCTCGCCGTAGATAACATCGTAATAGGTCAGGCCGCCGCTGACATCGTAGGAGCCGTCGTCTTTGGTTATGACCTTGGAAGCCGAGCATTCAAGCCATGTGCGAACCTCCTTGCCGCTCATCGTTATCTGATAGAACCAGTTTTCATAGCGGTACAGTGCAAACATGTCGCCGAGAACTATATCGCCCTTGGTGATAAGGTTTTCGTTATTGCCGGAGAGAAGAGGCGCGGTGATCGAAAGCTGTGCGGGCTTATCGTCGCTCTTGTCGTCGGGCGTATTCACGCCGCCGCGGTCATACGCGCCCCAGATCTGAGCCTGGTTTACGAGATCGACAAAGGCCGAGGGGCCGGTGCCGAGGCCGCTTGCGGTAAAGTCTCCGCTTGCTGTGCCGATGGGCTGGAGCATATACTCGTTCCATGTAGCGTCCTCATAGGGCTGGAGAGCGGCAACGAGCTCTGCATCAGGCTCATAGAGTGCGGTTCTCTTGTCGGTCATCGGAACGCTCTGTGCATCGACGGTGTATTCGCCGGTGGTCTTGTTGTAGGTGAAAAGTGCGCGGCCTACGGCTGCTGCCTTTGTGCTCGGGGAGATAACGGGGATCTCCTCGCCCTCGGTGTTTGCGATCATGGTAACGCCGTTGCGGTGCTCATGGCCGGAGAAAACGAGGTCAATGCTGTCGGTAGTGGAGACAAGCTCACGGATAAAGTCGGAGCGATCGGAGTCGCCGTCGATGCCGCTGTGGCTGACGAGAACGATGAGGTCTGCCTGCTCCTGCATTTCCTTCTCATAGTGCTTATAGGTCTCGACAACGCCGGCAAAGTAAATGCCTTCCCAGTTTTCGGGGACATCCCAGTTGGGGATGTTGGGATTGCCGATGCCCATAATTGCGACCTTTACACCGTCATAGTCCTTGATGACATAGGGCGCATAGCCGTTCCATGTTTTCCAGTCCTTGCTCTCGTCGCTGTTGCTGCTTGCGTCGAGATAGTTTGCCATGGAAACGCCGACCTGAGACTCGGTCTCGGTAGACTCGGAGGTGAGATAGTCAAGCTGGCGCTGGAGTATGTCCATACCGTAGTTAAACTCGTGGTTGCCCACTACCCACATATCGTAGTCGAGCATACGCATGACCTTCATTGCGGGATCCTGAACATCCTTCTGCATGAAAGCATAGTAGTAGGTCAGCGGCGTGCCCTGAACGGTATCGCCGGAGTCGCTGAGGAACACATTTTCATACGCGGCACGCTGCTCCTTTATGTAGGTCGCAACACGTGTCATGGACTGATAATGCGTTCCGGACTGATCCTGATCCTTTGTATAGTCCGTTGCAAACTGCTGTCCGTGAACATCCGAGGTGTCAAGGAAGAGTATCTCTACCTCATTGTCATCTGCGAACGCTGCGGGCATCAGAGTTACACACATGCACAGAACGAGCATGAATGCAAGCAGGCGCGACAGTCTTTTCTTCATTCAAACGGTCTCCTTTATTTTTATTTTTTGAGCGGTAAAAGCCCCGCTCACAGCTTAAATATAAAGTAATTTTATATCAAAGTCCAGACGATATATTTTTTTCGGCGTTATCTACAATAACATACTTCGAAATTTAAAAATTTTCACTTTCTTCACGAAAACTTAACAAATCCTGTGAGCGTTCCGAGCGGGTAGCCGAGCGTCCATGTATTTTCCCCGCACTTCGGGCAGACCGTACCGCGCTCATGCAGCTCGTCGATGTATGCCTCGGCGCGCTGGATATACATATTGGTCTTGATGACGTATTTGCATTTTGGACAATAGACAAGATAGTTTGCAAAGCTGTCGTATATGCCCTTCCTGCGGTTTTCCTTCTCCTCGTAGGACAGTGCTCTCGGGAGAATATTATGATTTGTATAGCTCATTGTCCCGCCTCCTCAGATAATGTGCTCGCGCTTTACGCTGTCATGGTGCTTGTCCAAAAACGGCACGATGACGCTGCGCATAAGGCGCATATCCAGATTAAAATAGTATACCGCAAAAAGCGCCGCGAGCGTGAGGCCTCCAACGCCCATTATCTTAGCCAATACTTTCATGCTGCTTCTCCTTTCTTACCAGCCCAGCTCGTCGTCGAAATCAACGAGGGTCGGGTCAACGGGCTCTTCGTGCATAACGCTCTGCATATACTGATTAACGGTCTTGCGTGCCTCATTCGTGGGAACAATCCGGCAGTCCATGAGAGCGTGCGGCATCCAGATGATATTGAATCTGTCGCGGTGCTTGTGGAACTCCTCCTCGAGCAGTCCCTGAGCGCCGGCCATGCCCTTGCAGCCGATATCGTCATACATGATGATCGTATCGCAGTTGAACTTCTCCGCCGTCTCCCACATCTGCATCAGGTGGCGGTTGCCGCCGACGGTGTGGGTGCGCATGGGCGTTCTCGCGTGCCAGTCGGCAATGTCGCTCATCATGGTGTCGCGGTCGGTGGTATCGACGATATTGTGGCCGGTGAGCGAGTCCATATTTATGACGGTCATAATGCCCCAGCAGTTATACAGCCACTGCACACCATGGGCGTAGTAGGTCGAGCCGCAGGACCATGCCAGCGCACGGTGCCGCGCAAGCGGGAACGGATGGATGTTATTCCGCACGCACTTTTCAAAGACCCTGTTTATCTTTCTGTTGGCCTTCTTAAAATATTTCGTGCCGCCCTGCTGATAGAAGTAGATGCGGAACAGGCCCTGAACGACGGAGTTCAGTGCGCCGTTATCGCTCTTGGCGTAGATATCCCAGCGGTTTAATGAGCCGCGGTTAAATTCATTGGTATCCTCGATGTGCTCAATGAAGGCATCCCAGTCAAAGGGAACGCCGAACTGCTCCTCGAGAAACTCAATGGCCGAGTACACCTCGTGAATGCCGAGCTCCTTGGTGGTCGGATCATCATACATAAGCGGCGATGTAAAGGGATGTACGGCCTTTTTGCCGTCATTGGACAGTGCGCGCCACATTGCGGTGTTGTCCATCATGTTCGCATCGCAGGGGTTATTGGTCGTAAGCCAGCAGTTGCCGATATCGGGGTACTCGCCATCGACCGCTACGCCGACCTCGACCAGAGGCAGAGTGCACATATCCCCGGGAATGCCGCAGGAAACGGCCTGATCGACATAGTAGCAGCCAAGCTGCTTGCGCATGAGCGGCAGCATAAAGGCCGCGTGCTGCTGCATGTTTATCGCATAGTGCCCCGGGAAGCCGAAGATTATGTGCTTGGGCAGAGTGTAGTCAAAGGCAACGGTGACATCCGTCCATTTGGTAGCACCGAGCTTGCGGTCGGCTCTCAGACTCTTCCACAGGGTGTCGGTCGAGTCGGAGATCATGCAGTCGAGCGCGTAAAGATCCGCCCTGAGCGCCTCACCGCGGTCGCCCTCTATCCATTTATCGACCATCATGGGTGCTGCAAGGTATGCCGACAGCCAGCGGTATTTCCAAAACGCCTTTGCGATACGCACGGGGTCGTGCATGACGAATATAGCCATCTTGACCCATGTGCACAGCCATTTATAAAACGCAAACGCCGTGTCCTTTACGCCGCGCCACTCGCGGCGGGCATAGAAGTTCGTGCCTTCGATGTATCTCTGGCCTATGTAATGGCAGGGCTCATCGCCTTTGAGGAAGTGCTCAAGGCTGCCGTACTGCTCTTTGATGCTGATCTTTCTTTTCCACATAGCTGTTCCCCTCCTCAATTGGCCTGAATTTTCTTGATCTCAAGCGATTCGACGAAGGCCTGAAATCTCGTGCGGAGCTGGCCGGTGGCCGCGTTTGCGTAGTCGCGCTCTATCTGGCAGGTAGGTATCGCTGACGGTACATTCAGTCCCTCGGCCAGCCACTTTGCCGCAATAGCACGCTCATAGCCCCAGTATTCGCAGAACTTCATGTTCTGAAGAATTATGCCGTCTGCCTTGTACTCCTTTGCGATATCGTACAGATACTGCTTGCGGGCAATGATATTCTCCGTGCCCATTGCACGTGGGCACTCGTTTATAAGCATATAGTGCTCTGCCAGCGCGTCCAGCGGATGCTGGCCGGACTTGACAACGATCTCCTCCCTGCCGGGCAGCGAGCCGAAGCAGTAGCGGTCGGCAACGACGCGGGCACCGCACATCTCGACAAGCTTTGTAAACTCGGGATCGTCGATCTCGCTTCCGACAAGCATTACCTTTGCCCTGTAGTCCGGCTTCTCGTCCGGCTCGCGGGTCCTGAGCTCCTCCGCCGTCTCGCGCAGCTTATCAACGATGAGGTACTTCGGGCACACGAGCGTCACGAGCTGGATAATGTGGAACTCATAGCCCGTGATAGTAGGCTCGTCGAGCTTGCGATAGCTGCCGATCTCGGTAATAAGGCGGCATATCTCATTATGGCGCTCAATAGCGTCCATGAGCTTTTCCTCGGAATAGTCCACGCCGTAGGTCTCCTTCATCGGAGCGATGATCTTCTTTTCTATCTGACGGCGGAAATAGCCGGCATACCAATCGCCCTTTTTTATGGGCATGTCAATGCAGGCTGTAAAGAATTTTTCGTTTGGAATGAGCTTGCAGTAATCAAAATACTGCTCCATACGGTTCATCGTTGTACAGCATTCCTGACCGATGAGGGCTGAGATGAAATTGTAGCCGCCTTCAAAGGCCCGCTCAAGTATGCTCTTGGAATAAGGGCAGGAGCGGTTTGTCATATAATAGGTCGCAAGATCAGGGTTTGCGCAGCCCGGTGCACGCAGTCTTACGCCGAAGCAGCCCTCGATGTCAAGCAGCGGCTCGGGTATGTAAGAGCAGTTGTAGGCAAGCGCAAGCTTCCCTTCTGAGCACGCCTGTTTTACAAGCGCGTTGTTGGCCTCCCGCAGGAGACTTTCGAAATAAATAAGATGCTTCAGGTCTCTCATAGTGTTCCCCCGTTTCAAATGACTGCGGCAAATATCCCGCCGCCGTCTGGATGTTATTATATTATCACTCGGAACACTAAACTTCAATTTATTTGTACATTTTCGACATGTTGTACATTGTGAGGCTCCGTTTTTGTGCACATTGGCAACAATAAATATAAGAGGAAGCATTTGGACATATTACAGCGCAGCACCGCAGCATTTGCGGTAATTGTAATAATGAAAAAATCCGACAGCTTTACACTGTCGGACCTGGCACCCCCGGCGAGACTCGAACTCACTACCTTGCGCTTAGGAGGCGCACGCTCTATCCTGGTGAGCTACGGAGGCATAACAGGGTTATTTTAACCCATAGCCGCCAAAATGTCAACACCGGACGAGCGCATCTCTTCTCTCACTATTTTCTTAACTTTCTGTTACGGCTATTGACTTTAAGCTCAAAAAAGTCGATAATGACTCCATTACACATTATATTATAATATGGGAGAATTGCTGAATGCTCAAATTAAAAGGCATAACAAAGGACTATGCGGTCGGCGATGAAACGGTGCATGCGCTCAAGGGCATCGACCTTGAGTTCCGAAAAAGCGAGTTTGTCGCCGTGCTTGGTCACTCCGGCTGCGGCAAAACGACGCTGCTGAACATCATCGGCGGTCTCGACCAGTATACGAGCGGCGACCTTGTCATAAACGGCCGCTCGACGAAGGAATACAGCGACCGCGACTGGGACAGCTACCGCAACCACTCGATCGGCTTCGTTTTTCAGTCGTACAACCTCATTCCTCATCAGACGGTGCTTGCAAACGTTGAGCTTGCCCTCACCCTGTCGGGTGTCAGCAAGACAGAGCGGCACGAGAGAGCGGTAAAGGCGCTTGAGCAGGTCGGGCTCGGCGATCAGCTCGGCAAAAAGCCGAATCAGATGTCCGGCGGTCAGATGCAGCGCGTTGCGATAGCCCGTGCGCTGGTAAACGACCCCGACATTCTCCTTGCCGACGAGCCTACGGGTGCGCTCGACTCTGAAACGAGCGTGCAGATCATGGAGATACTGAAGCAGATATCCAAGGATAAGCTCATCATCATGGTAACGCACAATCCCGAGCTTGCCGACAGCTATGCCTCGCGCATAATAAAGCTCAAGGACGGCCTTATTACCGGCGACACCATGCCCTACTCCGCGCAGGATGACGAGATCAGCGAGCCTGCTGTTCAGAGAAAAACGGCAATGAGCTATGTCACTGCGCTTTCCCTGTCGCTCAATAACCTCATGACGAAAAAGGGCCGCACGATACTCACGGCCTTTGCCGGAAGCATCGGCATTATCGGCATTGCGCTGATCCTTTCGATATCAACTGGCGTCAACAACTACATCGACCGTGTTCAGGAGGACACTCTGTCGTCCTACCCGATATCGATTCAGGCCGAAACCGTGGACATGTCCTCTCTCATGACGACGCTCATGGGCATAAACGCCGACGACGCTGCAAACAAGCACGATAAGGATGCAGTGTACGGCAACACCATCATGTATGAAATGATGAATGCCATGACCAGCACTGAGGTGCAGGAAAACAACGTCACGAAGCTCAAAACCTTTCTTGACGAGCAGATGAGCACGGACTCAAAGCTCAGTCAGAACGCCACGAACGTTCAGTACACCTATAATCTGCCGATGAATCTCTACACCAAGGATTCCGACGGCAAGATCGTCAAGTCCGACGTGATGAGCCTCATGAGCAAAATGCGCGCCGGCGTTATCGGCGAGGATGCCGAGGAGTCGGTAAACGAGTCGATGAACAGTATGTTCTCATCCTCCGGCATGAGCAGCACGCAGAGCCAGTTTGTCGTATGGCAGGAGATGCTGCCCGGCGACGACGGGCTCATAAGCCCTGTTTTGCAGGGACAGTACGATGTGCTCTACGGCTCATGGCCGCAGAGCTACGACGAGGTCGTTCTGATCGTTGACGAGAACAACGAGGTATCGGACATGGTGCTGTACGCGCTGGGGCTTAAATCCTCAAACGAAATGCTCTCGGCCATGACTGGCTACATGAGCGGTCAGCAGACCGACACCTCGAAGCTCGAAAGCTGGAGCTACGCCGATGTCTGCAAAAAGACCTTCAGCCTCATCCTCCCTGCCGACTGCTGGCAGAAGGATCCCCAGACGGGCGAATACAAGGACATAAGCAGCGACGAGCTCGGACTCAAGACGCTGTACTCCAACGGCATACAGCTGAAGATAGTCGGCGTTGTGCGCCAGAGCGCGGAGGCCGTCAGCGGCATGATGAACGGAGCTATAGGCTACACGAACGCGCTGACAAAATACGTTGTGGAGCAGACCGCTCAGAAGGAGCTCGTAAAGCAGCAGCTTGAGGATCCCCAGCATGATATATTCACAGGCCTGCCCTTCAAGGCAAGCGACAAGGCTCTGTCCTCAGATGAGATCAAAAAGGCCGTGCAGGACTACTGCGCCGGAATAGATCAGGCCAAGAAGGCCGAGCTTTACATAGCCTACATGTCCCTTGCGCCGGATTCCTACGTCAGCTCTATGATAGATGAAAAGCTCAGCGGCGTTTCCCGCGAGGATATTGAAAAGCAGGTAGTTGAAAGCTACCCCGAGTATGCGGAGATGCTCAGCGCCATGGATGACGAGACGCTTATGAGCTATATGCGCGAGATGCTGACCGAGCAGGTCAAAAAGGCTTACGCCGAAGAGGTAAAAAACCAGATGAGCCAGCTTTCGACCGCTTCCCTTGCGGAGGCCTTTGACAGCTGCTATATCACCGACGAGGGCTACGAGCTGATCTACAACGAGCTCATGCCGGAGACCTTCTCGAGCTCGAGCTATGAAAAAAACCTGCGCACGCTCGGCTATGTCGATCTCGACTCCCCTTCAGGCGTGAATATATATGTCTCGACCTTCGCTGCAAAGGATGCGGTCGCCGAGGTCATCGACGAGTATAACTCCACGGTCGATGCCGAGGATCAGATAAGCTACACCGACTATGTTGCGCTCATCATGAGCTCCGTTACGACGATCATAAACGTCATATCCTATGTACTCATAGCCTTCGTTGCGATAAGCCTTGTCGTTTCGAGCATCATGATCGGTATCATAACCTATATAAGCGTTCTTGAGCGCACGAAGGAGATCGGCATACTGCGATCCATCGGCGCATCGAAAAAGGATATATCCAGTGTCTTTAACGCCGAAACTGTCATAGTCGGCTTTGCAGCCGGACTTATAGGCATTCTGGTGACGATACTGCTTTGCCTGCCGATAAACGCGCTCGTTCACAGTCTGACCGGCATTTACTCGATAAACGCCGTGCTGCCGCCAGCCGCCGCCGTAATACTTGTCATCATCAGTATGCTTTTGACGGTCGTTGCCGGTCTTATCCCCTCGCGTGTCGCGGCAAACAAGGATCCCGTCGTTGCGCTGCGGACAGAATAAAAGAAAGCTTGAATTTACAGCACGTTCAAAGCGGACGTGCTGTAAGCTTATGCCTTGACAGGCTGTTGTATTATATATACAGTGATCAGGTATACAGCAAGGAAAACGAGGTTAGTCATTTGATAGATATACATTGCCACATGCTGCCCGGCGTCGATGACGGCTCAGGCTCTATGGAGACCTCGCTTCTCATGGCGCAGGACGCAGTGAGGGGCGGCACGGATGTCGTTATCGTAACTCCGCACTGCAATATTCCCGGTGCGCAGCCAAACTACCAGAGCGCCGAGCTGCTCAAGCAGTTTTTTGCTCTGCGCGCAGCTATAGACAATGCCGGCATACCTCTTAAAATTCTCGCCGGAGCGGAAATTTTCTGCACGGAGGACACGCCGGAGCTGTTTAAAGAAAAACAGCTGCTGACTCTCGCCAGCAGCTGTTATATGCTCGTCGAATTTCCCTTCGATGAGAGCATCATCAATATTGACCGCAAGCTCACAAGGCTTGCCGCGCTCGGAATAAAGCCCGTTATCGCACATCCTGAGCGCTACGAGTCTGTGCACCGCAATCCCCAGCTGTGCATCGACTGGTTCGAGCTGGGCTATGTTTTGCAGATAAACAAGGACAGCGTTTTCGGGCTGCTTGGCCGCCACGCGCAGCGCTGTGCCAAGTGGATGCTTGCACACGGGCTTGCCCATGCCGCCGCGAGCGACGCGCACGGCACTGCCTCCCGCACAGCGGATCTGTCCGCTCTGCGCGAATACATCGAGGCCGAGCACTCGGCAGACTATGCGCAGATACTTCTTTACGAAAATCCGCGGCGCATAATAAAGGGGCTGCCCATGGTCAAGCCATGACCTGCTCGCTTTTATCAGCCTTCCGGCCTATGAAGGTCGGCACCATGTCAGCAATATGCTCACGCAAAAGCTCAGTATCACGTTCGTCTATCGAGCGCAGATACATGAGCTTTTCTTCAAATTCTCGGACATCGAGCTCTGTATCGTGGCCTATGTAGATAAGATTATTCGGCGTTTTCTGCATACCCTCGGCAGCCATGAGTATCTCCTCGAACAGCTTCTCGCCGGGACGCAGGCCCGTATATTCGACCATTATGTCCACATCCGGCTCAAAGCCCGCAAGCCTTATCATGTTCCTCGCAAGATCGTCGATGCGCACAGGCTCGCCCATATCAAGGACAAATATCTCCCCGCCCTTTGCGTATGCGCCGGCCTGAAGCACGAGCGACACAGCCTCGGGGATGGTCATGAAATAGCGTATGACGTTCTTATCCGTCACCGTCACGGGGCCGCCGGCAAGTATCTGCTTGCGGAACAGTGGTATGACGCTGCCGTTTGAGCCGAGAACATTGCCGAATCTTACGGCGACATACTCGGTTTTCGAGCGAGAGCTCATCATATGGATTATCATCTCGCATATGCGCTTTGACGCGCCCATGATGCTCGTGGGATTGACGGCCTTATCGGTGGATATGAGAAGGAAGCGCCGTGCTCCGAACTCAGCTGCTGCCTGAGCGACATTGAGCGTACCGAACACGTTGTTCTTCACTGCCTCAGCAGGAGAATCCTCCATAAGCGGAACATGCTTGTGCGCCGCAGCATGGAAAACGAGCTCCGGCCTGTACTTCTCAAATATATTGAAAACACGTGTTCTGTCGCGCACAGAGCCTATGAGCACTACAAGATCGAGCTCTGGATATCTGTGCCTCAGCTCAAGCTGTATATCGTAGGCATTGTTCTCATAGATATCAAAAATTATAAGCGTTTTTACGCCGCTCTTGGCTATCTGACGGCACAGCTCGCTGCCGATGCTTCCGCCGCCGCCCGTTACGAGCACCGTTTTGCCCTCGATATAGCCCGTGATATCCGACAGCTCGACATTCACGGTCTCGCGGCCAAGCAGGTCGGTGATGTCGAGGTCGCGTATCTGCTTTATGCTGACATCTCCGTTTGCAAGCTGGTACAGCGCCGGCAGGGTCTTGAGCCTGCAGCCCGTTTTCCGGCATATCTCCATGATATCGCGCTTTTCCCTGTTGGGCATTGACGGTATGGCAAAAACGATATCATCGACTCTGTATTTTTCCGCGGCATATAATATTGCATCGCGTCCGCCGACTATCGGAACGTTCATCAGGCGCTTGTTTTTCTTGTCTCCGTCATCGTCAATGATGCACACGACGCGGTTTTCGGAATGCTCGCTGTATTTAAATTCTCTGAGCGCCATAACTCCGGCAGCACCGGCACCGATGAGCATGGTTCGCCTTCTTTCGCCTTCACGGTGCCGCCCAAGGGCTATTCTTTCCCTGCGCAGGAAGCGATACGAAAACCTGACCGCCGATATCAGCACGAACAATAAAAGCGCGTATATAAGCGGAAAGCTTCTCGGCACGGCGTTATCCGTTATCATGAGCCAGCAATATTGCAGCAGCGCCGCGACAACGACAGCCTTTGCCATCTGAATAAGCTCGTCCACTCCCGCGTAGATCCACAGGCTTCTGTAGAGCCTGAACACCGCAAAGGTCACTATCGCAATGAGCGTATTTACAAACCACGTTGCAGTAATGCTGCTTAAAAAGCCCGACTGCCTGAGCAGCTCAACGCTCAGCTCAAAGCGCATCAGCAGTGCCATAAGCGCCGAGAAATTTACTATTACAATATCGACTATTATCAGCAGGACTACCCTGCCGACCCTTGTCCAATTAATTTCCCCTAACCTTTTCATTCCTCTTTTTTCCTCACTGACTTACTGTCATGTCAACCGCGTTCGATTATAGCACAAGATTTTACTGTTGTATATATCTTATTTAATCTTTTTTTAATAAATCTGACATCATGTGTTTGAAAAGTTCTGTGTTTTCAGCAAAGTTATAGTCTTAATATCCAGTCTGCGACATGGTTAATAATGTAACGCATATCTCAATATGCAAAAAATCAGCGGTTTTTTGCACGCTGAAGCCTGATGACTCAGGCTTGTTTGATGGCTATAATCTAACTTGAGGTGAGCCTTGCCCACTTAAACTCTCCCGCTGCGCGGATATCTTTTATGCAGCAGCATGATTTTTTTTACAATTTTGCATGTCTAATTAAGGCTTTAGTATTGAAATCCATATACTGATATGATAAAATATCTGCCGAAAATGCTCTTTTCCGAGCATTTTGCAATGATTTACTTTCAGGTGTTACGATGAGACGACTAAAAACTCTGCTTATAATCGCACTGGCAATCACTGCTGCGGCCTTCTGCGCCGGACAGCTTTACATTCATTTGATAGCCGACAATACCCCACCGGAGATAAAATGCGAAAGCGACACCGTTACGGTGCACGTAAAAGATAACACCGCCGAGCTTTTAAGGGGCGTTACGGCAAGCGACGACCGTGACGGCGACCTTACCGGCGATATTATCGTTTCGAACATATCGAACCTTATATCCAACGATACGGCAAGGGTCACATATATAGTTTTCGACAGCTCGAACAACATGGCCTCCTGCACGAGAACCGTCAAATACTCCGATTACTCGCGTCCGAGCTTCAGGCTCGAGGCTCCGCTCGAATACACCATAGGCGACCCGATATCCCTCACAGGGCGGCTTTTTGCCGAGGATGCCGTGGACGGCGATATATCAAACGCCATTCGTGTTTCCGCTCTGGATATAAACTCAACGACCGAGGGCACATATTATATAAGCGTTCAGGTCGTCAACTCCATGGGCGATACGGCCAAGATTACCCTGCCTGTCATTCTGCGCTCGGCAGCCTCAAGTGCGCCCGAGATAGAGCTCAGCAGCTATCTTGTTTATCTTCAGAGCGGCAGCGGCTTCAACGCATCGGACTATGTAAGCAGCGTCAGCGGCGGCTCGACCGGCGATGTCGGCATTTCCGGCAGCGTGGACACATCGCAGCCCGGTATATACCACGTCAGCTATTCATGCAGCAATTCCGGCGGCACCGGAACGGCGGTACTGACCGTCGTTGTCGAATAAGGAGGTATGACATTGGATCAGAAAAGCAGCTTCCGCTTCGACAGCATTTCAGCGTTCTGCGTGCTCCGTCAGCTTTGGAAGGATCTCTGGATGCTCGTTGCCTGTGCGCTGATATTCTCGATGCTGGCGTTTTTATACGCAAGCTTCCTGCGCACACCTGTTTACAGCGCAACGATGACCTACGCCGTCACCTCCAAGGTCTCGGCATATTACTCCGGAAGAAACATTCTCGCGGCGACAGACGCTGCCGAGGTGCTCTCGGAGGTTCTCAACGACAGCTCCGTAAAGGATGATATCTTTGCAAAGTCCGAAGAGCTTTCGGGCTTTTCCGGCGAGATAAGCGCACAGCAGATCGAAAACAGCAATTTCATCGTCGTCACCTGCACCGCGGCAACGCCAAAGCAGGCATTTCTCGCTCTCGACGCGCTCAGCAGCAGCTTCCCTGAGCTGTCAAAATACATTTCCGGCAGCATCCTTCAGGTGATAAAGGCTCCCTCCGTGTCGCCGTCGCCATCAAACGGCATAAATACAGCGAAGCTCTGCCGCAACGCGGGCATAGCCGGTGCGGTCCTGATGGCCGCCGTCATAGCCATGTCAAATATAATGAGCGAAACCGTGCAGACCCGCGAGGGTGCGCGGGCGCTGCTCGACGCAGCCGTCATCGCAGTTATCGGGCACGAGCGCAGATTCAACGGAGAAAAAAAGCATCGTCTCCGCTTCGGCGCAAAGGGCAAAGAGATTCAGCGAAGCCCGATACTCATCTCCTCGCCTACGGTCAGTATGCTCTATACCGAGCAGATAAACTCCATCTGCTCGCGTCTTGAATACGAAAAGCGCGAAAAGGGCTGCAATGTGTTCCTCGTGACGAGCGTTGCCGCAAGCGAGGGAAAGTCAACGGTCTCGGCAAACCTTGCCATTGCGCTCGTAAATAACGGACACCGTGTTGCGCTTATTGACGCTGACCTTCGCAACCCGTCGCAGTACGGCATTTTCGGGCACAGGCGCGACGGCGTTATGCCGCTCAACGAGCTTCTTTCGCAGGAGTTCAGCGATGAGAACATGCGCGCCTGCGCAAGGATAGACAGCGAGACGAATGTTCTGCTGCTCTGCTCAAACGAGGGAGCCGATCGCTCTACCGAGCTTCTCTCCTCCCCCTGCATGACCTCCCTGCTGAGAAGGCTGCGCAATCTTGGCTATATGATAATCATCGACTCACCGCCTATGGGACTGTTCCCTGATTCGGAGATACTGGCCGATCTGTCGGACGCAGCGCTCATGGTAGTGCGGCAGGACGTTGTTCCGGCAAGTATGCTCAACGACGCTGTAGATGTGCTTTCCGCGTGCAGGTGCCGCTTCCTCGGCTGCGTTCTCAATGACATGCACGGAGATTCGACCGCAGCGCACGGCTACGGGAGATATGGCTACGGCAAAAAATATCAGTACGGCTACGGCAAAAATTCCTCAACGGAGGCGAAGAGTTAAACAGTGGAAGCTGAAAACAAAGAAAATCTTATAGATCTGTCCGTTCTGGCATCCCGCTTCTGGCGCGAGCTCAGGCGCTTCTGGCTGCCCGCCCTCATACTCGCGGGGCTTATCGCCGGAGCGCTGTTCATGCGCTCGTACATGAGCTTTACGCCGATGTACGAGGCCAAGGCTATTTTTGCGGTCAGCTCAGGATACTCCTCAGACGATATTCTCTCATACAGCAGCTATTATGACAGCGACGCGGCAAAGAAGCTTGCCAGCGCCTTTCCCTATGTTCAGAATACCGACCTCATGCGCGAGCTCATTATTCAGGAGCTCGGCACGGGCAGCATAAATGCAAGCATCTCGGCAAAATCGGTTGCGGAGACGAATCTTTTCGTTTTGAAGGTGCGAAGCGCGGATGCGCAGAATGCCTATGATGTGCTGAAGGCTGTCATAGAGTGTTATCCCAAGGTCCTCAACTATATGTCCGACTTCTCACAGCTTATATTAAAGGACGAGCCCAGCGTTCCGACACAGCCATACAACAGCTTTGCTTTTGAGCGCACTCTGGCAAAGGACTGCGCTGTGGGACTGCTGCTCAGCCTTCTCGGTATCCTTGCGCTTGCGCTCTCACGCCGCACCTTCAACGGCTCGGATGAGCTGAAGGCCTATACCAATCTTCTCATCTACGCCGCGATACCCGCCGTTTCCGTAAAGCGCCGCTCACGCGAGAACTGCTCACCCAGCATACTCAGCGGCGGCTCTAACAACGGCTTCTCGGAGTCCATACACGGTCTGCGCACAAAGCTTCTGCGCCATATGAACGCCGGACGCTCGGGCGTTATCATGGTAACGAGCACGATCGCGGGAGAAGGCAAGACAACGATATCCGAAAACCTTGCAATGTCGATAGCTACGGCAGGATACAAAACCGTGCTCGTTGACATTGACCTTAAAAAGCAGGATATCAAGGCATCTCTCGGCATATCCGATGGCCGCCCCGGACTTCCCGAATATCTTAAAGGCAATGTCAACGACGTTTCGGACTGCCTCAGTGATGTTCCGGGCAGTACGCTCAAGCTTATTTGCAGCGAAAACGGCGCAAATGCACGGGCATTTCTCAGCCCGTCGAAGCTCGGCGAGTTTCTGGAGGAGCTTGAAAAGCAGTTTGACTATATCATCCTCGACACTCCTCCCTGCGGCATAATATCTCATGTGCGCTACGCAGGACGCTTTGCCGATGCGGTGCTCTACGTCGTCCGCTGTGATTTCGCAAAGCGCTCGCAGGTGCTTGACAGTATGCAGGCGCTTGATAATCAGCATATAAAGATATCCGGCTGTGTCCTCAACGGTGTTGAGGGCAGCAGCGCAAGCCACGGCTACGGCTATGGCTACGGTAAGTACGGCTACGGAAAATACGGTTACGGCAGATACGGCTACGGCAAGCAGAAGAGCGATGCCGCTCCTAAGGAACAATGAAACAGGTCGATACGCAGGAATATATGTCTGTGCTCTGCTCCCTCACCGAGCAGGGGCACAGCGTTTCCGTGCTCATTTCAGGCGGCAGCATGTCGCCTTTTTTAGCAGGCGGACGGGATACGGTGTTTTTCTCAAAGCCCGCGACTGCACTGCGCCGCGGTGATATAGTGTTCTATACGCGGCCCAACGGTCAGTACGTCATGCACAGGATACGCCGTGTGCGCAGGGATGGGCTGCTCGATATAATAGGCGACGCACAGACTGAGACCGAGACCGGCGTTTTGCCCTCGCAGGTCTTTGCGCGTGCCGATGCCGTGCTCCGCAAGGGGCAGCGGCTTGAGCCTGGCAGCTTTTTATGGGAGCTGTTCCGCGGACCGTGGCTGCTGCTTATACCGCTGAGGCATATTATTATGAAGGGCTGGGGCTTTTTCGCAAAGCGCCGGAGCTGAGAACGTTTATGAAAAACAAGGATAGCAAACAGAACAGAGCTCCCCTGCACTCGCAGTCGCTCGGTATGCTGCTGCAAAGCATAAAGGACGGCAGCTTCCGCGATATATGCGCCGATTGGAAGTGGATCCTTTCCTTCGGCAGGCGCTATCGCGGCAGTATAATCCTTTATACACTGCTGGGAATACTGAGCTCGCTCACAGGGCTTGCATCGAGCGTTGCGGGAAAGTATCTTATAGATATAATAACCGGCTTTGACTCCTCGCATCTTTGGCTGATCGCCGTTATCATGCTGGGCACGGCTGTGACGAGCCTCAGCTTCTCGGCTCTGTCCTCGCGCCTGTCGGCAAAGCTCAACATATATATAAATAACGACATTCAGGCCGAGCTTTTCGAAAAGCTCCTCGATTCGGAGTGGATGGAGCTCAACCGATTCAAAAGCGGAGACCTTTTGAATCGCTTTACGAGCGATATCGCAACCATAGCGTCAAACGCCGTCAATTGGATACCGAGCGTCATCATATCTCTCATAAGCTTCATTGCAACGCTCATCGTTATCCTGCGCTACGACACCGTGATGGCACTCATAGCCCTCGTCAGCGCTCCGTTCCTGCTTGCGACCTCGAGGCCGCTTATCCGCAAAATGCGCGAATACAGCAAAAGGACGAAGGAGCTTTCAAGCGATATGACCGGCTTTGAGGTCGAGGCGCTTTATAATATTGACTTCATAAAAAGCTTCGCTGCGGAGGATAAAACGCAGCAGAGGCTGCGCGGTTGGCAGGAGCGCTACCGCGATGTGAACTTGTCGTACAACGCCTTTGCCATAAAGGCTCAGCTCTGGTTCTCGGCGCTGGGCAAGCTCGTGGAGTTCGTCGCCTTCGGCTACTGCCTGTGGAGGCTTTGGTCGGGAGCGATAAGCTTCGGCACGATGACCCTGTTTTTGCAGCAGCGGGCAAGCCTTTCAAGCTCGTTTGCGGGGCTTGTTGGGCTTATTCCCTCGGCAATGACCGCCTCCGTTTCAGCTGGACGTGTGCGCGAGATCATGTCGCTGCGCAAGGAGCGGCGAAGCACAGAGGGCGGCAGCGTCAGCAGCAGCGCCGAGGCATACACCATCGAGCTGCGCAACGTCAGCTTTGCCTACAGCGAGGGTCAGACGGTCATAGCCGATTCCGGCTTCGTCGCACGCCCCGGTGAGATCGTCGCCCTTGTCGGTCCGTCCGGCGAAGGGAAAACGACGATGATACGGCTCATTCTCGGCCTCGTCTCCCCTGCCGGCGGCAGCGTCAGCATGACCGGCTCCGACGGCCGGCAGTTTGACGTCACCGCCGATGCGCGAAATTGCTTTTCCTATGTCCCGCAGGGCAATACGGTCATGTCCGGCACGATAGCGGAAAATATGCGCCTTGTAAACGAGAACGCAACGGATGCGGAGATCGAAGCCGCACTTCGCGCAGCCTGTGCATGGGACTTTGTCTCAAAGCTGCCCGACGGCATAAACAGCATGGTCGGCGAGCGCGGCTGCGGTCTGTCAGAGGGACAGGCTCAGCGCATAGCCATTGCGCGTGCGATACTGCGCAATGCGCCGATACTTCTGATGGACGAGGCCACCAGCGCCCTTGACGTTGCAACGGAGCGTCAGGTGCTGCGCAACATCGTCGAGCTCTGCCCCAGCAAGACCTGCATAGTCACGACCCACAGGCCGAGCGTTCTGAGCCTTTGCAGGCGTGTGTACCGTATAGTCGATACGCATGTGACGGAGGTCAGCGAGGAGGAAAGCGCGAAAATGGTCATGGATTTTTAAATACAATTAATACGGAACGTAAAAACCGGCTCTCCGAGGATTCGGAGAGCCGGTTTGGTTTAGATTAGGTGAATGAAGTTTCGCCGGCGATGATCTTTTTGAGCCGGATGAGGTCAAGGATATCGACCCTACCGTCGCCGTTGAGGTCTGCGCTGGCGCTGAGCTCTGTTGAGCTGTCAGCGATGTACTTCTTGAGCCGGATAAGGTCGGTGACATCGACCTTGTCGTCGCCGGTGAGGTCGCCGGTGGGGGTGTCAGCCTTATCGGCCTCTATCTTCGTCACGGCGAAGCCGTATTCGCACATAACCTCGTCGCTTGTGAGCTTTATCTTCACGGTGTCGCCTGTGACCTCGATGGTCTTGCCGGCGAGCTCCGTGCCGGTATATTTGCCCAGCTCGTTGCCGTTATTATCATAAATATATATGTAGTCGCTGCCCTCTTCGACGCTCGTTTCCTCGCTGAAGGTGATGCTCAGCTTCTTTGCGCCCAGCTGCGTATAGACCCAGAGTTCGCTGCTGTTGGGATCATAATTATGCTTGCTCTGGAGCTCCTCAACGGTCTTGCAGACTGTCGCGTTAGTGAGAACCGTTATCCTGCAGGTCGCCTTGCAGCCGCTGCCGTCCTGCGCTGCGACGGTTATCGTCGCCGTGCCCTTCTTGAGCGCCGTCACGAGTCCCGCCTGATCAACGGTTGCAACGCTCTCATCGGAGCTGCTGAACACGATATCCTTATTTGCTGCATCCTCGGGGCTGATGTTCACATCAAGCTGCACCGTATCGCCGCCGTCGAGGCTGATGCTCGACTTTGTGAAGCTGAGGCGGGTCACGGGCTGGAGCACTGTGACCGTGCAGCTTGCCTTGGTATTTCCTGCAATGAAGCTCACCGTCGCCGTGCCTACGCCGACCGCCTTGACCGTGCCGTCGTCGGCTATCGTCGCAACGGCGGAGTCGCTGGTTTTCCATTTTGTTGCATCCGTGAAGTCGTTCGGCTCTATCGTCACGAGCAGCTTTGCGCTCTGTCCCTTGTTGAGGGTGAGCTCCGTCCTGTTGAGCGTCACGCCGGTCGCGGGCTTGTCTATCGCAACGAAGGTCGCGCCGATATCACCTGCATAGGTCTCCGCCGTCGTTCCGCTCACGCCGTAGATGGTGAGGCGTGCAGGATAACTGAAAGCGCTTGTTGAAATACTTGTCGTGTTACTGGGAATGGTTATCTCTGTAAGCTTAACGCATTCATTGAATGCGTTATTGGCAATCGTTGTCACGCGATAAGGAACAATAACACTTTCAAGAACATCACAATGCTTGAACATGGAATCAGTCAAGGTTGTTATACCATTTCCGAGCTTTACGTCCGTCAGCGCGTCGCAGTCATAAAACAGCTTTGCTCCAATGCTCGTCACGCTGTTGGGAATGCTGACGCTCGTAAGTCCGTCGCAGTCGTAGAATGCACCGGCGCTAATGTTTGTCACACTATCCGGAAGCTTGACTTCGTTGAGCGCATCACAGTTTTCAAATGCATAGTCTTTGATAGTGTTAAGTGACTTGCTCCATGTGATATCTTTAAGAGAGGTGCAGTTTTTGAATGCATGATCCTGTATCTCAGTCACTGTGTCAGGTAATACGATTTTCTCAAGGGATGTGCAGTTTTCAAATGTATATGCCATTATTCTCACTCTGATATTGGGCAGCTTAGCTGTTGTCAGGCTCGTACAGTTAGCAAATACATAGGTACCCATGCTTGACACCGTATCAGGAATGCTTATTGCAGTCAGGCTTGTACAACTGTTGAACGCACTTGTATCTATTAGTTCCAAACCATTATTCAACTCGACAGTTTTTAGGTTGGCGCAGTCACGGAAAGCATTGTCACCAATTTTCGTGACTGTATCAGGAATAACAATGCTTTCAAGTCCGGGGCAATGTGCAAATAAGCCTCTGGATATCGTTGTTGCTCCTTCTTCAAAGCTTACATTCTTAAGTCCATCGCATCCGTAGAACGCTCCGTCTTGCCAACCATATACAAACTCTCCGATATAAGCATTATTTGAGTTTGTAAGACTCTTGGGGATTTCTATTGATGTAAGAGCATCACAGTTGAAGAATGCATGAGCATCCATTCTCTCAAGTTTTTTGGACAGCTCAACATTTGAAAGTGAAGTGCACTGTCCAAATGCGCCTGAATATATGACAGTAACTGAATCAGGTATCTTTATAGTTTCAAGTGAACTACAGTATGAAAAAGCCATACTTCCTATTTCAGTTAAGCTCTCAGACAGTTTTATATTTTTTAGGTTGGCGCAGTCACGGAAAGCATTGTCACCAATTTTCGTGACTGTATCAGGAATAACAATGCTTTCAAGTCCGGGGCAATGTGCAAATAAGCCTCTGGATATCGTTGTTGCTCCTTCTTCAAAGCTTACATTCTTAAGTCCATCGCATCCGTAGAACGCTCCGTCTTGCCAACCATATACAAACTCTCCGATATAAGCATTATTTGAGTTTGTAAGACTCTTGGGGATTTCTATTGATGTCAGTCTGTCGCAATCGAAAAATGCATGTGCATTCATTTGTTCGAGGCTTTTCGAGAGCTTGACATTTGACAGGTTACTGCACTTACCAAATGCGCCGCCTTCAATCAACGTTACCGTATCGGGCAAATCCAATGTTGTAAGCGATATGCATTTTGCAAAAGCTCTTTCTTTAATAGTTGTAAGTCCGTCTTGGATAATCAGAGAAGAAAGATTGGAACAAGAATAAAATGCACAGCTGCCTATTGTGACGATAGACGAAGGGATAACAACACTTACAAGCTCCGTTCTCCCATTAAACGCATTATTGCCAATAGCCGTGACCGTGTAGCCGTCTATGGTCTTGGGCACAAAGAGTGCGGAGACATTGCCGTAATATTTTGTTATAGTCGCATTGCCATCATCGTCGGTGGTATATTCAAATATAGTGTAGGGCTCTCCGGCGGCGTTCAGACCCTTGCTGCTGCCGTTTGAGCCGCCGAAATTATAATATCTGGAATCTGCACCTGTCGTATAGCCGTTTTTGCCGTAGCCCATGTTGTAGCACTCGCTGCCCACGGTGCACACACCGTTCGTGCTCACACCGTTTTCAAAGTGGTTATGCACCTTCACGGGGCTGTTGTACATATTCCAGATATCATATGTATCCGACCACGTTTTTATACTTTTGAGTTCTGCCTTGTATCCCGCCGCTGCATATACAAACGCTGAGGTATCAATGCAATATTTCACGGTATCGCTGTCCACCGAGGAATAGTACATGTTCATCCTTGATCCGGCTTCAGCGTAAACGTAACCTTTCAAATACGGAATATCAGCAAGTCCGGCCTTAGCCTCGATGCCGCATTTTATATTTACCTGAGCCTGAAGAGAAAAGCTGCCCGCGCTGAAGTTCTTTATCATGCTGAAGCCGCCAGCAGACGAGTATTCAAAACCGGCTGCAAAGTTTGCTTTATAGCTAAGGCTCACTTCACCTCCCACACTGATTTTCGCCGTAACCGATATTTGTCCGACTCCTGCAACGGAAATATAGGCCAAAGGGACAGAGCTGGGCAAACCGGCTGACTCTACCGCGTCAAAGCTGGCGGAGCATCCAACAGTGGCTACACCGTTCAGCTTGACCATGGCGTAGGGATTTGCACACCATTTGCCGAGCGTAACCTTGTAGTCAAGACTCATTTTTGAAAGGCTGCCGTATACGCTGACCTTAACGCCGCTGCTGCCGTATATGGTTCTGTCCAGCTTCACATCTTTTATTTTTACACTGTTTGCCTTTAGCAGAGCTTTTGCGCGGACAGCGCTTTTCGTCTCCACGCCGTTGCTGAAAAGATATGTAACGGTCGTTCCGTCCGCAGCCTCAACATCGGTCAGGTCTGCGTCAACGCTGCCCTGCGTGTCCATGGACATGATGTAATCGTCCGCATCCAGCTTCGTGACCGTCAGGGTCTGGACACCGTCGGCCTCAGCTGCGGCAGTCACGGAATAGATCGTCGGGAACACGCCGTGCACAGCGATTATGTCCTTTGCACCGAGCGTTTCGTCATAGCCCGTGACGGTGAGGCTGCTGCCATCCTCGCTGACGGCAACATCCGCGCTTTCGGGTATCTCCTTCACGCCGTCGGCAAAGGTATATGTGCTCTCCGCGCCGGTGTCTACGTTTCGTTCGGCCAGAACCGCCGCGGCATCGGCGAGCATGGCGGTCATCTCGCCGCTCGTCACGGCCTGCTCCGGCATGAACTTGCCGTCAGCAAGCGCAAACCACTTGCGGTTGACCGCGATCTGCGCGTCGTCGGCGTAGCTCATCGACTCCGCGTCCGAAAAGCTGTACGTCGTGCCCTCGTCGAGCTCGTAGCCCAAGCAGAAGTTCAGCGTGTGCGCCGCAAACTCTCGCGTCGCAGGCTCGTTCGGGTTCAGCGCCGTGCCCGGCTCCTGATCGATCAGGCCGAACTCCGTCGCCACCATCACGTCCCGATAGTAGCTGTCGCTTGAGCTTATGTCGCTGTAATAGTTGTCCGGGTAGTTGTCCTCTTCGACAGTCATGTCGAAGGTCTCAGTCAGCTTTTGCAGCCACTGAATGCGTGTTACCTCGCTCTCCGCCGCGAAGCTCTGCAGCGGGATGAGCGTCGCCAGCAGTATCACTGCCAGCACCATGCTTAGTATTCGTTTCTTCATCTTTTCCTCCCTGTTTGTGTTTTTTGTGTCATTTTCATCGCATTGTATATGATATTTACCATATTATCATAATATTATTTGCGATGCAAGCGCTGTTTGTACATTTTAAGCAGGGACGTAAAAAACCGGCTCTCCGAGGATTCGGAGAGCCGGTTTGGTTTAAATTAGCTGAATGAAGTTTCGCCGGCGATGATCTTTTTGAGGCGGATGAGGTCGAGGATATCGACAATCCCGTCGCCGTTGAGGTCGGCATCTCCTGCGAGCGCCGTCGTGTTGTCGGCAATGTATTTCTTGAGTCGGATGAGGTCCGTGACATCGACATCTCCGTCGCCGGTCAGGTCGCCCGGAACGACTGCCTCGCCTTCTACATAGCCGCAGACGCTGCACTTTCCGTCAACAAGCTTGTGGCCGGTGGCGCTGACATAATTTTTTGTATACTTCTCGCCGCAGGAGCAGGTGTAGGTCGTGTAGCCCTCAGTGGTACAGGTCGGTGCGGTCACCTCTTCGGTGAAGCTGTGGATGTGTGCCTCGCGCTCACCGCAGCGGGTACAAACACCGTTTTTATAGTTGTGGCCGAGGGCATCGGTGTAATTCTCGACCTTGGTCTCGCCGCACTTGCAGGTGTAGGTAGTAAAGCCCTGCTGAGTACAATTAGGCGCGGTGACAACTCCGCTGCCGAAGGTGTGAACATGCTCCTGCGGATGCAGCGCCGCATTGGCGAGCGGCTCGTTGTACGGTGCAATGCTTATCTCACTCCACGCAAGCTCATCGCCCTCGTAGTACACATCCGCGAGGCTGCTGCAATAGCGGAATGCGGCGTTGCCGACGGTTTTGAGGCTCAGCGGCAGGTTCACGCTCTTGAGCGCCGTGCAGCCGGAGAATGCGGAGTTGCCTATCTCGCTGACATTTCCCGGGATGGTCAGCGTTTCAAGGCTCGTGCAGCCTTGGAAGGCGAACTCTCCGATACTACTCACTCGGTCTGGAATTGTAATGTTAGTTAGACCAGTGCAGCCCTGAAAGATATAGTTATCAATCGCTCTCAAGTTGTCTGGGATTGTGATACTCATAAGTCCCGTACATCCAGAGAATGCATACCAGCCAATGCTCGTCACGCTGTCGGGGATCGTGATGCTCGTTAGTCCCGTGCAGCCGGAGAATGCATACCAACCAATGCTTGTCACGCTGTTCGGGATCGTGATGCTCGTAAGTCCCGTGCAGTCGCGGAATGCAGAGCTGCCGATGCTCGTCACGCTGTCGGGTATCTCGATGCTCGTAAGTCCCGTGCAGCCGGAGAATGCAGAGTATTCGATGCTCGTCACGCTGTCGGGAACTGTGATGCTCGTAAGGCCAGTGCAGCCGGAGAATGCAGAGCTGCCGATGCTCGTCACGCTGTTCGGGATCTCGATGCTCGTAAGTCCCGTGCAGCCGGAGAATGCACTCCAGCCAATGCTCGTCACTCTGTTGGGGATCGTTATGCTCATAAGACCCGTGCAGCCTTCAAATGCATACCAGCCAATGCTCGTCACGCTGTCGGGGATCGCGATGCTCGTAAGTCCCGTGCAGCCTTCAAATGCATACCAGCCAATGCTTGTCACGCTGTCGGGGATCGTGATGCTCGTAAGTCCAGTGCAGCCGTAGAATGCATAGTATCCGATGCTCGTTACACTGTCGGGGATCGTGATGCTGGTAAGTCCCGTGCAGCCGGAGAATGCACTCTGACCGATACTCGTCACGCTGTTCGGGATCGTGACGCTCGTAAGTCCAGTGCAGCCGTAGAATACAGAGTTTCCGATGCTCGTCACGCTGTTCGGGATCGTGATGCTCGTTAGTCCCGTGCAGCCGCCGAATGCACCGCCGCCGATGCTCGTCACGCTGTTCGGTATATCAATGCTCGTAAGGCTCGTACAGCGGCAGAATGCACCGCCGCCGATGCTCGTCACGCTGTCGGGGATCGTGATGCTCGTAAGTCCAGTGCAGCCGTAGAATGCAGAGTCTCCGATGCTCGTTACACTGTTGGGGATCGTAACGCTGGTTAAAGCTGCACCATTATTCCATGGATAATAAAATGCACAGTTACCAATCGAAGTTACTCCGTCAATTATAATAACGCTTTTAATTTGGCTTCCAAGGTAATCACACCACGGTGCGCGCCCGTCGCTGTAGCCCGTCCACGAGGCCATTGCGCCGGTGCCGCTGATCTCGAGAACGCCGTCCTTGTAGAGCGTCCATGTAAGATTGCTGCCGTCGCCCTCTGCGCCGCATGTGCCGCTGGCGGCAACGCTGTCGGTATCAACAGCGCCGCAGCGACTGCAATAGTGGTTTACATAATCATGGCCGAGCGCAGCGGTCTCATCCTTCGTATAGCTGTCGCCGCAGATCGAGCAGGTGCAGGTCGTGCAGCCGCCCTCGGTGCAGCTCGGCTCGGTCACTACCGAAGCATAATCGTGAGTGTGCGCACCGTAAGTGACGCTCACGGAAGCGCCAAGGCCGATCTCAGCAGAGCCGGTCAGCTCTTTCCACTGATCCTCGCTGCCCTTGAAGTGAACTTGCTCAAGGCCGCTGCAATCTGCGAATGCCTCTGTGCCGATTCTCGTCACGCCGCTCGGGATCGTGATGCTTGTAAGCGACGTGCAGCCATAGAATGCACTATCTCCGATGCTCGTAAGACTGTCCGGCAGCTGAAGCGCCGGCATAGCTGCGCAGCCATTGAACGCCGACTCGCCTATGCTCGTAAGGGTACTCGGAAGCGTGACGCTCGTAAGCGTCGTGCAGCCGCCGAAGGCGCAGGCAGCTATGCTGCTCACCCCCTCGGGAATCGTGACGCTCGTCAGCGACGTGCAGCCCATAAATGCGCTGTCACCGATGCCGGTTACGTCAGTCTCCTCAATCTGCGACGGTATGACCGCCGCCGTGACCGTCTCATCGCAGCCTGTTATCTCGCCCGCTGCCTTGTTGAAGTAGATGCTGCCGCCGGTGACTTCGCAGGCAACATCCGTGTCGCTTTTTTCTGCCAGCGCCGTCATTGGCATCAACGTCATCACCATCAGCAGCGCAAGCAGCAGACTCAGTATTCGTTTCTTCATCATTTCCTCCTTATTTTTGTATTTTATCGTATTATATCTGATATTTACAATATTATCATAGTATTGTTTGCGACGCAAGTGCTGTTTGTACATTTTAAGCAGGGACGTAAAAAACCGGCTCTCCGAGGATTCGGAGAGCCGATTTGGTTTAGATTTTAGCTGAATGAAGTTTCGCCGGCGATGATCTTTTTGAGGCGGATGAGGTCAAGGATATCGACCCTACCGTCGTCGTTGAGATCGGCGCTGGCGCTGAGCTCCGTCGAGCTGTCAGCGATATACTTCTTGAGCCGGATAAGGTCGGTGACATCGACCTTGTCGTCGCCGGTCAGGTCGCCAGTGGGAGTGTCGGCAAAATGGATATTCGCCTTTGTCAGCGGGTCGTTGCCGGTCGCAATGGTGATCTCATTCCACTGCTCCTCCGTACCGCCGAAGTACACGTCCGCAATGGCCGTGCAGCCGGAGAATGTATTTTCTCCTATGGCGGACACTGTTGCCGGTATCGACACACTCTTTATCTGAGCGCTGTATTCCGGCCATGCAGTATCTGCGCTTAGCTCGCCGCTGCCGCTGACGGTGAGCGTTCCCTCACTGTTGAGCTTCCATGTGAGCTCTTCGCCGCAGCTGCCGCTTGCAAACACTTCCTCTGTCTTGCCGCAGCGCAGGCATTTGCCGTCTGCATACTTGTGTCCCAAAGCATCAATCACGGATTCCACATAGCTGTCTCCGCAGAGGGAGCAGGTCATCACTACGCTGCCGCTTTCCGTGCAGGTAGCTGCTGTCGTTGTCTTTTCGTACTCATGCTGGCACTCTGTGCTGCTCATTCGTATTACAACGAAGTCGCTGTTGTTCGCGCTGTTATCGTCCTCGACTGCCAGCTCGATCGTTATGTAGAATACATCGTTTTCCTGCGCCGTGGTTTCAAACTTCACATACTGCGTTCCGAGGGTGCTGATCCCGTTCATTGACACGCTGTCTATCACATCGTCGGACGCGCTTCCCTTCCTGAGCGACACTGTCGCTCCCTCGGGTATCGTATAGCCGCGGTTTACTATGTCTGCATAGACAAGAACATTATCGCTCTCGTTCATGCCCCAGGAAATGTTTTCTACAGCTATGTCGTTCTGGCTGAGCGTCACGCTTGTACTCGCGCAGAGGCTTTCATCCGCCTTTGCGTGAAGCTTTATCGTAAGTGTTCTGTTCTGGACGATCTCCTCAAAGCGCAGATTGAGCTTCAGTGTCTCCTCGCTGCCGCCGTATATTACGGTTGTAAAGGTCTTTTCGCTCACGAGCGTATCGCCGTCATATACGCTGACCACTACGCCGTTCACTGCCGTCTGGCCGCTGTTTGCTACCGTAAGCTCTATCGGCATCGGTTCGCCTGCCATATAGTTTTCGCCGGAATAGTACACGTCCTTGATCTCCAGCTTGACATCCGGGCTGATCGTTATGAGCTGTATCGTGCTTTCTCCGTAAGGTGAGCCGCTTTCCACCGTATCATCGACCGCCGTGCGATTGACCAGTATTTGCAGTGCGCCCGCCTCCGTGACGGTTGCCGAGAACGATGCTATAAAGTCATCGCTGTCCGTCAGCGCCGAGGGCTTGCCCCAGTCGCCGCTGGTTTCGTCATAGAACACGCCGTACAGGCCGGACTTCACGCCGCTGCTGACGGTGAACAGCATTGCCTTTACTCCGTTTTCGTCTATCATCTGATATCTGTCGGAGCTGAGGCCGTGCTCTGCGCTTATGACCTCGCTGTCGCTTGACATCAGAGCGCCGTTTTTGTACCAGTACAGCGTACCGTTTTTGTACACCACGCCGGTATCCGCAACGTCGTCCGAGGTCAGCGCCGTGCCGTTGAGATAGATCTCGGTGTCGCTTATGACAGTGACATCGCTGCCGGTTTTGGCACTGTACGCCACGTTCAGCGCACCGTCAACATAGGCTGCTGCCAGCGAATCTATGCAGTTTACATCGCTGTACACGGTTTCCGCCGCGCTCCATGTGCTGCCGTCAAAGCTGCTGCTGCACAGGTCGTTAGCGCTGTTGTTGCCGAAGGCATTGTATTCCGTGTTCATCGACCACACCGCCGTTACGGTATCGCCGTCGCCGCAGAGCACCGGCAGCATATTTACGCCGCCCGCTCCGTCTGTCAGCGAGTACGTTGTAAACGACTTGCTTTCCGTATCGAACACCGCGGCGCTCAGGCCGATGATCTTCGTCACGTCGTCGAGCGTAACATCGCCCTCCACGCTGCTGTCGGCATCCTGCCACAGCAGATATGCCTTGCCGCCGATGTTTTCAAGGTCGAAGTCCCAGTCCATCGTGCCATCGGCCTCAACGGGCAGCGGATCGCTCCACTTGCTGCCGTCATAGTACGAATAATACAGGGATATTGCGTTTATACTGCTGCTGTCGCTGTTATAGCCCAGCCAGACTGCGAGCTTTTCGCCGCCGCTCAGGGCGAGCAGCTGCGGCTTTGCCTCATCGTAGGAATTTTTGAGGAAGCTCGTCGTGTCGATATCCGAGGTATCCAGCGACGCAAGGCTTATTGCGCCGTTTATACGGCTGCCGTTTGCCGTGAAGCGCGAGCCGCCCTCGAGATAGCTGAGGTCGGGCAGGCCGTAGCTTTCTGCGTTGTACACCCGCTCGTATATCGCCGCTACGCCGAACGAGGCCGCCTTGGCAGAGCTCTTTGACGACTTGGGATATTGATAGAGCACCTTATCTACAATTGGGTCAAACGGGTGCTTGTATTCAAAGGGGCCTAATGTTCCTTTGAGATATCCATTTATGCTGAATTTCACCTCGGCAGATGTAAAACCATCCGTTATATTGCCTTGATAGCCAAATGCTGCGCTTAGTTTACCTGTAAAGCCGCCTCCCAAAGTAATAGCTTTTTTAATACCAGCGCCGGCACCTATATCAAGAGCCAGCTCGCCGTCTATAGTACCGTTTGGCGTAAACTTCTTGGCTGCCTCACTCATCAGCAGGTTCAGCTGCGCCTGTACTTCCGCCGAAAACTCTGCCTCTACATAGCATGGCACTCCTAAAACGGCAAACGGATAATTGCCCTTTACGCCTACATTCGTCGTCATAACCATGCCGCCATCAAGGAAATGCATAGTGCCGTCATCGTCATACCAGCCCTCGGCAAAGCCCATGACCGAAAAGCCTGCATCAACGCCCCATGAGCCGTCAAGCTTGGCAAGCTTATTCCCCTGCTTTTTTGCAGCAGCTGCTGTCTTCTTATACTTCTCTATTTCGGTTTTCGCGGTTTTGAGGCTCTCATTTAATTTTTTTGCGCTGTCGGCAAAGCTTTTTATTTCCTTTTTGTATACACTATTCCCGTCTTCATCTTTTTCGTGGCTGGTTTTTTCATCCAGTTGGATGCCAATAGCTGCATACCATTTTCCGTTTTCAACGACTGCCTTGATTGGGATCGGGCTGTAATATCCAATGCTCAGCTTATCCCCTCCTATGCCCGGAATACTGTCTGGAAGAGTGAAGCTCAGTTTATCGCCGAAATTTATTTCTAATCCGTCAATTTTTTCTGTAGCAGCAGACCCCGATTTGATTTTCAGCTTTTTCTTGGTCGTTTGTCCGGCCGCGTTTGTCGCCGCGACGTAGATATCCTTTGAGAGGTCAAACATATCGCTCCACACGAAGCTTGCGCCGGAGCTTATATCAACGCTCTTATCCCCCTGATATATGACGACACTCTTTGCGCTGCTGCTTCCCCACTCCATCTCCGCCTCGACCTTATGCTCTTCTGTCTGGACGAGCGGCAGCGACCTTTCCTTGTTCATAATGTCGTAGACATCGTCCATCCACACAGCCGAGATAACGGGATATTTTGACTCCTTTTGCAGATACACATCGTGCGATATCTTTAATTTGTCAAGCGATAAGGTTCTTGAAACATAGCCTTCCTTTGAAAATGTGAGCGCATTACTTACATTTTTCAGGGTGCAGCCGCCGTTTTTATCCGTGGTTTCAGCAAGCTTTCCGTCTGTTACCTCTACGCCGCTCAGCGCCTTGTATTTCGTGTTGATTATTTTGCTGTCATTTTCATTGCCATATACCGTCAGGTTGAGGTCTATCGGGTTCGCATCATTTATGGAAGAATAGCTATAGCTATTAAAGTTTATCTTTGCTCCTGTCAAATAATCATTTTCATCTTCTATTACTATTGCGTTCCATTCTGATTCACTGCCTGCGTAGTACACGTCTGTTATACTATAGCAAAGGCTGAATGCTCTTTCTTCAATTCTCGTCACACTGCTTGGAATTGTAACGCTCTTAAGTCTATAGCAGTGCCTAAATATAGACCCGAAGATACTCGTCACGCCATCTTGAATCGTGACGCTCGTAAGACCTGTGCATTCTCCGAATGCTCTGCGACCGATGCTCGTCACGCTGTTTGGTATCGTGACGCTCGTAAGGCTCGTGCAGTTGTAGAATGCATCGTCTTCGATGCTCGTCACGCTGTCGGGGATCGTGACGCTCGTAAGGCTCGTGCAGCCCCAGAATGCTTGGCTGCCTATGCTCTTAACGCTGTTCGGGATCGTGACGCTCGCAAGGCTCGTGCAGTGGTTGAATGTCCCCCATTCAATCCGCGACAGACTGTTTGAAATTTTTACGCTTTTTAGACTTGTACATCCCCAGAATGCACCGCCTTCAATAATTGTTACACTATCAGGAATTGTGACATTAGTCAAACCTGTACAATACTGAAACGAAACATTCCCAATGCAGGTTACACTGTCGGGTATTGTAATGTTTGTCAGGCTATTGCAGCCGGAGAATGCACTATAACTTATTGTCGTCACACTGCTTGGGATAATATACGGATTTCCTGTTTTCCCTTCTGGATATCGAAAAAGATGTTTTTTATCTTTATCAAACAATACTCCATCAACAGAGCTGTATACCGTATTGGCTTCTGCAACATTTATACTCGTAAGGCTAGTGCAGTCATCGAAATTATTACTGATTCCCGTCACGCTGCTCGGGATCGTGATGTTCGTTAGACTTACGCAGTTGTCAAATGCAGAGTTTTCTATGCTTGTCACGCTGTTCGGAACGACATATGAAGCATCCGTTTTTCCCCCGGGATATCTGATAATTTCTGTTTTATTTTTATTAAACAAAACTCCGTCAACAGAACAGTATGACGTATTTGTATCTGCAACGTTTATGCTTGTAAGGCTCACACAACCTTCGAATGCCCAGCTACCGATGCTCGTCACGCTGTCAGGTATTGTAATACTCGCAAGGCTCGTGCAGCCCCAGAATGCATCTCTGCCGATGCTCTTTACGCTGTTCGGGATCGTGACGCTCGTAAGGTTCGTGCAGTTCTTGAATGTATCATAGACGATGCTCGTCACCCCGTCTGGGATGGTCACACTCGTAAGGCTCGTGCATTTTTCAAATGCACCGCTGCCGATGCTCGTCACACTGTTCGGGATTATGACGCTCGTAAGGCTCGTGCAGTGGGAGAATGTACCGCTGCCGATGCTCGTCACAGCAACTCCGTTGATTTCTGACGGAATTGTCGCTTCCGTAACGCTCTCGCCACATTCAGTTATTGTCCCCGTGGATGTGTTAAAGTATATATCGCCGCCGGTCACGGCATATGTAACGACAGTGCTGCTTGCGCTTAAAACCGCAGCGCTCTGCGGCGCTGCGGCGGCCTCCTCCGTGCTTGCGGACAAGGTCCGCGCTGTGCTCTCTCCGGCGGCGCTCGCCTGCTCCGCTATCTGCTGCCGCGCATCCGACACCGCGTACGCCGGTATCAGCGTCACGATCATCACGATCGCCAGCACCATGCTTAGTATTCGTCTCTTCATCTTTTCCTCCCTGTTTGTGTTTTTTGTGTCATTTTCATCGCATTGTATATGATATTTACCATATTATCATAATATTATTTGCGATGCAAGCGCTGTTTGTACATTTTAAGCAGGGACGTAAAAAACCGGCTCTCCGAGGATTCGGAGAGCCGGTTTGGTCTTAGAGTTATATTATATTCAGTTCTCTTAGCTTATCGAGGAACTCGTCAACGTCCTTGCGGAGCTCATCGCGCTCCGCGTCGAACTGCTCATAGAGCTTATCGACTATCGCATCCTCGTTCTCGGCCTCGGGCAGCGCGTCCCAGATGGCGGCACCCGTCTCGTTTATCGTTATAAGTCCCTGTATGCTCGAGGTTGCCTCGCCGACGGGGACGAGGATTATATCCCCCGCGATATCGCGCTTTACAAGCTGCAATTTAAGCTTCATTTTTCTTCATCCTTTCATACTCTCTGAACGTGAGCTCGGCGTTTGCCTGCGTCATGCCGCAGACATACTCCGGCTTTACGTCGAACGCACCGGTCTCGGTCGCGCACATTGCGGCGCAGGCGTGGCACATGTGCTTATAGCGGCACTGGGCGCATTCCGACGGCAGGCGGATCTGCTCCGTTGCGGTCTTGACCCTCTCCCATGCCTCGTCAAAGCCGAGCTCCGGCACGGAAAACTCCGGCCTTAAAAGCATACCGCAGGGGGTCATAACTCCGCGCCAGTTTATCCAGAACGAGCTGCGTCCTGCGCGGCAGGCCATTTTTTCGCCCGGCGTACCCTCGCAGACATCGCTGTCGGGCACACTTATGCCGGCCCGCATCGCCTCGGCGCGCTGCATGAACTCCTCGTCGCTGAAGCGCAGCCTGTCCCAGCGGACGCTGCACTCGGCAGCCTCGCGGCAGCTAAAGCGGTCGTTTTGGCCGGTGAGCTCCTCGTCGCGCCGCACGGGCGGGAACATATACGATGCCATCTGCACCGGCGTTCCGAGCTCAGTGGCGATATCGTAAATTCCCTTCATGTCGCTGACATTATACGGGGTCATGGATGCATTGAGCTTAACGCCGATGCCGAGCTCCTTCAGCGCACGGATGCTGCTCACGACGCGCTCGAACATCGGGCGGCCGCACAGGCGCTCATACGCCTCACTGCTGCTGCCGTAGAGGGTTATATTGAAGCGCGACGGCGGCTCATGGCGGAAAAAGTCGAGCCAGTCGTCATCAATGAGTGAGGCGTTGCTGTTGACGGATACCATGAGCCCCATTTTCTTGAGCTCGGTGAGCATATATCGGAAATCGCTGCGTATCAGCGGCTCGCCGCCCGTGAGCAGCAGGAACAGCATTCCCTGACTGCGGGCACGCTCGGCTATCGCAAGCCACTCGTCCGCCGTGAGCTCCGCGCCGCGGCGCTGCTGCTCCTCGGCGGTGAGATGGACATAGCACATGCGGCAGTTGAAGTTGCAGCGCGGCGTGAGCTCGAAGTTTCCCGCGAGCGGTATTCCCTTTTTGCAGGCGCGTGCGTGCAGATACGCCGACAGGCGCGGCTCTGCGCTGTTGTGTTCCATGTCAGATCCCTCCCAGATATTCTTGCAGCAGCCTGACTGCCGATTCGTCGGCGCGGCAGTCGAGGCACAGAACGGGCACGCCGGAAACCAGCTGCGCTGCGCAGCCGGTCATTGCGATAGCCGAGACGCTGTCCCACTCATAGTACGCGCACTGGCTGAGTATGCGTGCGAAGGCCGTCTTGGGCTCTGCCGGATACAGGCGGTTTTCCTCCGCCTGACCGAGCAGGACTATCGCCCTGAGCGC
The DNA here is from genome assembly GCA_963633225.1 of Collinsella aerofaciens. GTDB lineage: Bacteria > Bacillota > Clostridia > Oscillospirales > Oscillospiraceae > F23-B02. The sequence continues at coordinate 121,766 of CAVGXR010000051.1, forward strand.
CGCGCTTTCGTTTTTGCATATGCCGGACGTGCCGGAATAGAAAATGCCGTGCACCGTTTTGCTGCGCGGGTCGATGAGCGAGCGGTCGCCGTTTATGATGCGTGCTCCGGCGTATTTTTCCCAGAGCGCGGCCTGCGTGCTCTTGCCCATGCCGCTGGGGCCGGAAAAGAGTATCGCCCCGCCGCCGGACGTGATTATATACGAGCTGTGCAGGATGAGCATACCCGCGTCCGAGAGCAGCTCGAACAGGCAGGCCGATTCAAGCACCGAGCGCACGGACGCGCCGCGCCTGTAGCTTTCGGAAAAGCGCAGCTCGGTGAGCCCTCCGCGTGTCACGGCGTAGGTAAACTGCGGCGTATTGCGCGCTGCGCTGTAGCATTGCAGCGTATGCCGCGCATCGTCCGCGTACCAGCGCCGGATAGGTCCCATGGCGGCGGCGCTTGCCGGAACCTCCGGCAGCTCGTCGCCAAAGCTCAGGCGGATGGTGTGCTCCGCCGCGCCGTTTTCGGTAATAAAGGCTGCGCACATATCCGAGCGCTCGATATCCTCCGCGCATTCGACGGCGAAGCTCAGGCCGCCGAAGCGGTAGCGCTCACTGAACATAGCTGACAAAAAGCAGGCGGCTTGCGCCCTCGCTGTAGTGGCTGGTGTAGCAGCTTACGCTCTCGCCGGCTGCAAGGGGCGTGCCAACGCGGTAAGTTATGCCGCCGATGAGCATATCGCTGCCGGCGTTTTTATAGTAGACGTAGACCTGCGAATAGTCCTCATCGGTGAGGTTTTTAATGGTAACGGTGCCGTCGCCTGCACTTACCTCGAACATATCGCTGTGCATGGACAGCGGCTCGTCGAAGGCGGCGAACAGCGTGAGCGCGGCAGACAGCTCCGCGGTATTTTCGGGCATTTTCTGGCGTTCGAGCTCCAGCGCCTGAACGGTCTCGCCCACGGGGAGCGTGCCGAGGTCGAAGTTATAGCTCTCGCTGCCGCGGCTGAGCGTGATGTGAGCATACTGAACGTCGCTGTCGCCGGTGTTTTTGACGCGGATGCAGAACACGTCCGAAACCGTGTCGTCCGAGCCGTCCTCGACGAAGAGTCCGGCATAGCGGCCAAGGCTGACGAGCTCGAGCCCGCTGCCGAGGTCGATATCGGAAAGCTCCTGCGCGGCGGTGGCAGCCGGTGTCTCAACCGGCTTTTCGGTCTTATCGCTTGAGCAGCCCGCGCAGTCGAGCGGCAGCGCAAGCGCCAGAAGCAGCGCCAGAAGCAGCGCGGCGCTTTTGTTTTTGTTTATCATGCTTTGCTCCTTAAAAATGCCCTGCCCAAACGGGCAGGGCATAGATTTAGGTTTTAGGTTGTTTCGTCAGGAGTTGAATATTTTTTCCGTATCCGTGGGATTGTGATAGCAAAACCCAAAATCATCAGGCGTACTAGAACAGCTTTTATCTTCTAAGAATATCACATCAGCGTATCCTCCAAGTCCATCCTTACATGTGCCAGCCGCATAATGAATAGGTTTTCCGCACTGGACTGCAATACTTGTGCTCAGTTCGAAGTTTTCGAAATACAGTTCGGGTTTTGTATATGCTTTTTTCATGATCTCGATCACTCCTTTTTTAGAACCATTTGTCGAGGAAGCCGTTCCACATATCTTCCCACCAGTTGCTCTGCGCGGGCTTGACGGTCAGGGTGACGGCCTCGGCCTCGCTGACTGCGCCCTCGTCATTGACTGCGACAACGTCATAGCTAGTGGTCTCTGCCGGGGTCAGAGTTACGGTGAACACATGGTACTCGGTCTTTTCCGACCACCAGCCCCAGCCGCTGCGCTCGTAGCGGGTCTTGTAGCTATCGTATGTCTCGCCGTTTACGGTGATGGCCGTGACCTCGGCGGATGCCTTGACGGTCAGGGTCGCCTTCTGTCCCTCGCGGATGCTGTCCTTATTGAGCGAAACCTTGAAGGTCTCGGGCTCGAAGGTCTTGACCTCGGGCTCGGGATCGGGCGTGGGTTCGGGGTCGGGCGTGGGTTCGGGGGCAACATACAGGACATTGCTTACTGCCAGAACCGCCTCGTTTACCATTGCGGGGGACGCTGCCAGACTGACAAGTGCAGCTTCGCTGCTTGCATTCTGAACATCAGCAATTGCGCTGGTGTAGGTCGCGCCGATGAACTTGAGGTTTGTCAGGGAAATGATGCTGTTTGTATCGCTTGATGTATTGGTCAGTGTGATAAGGTCAGATTTGTAAGTACCATTATCCTGTACAGTCCACTTCAAGTTTGTAAGCTCGTAGTACATATCGGTCGAGGTGTTCAGCGACAGGGTATTGCTTTCGCTACCGTTCAGCTTTATCTTTGCATTTGTAAGAGTCAGCGAACCAGCCGTGCCGTTTGCAAGCTTTGCGCCAAGCTGTACGCTTGTCGGCTCTTTGTTTGCTACGAGCTGGAATGCAATTGCCTGCTTATTTGCAAGGTATGCCTCGTGGTTAGGACCGTAGTTTTTATACTCAGTTGCAGTGACGTTTTCACCCTTGCCGTCAATGAACACAGCGCCGGTAGCGCTCTCATTGTCCAGAGCCTCTGTGTCGAGGATTACTTTCTTGATCTCAACATAGCTCGGGCTCTTCTCGACATCCGTACTGTAATCGTAGTCCTTGTCCATCGGGTCATAGACGCGGATGCCGTCGAGCCAGAAGTTGTACTGATCATCGCCGGTAGAATCAAAGTACTTGCCATAACGAACACTTATCTCTACTTCGTAGTTAGCGTAAGGAAGATCAGATATCTTGATTACAGGAACCTGATATATTCTGTCGGTTGCATTCGTGTCAACCTTCCACTCGCCATTATCATAAGTGTAACCATAATAGGTGTTCAGGATGTGGCTGCACACCTTAGTGCCGGTGTCCTTATTGGTGACGGTGTAAATAATTGTACCAGTGTCACTATCCGTCAGGGAGATGATGTCGAAGCCGGTGCCTTTGAAGGTGAAGGTGGCGGAGGGCCAGACGACATCCGAGGCGGAAGCCATGGCGGAGGTGACGGTCACCTTGTGAGCCGAGCCGAGAGAATAGAGGGTCGAGGAATTATAGGCCGCGTCATAGCCGAACACGTTCGTCTTTTTGCCCAGCTCCTCAAGCGCCTGAGTGGTGTTGGTAGTCGTGCCTACTGTTTCCCAGTTAGCGCTGCTGCCGTCAGTGAACTTCGCAAAGCTGTCTTCATAGTAAACCGTCGATGCGGGGATGATAGTTACAAAGTAGGTAACTGTGCCGGTGATTGTCTGCGTTACGCCATCAGCATCCTTATAGCTCAGCTCGCCGTTTATGGAAACAGTAAGGACTTCGCTGCCGTTGATGGCCACCGTCGGCGTATACGTTATAGTTTTACTTTCACTGGCATAGGTTGCATTACCGTATTTTTGTCCTGAGACAGTTACGCTTTTAATTGTCGCGCTGCTCAGATCAGTGCTAAGTTTGCTCAGAGGAATGTTCAGGTGCAGACCAAAGTCAACGACAAAGCTTATGCTGTTGCTAAAGGTGTAATACAGATAAACGTCCTTGCAGGCAGTACCCTCAGTTTGATCTACGCTTACACATTTATAGAATGCATAGCGGTAGGATGCCGGAATCAAAGGCATTTCCTGCAGGTTTGTCGGTATCTTCTGCTCAATATTTTTGATGTTGGTAACTTCGCTGTTTTTCAGATACCCCTTCTCTGTGTCAGGAAGTTCTATGCCAGGCTTAAAATATGTTCCGCTTTCAACAGCAATGTTGTAATTGTAAAACTCTTCGTTGCTGTCCTTATTGATGTAGTGAACCGTCAGGGAATCCTCGGTCACCTTTGCGCGGACATAGTAGGTTATAAGTGCTCCGTGTTTATCATAAACTTCTACGCCACGGACATAAGGATTTCCGCCGATCTTGCAGCCGCTGTAAACAGATGAGCTGCCGGAAATCGAGGTATACTCATCCAAGCCGCTGTTTGCTTTTGCATCCTCATCAATAGCCCAAACAATCTGCTCAGTTGTTTTATCATATGAGTAGGACGAGGTGTTGGATATCGTTTTTGATGCAGATGTAGATGTCATAGTCACAGTAACCATGTAAATTTCAAAGTTACTTGTATTTACGCCGCGGAAGTTATTGAGTTTGCGATAGTAATTTCCGCTCGAATCTTTACCTACTGCACCGTTTGTATCACCGCTGTTGCAATGGAACACGAATGTCTTTCCGCTCTGCGGGAATGTGCTGGGGTTTTGCGTTCCGTCCTCATACTTAACGGCGAAATCAAGCATAACATAGTTGTCTTTTTTAATTTGATTACTATAGTCCTTATCGCCATTTACAAAGCCCCAGTCAGACACATCGGTAGTAACTTCTTCGGTGATCTCAGATCGCATCATATAATATGCCGCAAGCTGAACGCCTGAAGATGTTGGACTGTTAGTCGTTGCGCTGGTATCGGTTATAGGTGTCCAGCTTTCTTCCACATCAGGAGTGGATGTAACTGCCCACTGGCCGCCCCAGTAACGAATGTAGGTAAATTCCGTGCCGCTGTTGGAGTAGTCGGTGCCATATATTTTTTGAATATTGCCAGCAGACGAGCTGTGTACACGTCCAGACAGCAAGACAAGCTCTTTCTGTGTCTTTCCGTCTTTTGCAGCAATCCAGTAGGTGATGCCGTCTTCGTAGCGCAGCAGATTATTTGGCATTACACTTGCCAACTCTACGCCCTTTTCACCGTATGCATTACTTGCTTCTATGGACACGTAGTACGGTTTATGATTGCTCAACCATTTAAAGCCAGCGCTGAAGTTGCTGCTTGTTTGGTTTCCATTTTCTGCTTCAATAGCGCTGTTAGTGAACCACAGCTGTATCGGCAGGGTTTTGCCGGTCAGGTCTTCTGCGGTGACAATGATAGTGTATCTGACGTGGCCGACGTTGGCGTAGGTCGTGCCGACCTTGACACCCTTGAAGGTTACAGTCGTGGAGGCATCGACAGCTGCCGTGCCGGACATGGTGTAGACAGAGAAGCTGTTAAAATTGCTGCTCGATTTATCAGTTTTAAAGTAATCACTACTTCCGTTCTTAATATCAGTCACATTGGAGCTGTCTTCACCATAAGCAAAATAATAATAATAATAATAACCTCTGCCTTGGCTCTGTTTGGTCCTCTTAGCATAGAGGTGCTGATATTCGCCGGAGCTTGTCAAGTAGTAGTAGCCGGTGTCTGTCCACTCAGTTTTATCGGAGTCGAGGAGGGTATTATAACTTACCTTGCTGGCCTTCGAATATGTCGCCGTGCCCTCCTGAGCGTTTTGGCCGGTTACGGATTCGACGGTGGCAATGCTCGTATCCGCGGTGGTGTAGCTCTTGCCGGAGTAGTTCTTGTCTTTGATTGTGTCCGATTTTGTTGCGCCGACTGTGACGGTGACGGTTCTGTATTCAGTTACTTCAACGTCAGTGCCGGTCTCTTCTGTCGGCTCGGGGTCGGGGTCAACCGTTGTGGAGGAGGCGACGAAGACGGTGGGGTTGCCGGTCTTGAGTGCTTCTATATAACCCTTGACATTTGTCCAGTTAACTGTTGCGCTCGGATTATCGCACCAGATAGCCGCCATGCAACCCACAGGCGTTACTTCGCTGTTATCATCGCCGTCAATCTTGTAGCAGCTTCCAGGGACAGACATGTTTGCAGAGGCATATTGGTAGTGATACGCATAGCCATTCCAATCACTGCCGGTGTTCTGCTCTTTGCCTATGACATAGTACCAATGGGTATTGGTATTAATGATGTCAAAGCCTGCCGTTGACAGAGCTGCTGCCGTGGCATAGTTAGAACCGGCTGTCCAGTAGCATATCTTTATGTCTTTTTGAAACTCAACAGAGCTGGTAAGTCCCACAAAATTTATGCCGTCATTAAACGCCATGGGGATCATTCCGGCATTCTCGACAGCAGTAGCCATGGAGTTTACAAAGTTCGCATATGCCGTGTATTCATCGTTGGTCATATTGCGATTTTCATTATTAAAATTAGTAAAGCCGCACTCGTCAGCCGCGAAGTTAAAATATCCGCAGCTCTTGCCTGCGAAGTAAGTGATATACTTCTGCATCAGAGCCTGCACAAAGCTAAGGCTTGTGGTGTCAGTGGGGTCAATTGCCATGTTCGCGCTGGCACCGCTGGTAGTTGCCTGATAGCTCTTAACAGTCAGACCCAGCTCTTCCATGGCCTTTATCACCGCGTACAGGTGACCCGGTGCGTCAAACATAGGAATGATGCCGATGCCCTTGCTGTTTGCATAGCTTATGATGCTACCCATCTCGCTCTCGGTCAGCACATTGTTCAGGTAGTTCTGAGAGCTGTAGCTTGCCGAAGTGTTATATGCCTTGTTGCCGTCATTAATGGCAGTTTTGACAGCATCGCTCCCATATTCCGTTTCGTTAACCGTCAGCGACATATCATCGAGCAGGAAGCGCAGACCGTCGTTGCCGAAGGCAAGCTCGACATGAGTGTAGCCGCTTGCCGCAGCATAATCAATAATCTCCTTAAGATCAGTCTCAGAGAAATACTTTCTGCCGCAATCCACATGGACTATGCGGATAAACTCGGCGCTGTCAGAGCTGCTTTCTGCCACTGTCTGGGCATCATATGCTGACGTAAAGCCCGACATGGGCAGCAGGCTCAGCACCATGACCAGTGCAAGAATCAGGGAAAGCACTTTGCGCAGGGACGGTTTACTTTGTGCCTTGTTCATCTTCTTGTCATTCCTTTCATTTACCTTTTTTCTTTGAGCAAGCGCTGAACAAATGGCTGACGCATTTGTTCATCACTTACTCTGAGGTACGCATACCACACATATTGTAGCTACCTCATAGATATCCCATAGATATATGACCTTATATTACCACAGTTGTTTTCTTATTTCAAGAGTATGTTAAAGGTTTTTTCACAAATTTATGCATAATTTTCGGAATATTATGTAACCCTTTGCGCACAAATAGCACAAAAAGGCTTGCGATGGGGAGGCGCGGAGGGTATAATGAAGAAAATTCGCGCCGGAGGATGGGTATGGAAAAGAAAAGCCGGGGCTCGAAGGGGCTTGTTATTATCGTGTGCGTGCTGGTGGGGCTGGCTGTGCTGCTGGGCGGCACGGTGGGCGTGCTGGCACTGCTGGGCAGAAGCTCGCTGCGCAGCGACGGCAAGGATATGTCCCTGCCGGACAGCGAGGCGGGCGTCGTCAAATACAATGGCAAAAGCTACAGGTACAACGAGGATATGGTCTGCATCCTGCTGATGGGCATCGACGGCGATAAGCCAGCAGAGAGCAGCAAATTCGGCAACGCAAACCAGTCGGATGTCAATATGCTCGCTGCGCTCGACCTCAAGAATAATAAAATTACGCTGATATCTATCTCGCGTGACAGCATGTGCGTCATGGACGTGCTCGACGAAAACGGCGAAAACACCGGCACAACTACCGCGCAGCTTGCCCTCGCCCACTCGTTCGGCGACGGCGGCGCGGTCAGCTGCGAGCTGGTGCAGTCGGCTGTGTCGAGGCTGTTTTACGACCTGCCGGTAAGCGCCTATGCGTCGATATACATGGACGGCGTGCTCAAGCTCATAAATCAGGTCGGCGGCGTGACGATCACGATAAACGAGCCGGTGCTCGGCTACGCGCAGGGACAGCAGGTAACGCTGTACGGTCAGAGCGCGGAGAGCTTCCTGCGATACCGTGAGCACACAGTTGACGGCAATAACGGACGTATGCAGCGGCAGCGGCAGGTCATGCTCGCGCTGATGCAGACCGCACTCGCCAGGGTGCGGGAAAATCCCGCGTCTATCGTCGAGCTGTACAACAGCGTAAGCAGCTACGTCACCACCGATATCGGCATCAGCGAAATGACCTACCTCGCTACGCAGGCCGGCGGGATGCAGTTCGACGGCGATATACGCAACGTCGCGGGCGAGTCCGTGCTGGGCGACTATGAGCACGCGGAGTATATCGTCGATAAAAACGCACTGTATGAGCTCGTGCTCGCTGTGTTCTATGAGGAAGTTGAGTAATTTTTTAAATTGGGGCTTGCAATTTTTGCTTGCTTAGTATATACTGTCAGCAGAATATATTGACATTAATGTAATTGGAGGCTTATCTAATGAAAAAGCTCGTTGCGATACTTCTCATTCTTGTTATGCTGTTCTCCATGTCCTGCTTCGTCCTCGCTGAGGATGTCGTCAGCCCCGAGGCCAGCAATACGCCGACCGATGATACACCTAACTCCCCCCAGACCAGCGATACGATCTCCGCTGCGTGGGTCGCGGTGATAGGCGCCGCCGCCGTGGCTGTGCTTGCGTTCTGCGGCAGGAAGCTCATCAGCGAGAAGTAAGAGTTTGAATTTGCAAGGCTCCATGCAGAACGCATGGAGCCTTTTCATTTGGGTGTTTTTATGGAAAAGAAAAAACGGACAAGAATTATCCTTATCATAATCGCGCTGATAGCCCTCGGCGTTATCGGCTGGTGCGCGTGGTTTTTAGTGCAGTATTACGACGGCAACGCCTTCGGCGAAACGCTCGATAACTACATCGACAAGGTGCAGATAGAGCGCGGCACGAAAACCGTCGATATCCCCGTTGATTTCGACGCGCTGCATGAGCTCAACCCTGATATCTATGCTTGGGTCGAGATACCCGACACGGATATAAGCTACCCAATTTTGCAGCGCGAGGGCGATAACTCCTACTACCTGCGCAGAAACGAAAGCGGAGCCTACTACAGCGGCGGCTGCATCTTCTCCGAGGACTACAACAAGCGCGATTTCAGCGACCGCATGACCGTCATCTACGGGCACAACCTCGCCTCCGGCAAGGCCTTTGCATATCTCAATGATTTTGCAGACAGCGAGGTGTTCAACTCGCATCGGTATATAAACGTTTATCTGCCGGATAAAATGCTCGTGTACGAAATTTTTGCCGCCTATCCCTACAGCAGCAAGCATCTGCTGCTGAACAATAACTTCAATAACCGCACCGAGTACAACGCCTTCTTCGACGAGGCCTTCGCCTCGCTAAGCCCGTCGGCAAACTTCGTCGAGGGCTCAAAGCCCGACTTTGAGAAGGATAAGGTGCTCACGCTGTCCACCTGCTACAGGCAGAACCGCTACCAGCGCTATCTCGTTCAGGCAAAGCTCGTCGAGGAGATACCGGCAGCGGCAAACTGAATAACAAATACCAAAAAGCACGTTTCATTTTCGAAACGTGCTTTTTTGCATACATATTTACCTGTGCAGCAGCGTGTACGCCTTTTCGCGGGCGATGGCTCGATGCAGAGATAGCTCTGCGCGCTGCAGGTCTATATCCGATGTGTGCTGCTCGATACGCTGGCGGGCTCTGCGCTCGGATGCCTGAGCGCGGGCGAGGTCAATGGTCTCTGCCCTCTCCGCCGTGCGTGCAAGCAGGATGACCTCGTTATCGGAAACGCTCAGCACTCCGCCGCTTACCGCGGCAAAATGCTCCTCGCCCTCGGAGACGCATTTGACTACGCCCTCCTTGACCGCGCCTATCATCGGCGCGTGATTGCTCAATATGCCCACGTCGCCGTCAGTGAGCGGAACGAGCACATAGCTTGACATTACATCGCAGACTACGCCGCCGGCAGTTGCGATCTGAAAATGGATCTTATCTGCCATGGCTCTTTACCTGAACTGGTCGCGCTTTGCGAGTACTTCGTCGATGGTTCCGCACATGAGGAATGCCTGCTCGGGAAGATCGTCGCAGTCGCCGCCCAGAATTGCCTGGAAGCCGCGGATGGTGTCCTCCATCTTGACATATGCGCCCTTGGTGCCGGTGAAGTTTTCGGCAACGTGGAAGGGCTGCGAGAGGAAGCGCTGTATTCTTCTTGCGCGGTTGACGGTGGCCTTATCCTCAACGCCGAGCTCGTCCATGCCGAGAACGGCGATGATGTCCTGAAGCTCCTTGTACTTCTGGAGCACTGCCTGAACCGCACGCGCCGTCTCGTAATGCTCCTTGCCGAGAATGTTCGGGTCGAGGATCCTCGAGGTGGACTCCAGCGGATCGACCGCGGGGTATATGCCGAGCTCGGATATGCTTCTGGACAGAACGGTCGTTGCATCAAGGTGAGCAAAGGCCGTTGCAGGGGCGGGGTCTGTCAGGTCGTCGGCGGGGACGTAGATAGCCTGCACCGATGTGACTGAGCCGTTGCGCGTGGAGGTTATACGCTCCTGCAAGGAGCCCATCTCGGTTGCCAGCGTCGGCTGATAGCCGACGGCGGAGGGCATACGTCCGAGCAGTGCCGAGACCTCGGAGCCTGCCTGTGTGAATCTGAATATGTTGTCAATGAACAGCAGAACGTCCTGACCTGACTCGTCGCGGAAGTTCTCCGCTATCGTAAGGCCGGACAGCGGAACGCGCAGACGCGCTCCGGGCGGCTCGTTCATCTGACCGAACACCAGCGCCGTCTTGTTAATAACGCCGGACTCGGTCATCTCGTGCCAGAGGTCGTTGCCCTCACGGCTGCGCTCGCCGACACCGGCGAATACGGAGTAGCCGCCGTGCTCGTAAGCAACGTTGCGGATAAGCTCCATGATAAGCACCGTCTTGCCGACACCGGCACCGCCGAACAGACCGATCTTGCCGCCCTTTGCGTAGGGAGCGAGCAGATCGACGACCTTGATGCCAGTCTCAAGGATCTCTGTTGAGGGTGCTATATCCGTAAATGCCGGAGCCTGCCTGTGTATGGGCATGTACTCCTCGGCGTTTACCGGCCCCTGACCGTCGATCGGGTCGCCGACGACGTTGAACATACGTCCCAGCGTCGCTTCGCCGACAGGCATTTTGATCGGTGCGCCCGTATCGACTGCCGGACAGCCGCGGGAAAGACCGTCGGTCGAAAACAGAGATACGCATCTGACGCTGTTGTCGCCGATATGCTGGACGACCTCCATTACGATCCTGCGGTCATCGAGCTTTACCTCGATCGCATTATAGATATCCGGCATTTTGCCGGAGGGAAACTGGACATCGACAACAGGTCCTATGACCTTTCGGATTATTCCGTTTTCCATTCATTTACCTCCTAAAATTGAGGGTTTATGCTTAGTATTACTTTTTCTTTTTGAGCGCCGATGCACCGCCGACGATCTCGGTGATCTCGGTCGTGATGGCTGCCTGACGTGCGCGGTTGAGCTTGAGGTCGAGCTCCGCGATGAGGTTCTTGGTGCTGTCGGACGCGGCGGTCATTGCCGTCATACGCGCCGAGTGCTCGCCGCACTTGGTGTCCAGCAGAACGCTCATTATCTTGTTGTTGAGATACAGCTGCATAACGCTCTCAAGCACGCTGTCCACATCAGGCTCGAATATGTATATCCTGCTCAGACCGCCGTGCTTTTCGCTCTTTTCAGGCGCTGCCGGCAGGTACTGCACATTCATCGGATCCTGACGCAGAGCCGTGACATAATGCTGATATACAAGGTGTATCTCGTCGTACTCACCGCTTATGTAGAGCTCCTTGAGATAGTCGGCTATCTCGAGCGCCTCGTCAATGCTCGGCGTGTCGCTCAGCTCGGAAAAGGTTCTTATTACATTGAGCCTGCTGTTTGCAAGCACATCCTTGCCCCATCTGCCGCAGACGACAAGGCCGTAGTCCTTGCCCGCCTGCTTTATGACGGAGTTTGCATAGTGCAGGATAGAGCTGTTGTACGCTCCGCACAGGCCGCGGTTGCCCAAAAACAGAACATAGCAGACCTTCTTCACCTCTTTATGAGGAATGATGAAGCGGTTTTCAAGGCTTGCGGTGCTCGACGACAGCAGGGCATCAATGACCTCCTGACTCTTTTCCGAGAAGGGGCGCATGGCCTGCATACTGCTCTGCGTCCTGCGCAGCTTCGACACAGCGACCATCTTCATGGCCTTGGTTATCTGCTCGGTATTCTTCACGCTTTTGATCCGCGTGCGTATGGCTCGCATATTAGCCATTTATGCCCCTCCCTTCTTCGTTCCTCAGAACGTTTTTTTGAAGTTTACGATACATTCTTTAAGCTTTGCCTGCTGCTCGCTGCTCAGCTTCTTGCCGCTGAGCACTTCAGCCTGAAATTCGGGATAAGTGCGGTTTACATAATCTATGAGCTCGGACTCGAAGCGTGCGATATCCGAAAGCTCGAGATCGTCCGCGTAGCCCTCGGACACTGCGAAGATCGCAATGACCTGATCGGCAGCGCTCATGGGAGAGTACTGACTCTGCTTGAGGACCTCGGTCATGCGTGCGCCGCGGTGCAGCGTATCACGCGTGGACTTATCCAGATCCGAGCCGAACTGTGCAAACGATGCAAGCTCACGGTACTGAGCAAGGTCAACACGCAGACGGCCTGCGACCTGCTTCATTGCGCCGAGCTGGGCTGCGCCGCCGACACGGGATACCGACAGGCCGACATTGATAGCCGGACGCACGCCGGAGTGGAACAGATCGCTTTCAAGGAAGATCTGTCCGTCGGTGATGGAAATGACGTTTGTCGGGATATACGCCGAGATGTCGCCCGCCTGAGTTTCGATAATGGGCAGAGCGGTCATGCTGCCGCCGCCGGACTCTTCATTGAGACGTGCAGCACGCTCAAGCAGTCTTGAGTGCAGGTAGAAGACATCACCGGGGTATGCTTCGCGTCCGGGCGGTCTCTGGAGAAGCAGAGAAAGCTCGCGGTAAGCGGTGGCCTGCTTGCTCAGGTCATCGTATATTATGAGGACATCCTTGCCCTTGTACATGAAGTATTCGCCCATTGCAGCGCCTGCGTATGGAGCTATGTACAGCATGGGCGCGGGCTCGGAGGCAGTTGCGGAGACGACGATGGTGTAATCCATAGCGCCGAAGCTGCGCAGCTTATCCACAACGCTTGCAACGGTCGATTCCTTCTGACCGATGGCAACATAGATGCAGATAACGTCCTTGCCCTTCTGATTGATGATAGCGTCGAGCGCTATTGCGGTCTTGCCCGTCTGGCGGTCGCCGATGATGAGCTCACGCTGGCCGCGGCCAATGGGAACGAGCGCGTCGATGGCCTTGAGGCCCGTCTGCATAGGCACGGAAACAGGCTGCCTTGCAAGCACGCTCGGTGCCGGACTCTCGACAGGACGGAAAGTGTCTGTCTTGATGGAACCCTTGCCGTCGATGGGGCTGCCCATTGCGTCAACCACACGGCCGATTAGCTCGTCGCCCACGGGTACCTCGACGATACGTCCAGTGCGGCGGACACTGTCGCCCTCCTGCAGATGACCGAACGGTCCGAGCAGGACGACACCGACATTGTCCTTATCCAGATCCTGAACCATGCCCTTGAGTCCGCCGGGGAACTCGAGCATCTCGCCGGCCATAACGTCGGCAAGGCCGGATACGCGGCAGATGCCGTCACCGAGGGTGAGCACCTCGCCGGTCTGGTATACGTCAATACCGTCGTTTACCTTCTCAAGCTGCTGCTTGATGCCGTCGGCGATGGATCTCATCTGAGCGTCGCTCTGGCGGGTGTTGTCTTCAACATCCTGACTGAGTCTGTCAAGCGTGTGGGCAAGAGTGCCGTCATACACGGTATCGCCCACCTGCATACGCACGCCGCCTATCACGTCCGAATCGACCTCGTTATGGCATGAGATAAAGGTCTCGCATATGATCTGCGTGAGCTTCTTCATTTCATCGTCGCTCAGCGGCTGCGCACTCTTTATTGAAATGTCAAGTTTTTTAAGTTCGTTCATGTTCAAAATGTCACTCGGCATTGCCGATACCAATTCTTTAATTTGTTCTATAAACTTATCATTGAGCGCCTGCTTGGAGTTCTCAAAGCTGCCGCTGCGAAGTACCTCAGCCGTTATCTCGGCAACGCGGCGCACCGCCTCGCCGGATACTCTGCCGCGCATCTGGGCCATGAGCTGACCTTCGCTGCTTTCGGCGTTTTCAATGAGGCTCTTCGCCTCCTCCTCGCCGGCAGCCGCAATAGCCTCGCCGTCTGCCTTGGCCTGAGCCTCAGCATCCCTGAGAAGCTGCTGCTTGCGCTCTTCGTTCTCGGCCTTCGCTTTATCTATATCCTCGCCGAGTGCCTTGGCTTTTGCCTTGGCCTTCTCCGAGCTTTCGATCTCCTCGCCGATGCCGCGTCTGCGGCTTCCGAACATTTTATCGAAAAGCCCCAGCTTGCGGCAGACGATGAACAAAGCGCCGAACAGTATGATAAAGTTAACTATCTTCCATATGATTTCCACTTGAGAACTATCCCTCCTTTCCCGTATTTCCTGTTATACATCGGGATTACTCCTTGCTCTTGCCGACACATTCGTCGATGAGCTGCCTGTTTTCCGCAGAGCCGCCGCCGACAAGCCGGTCGGACAGCAGTGCAACGAACTCGGACATGCTGCCGTCTATTTCGCTGGCGGCTGCCTTCTCCTCGTTCTTTACGCGCTCACGAACGTTTTTGTGAAGCTGCTCAGCCTCGGCATGGGCTGCGCTGAGCACCTCGCCCTTTGCCTTTTCCGCGTCGCTGCGGGCTGCGTTTATAACGCCTCTCGCGTCAGCGCCGGTCTGCGCAAGCTCCTGTGCAAGCTGTGCCTTGTTCTCCTCAAGTGCTGCCTCGGCCTTTTTGCCCTCGGCAAGTCCCTCGTCTATGCGCGCTTTTCGTGCGTCCATAAAGCTCAGGACAGGCTTGAGAAGTATTTTGTTCAACAGGAACATAAACAGGAAGAAGCTGATAATAGTCAGTATGAATTCAGGTACGCTGATCTGAAGTCCTACTATATCTAAAATCAATCCGGTCTCCCCCTTTCAAGATGCATTTTCGCTGAGTTACATCTTGGCAATAAGCATGAATGCGATGACCAGACCGTAGATAGCCAGCGCTTCCATAAAGCCCATTGCAAGGATCATGACAGACTGGAGCTGTCCCTTCATGTCCGGCTGGCGTGCCATGCCCTCGAGCGCCTTGGACGCTGCAAGACCCTGACCGATACCAACACCGATAGTGCTCAGGCCGATGGCCAGTGCTACGCCTATTGCGATAAGACCCTGTGCTATTGACATTTGTATTTCCTCCTATAATTGTGTATGTGTTTACTTAGTTATTCTTCGTCCGAGGTCGCTTCATTTATAAATACTGCAAGCAGCATCGTAAAGACCATTGCCTGAATGAAGCAGAACAGGAGACTCAGTATGTGCATGACTATAGGCAGGCCCACCGGGAACAGGCCGAACAGCGTTTCCGCCGCCAGCTCTTCGCCGTAGATATTGCCGTACAGTCGCAGCGCCATGGAAAGCGGGCGCGTGAACTGCTCCAGAATGAGGATCGGGAACAGGAACGCAAAGGGCTTGAAGAACGTACCCAGATATTTGCCGAGACCGTGCTTTTTTATGCCCGAGGACTGGATAGTCACAAAGGAGATCGTTGACAGCGCCGCCGTTACCGTCAGCACCGAGGTAGGCACCGTGAACAGCTCGCCGGAGCCCGGGATAAGTCCCGAATAGTTGCAGACGATGATCAGAATGAAGAACGAAGCAAGCATCGGGAAATAGTGCCGCGCCTTCTTCTCCCCCAGAACACCGGCGAAGAAGCTCAGAAGTCCTGACACCGCCATCTCCGCCATGTTTTGCAGCGGTCCGGGCACATCCTTCATCTTCCGCGTCGCTATAAAGCTCACGAGCAGTATCAGCGCCATGATCACCCACATTGAATATATCGTCTTTGTAGGCATCAAAAAGTTTTCAAAAAATTCTTTCAATTTTTTTCACCTCCGTCCGCCGTTTCTTTGCTTTGCGGCTGAGTTTTCCTGACCATATGCCTTAAAAACATCATCCCGCCCAGCGACAGTCCGACAGCGGCGGCAATGAGCGTCGCCATCATCGGGAGCTTATACGCACGGCAGATAAAAAAGCAGGCCGCCAGCGCCGCAGCGTCAAGCAGCAGCCGCAGAAGGTTCACACCCATAACGGCAGCCATGTTCGACGCATTCATATTGGCTTTGCTTATTCTCATGTTGACATACGCAACGCCCGTTCCGAGCAGCGCACCGCCCAGCACAGACAAAATATCTGTCAGATTCATAAGCTCATCCTCACGTTAGCGGTAATTGGCCAAGGTATTATGCAACATTATTATTTAACACCAAATTAACGCGAATTGCAACGGAATTTTTCGTTTTTTTTAACAATTTTGATGAATTGCACAATTTTTGTGCTTAAATCGGTTCAGCATTTTGCATAGTTAATTTACTATCATTCTTTTCTTTCCGATGTTGTTTATTGTTAAAACACTTGCCCGTTTTCTGTGTGTATGATATCATCAAAGCAGCAGCTCAAGGAGGAGACACAATGGAAACTTTGATAATCATCGGGATCGTACTGGCAGCCGCGGCAAGCGTTTTTATCTGCGCAAGGGTATTGCCGAGGAAATATGACGGCAAAACTGGCAGTAAGTTCCTTCAGCTTCTGCACGATTATTTTAATTTCAAGACCTTTTATGTCGAGGTTCTGACGAAATTCATTTTCGTGCTTCTGACCTGCGCATGTGTGTTCGTCGGCTTTCTTCTCATGTTCGGCGAATTTGAATACTACGGCTATTTCGGCATGAGGTTTACGCAGAGCACCTTTCTCTACGGGCTCGGGCTCATGCTGCTCGGGCCGCTCGTACTGCGCGTAACATACGAGTTTGTCATGATGGCGATACTGCTTGTTCAGAATGTCATAAGCATAAACCGAAAGCTGAAGCTGCCGGAGTACAGGCCCTCCCCTGCCTCATCCGAAACAAAAAGCGAAGAAGATTGACAAAGCCCCACCGTCCGTAAACGGTGGGGTGTAATTTTTACAGGCTCAGGCCGAGGAGCGGTATCAGAACGGGGATGGTGAACATTGAGAGCACCGTGCCGAGGAAAATGGTCTCCGATGCCTCGATGCCGTCGCGCCCGTAGTCCATGCCGAGTATTGCGCACACGACCGCCGAGGGGCAGGCTGCTATGATGACTATCGAGCCGAGCATCACGGTATCGCTGATGAAGAATCTGAGCACGAGCCAGACCAGCACCGGCGCTGCGATCAGGCGCATGAAGTTAAGCCCGTACAGCCGCGGGTGGATGAAAGCGTCCTTTATTGAAACATTGCCCAGCGAAAGGCCGATGCACATCATTGAAAGCGGTATGCAGGCATCGGCCAGCATATCGACAGCATCGTCTATTATAAGCGGAACGGGTATCTCGAAGAAGAATATGACCGTTGCGATTATCGTTGCGATAACGGGCACATTTATCATGTTTTTTATGTTTATCTTCTCCCCGCTCTCGCTGCCGCGCTGCAGGAACATGACTCCGACGGTATAAAGGAAGATATTAAACGGTATGTTGCCGAGGGATGCAAAAAATATCGCATTCTCGCCGTAGACTGCGGAGATGACGGGAACTCCCATAAATCCGAGGTTTGAAAAGGATGTCACGAGCCTGTACATGCCCTTGTCGCCGTTTTTTATGCGCAGGGCTGCCGGACTTAAATAGCCGACGGCAAGGCAGATGAGCTGGGCAAGGCTCAGCATTGCTATGCCGAAGAGCATGTCGCTCCTTGTCATGCCGAGGTCCTTGTTGATAACCGACGAGAGTATCGTTCCGGCCAGAAACACGTTCATGACCATTTTGCTCAGTCCCTTGTTAAACTCGGGGCCTACGAGCTTTATTTTTGCGCATATGTATCCAAGCGCCAGAATGATAACAAGCAGCGCCATTTTTTCAAATATAACAAGCATATATATGTCCTTACTGATCAAAAGCTGATCATGAGCTTTGCGATCTCAAAATAAATGAGAAGCGATACCGCGTCGGTTATCGTGGATATGAGCGGGTTTGCCATGACCGCGGGGTCAACGCCGAGCTTTTCCGCGGCAATGGGCAGAACGCTGCCGACGACCTTTGCAAACATGACAATGAAAACTATCGAAAGGCTTACAACCGCGGCTACGGTAAGCGTGACACTGGCATTGCCGAGAAGCAGTCTGTCCACAAGCAGCATTTTGACAAAATTAACAGCCGCAAGCGTTGTTCCGCAGAGGATCGCGACCCTGAATTCCTTCCATATGACCCTGCCTACATCCTCGGGCTCTGTATCGCCGAGGGAAATGCTTCGTATGACGGCGGTCGAGGCCTGTGCGCCGGAGTTGCCTCCCGTGCCCATGAGCATGGGGATAAAGCTTATCAGCACGGCCTGCACCGCAAGCGCATCCTCAAAGGAATTTATTATCATGCTCGTAAACGTTGCCGAGAGCATGAGGAACATCAGCCACGGGACGCGGCGCTTCCACATATCAAAGGCGCTCGTTCTCGAATACGGCTTATCCGAAGGCGTCATTGCGGCCATGAGTTCGAAGTCCTCGGTGGCCTCGGCTTCCATAACGTCGATAACGTCGTCAACGGTTACGATGCCGACGAGGCGGCCTTCCTTATCCACAACAGGCAGCGCCATGAGGTCGTAGTCGGAGATCTTCTCGGCTGCCTCCTCCTGATCGTCATGCGTCATGCAGAATACTACATTTGTATCCATGATGTCCTCGATGACCGTCTCATCGTCGGAAAGCAGAAGGTCCTTGACCGACAGAACACCCTCGAGCTTACGGTCGGCAGAGGTGACAAAGCAGGTGTAGATAGTTTCCTTATCCTCGCCTATCCTGCGTATGCGCGCAATGGATTCGCGCACGTTCATGTATTTTTTCAGATCCACGAACTCCGCAGTCATAATGCTGCCGGCAGAGTTTTCGGGATAGTTGAGATACTGGTTGATGAGCCTTCGCGTCTCGGGCGTTGCCGTGCGCATGACGCGCTTTACGACATTTGCCGGAAGCTCCTCCATCATATCAACGGCATCGTCAACGTACAGCTCTTCAATGATAGACGACAGCTCGGAGTCGGTGATGGAGTTTATTATCTGCTCCTGCTCGGGTGAATCGAAGTTTGCAAAAACGTCTGCCGCCATCTGCTTGGACAGAAGCCTGAACACCATCGGCATACGGTTATCGCCTATCTCAGACAGAAACTCCGCCACGTCGAACTCGTTCATGTCCTCAAGGCGGAGCTGGAGCTCCTTCATTTTGCGCTCATCGAGAAGCTGCATGAGCTCACCGGCCTGCTTATCGCGTCTGGTCTCAAAGTCCATATTCTCCATGTCTTCCATATCAGGAGTCTCCTTTCATTATAATTTGTTTTTCGGAAAAATCATTTTCCGAGATACTCGGCCTGCTCGCGGCTGAGCCTGTCGATGCGGACACCCATTGCCTCAAGCTTGCGCTCGGCGACCTCGCGGTCTATCTCACGCGGAACGGGAACAACATCGGCAGAAAGCCTGCCGCGATTGTCCGCAAGATATTTTGCAGACAGTGCCTGAATAGCAAAGCTCATGTCCATGATCTCCGCCGGATGACCGTCGGCTGCCGCAAGGTTTACGAGCCTGCCCTCGGCAATGGTGAAAAGCGTTCTGCCGTCGGGCATGACATAGCCCTGTATGTTATGGCGCGCCTCGTATTTTTTAACAGCCATATTCTCAAGAACGTGCATATCTATCTCGACATTGAAGTGGCCGGCATTGCTGAGTATAGCGCCGTCCTTCATAAGGGGGAAATGCTCTGCGCTTATGATATCTCTGCCGCCGGTGACGGTGCAGAAGATATCGCCTATCTTCGCCGCCTCTGCCATAGGCATGACCTCGTAGCCGTCCATAACGGCTTCAAGCGCTCTGACTGGATCGGTCTCGGTCACGATGACCTTTGCCCCAAGTCCCTTTGCTCTGAGCGATACTCCCTTGCCGCACCAGCCGTAGCCGGATATGACGACGTATTTGCCGGCAACGATAAGGTTCGTCGTGCGGCATATGCCGTCCCACACACTCTGACCAGTGCCGTAGCGGTTATCGAACATATGCTTGCAGTCTGCGTCGTTTACCATGACCATCGGGAAGCGCAGAGTGCCCGAGGCGGACATTTTACGCAGACGGTTTATGCCAGTCGTAGTCTCCTCACAGCCGCCTATGACCTCGGGGATGAGGTCTGCAAACTCCTCATGCATGAGATGCACAAGGTCGCCGCCGTCGTCGATGATTATATTCGGACCTATCTTCAGCACCTCGCGCAGGCAGTCGTTATACTGCTGCTCATTGCAGCCGTACTCGGCAAAGACATTCATGCCTCCGGCGGCAAGCGCCGCTGCGACATCGTCCTGCGTGGAAAGAGGATTAGAGCCTGTGACGTACATTTCCGCTCCGCCGAGCTCCATCACGCGGCAGAGGTACGCCGTCTTTGCCTCAAGGTGCACCGAAAGCGCGACCTTCAGGCCCTTAAATGGCTTTTCCTCGGAAAAGCGGCGGCCTATGCCCCGCAGAACTGGCATATTTCGCTCGACCCAGTTTATCTTCATCTCGCCCGAAGGCGCAAGGCTTATATCCTTAATAATACTCATAAAAGTGCGGCCTCCCTTAATCAAAACAATTTATTTTAACACTTAATTTACGCCTCTGCAAGTATTGAAAGCAAACAAGCTGCATGATATAATTTGCATGATTATTATATAAATTATTGTATATTGAAAGGAAAATTAAAAATATGGGCCTTATAAAAGCAGGTGTCGGAGCTCTCGGCGGAACTCTGGCCGACCAGTGGAAGGAGTTTTTCTACTGCGATGCGATAGACAAGGATACTCTCGTCGTCAAGGGTGCAAAGCGCACGGGCTCGCGCTCGTCAAACACGAAGGGCAGCGACAACATCATTTCAAACGGCTCAGGCATCGCCGTTGCCGACGGCCAGTGCATGATGATCGTCGAGCAGGGCAAGGTAGTCGAGGTCTGCGCAGAGCCCGGCCAGTTCACCTACGACCGTTCGACAGAGCCGAGCATATTCGCAGGCTCCCTCGGTGAGAGCATCAAGGAGACCTTCAAGACTATCGGCAGGCGCTTTACCTTCGGCGGCGATACCGGCAAGGATCAGCGCGTTTATTACTTCAACATCAAGGAGATCGTAGACAACAAATTCGGTACGGCTACCCCCATTCCCTTCCGTGTTGTTGACAGCCGCATCGGTCTTGATCTCGATACGGGCATCAGATGCAACGGCGTGTACTCCTACAAAATAAGCAAT
Organism: Collinsella aerofaciens; assembly: GCA_963633225.1. GTDB lineage: Bacteria > Bacillota > Clostridia > Oscillospirales > Oscillospiraceae > F23-B02. The sequence goes on from CAVGXR010000051.1 coordinate 142,880, forward strand.
CCCCTGCTGTTTTACAGCAATGTCTGCGGCAATGTCGAGCAGGACTATGAGCGCGAGGAGATAGACTCCCAGCTCAAGACGGAGTTTGTAAGCGCGCTTCAGCCCGCCTTCGCAAAGCTCTCCGATATGGAGATGCGCCCGAACCAGATACCGGCGCACACGATGGAGCTGTGCGACCTGATGAACGAAACCCTCACGCGCAAATGGTCGGAGACCCGCGGCATAAGCGTCGTTTCCATCGCCATGAACCCTGTCAGTATTCCCGATGAGGACGCGGAGTCCATAAAGGAGCTCCAGCGTGCGGCGGCGCTGTCAAACCCGGGGCTTGCGGCAGGCGCTCTCACCGGCGCTCAGGCAGAGGCACTGCGCACCGCAGCCGGAAACACCGGCGGCGCTATGGCGGGCTTCATGGGCATGGGCATGGCGGCAAACGCCGGCGGTGTGAACGCTCAGGCACTGTACGGCATGGCAGCCGAGCAGAGAGCTGCCGCTCCGCAGAGCTCAGGCGCAAGTGCATGGACCTGCTCCTGCGGCGCAACGGCAACGGGCAAGTTCTGTCCCGAATGCGGCAGTCCCCGTCCGGCAGCTGACGGCGGCTGGACCTGCTCCTGCGGAACGCTCAACAAGGGCAGATTCTGCTCGGAATGTGGAAAGCCCAAGCCCGCAGGCGTTCCCAAATACAAATGCGACAAGTGCGGCTGGGAGCCCGAGGATCCGGCGCATCCGCCCAAGTTCTGCCCCGAATGCGGTGATCCGTTCAACGATAACGATAAGGTTTAAAGGCTATGGAAACTGAAAGCATGCTCCAGTACAAATGTCCCTGCTGCGGCGGCTTCATAGCCTATGACAGCCGTGCAAGCAAGATGAAGTGTCCCTACTGCGACACGGAGTTTGAGCTTGAAACGCTCAAAAGCTATGACGAGGGGCTAAAAAATGCCAAGGCAGACGACATGAATTGGGCTCCCGAGGACGACAGGGAGCGCTTTGACGGCGACGGAGACGGCATGGGCGTTTATGTCTGCCAGAGCTGCGGAGGCGAGATAATCGCCGAGGAGACAACAGCGGCGACGAGCTGCCCCTTCTGCGGAAACCCCGTCATTTTCAAATCCCAGCTCTCGGGCGAGCTCAAGCCGGACTATATCATCCCCTTCAAGCTCGACAAAAAGGCTGCCAAGGAAGCGCTCAAAAAGCATCTGAGCGGAAAAAAGCTTCTGCCGAAGGTTTTCAAAAGCGAAAACCACATCGACGAGATAAAGGGGATATATGTACCCTTCTGGCTGTTCGATACCGATGCGGATGCCGAGTGCAGATACCGTGCGACCAAGACGCGCTTCTGGTCAGACAGGGATTACGATTACACCGAGACAAGTCATTTCAGCCTCCTGCGCAGCGGCAGCATGGGCTTTGACCACATCCCCGTGGACGGCTCGAAGAAAATGCCTGACGATCTCATGGAGTCGATTGAGCCCTTTGATTTCAGTCAGGCCGTTGAGTTCAGCACCGCCTACCTCTCCGGCTATCTTGCCGATAAATACGACGTTTCAGCAGATGAGTGCAACGGCAGAGCCAACGAGCGCGTAAAGCGCAGCTCGGACATCGCCCTGCGCAGCACTGTTGTGGGCTACGACTCTGTCGTTCCCGAAAACATCTCCGTGCAGTTTTCCGGCGGCAAAAAACACTACGCCCTCTACCCTGTCTGGCTTCTCAACACCACATGGAACGGCAATAAATATACCTTTGCGATGAACGGTCAGACCGGCAAATTTGTCGGCGACCTGCCTGTTGACAGGGGCGCTTACTGGAAGTACTTCGGCGGGATCTTTGCCGCGGCATCGGTCATTGCATACGCAGTTGAGCTGCTGCTGTTTCATTGAGGAGGTGTGGTATGAACAAAAAGCTTTTATCACTTCTGCTTGCACTCGTCCTTTGTCTCACGCTCATTCCGGTCGCGCTGGCCGACAGCTCAAAGAGCGTCGTTTACGATCAGGAGGGACTGTTGAGCGACAGTGAATGTGAAATGCTCAACGCAAAGCTCGATGAGCTGTGCAGGACCTACAACGTCGATGTCGCGATCGTCACTACTGCCTCGCTCGACGGCAAGACGGCTCAGGAGTACGCCGATGACTTTTACGAGGAAAACGATATCGGTCAGGGCGAGGATAATGACGGCATACTGCTCATGATAAGCGGCTCGGAGCGTCAGTACGCCATTACGACCACGGGCTACTGCATTTATGTATTCACCGACGACGAGCTTGAGTATATATCCGAAAACTTTCTGCCCTCCCTCTCCGACGGAGACTGGTTCAGCGCCTGCACAAGCTTTATAAGCGACTGCGGTCCCTGCCTCGTCGCCGCGGAGGATGACGATTACAGCTACAATACAGACGATTTTGATAACGACTATAACGGCAATTATGATCCGATAAGCTCGGGGGGCTATTTCAGCGTTGCATGGCTGGGCATGGCGCTCATCATAGGACTGATCGCTGCGTTTATCGGCATGAGGATAATGAAAAGCGGCATGAAGTCTGTTTCAATGCAGTCATCGGCAGCCGATTACCTGCGCCCCGGCAGCTTCAAGCCCGGCAGGCAGCAGGATCTGTTCCTGTACCACACCGTCACCATGACAGCGCGTCCCAAGGATAACGACAACGACAGCGGTCACCACGGCGGCTTCGGCTCCGGCGGCGGCTTCAGCAGCACGCACAGCTCAGGCAGCGGAACGATCCACGGCGGCAGAAGCGGCTCGTTCTGAGCGCATATTCAAAATCAAAAAAACATGGGGCGTTTTCATCGACCCATGTTTTCTATATAATTATGCAAATTTTTTAACATTTGCCCTACGTCCTGTAGAATATACTACAGGTTTTTATTGACCAAGCGGCTATAATATAGGCAAAGGAAAAAAGGTAAAGGAGACTGCAAAATGGATCTATACAACGCGCTTATAGAAAACACAAACGAGCTTCTGGCTAAAGGCTCGCCCAAGGTCTGGCCGTACAGAGCCGGAAGATCATGGCCCGATCTCGGCTCGGCAGAGCTGGTGCTCCAGTCTGATGCGGCATACGAACTCGGCGCTCTCGGTCTGGGCTCGGCAAACTACATCTGCACGACTACGAGCTCCGAGCTTGTCAGCCGCGACGAGGTTCTGCTCTACGGCCCCGATCTCAAGGCCATCAAGAAGGACGTTCCCTTCGCCCGCATAGTTCTGCTGCGTGTCGGCGTGCTCGAGGGCGAGGACGAGGAGGTCTACCGTGCGCTCAAGGACATCGAGTTTTGCAAGTATCACGTCTATCCCGAGGGCTACATGGTGCGTATGTCCCCCGAAAGCCACCGTGAGCAGGTGCGCGTTTCCAAGAAAGCGATAAAGCGCGGCATCAATTTCGAGCAGGTCGGCTACCGCTATATTGAGGCGTATAAAAAGGACCCCAACGTTCTCAACGTCAAGGTCATTTTCATAACCGATCCCGCGCTTGACTTCAAGGCCATGCTCGAAAACGCCAAGAAAGCGGACGCTATCACAAGCACCCTGACCCACATCATGGAGGGTCTGCCCACCGATTGCAGCGTCTGCCAGCTCAAGGACATCTGCGACGAGGTCGAGGGCATGAAGGAGCTCCACTTTGGTGTCGGCGACAAGGGCACGAACAAGAAGGATCATCACTGATATTGGGTTTTTAAGCAGAAAAAAGTCTCGGCAATACGCAAGGTATTGCCGAGATTTTTTTACATTTTACGTCTTCCACTTTTTGCAGCGGTTGGCTATGCGTTTTTTCTTTCGGACACTGTGGATGATGAAGTAGGCTGTGAGCAGCACGGCGACTGCGCACATTGACACTATCGCGTAGGTATCCACGCCGCCCTGAGTTTTGACCTCGAGCCAGAGCGAATCGGTAAAGCGGCTGGTGTCCTCCGACAGGTTAATGAAGGCCTTGCCACGCGAAAGCGTCTCCTGTGTGGGATAAGCTATCTCGCTCGATGCAGTCTCGGGATCCATATACTGCTTTGCCTCGGATATCGGCGTTGAGTAGCCGAGATAATCGAGGTTCTCGCCCGATATCTCGGGGTCGCACAGGAAGTTTATATACGCCTCGGCTGCGGCCTTGTTCTGGCAGCCCTTCGGAATGCAGGCAGCATCGATGAAGAGGTTATAGCCCTCCTCGGGGAAATAAAAGCCGAGGTCGGGGTTTTCCTGCTCCATGAGCAGGTAGTCTCCGGCGTAGTACGGCGCTATCCACGCCTCCTCGCGCTCCATCTTGCTGAATATCTGATCCATGACGTATTCCTGCACGAGCGGCTTCTGCTCGATGAGCTTATAGGCCGCCGAGCGCAGCTCGTCCTGATCCTCAGTGTTTATATCTATCCCCAGCATGAGCTCGGCTATTGCAAAGGCATCGCGGGGATTATCGAACATGAGTATCTTGCCGGAATACTTATCGTTCCACAAGAGGTTCCACGAGCCGAGGTCTGCCTCATCGACGTACTTTTTATTGTATATTAGGCCGACCGTTCCCCATGTATAGGGTACAGAATATTTGTTCTCGGGGTCGAAGGATGTGTTCTTATACGCATCATCCACGAGCGCATAATTTGGTATATTCGAATAATCAAGCTCCTCGAGCATATCCTCGGCTATGAGGCGGGCTACCATGTAGTCAGAGGGGATAATGACATCGTAGCTGCTTCCGCCGGTCTTAAGCTTGGTATACATGGTCTCGTTTGAGTCGAAGGTCATGTAATTTACCTTGATACCGGTTTTTTCGGTGAATGCCTTGTTGACGTCTATATACCCGTCGGTGCCGTCGGATATATACTGTCCCCAGTTGTAGACGTTTATGGTAACGTCGTCGGCTCTTGCCTGCACTGGGAGCATGCTAAGCAGCATCACTGCGCACAGCAGCAGCGGTATCGCTCTTTTCATACGCCCACCTTCTTTCCGCGGCGGAAGGCGCTGCGGTTTTCGCGCAGGCGCTTCGCGTCCCGCTCCTGCAAAAGATTCATGAGCACCATGACGATCAGTATCGCCGCAAACAGCAGCGTAAACAGAGCGTATATCTTAGGCTGCAGGGGCTTTTTGGTGTAGTTATATATCTCGACAGGCAGGGTGACAAAGCGCGGTCCGTAAACGAAATAGCTGATCACAAAGTCGTCAAGGCTCATTGTAAAGGCCATGAGCGCACCAGACACGATGCCCGGCGTTATCTCATGGATAACGACCATGTAAAACGCCTGCCACGGCGTGCAGCCGAGATCGAGCGCTGCTTCGCGCAGATTTGGATCCATCTGCTTTAGCTTCGGCATGACCGAGAGTATGACATAGGGCAGATTGAAGGTTATGTGCGCTATCAGAAGCGTAGCAAAGCCGAGGATGTTGTTTATCTTCATCACGGTTCCGATGAAGGCAAACAGCAGCGCCAGCGATACGCCGGTGACGATCTCCGGGTTTGTAAGCGGAATATTCGTCACACCCATGGTGAAGCGGCGAAGGCGCGGCCCCATCGAATGTATGCCGAGGGCGGCAGCCGTGCCGAGAATGGTTGCAAATATCGAGGACAAAAGCGCAACTATAACGGAGTTTAAAAGCAGCGGCAGCAGCACACTGTCTTTAAAAAGCTCGGCGTAGTTATCCAGCGTAAAGCTCTTGAACACCGCGATATCCATACCGCTGTTGAACGAGCCCACGGCAAGGACTATCATCGGGATGTACAGGAACAGAAGAACAATGACGGTAAATACCTTGTTGAAATTCTTCACAGCGTCACGACCTCCTCTTCCTCATCGCCGAAGCGGTTCATGACCCCGATGCAGACGAAGATCATCACCATCAGGATAAGGCTGAGCGCCGCGCCGAGGTTCGGATTGTACGCGGTCTTGAACTGGCTCTCGATAACGTCGCCGATGAGCGTCGTGCCCGACGAGCCGAGCTTCTGCGAGATATAAAAGGTCGATACCGCCGGAACGAACACCATGGTAAAGCCGGATATTATGCCCGGCACGGACAGCGGCAGAATGACGCGGCGGAACACATTCACTCCGTCGCAGCCGAGATCCTGCGCGGCCTCGATAAGGCGGCGGTCTATCTTCATTATGACCGTGTACAGCGGCATGATCATATACGGCAGGTAGTTATACACCATACCGAGCACGACAGCGCCGTTATTGCGGATAAGCGGCAGCGGCTCAAGGCCGAGCGCCGTTATGAAGTTATTGATGATTCCGGTATCCTCCGTGAGCGCGACCCACGCGAGGGTGCGCAGAAGGAAGCTGATGCACATCGGAAGCATCACGAGCATGTACAAAAAGCGCTGCGTCGTTTCCTTGCAGTTTGCGATAAAGTACGCCACGGGGTAGCCGATGACGATGCAGATAAGCGAGGAGAGCAGCGCAAGCCATATGCTCTTTATGAGTATCGGCATATAGTTGCCGAGGTTTGCAATATTGGCAAGGGTCCATTCGCCGGTGGATGCATCGGTAAAAGCGTAGTAGACAACAATGGCAAGCGGCACTATCGTAAACAGTGCCATCCATACAAGATATGGCGCGGCAAGAGCTTTATTCTTCATCTTCGCCGCCCTCCGCGGACTCCTCGCTCTCCTCTGCGTCTTCAGGATAGAGGTCTGGATCGTCCATTTCATCGTACTCGGCGGAATAGGAGCTGTAGTCGCCGAACTGACCTGAGTACTCGCTCTTGTGCATGATGTGGATATCCTCGGGCTCGAGGCGTATGCCGATATACGAGCCTACCTCGTAGAAATCGGTCGTCTGAATGAGCCATTTGAAGCCCTTGAAATCAACTATGGTATCATAATGCACACCCTTGAAGGTGACGGCTGTGACCGTTCCGCAGAGGTGGCCGTCGTCGGGAGCGACAATGTCGATATCCTCGGGACGGATGACGACATCCACAGGCTCGTTCTTTTCAAAGCCGAAGTCAACGCACTTGAACTTGCGTCCGAAGAATTTGACCAGTCTGTCCTCAAGCATAACGCCGTCAAGGATATTGCTCTCGCCGATGAAATCCGCAACGAAGGCGTTTTTCGGCTCGTTATAAATATCCTCGGGCGTACCGATCTGCTGGATGCGTCCCTTGTCCATGACAACAACTGTGTCGGACATGGAAAGCGCCTCCTCCTGATCGTGGGTTACATATATAAAAGTGATGCCCATCGCCTGCTGGATGCGCTTGAGCTCGTTCTGCATATCCTTGCGCAGACGCAGATCGAGAGCTCCGAGCGGTTCGTCCAGAAGCAAAACCTTGGGGCGGTTTACGAGCGCACGGGCGATTGCCACGCGCTGCTGCTGGCCGCCGGAGAGCTGCGATACTCTGCGGTTTTCAAAGCCCTTGAGACTTACGATCTCAAGCATTTCCGTGACGCGCTCGTCGATCTCCTCCTCCGGCAGCTTTGCAAGGCGCAGGCCGAAGGCCACGTTTTCATACACGTCAAGATGCGGGAACAGCGCGTACTTCTGAAAAACCGTGTTGACCTTACGCTTGTGAGGCGGGACATCATTGATCCTCACGCCGTCAAAAAGCACATCGCCGCCTGTGGGCTTAATAAAACCGCCGATTATTCTGAGAGTGGTGGTCTTGCCGCAGCCGGAGGGACCTAAGAGCGTGAGAAATTCCTTGTCGTTAAAATAAAGGTTAATATCGTCTAAAACGATCTCGTCGTCAAACGCCATTTGACAATTCACAAGGCGAATGAGTTCTTTGGACATTTATCCTCCCCCATTTCATAAAAATATATGAGAAAGGACACCTCGGACCTGCGTCCGGAGTGCCCTTTGCATCGTGAACAATATACATAATATATCCCGCAAAGTCAACAACTTTCCGCATTTTTTGCGAGATTTTTTTAAATGCCGTCAAGACAGGTGACGCCAAAGTATTTTTCTGCAAATTCAACGCCTTCGACGGTGAAGCTTTTGCCCCTGAGATACTCGAGGATACCCGCGTCGGTAGGAAAGGAAAACTCTATCTTATACGAATAGAGCGCCTGCCCTTTTTCACTGAAATTTTTATTGAAGCGCTCACTGCCGTACTTCCCGTCTCCGAGCAGCGGGAGCCCTGCGTGAGCCATCTGAGCGCGTATCTGATGTGTGCGCCCCGTGAGCAGCCTGCACTCCATAAGTGAGAGCGCGCCTGAGCTTTTTATGAGCCTGTACTCCGTGACAGCGGTCTTGGCACCGGGCTCAGGACGGTTTTTTACATAGACCTGATTTTTCGCAGCGTCCTTGAAAAGATAATTTTCAAGTCTGCCGCATGGCTGCGAGGGTCTGCCCTGCACAGCGCAGAGATAGTATTTTTCTATCTCCCTGCCGCGTATCTTGTCATTGAGTATCCGCAGCGCCTCAGCGTTTTTAGCGGCGATGACTATGCCGCCGGTGTTTCGGTCAATGCGGTTGCACAGTGCCGGAGCAAAGGAGTTCTCAGCTTTTGGATCCCACTCACCCTTCTGCGCAAGATAGGCCTGAATATTCGCAATGAGCGTATTATAATCCCACGCGCCCGCGCTGTGGCACAGAACACCGGGCTTTTTGTCGGCAAGCAGGATATTTTCATCCTCATAAACAATATTTATCCGCGGCTTTCCCACCTTGAGGTAGGCGTTTTCCTCACGCGGCTTTTCAAAAAACTCATCGTTTATGTACAGACTGAGCACGTCGCCCTCGTTAAGGCGCGTATCGCGCTTTGCGCCCTTGCCGTTTAATTTTATGCGCTTTATCCTTATGTACTTTTGCAGCAGCGTTTCCGGCAGCAGCGGCACGGCCTTGCCTACAAAGCGGTCGAGCCGCTGACCTGCGTCGTTTCGCCTTACGGTCAGCTCTTTCATACGCGATATTATACACGCCGGAGGATAAAAAAATCAAGTCCCCGAATCGGGGACTTGAAACTATATTCTACACTCAATTAAGCCTTCTGCATTCCCTTGACGGTCATCATGATCATGCCGGCGAGATATGCTGCTCCGAAAATACCGATACCTGTTAACATAGCTGTGCGCTCCTTTCAAATTCAGGCCTTGAGTTTATTTCCTCTTTGTGATTTTCATTATAGTCATCTCGCCGAGAAAATCAAGCGTTTTTCATAAAAACGCATTTCGCTTTTTGTGAAAGTTGCACAATATTTTGCGTTTTGCAGAATCATTTTGAAAACTTGCAGAATGGCTTTGTCAAAGTTTTTGCAGTTTGCATAATGCAAAGCTTCATTATTCGTTCTGCATCTCATCAGAGCTCAAAAAGCTCGATTTTTGCAAGTTTGCAGACTGCGAAGCTGCAAAAACGCTGTATTCTGCAAGCAAGGGCTTGCAGCCGTCTGCGATTTTGCCCTGCAAAATATGCATTTTTGCGGCGCTCGGAGAGCTCGGGCGCACGGTAACGGTCACAAAAAGCTCCCTCAGCATTAAGAAGTGTTAAGAATTTCGTTAAAACAGCACAGCCGAGAATATTTTCTGCGCTAAAATGCGTGCGGTTTCGCGCAGAGTGCTTATTGCAGCTTGCACGAAGCGCCGCCCTGCGATGCATTTTCCGGCTTTTTCAGCGAAAAGCCCGCCAATGCAGCGCCGAGCACGACATAGATCCATGGGTGATATATGTTCATATAATAGGAGAAGCCCGCATATGACCATACAAAACCATATGTAGCGCTGAAAAATCCCAGTACAGCGAGCGATAACCCTATATAAGCTGCCACAGTGAACACTATTACTGCGATTTTCACTATGTGAGTCCACTTCGACACTAATGGCTTGCCCTTGAAAGCAAGCAAGACCACATTCACTATAGTGTAGCCAAAAAGTATCCTTACCGTCGTTTTAAGTATCAGCTCTTCAATCGCAAGCGGCCAAACGATGAATGTCAAACATTTATATGCTGTAAACTCTCTGCGCAAATACAGTTCAAGCGCCCACAGCACCGCCGTCACGACAGCAAGGATAATGGCGCTTATTATACGGCGCTTGCGGTCATCGACGGGTCTGCCGTAGAAAACCGTGTTCGCGTCCGCATCCAGCACCTCGGCTATGCGCATGATCATATCAACGTCCGGGCGCGTTTTGCCCGTCTCGTAATTTGAAACGGTCTGCCGCGTCACGAACAGCCGCACGGCCAGTTCCTCCTGCGTAAGGCCCTTGCTCTCGCGCAGGTCGCGTATGTTCTTTCCTATGTCTCGCATGTCATCACCTCGGTCTAAACGTAGCATAAGCGCACAGATTTGTCACGCAAGAATGCTTTTACATATTAAAAATAAGCTCCTCAGGATGTCCTAAGAAGCTTATTTGATATATTGACTATTTAGCAGCCTGTTACTTTTTCTTATTTTCGAGCGTTTCGCTGCTGCCGGCCTTGGCGCTGGCTGCAACCAGACCGCTGAGTGCGAGCAGTGCGATAACGTTCGGGATGACCATGAGCTGGTTGAACATATCGGTCAGCTCCCAGACGAGGTCATTGGACAGCAGCGAGCCGAGGAACACGAAGGCAACCGCTATGATCGAGTACGGCAGAACGGCCTTCTTACCGAAGAGATACTCGATGTTGATGCGTCCGAAGAGGTTCCAGCCGATGATAGTGGTGAATGCGAAGAACAGCAGGCAGATAGCTACGAATGCGCTGCCGAGGCTCTCGCCGAACACGCTGCCGAAGGCAAGCTGTGCAAGGTTTGTCTTTGCGATGCCAAGCTCAGCAAGCGTATCGGAGGTGGTCATAACGCCTGCAAGCACGCCGTCGCCTGTGTACAGGGTCGAGATAACGACAAGGGCCGTCATGGTCAGGACGATGAAGGTGTCGATAAACACGCCGATCATTGCGACAACACCCTGCTCGTGGGGGCACTTGACCTTTGCCTGAGCGTGTGCGTGAGGAGTCGAGCCCATACCGGCTTCGTTGGAGAACAGGCCGCGCTTAACGCCCTGCGAGATAGCCTGCTTTATCGCAAAGCCCAGAGAGCCGCCGATGACCGCGGTCGGGTCGAATGCGTAGCTGAAGATGAGGCCGAAGGTCTCGGGAATGTACTTTGCGCGGCATACAAGAACTACGAGGCCGCCGAGGACATACAGGCAGGCCATGAGAGGTACTATTTTCTCCGCAACTGCCGCGACGCGGCTGGCGCCGCCAATAAAGATGATCGCGCAGATGACTGCGATGACAGCACCCACGATCCATGACGGGATGCCGAAGGCGTTCTGGCAGCTCTCACCGATGGAGTTGGACTGTACCATTGCGCCCATGAAGCCGAGCGCAAGGATGATGGCTACCGCGAAGAAGCCGGCCATAAATTTGCCGAATGCATTGTTGAATGCTTTCTTGATATAGTAAACAGGGCCGCCGGCAACGGTTCCGTCGGGATTGACGATACGGGTCTTCTGTGCGAGGACAGCCTCGGCATAGATGGTGCTCATGCCGAAGAAGGCTATGACCCACATCCAGAAGATAGCGCCCGGGCCGCCGATGAGGATCGCGCCGGACGCGCCGACGATGTTGCCGGTGCCGACCTGCGCTGCTATTGCCGTTGCAAGCGCCTGAAACGAGCTCATGCCGCCCTCATGCTTGCCGCCGTGCAGCGAGAAGTTGCCGAAAACCTTACGCCAGCCCTCGCCGAAGCAGCGGACCTGAACGAACTTTGTCCTGATGCTGAAATACAGGCCGCAGCCGACCAGCAGGATTATCAGAATATAATCCGAGAGATAAAGGTTCACGGTCTGAACGATTTTTAGTACTGCATCCATTTTCTTTGTTTCCTCCTTGTTTTTTGCAACAAAAAAACTGCTGAGTCAAATCAGCAGCTCCGGAGACATATTAGAAAACATATTGATCTTAATTTATGCTTTCCTCTGTCCTTTTGCCTGAGAGATTCGACGCACCGCGCCTTACACCTTCGGCACCCTTTCGGGATTCTCCAGAGCATCCTCCGCCCCCAGTCTCTTGCGATCCTTGAGGTTTCACAGGATTTATGAACGTATGTTAGCATACTGTTCACAGTATGTCAACAACTTTAGCTCGTTAAATAATTATTTATCGTCATGCACAATTAATAGATAGTTAACACAATCAAAGTTTACATATACTACAATGGATGGACTTCCGTGAAAGGACGGTTTTGATATGAAAAAAATAATTTCGCTTATTCTCTGCGTGCTCATGCTCGGCAGCTGCTTTGCTTTCGCAGACTCAGTGGAGGGCAGCCGCGCCGTGATAGGTGCGGATCTTGACGCGGACGAGGTAGCATATGTCTACAAGCAGTTCGGCATCTCGCAGGGCGATGTCAAGGAGCTGACGGTCACCAACGCCGAGGAGCGCGAGTACCTCAACGGTCTGGTCGATGAAAGCCTGATCGGTTCAAAGTCTATCTCCTGCGTGTATATCGAAGCTCTCTCCGAGGGCAAGGGTCTTGATGTTACGGTCAAAAACATCACTTGGTGTACGCCGGACATGTACATGAACGCAATGGTCACTGCCGGCATCACCGACGCGAACGTGAAGATCGTCGCCCCCTTCGAGGTCTCCGGCACGGCGGCGCTCACGGGAATATACAAGGCCTATGAGGACATAAGCGGCAAAAAGCTCGATGAGGACGCAAAGCTCGTCGGCACGCAGGAGCTCACTGTCACGGCAGAGCTGGCCGAGGAGATCGGCAGCACGGATTCCGCCGCGATAGTCAACCAGCTCAAGCTGATCCTCGATGAGACAAAGAACATGAGCGACGACGAGCTGCGCGAGCAGATCAAGAAGATCGCCGAGGAGTACGACGTGACCCTCAGCGACAGCCAGATCGACAGTCTCATCTCCCTGTGCCGCTCGATGGAAAAGCTCGACACCGCTGCTCTCAAGGAAAAGGTCGAGCAGGTGCAGCAGTACCTCAAGGACATCGTTTCAAAGCAGGGCGAGATAAAGCAGTTTCTCTCCAATGTCGCCGAAACGGTAACAGAGTTCGTCAATAAGGTCGTCGATTTCATCCGCAGCATATTCGGGTGATGAAGCCGATGAAAAAGTTATCCTCTGCGCGAAATGTGCAGAGGATTTTTCTTTTAAGCGTTTTTCCTTTTAAAGCTCATCTCGCTGACTATGGCCGAGCCTATGACCAGAACAGCGCCGAAGATACCGAAGGCTGTGAGCTTTTCGTTCAGCACTATTGACGAGAGAATGAGCGCAAACACGGGGTCAATGTAGCTCAAAACCGCAACAGACTGCGCCTTGAGCCCCTTCATCGAGCCGAAGTACAAAGCGTAGGCTATGCCGGTGTGCACAAGGCCGACGATAAGCACCATAGCAACGGCCAGCCCGTCAAGGCTTATATCCGAGAAGACCTCCGTCAAAAGCAGGTACGGAATAAGGATGATGGCCGCGGAGACGAGCTGAATGATCGTCTTTTCGTAATCGTCGTCTATCTGAACCTTTTTGTTCATTATAACGACCGTTGCGTAAAGCGCGGCGGCGGCAAGGCCGTACAGTATGCCCTTCACGTCCTGCGCCTGAATGCCGCCTCCCTCCGTCATGCCGGAGACAAACACCATGCCCACGATAGCTGCCGCGGCACACAGCAGCTTCTTCAGGCTGAGTCTTTCTTTGAACACGAGCGGTGACAGCAGGATAACGATGGTCGGCTGCATGTAGTAGCACATCGTAGCCGTCGAAACGGCAGTGTAGTTGTACGCTTCAAAAAGGCACATCCAGTTCATACCCATGACAGCGCCCGTTACGGCAAGCAGAATCAGCTTTTTCCCTTCGATGCGGGCAAGCCTCCCTCCCCTTGCGAGCACGAAAAGCAGCAGGAACGCTCCGCCGAGCAGTCCGCGTGAGAGCGCAAGCATACCGGATGAAAGCGGTATGTATCTTCTGAATATCCCGATAGTGCCGAAGATGAGCATCGAGGATATTATCATCACATATGACTTTGAGCTGTTCTCTTTCATTTTTATTTTCTCCTACGCAAGTCTCAGTCCGATAACGCCGATTAGCACGAGCGCCATGAAAACGAGCTTTTTGGGGCTGCTGCTCTCCTTGAATACGACTATGCCGAACAGGACGTTAAACAGCGTTCCGAGCCCAGTCCACACGGCATAGGACACGCCGAGCGGCAGGGTCTTGACCGCTATCGACAGCAGACCGATGCTTGCAAACGAGCACAGCGCCGTCAGGATCGTATATTTTACGTTTTTAAGGCCGTCGGACAGCTTCATGCACACCGTGAAGGCGAGCTCAAAGCAGCCGGCGATAACAAGGACTATCCACATCATTTTGCGCTGTCCTCCTTATCGCAGAGCTTCAGGCCGAGTATACCGGCGATGAGCACGCCGAGTGATGCAAGCTTCAGCACACCTGCGCCCTCATGAAGAACGAGGATGCTTATCATTGTCGTTCCGACAACGCCGATGCCGGTGAACACGGCATAGCTGAGGCCTATGCCGAGCGTGTTTATGGCCTTTGCAAGCATGAAAAAGCTTACGACGAGTATGACGATCGTTATGACGCTCGGCCAGAGCACCGTAAAGCCGTGGCTGAGCTTCATGGTGTAGGCCCAGACGATCTCCAGAAGCCCCGCAATTATGAGCAGCAGCCACGCTATATTTTTATCCTTCATATTTTCTCCGATATTTAAAAGTCCGAAAGAAAATTTTGTTCTTCCGGGCTTTGTATTTATTCAAGTTCGTCTATATACCGGCACGCGGCAAGCGCGGCGCTCGATCCGTCGGCCACGGCGGTCGTGAGCTGCCGGACGGTCTTTTTGCGGCAGTCTCCGGCGACAAATACGCCCCGAGTTTTCGTGCGGCAGCTCTCGTCGGAGTCCGCATAGCCGCCCTCGTCAAGGTCGATGAGTGAAGCGAATATGCCGTTATCGGGAGCATGACCTATTGCGACGAACAGTCCGTCTACGGCAAGCTCGCGCTCTGTTCCGTCACTGCCGGCAATTCTCACGCCGCACAACTCGTCCTGACCAAGCAGCGCGGTTATGCTGCTTCCGAGCACGAACTCGACATTGTCCTTCGCCCTGAGTGCTTCAACGAGCCTTGCCTCGCCTCGGAATGTATCTCTGCGGTGTATTATGTAAACCTTGGAGCAGGTATCGCTCAGGAGCATAGCATCCTGCAGGGCGGAGTTTCCGCCGCCGGTGACGGCCACCTCCCTGCCCTTGTAAAACGCACCGTCGCACACAGCGCAGAAGCATACGCCCGCGCCCATGAGCTCATCCTCTCCCGGGACTCCGAGCGTGCGCGGCCTTGCACCCGAGGCAATGATGAGCGCCTTTGCCTCGAAAACCGCGCCGAAATCGGTTTTTACCCGCTTTATATCGCCGTCAAGCTCGACGGAAACGACCTCGTCGAGCTCGAGCTCCGCGCCCTGCTCAATGGCCTGAGCGGTGAATTTATCACCGAGCTCCGCGCCTGATATCGAGGGTATGCCCGGGAAATTTTCAACCTTCGGCGACCATGTTATCTGACCGCCGAAGCTGCTTTTTTCAATTACGAGAACGCTTTTTCCCGCTCTCAAGGCGTAGAGGGCGGCAGTTAATCCTGCCGGCCCT
Source organism: Collinsella aerofaciens (assembly GCA_963633225.1). Classification (GTDB taxonomy): domain Bacteria; phylum Bacillota; class Clostridia; order Oscillospirales; family Oscillospiraceae; genus F23-B02. The sequence goes on from CAVGXR010000051.1 coordinate 158,400, forward strand.
CCACCTATGATTATTATATCATGCATTGCTTTGCCTTCGTTTACTTGAAAAGATAGCTCTTTATTGCGCCCGCTCCGGCGAATTTCTCGACATGCTCGCCGTCGGCGATGACGAGGGTCGGAGCCTGCTTTACGCCGTAGGACAGCGCAAGCTCGACATTTTCCTCGGCCATGACCTTCTCGCATTCGAAGCCGGCCTTGTCCATATAGCTGTAAACTATGCGGCAGTTCGGGCAGTTTTCGCGGGTGAATAGGATCGTGCGCTTACCGGTGGAATCCTTGCAGATCTCCTCTTCTACGGCAGGCTCCTGCTCGGGCTTTGTCTCGGGATGAAGAGGACCCTTGTGCTTGAGAACAGAGCTTCCGATGTTATACTCCCTGCGCTCCTTGTACTCCTGCGTCTTGCCGGCGTTCCAGTTCTGGACGGGGCGGTAGTAGCCCGTTATGCGGCTGTAGACCTCGGCACTCTCGCCGCATTCGGGGCAGGTGAACTGCTCACCGGCGAGGTAGCCGTGATTCTTGCACACGGAGTAGGTCGGGCTGATGGTGTAGTACGGCAGCTTGTAGTTTTCCGCGATCTTGCGGACGAGGTTTGCTGCGGCCTGCCAGTCGGGGAGCTTCTCGCCGAGGAAGGCGTGGAACACCGTGCCGGAGGTGTAGAGCGTCTGGAGCTCGTCCTGAATATCGAGGGCAGAGAAGATATCGTCGGTATATCCGACGGGAAGGTGGCTGGAGTTTGTGTAATACGGAGTGTCGCCGTGAGAGCCTGTGATGATGTCAGGGTACTGCTCAACATCGTGCTTTGCAAGGCGGTAGGACGTGCTCTCAGCCGGAGTTGCCTCGAGGTTGTACAGGTCGCCGTACTGCTCCTGATAGTCCGACAGGCGCTCGCGCATGTGGTTTAGTACCTTCTTGGTGAACTCCTGGCACTTAGGGTCAGTCATATCGGCGCGGATCCACTTTGCGTTCAGACCAGCCTCGTTCATACCGACAAGGCCGATGGTGGAGAAGTGATTATCAAAATTGCCGAGGTAATACTTGGTGTAGGGGTAAAGACCCTCGTTGAGGAGCTTTGTTATGACGTTGCGCTTTACCTTCAAAGAGCGCGCTGCGATATCCATCATTTTGTCAAGGCGCTTGAAGAAGTCGGCCTCGTCAGCTGCGAGATAGGCTATGCGCGGCATATTGATCGTGACGACACCGATAGAGCCCGTGCTCTCGCCGGAGCCGAAGTAGCCGCCGGACTTCTTGCGCAGCTCGCGCAGGTCAAGGCGCAGACGGCAGCACATGCTGCGTACATCCGAGGGCTCCATGTCGGAGTTTATGTAGTTGGAGAAATAGGGCGTGCCGTACTTTGCGGTCATCTCGAACAGAAGCTTGTTGTTCTCCGTAGGAGACCAGTCGAAATCGCGGGTGATGGAATAGGTTGGGATCGGGTACTGGAAGCCGCGTCCGTTTGCGTCGCCCTCGATCATGATGTCGATAAAGGCCTTATTGACCATGGCCATTTCCTCAACGCAGTCGCCGTAGGTGAAGTCCCTTTCCCTGCCGCCGACGATGGCGGGCATATCCTTGAGGTCGGCGGGCACCGTCCAGTCAAGGGTGATGTTTGAAAACGGAGCCTGAGTGCCCCAGCGCGAGGGCGTGTTCACACCGAAGATGAACGACTGTATGCACTGCTTGACCTCTTTATAGCTGAGATTGTCGATCTTAACAAAGGGAGCAAGATAGGTATCAAAGCTTGAGAATGCCTGAGCGCCCGCCCATTCGTTCTGCATGATGCCGAGGAAGTTTACCATCTGATTGCACAGGGTGCTCAGGTGGCTCGCCGGAGAGGAGTTTATCTTACCCGGAATGCCGAGACCCTGCTGGATCAGCTGCTTGAGGCTCCAGCCGGCGCAGTAGCCGGTGAGCATGCTCAGATCGTGCAGGTGCAGATCGCAGTTGCGGTGTGCGTTGCCGATCTCCTCGTCGTATATCTCGCTCAGCCAGTAGTTTGCGGTGATAGCGCCGGAGTTTGAAAGGATAAGTCCGCCGACGGAGTAGGTGACGGTGGAGTTTTCCTTGACGCGCCAGTCAAGAACATTTACATAGCTGTTGACGGTCTCCTTGTAGTCGAGGTAGGTGTTTTTCATGTTGCGCAGTTTTTCACGCTGCTTGCGGTAGAGTATGTAGGCCTTTGCAACACCCTCGTAGCCGCCGCGGGACAGGACCGCCTCAACGCTGTCCTGAATGTCCTCAACGGCGACAAAGCCGTCCTTTATCTTCGGCAGGAAGTCAGCCGATACCTTGAGCGCGATGAAGTCGATGATATCATCGGTGTACTCGGTGTCGGTAGCCTCGAAAGCCTTTTTGATGGCGTTGGCGATCTTCGTGATGTCGAAATCGACAACTTTTCCGTCTCTTTTAATGATCTGATACATTTCTTCTATCCTCCATATTTTCTCTCAAACGCCTCTCAGCTCGACCGTCGGGACATAGTCCCGAACGGCATCGGCCAGTTCGCGCATCTGTTTTTTATCGTACGCTTCAAGTCCGCCAGGCATTATAAGGCTGCCGGAGTCCTTAAACTGCTGCAGGTAGTATTCCTTCGCGCCTTTTATCCACTTTGCCGCCCCAATCAGGCTTTCTCTTGTGTGTATGCCCTTAACTACCGTCGTACGGAACTCGTAATCCGTGCTGCCGCCGAGAAGGATATCCTTCGAGCGCTCTACCGGCGTGATGTCAAATTCCTTAAAGCCAATCGTCCCCGCGTAGTCCTCCGGCGCGTTTTTAATGTCCATAGCGACTCTGTCAACGAGCCCTGCCTTGATTATCTCTGACAAGAGCTCGGGGTTTGAGCCGTTTGTATCGAGCTTAATCCTGTAGCCCAGCGACTTCACGCGCTCAAGAAACTCCGGCATGTCCGTATGCAGCAGCGGCTCACCGCCCGTTACGGCAACCCCGTCGAGCACTCCCCTGCGTCTGCGCAGGAAGTCAAACACCTCATCGTCGGTGAGGCAATCCTCATCTATCTGCTCAGGCAGGACGAGCGCCGCATTGTGGCAGAACGGACATCGGAAATTGCATCCGGCCGTAAACACCGTGCACGCGACGACTCCGGGATAGTCAAGAAGCGTTAATTTTTGAATACCTGTGATCTTCATTGCGCACTTCCTTTTGTTTAACGTTCTAAACAATAGCATAAGCCGATTGTCCTGTCAATAGAAAAACACAAAATGTAGTTATTTTTACCGCTTTGTAACCCATGTCACCACTAAATATTGTGGTCTGCATTTTTACAGAGAGTTATCGTCAGGCGGCATTTTCAGGCTTTGAAACTTTTTCACCGCGGATAAAATGCTGATATTTCAAGGCTTCATGCGCTTTTGCGATATTCGCCGTTTGTTAATCAGGACGTATCTGCAAGTTTTGATGCAGCACAAGATTTTGTGTTTGCAGTCTTATGTTAACACAAGCTGTGCAAACCCCGCTGTAGCACACACTACTTTTTTAGTGGCGCATTAGGTCTGCACCTATACGGAGACTGCGGTGTCCCGACCGGCGACATCGGAGGAAACTATGGTGTTTCGCGTACCGTTAGTGCGGTGCAATGTTTTTGCAGCATCTCAAAATCTGCGCCGCACCCGTAGGGAACAGGCTTGCCTGTTCCGCTTGTTGAAATTTCCATTTCACCGAAATCGCCGCTTCCTTGCCCGTCAACGCCAGACTAAAATCAAACACATATGCAAAAGACAGCTTGGACTTAAACATCCGAGCTGTCTTTTCAGCATTTAATATAGGTTTTTGTTCCTACCATGCGGAACAGGCAAGCCTGTTCCCTACAAGGATTGGCGGTAGTTTTGGTCGGGCGCAAGCGACTACGTCTTGCTTGATCTCCATGCGAAATGCCCGCCACGGCGAGTGGCCAAGCCTGTTCCCTACAAGGCGCGGCGCAGCCTGCGGCTGCGAATGAAGAAATGAAGAAATGAAGAAATTATTGTGTGCGCTTCGCGCACGGATTGAATCTCATTCGCTCAGAGAGCGAATACATTTGGCTAACCGCTAACCGCTCACGGGGAGCGAAACGTCTTTATTTCTTCCATTGTTTCGATACCGTGCACCCGCAATCTCCGTATAGTTGCAGACCTACTGCGCTACTGAAAAAACGCGAAACGCCGTAGTTTCCTACCGCGTCTCCGGTCGGGACACCGCACCCTCCGTATAGGTGCAGCCTCAATGCGCCTCTAAAAAAGTGCTTCGGCGCATTTCATGCCGTCAACAGCTGCGGAGGTTATGCCTCCGGCGTAGCCTGCGCCCTCTCCGCAGGGATAGAGCCCGCGTATGAGCGACTGTCGGCCATCATCACGCAGTATACGCACGGGCGAGGACGAGCGCGTCTCGGGCGCTGTGAGCACGGCATCCGGCGCATCAAAGCCAGAAAGCTTCTTTCCGAGCTCCGGCAGCGCGTTTTCAAGAACGCCCGTTATCCGCTGCGGCAGTATATCGTGCAGGTCGCACCAGTGAACGCCGGGTTTATAGCTCGGCGTAACCGTGCCCGCTCCGCCGGAGCTTTTATGCGCGAGGAAATCACCGACAGTCTGCGCCGGTGCGCGGTAGCTGCCTGAGGCGGAGAAGGCCGCACGCTCGATATCACGCTGCCAGTACATGCCGCCGAGCGGCCCGTCATAAGGAAAATCCTCCGGCTGCAAGGTCACGAGCAGAGCGCTGTTTGCATTTTCCGCATCGCGCCGTGAGTTGCTCATGCCGTTTGTGCACACGCCTCCGAGCTCGGACGCAGCGGCGAGCACCTCACCGCCTGGGCACATACAGAAGGTGTATGCGCTCGTGCCGTCCGGCAGATGAACGTTCAGAGAATAGTCCGCCGCCGGAAGCACGGCATCGGTCTTGCCGTACTGCGCACGGTCAATGCTGCATTGCCTGTGCTCGATGCGCGCACCCATGGAAAAGGGCTTTGCCTCCATCGGGACACCGCTGCTCTCGAGCATTTGGAAGGTATCGCGTGCGGAATGGCCTATGGCAAGGATAAGCTGCCGGCAGGATAGCTCATACTCGCCGTTTTCGTCCGTGACCTTCACGGCGCAAAGCGCGTTATTTTCAATAACAAGTCCCGTGAGCTTTGAGTTAAAGCGCAGCTCGCCGCCGTTTGCTATTATGCTCCTTCGTATGCCCTGAACCACGTTTATGAGGATATCGGTGCCGATATGCGGCTTTGCATCGTAGAGTATGCTCTCGGGCGCACCGTGCTCGTGAAAAACACCGAGTATCCAGCGTATGCGCTTATCGCGTATGCCGGTGCCGAGCTTGCCGTCGGAAAATGTTCCGGCACCGCCCTCGCCGAACTGAACGTTGCACTCGGGGTCGAGCTCTCCGCCCGCTCTGAATGCATCGACCTTCTTCTTTCGTGTTTCGGCATCAGCACCGCGCTCGAGGACAATGGGTTTCAGTCCCGCCATGCTCAGTACCAGCGCCGCGAACATTCCGGCAGGCCCGAAGCCGGCTACGACAGGGCGCGTATCCGAGCTGCGCTTGGGTACAATGTACTCTGTCTCCTCATACAGGGCAAGGTTCTTGCTCCTGCCCCTGCCGAGTATCTTATCCTCGTTGTCTGTATCGACCGCGACGGAATACAGCCAGTGTATATCGTTTTTTCTCCGTGCGTCGAGCGAACGCTTTGTAATTTTAAAGCTCTTTATCGTCCAGACGGGCACTCGCATTTCACGCGCAGCCTTTGCTCTGAGCTTATCCTCGCTCTGACCGATATCGAGCCGCAGATTTCTTACAAGTATCATTTTCCGAGCCTCCCCGCCGTAACACCGCTCGCCCATGCCCATTGCAGATTAAAGCCGCCGCAGTCCGCGTCAACGTCCAAGAGCTCGCCAGTTATAAACAGATGCGGCACGAACCAGCTCTCAAGCGTTTCGGGGTTTACGCCCGTGGTCTTTATGCCTCCCGCCGTCACCTGCGCGTGGTCAAAGCCCTCAACACCGCGCAGAGCGATGGTGAAATCGCGGCAGGCCCCTGCTATGGCGGCAATGTCGCTGCCGTCAAGCTCAGACAGCGGCTTTGCACCCGACACTCCGGCATATTTGACGGCCATTTTGCCGATGCGGTTGTGCACAACTCCCGTGAGCGCATCGTCGGCGCAGAGCGCAGGGTTTGCTTTTATCCGCGCACGGAGCTTTGCCTCAATGTCCGCTCCGCCGGAGAGATCGATGTGCAGCTCTCCCCTGCCGAGCTGTGCCGCTGTGCGGGAGATATCGAAGGCCGCAGGGCCGGAAAGCCCCGTCTCGGTAAATTGCAGCTCGCCGGAGCTGTGCGCGACGGGTTCGCCGTCCTTTTCAAGACGCAGCCTTGCCATGACGCGCACGCCCTTGAGCGCCCGCGGATATGCCGGATCCGTCACAAGCTGCACGAGCGAGGGCAGAAGCTGCGTGCACTTATGTCCGAGCGGCTTTAAAAGCTCATAGCCGTCGTAAACTCCGCCGACCTTTGCTCCGGCAGCGCCGCCGCAGGACACTATAACGAAGCCGGCATCTATGCTCCCATCGCCGGTGACAACGGAAAAACCCTCGCCGCGTCTTTCTATCCTCTGCGCTGGGCAGGAGGTGCGAACGCTTATATTATCGCGCATGAGCGCAAAGCGCAGAACATCCACGACGCTGTTTGCCGAATTTGACTGAGGATAGACTCTTCCGCCGTATTCAATGCTCACGGCAAGGCCGAGAGAGTCGAAAAAGCGCAGGGTATCCTCGGGAGTAAAGCGCGAGAGCACCGCATCGGAAAAGCCCTGCTGCGAGCCGTGATAGTGAGCCGGAGCTGCACCCGTGTTAGTCAGATTGCACCGGCCGTTGCCGGTGCTCAGGAGCTTTTTTCCCACACGTTGCTGACGCTCAAGCAATATAACATTATTATTTTTATCCTCGGAGGCCGTTATCGCAGCCGCCATGCCGGACGCGCCGCCTCCTATTATTACAACATTATTCATTTGCATCTCCGCAGTGGTAAAGTATATCATGCGCAACGGGCTCGTAAAACAAACGGCGTATCTCGTCGGAATCGCGTACTGCGCCGAGTATGCACATGATCTTCGCCAGCGCAGACTCCGTCGTCATGTCATAGGCCTCGAGCACATTGCGCCAGCCCTTGAGCCTGTGCCCGACATTGTACACCGCAAGGTCGGAGCCCTCGTTCTGCACCTGCGTGGTCATGATTATGACCTTTCCCCTGCCTATGGCATTTATGACGATATCCAGAAACTTATCGTCGCCGTATGACGGCAGGCCGCCGACACCGAAGGCCTCGATTATCACAGCATCCTTGCGCTCGGTCATAAACTGCAAAAGCTCAAAATCCATGCCCGGGATCATTTTTATAAGGCCGACATTCGTGTCGAGCTCGGTGAAAAATTCGGGCTTTTCAAGGCATTCTGGCTTTATATACTGCATGAGCACCCCATCCTGAAGCGTTGCTATGAAGGGGTAATTTATACTTGAGAAGGCCGCGTATGACTTCGAGCGCGTTTTTCTTGCGCGTGTGCCGAGAATAACACGGCCATTAAACACAATGTTCACGCCGCACATATCGTCAGAGCAGGCGCAGGTAAAGGCATCAAGAAGGTTTATCTTCGAGTCAGTGGAGTCAAAGCCAATGGGCTTCTGAGCGCCGGTGAGTATGACGGGCTTTTCAGAGCCTCTTATCATATAGCTCAATGCCGCCGCAGTGTATGCCATTGTGTCCGTTCCGTGGCTTATGACAAAGCCGTCGTATTTATCGTAATTATCCTTTACGCACTGCGTTATCTTCACCCAGTGCGCCGGTGTCATGCTCGTGCTGTCAACATTGAAAAGGGATATGCACTCGACCCGGCACAGCTTCGATATGGCCGGAACGAGCGAAAGCAGCTCCTCGGGTCTGAGCTGCGGGGACAGCGCGCTGCCGCTTATCTGAGAGGCTATCGTGCCGCCCGTGCCTATCATGAGTATCTTTTTCATTTTCTCTCGAACACCCCGCTTTTGCCGCCTGTCTTTTTGAGAAGGCGTATATCCGTTATTTCGATATCGCGCTGCACGGCCTTGCACATGTCGTACACCGTGAGCGCCGCGACCGACACCGCCGTGAGCGCCTCCATCTCGACTCCCGTCGCGCCGGTGCATTTTGTCGTGGCGACGATCTCGACGCTGTGTTTTTCCTCGCACAGCGAAATGTCTATATCCACGCCCGATATCATGATGGGATGGCACATCGGTATGATATCCGATGTGCGCTTTGCGCCCATTATGCCGCCTATCTGCGCGACGGACAGCACATCGCCCTTTTTCATGCCGCCGGAGCGTATGAGCTCAAAGGTTTCGGCGTTGACGAGCACCCTGCCGGCTGCGACCGCCGTGCGCACGGTGTCCGCCTTTTCGGACACGTCAACCATCTTTGCTCTCCCGTTTTCGTTAAAATGAGTAAAATCAGCCATAGTCTTTCTCCGTATCGTCAGGTGTACTTATTTTATATTCAGCTGCGCAGCTTGTCAATGCTCCGGCTGTCTCATGCAAAATTGTTGAAAATATATGAATTATTACTGTTGCTGCTTGTATTGTAAATTTTTATACGCTATCATATAAACAAACAGTGTATATACGTTTTCGTTTTTTGCTCAAGGGAGGTAATAAAATGAATAAACGCATCAAAATTTTTGCCGGAGCCTTAGCTGCCGTGCTCGTATTGTCCGCATCAGTGGCATATGCCCTGTCGTCAGAGCCCAAGGCTGCGGTGTCAGACGGCAGTCAGCCGCAGGTTTCGGACACCGTTTCCGTCTGCGGCAGCGCAGTTCCGCTCACGGAATCGCTTCAGGCACTGAACAGCACCGCCGATCACGGCTTTTCCGTCACGGAGCTTGCCGGCGAAGGCGTGCAGACAGCCGCAAACACGATGATAGACCGCGATGCAGCCCTCTCGCTTGCGTCAAAGCAGCTTGAGGCAATGACCTCTTCCGTTCCGAGCTCTGTAAACGCAGTTCTCGCAAGCTTTACGGATAACGAGTCGGCTGCCATTAACGAAAGCGGCCGGACGCTTCAGAACGCACCGGCGTGGGTAATTACATTCAGCGGCGTTACGCTCGCATCGCAGGGCAGCGGCGGAACAGTCCTCGCCGATTCGACCATGGTCATCGACGCATACTCAGGAGAGCTTCTCAAAGTCATATCATACGGCGTATAACAAGTACACAATCTCAAACAGCTCACGGCAGCGAATTGCCGTGAGCTGTTTTTTTCGATTTTCTTTATTCAACCGATATCATGTAATAGTAAACAGGCTGGCCGCCGTTTACGACCGTGACCTCCGCGTCGGGGAAGGCCTCCTCAAGCGACTTTGCGGTAAGCTGTGCGTCCTCTCCGCTGACATCCTCGCCGTAGTAAACGGTGATTATCTCAGGCTCGAGCTCGTTAAATGCCTCGGACATCTGGCCGAGCACCGAGGGCATCTCGGTGAAGCTTCCGATGAGCTTTCCGTCCAAAAGTGCGAGATATTCTCCCGCGTGGATAGCATAGCCGTCAAAGTCCGAGTCGCGGGCTGCATATGTAACCTGCGCCGTGTGCACATCGCTGAGCGTGGCGTTTATCGTCTCGACTATATCCGACACCTCGCTCTCGGGGTCGAAGTTGAGCATTGCGGTTATTCCCTGAGGAATGGTCTTTGTCGGAATGACTACAACGGTCTTGTCCTCGCACAGGGGTATGCTCTGCTCGGCTGCCATGATGATATTCTTGTTGTTTGGCAGGACGAACACGACCTCCGCCGGTGTGCGGTTTATCTCCTTTATTATATCCGCCGTGGAGGGGTTCATGGTCTGGCCGCCGGTGACGATGGTGTCGGCTCCGAGCTCCTTGAACAGGCTTGCTATTCCCTCTCCCGCGCAGACTGCGACTATGCCGTAGCGCTTGGTGGGAGCTGCATGCTCCTCGCCGCCCTCGAGCTCCTGCTCGATCTTCTCAAGATCGTCGGTTGACTGCGCCTTGCGGCCTGCCATTATATCGTCATACTGCGTGCGCATATTTTCGATCTTGGCAAGCTCCAGCGTGCCGTACTGCTGGCTCTTTGTGAGCGCCTCGCCCGGGATATTCGTGTGAACGTGCACCTTGAACGCCTCGTCGTCCTCGCCGATAACAAGGCTGTCGCCTATGCTGGAAAGATAGGCGCGCAGCGGCGTGAGGTCAACGTTGGGCTCGTGCTTGCGTACAATATAAACAGTGTCGAAGGCATAGGTTATCTCATCTGTTCCGAACACGTCAAAGGCGCTGTTCTCGTTTGCGGCAGCGCCGGCCTTGACAGCCGCCGTAGGTGCGCTCACCTCGCCGCGCAGGTATGCAAGCATTGCGCTGAAGATTATGATATAGCCCTTGCCGCCGGCATCGACGACGCCCGCCTTTTGCAGAACGGGATTCTGGTTGACGGTATTCTCAAGCGCCTCTTCGCCTATCCTGAGCGCGGTATCGAGCATTTCCTCGATATCTGTGCCCTTCTTGGTATACTCTACTGCGGCAGCCGAGGCCATACGCGCAACGGTGAGGATCGTACCCTCGGCGGGCTTCATGACGGCCTTGTAGGCCGCTTCAACGCCGTCCTCCATGGCGGCGGCAAATTCCTTTGCGCCGACGGTCTCCATGCCCTTGAGTCTGCGCGAGATACCGCGGAACAGGAGCGACAGGATAACGCCGGAGTTTCCGCGTGCGCCGCGCAGCAGAGCGCCTGCCACGCAGTCGGCTACGGCATCGACCGCATAAAATTCTTTCTTTCTGAGCTGGGTCGCGGCCTCGTTCATCGTAAGGCCCATATTCGTGCCCGTATCGCCGTCGGGCACGGGGAAAACGTTAAGCTCGTTTATCTGCTGAGTGTTTTCTGCAAGCGCAGCATCGGCGCAGAGGATCATGTCCTTGAACACCGCGGCATCTAAATATTCTCTCAAATTAAAAGCACCTCCGAGAGGGATTTTCTCTGTAATTAACCGACTATGACCGTATCGACATAAACATCGACACTCTTAACCGGAACGCCCGTGGCCTTTGCGACCTTGTAACGCACTTCCTTTATAATGCTGCGGCACACAGCGCTTATGTTTACGCCGTTGTCAACGCCTATATGCAGCTCAAGCGAAAGCGTGCCGTCGTCATTAAGGTGCGTCATAACGCCCTTTGACATTGATTCACGTCTGAGAAGCTGGAGCGGACCGCCTTCCTTGCTGCGGCCGGCCATACCCTTTACGCCGAAGCAGCTTGTAGCCGCAGCGCCGGCAATATTCGTAAAGACCTCACTGGTGATGCTTATATTTCCAAGCTCATTGCTGATGTTCACCATATTGAAAGGCTCCTTTCGTCAAAAATACGCGCAATTATAAAATTGCTACAATAGTAT
>CAVGXR010000052.1:0-30706 GCA_963633225.1 Collinsella aerofaciens
GCGGCAAACGGAGGTATGGCACAGTGACAGAAAAGAAAAAAGCCCGCTCGGATGCTGGCACACCCGAACAGGCAAACGAAAGAGCATCTGCGAACACAACTTTCATTGACCAGTCTAACATCAAACGGCGCGGAGTTCAAGCCTTTTTGCATGAGGGCGAGGCCAACGCGCTGCCCATGCGTGAGCTTGCAAGGCTCGTCGGCGTGAGCGAACGCCGGGCAAGAAAGATCATCGAACGCGAACGGGGGAGCGGGTCGCTGATCCTCTCGTCGGACAAGGGGTACTTTTTGCCGTCGCCCGATTGCGAACGGTACGAGATACGCAGCTACATACACCGGGCAGATGCCCGAATGGTCACCAACAGGAAAACGATCCGCGCCATGAAAAACAGGCTCAAGGAGCTTGAGACGCTGGATAACGGACAAGAAATACTGGATTTATGAGAGGTAGAAACAAATGAATAAACGCCCTACCTGGTTTAAGTGCTTTTTGAGCAACAAGGCAACCATAGACGCGATCCCCGACGAGGATGTCGGCAAAGGGCTAAAAGCTGCTTTTGCGTATTTTGATAATGGTTCATTCCCTGAACTTGATCCGCTTGCAAATGTCGTGTTCTGCACGATGAAACCGTATATTGACGAGGCTTTTGATGATTACGAAAAGCGAATACAGGACGGACGCAATGGAGCGCGCAAGCGTTGGAGCAATGAAGAATAGCCACCCTATAGCTACCCTATAGTTACCTATGGGGTAGCTTGGAGAAAAAGAAACAGAAGAAGAAAAAGAAGAAGAAAAAGAAACAGACACAGAGCGCGCGCACCGCGCGCAAACAACGCGCACGCGTGCACACGCGCGAGCATTGGTTCACGGTGACTCAAATAGTTTTTCGGATATCATTAAAAAGCGGATAAAACCGAATTTAACCGACCGAAAGCAAAATAAAGCAAACGTAAGCAAATCAAAGCAAACGTAAGCAAAACGGACATTTGATAACAAAAGCCACACTTGTTAACAAAAGCCACCGCTTTTTTTGAAAACCCAAAAAAGCCACCGCTTTTTGAAATCACATGATATCACATGCATGCAGATGCGATCACACGGAGACTGATTGATGAGCAACAGATCACAACGAAAAGGCGCTGACGGCGAGCGGGAGCTTGCATCGGAGCTGCGTAAATACGGCTACGAGATACGGCGCGGAGGCTCGCTGTCCTTCGGGGCTGTACCCGATCTTGTCGGCCTGCCGGGCGTACATATCGAATGCAAGCGCGTCGAGAAGCTCAACGTGCCTGCGGCAATGCAGCAGTCTATAGCCGACTCAGAGCGGTTTAACGACGGTGTACCGGCACTGTTTCACCGCCGCAACAGACAACAATGGCTGGTCACAATGCGCCTCACAGACTGGATGAGGCTTTATAACGGAAATGTCGAATGAGGAATTAGCCCAGCTTATCGTTGACGGCAACGGGGAGCGGCAGCTTGAGCTATGGGGGCAGATAAAGCGCTATGCGATGAAGACGGCTAACCGATGGCTTGCGGCGCTCCCGCTCCGATGCGATGTTGAGTTTGACGATCTCATAAGTGCGGCCTACATAGCCATGTGTGAGGCTGCAACGACCTACAAGGCCGAACGCGGCGCGTTTACGACATGGTATAGCTATCACCTTAAAACGGCTTACACGGCGCTGTACGGCCTCAGGACGCACCGAGCGGCGAACGACCCGTTAAACAATGCTGTCAGCCTGTCAACGCCGATAGACGAGGACATAACGCTTGAGGACGCTGTACCCGATCCTAACGGCGCTGAGAGCTTCGAGCGCGTCGAAAATGATGTATACCGGCAGGAGCTGCACAATGCGCTGTGCGAGGCTATGGCGGCTATCCCCGCCGAATGCAGCGACGTTATACGCAGGCGATATTTTGACGGACAGACCATAAAGAGCATCGCCTCCGAGCGGCAGACCACGCCGAACGAGATCAAAAGCAGGGAATACAGAGGCCTGCGGGCTATGCAGCGCAATACCCGCCTGCGAGGCTTTAATTGCTACAGCGGTACAGGCCTTAGCTCGTTCAGGTGCACCGGCGCAAGCGTCCAGGAGAGCTATTTGATTTATGCGGAAAATGCTCAAGAATGTACACATAAAAAAAGACGGCGTTTCCGCAAAATCTCCTAAAAAGAAAGATCGGGATTTTTGCTGCCGCTTTTTCTGTCCCGCTTTTGCCGCCATGTTGTCTCCTCCTCGTGCCGCACGGAAAAGGCGGGAGCTAAATAAAACACCCGCCTTGACATAGATCGAGGCAGGCGCTATAATAGACGCAGAAAGAGCGCTGCGACACGCGGTTAGCTCGGTATGTTTAGGTGAAAACAGCTATAAAAGCCGTCAAAGACCGTCACTTGGCCGAGTGGCGGTTTTTGCTTTTTATGATAAACTGGACTATCAGCTTTCGTAGTGACAGAGTTATCGTAAGCCGCATTGCCTCACCTCCTCTGCGGAGATGTAGCTAACCGCCTGCCGTTGTGCAGCGCCCACACCTTTGGGGTGCATCGACAGAGTATCACATATGCCGATACAATGCAAGCACCCGCTCCGAAATCAACTAATATATGGCACGAAAATAATTCAACTTTAGTTCAACTCCATTGCGAAAAGTTGAATTATTCTGCAAAACGATAAAAAACGACAAATTCAAAAAACCTTGATTTTTCAATGCTTTGCGCCACATTACGCAACGATGAAAAACGCCAAAATCAAAACTCCGACTCTGAAGGTCGTGGGTTCGAATCCCGTCGGGCGTACCATATGAAAAAGCTCTGAAATCATCGAGTTTCGGGGCTTTTTTCATCTCATTGACCTCAAACGGCTGCGGAGCTGCAATCACAAAGCGAAAATTTTCAAATTTTACTTGACAATGCGCCCGCATCTGCTATAATACTTTCGAAAACTGAACACCTTATCAAGAGTGGTGGAGGGAACGGCCCTGTGAAGCCCGGCAACCTGCGAAAGCAAGGTGCCAAATCCGGCGGTGATTATCGAAAGATGAGGCTTATGACCAAACTTGTTGCTCCGTCGGCCAGACGGAGTTTTTTTTAATTGCCTGAGTGTTCGGAAACTTTATTTTTCGGAGGAAATGAAAATGAGCAAAAGACTGTTTACATCGGAATCTGTGACCGAGGGGCATCCCGATAAGATCTGCGACCAGATATCGGACGCTATTCTTGACGCGATACTCGAAAAGGATCCCAATGGCCGCGTCGCCTGCGAGACGACCGTCTCCACCGGCCTTGTCCACATCATGGGCGAGATCAGCACCGACTGCTATATCGACATTCCCAAGATAGCGCGCGACGTTATCCGCGATATCGGCTACGACAGGGCAAAGTACGGCTTTGACTGCGACACCTGCGGCATCATCAGCAATATCGACGAGCAGTCGGCGGATATAGCTCTCGGCGTTGACAAATCCCTTGAAGCAAAGGAACGCGGCGACGCAGCACTCGACAACGGCGCAGGCGATCAGGGCATGATGTTCGGCTATGCCTGCCGCGAGACCGCAGAGCTCATGCCTCTTGCAATAAGCCTCTCGCACAAGATCGCAAAGCGTCTTGCAGAGGTCAGAAAGAGCGGCCATGTTGACTATCTGCGCCCCGACGGAAAAACTCAGGTGACCGTTGAATATGACGATGCCGGCAAGCCCGTGCGCATTGATACCGTCGTTCTCTCAACCCAGCATTCTCCCGACGTTAGCCTTGAGCAGATCAGAAACGACATGATCGAGCTCGTCATAAAGCCCAGCGTTCCGGCAGAGCTCATCGACGAGAGCACCAAGTATTATGTAAACCCGACCGGTCGCTTCGTCATCGGCGGACCGCAGGGCGACTCCGGCCTGACCGGCAGAAAGATCATCGTCGATACCTACGGCGGCAGCGCACCTCACGGCGGCGGCGCATTCTCCGGCAAGGACCCCACTAAGGTTGACCGCAGTGCAGCCTATGCATCCCGCTACGTCGCAAAGAACATCGTTGCAGCAGGTCTTGCCGACAGGTGCCTTGTCCAGCTTGCCTACGCCATCGGCATTGCCCGTCCCGTTTCGGTCATGGTCGATACCTACGGCACAGGCAAGGTATCCGACGAAAAGCTTGCGCAGGCTGTAAACAAGGCCTTTGACCTGCGCCCGACCGCGATAATCCGCGATCTTGAGCTTGACAAGCCCATCTACAGAAAGCTTGCCGCCTACGGTCACATGGGCCGCACCGATCTCGGTGTGCGCTGGGAGGATACCGACAGGGTAGATGCGCTGCTCGAGGCTGTTAAGTAATGCACGTCCCGAGCTGTGAAAGCAGCCTGCTGGATATCCTGAGCTTTGACGAGGCGCTTGCGGCCTCCGGCAGCAGGGGAGACTACGATGCGGATAAATGGCTGTACGTTCCCGACTATTACACAGATTACCGTTATATACTCGGAACACGCGGGAGCGATCCCCTTATCTGCATTGGCATAAACCCGTCCACAGCGGCACCAGACGATCTTGACAATACGCTCAAGAGCGTGGCGCGTATCGCCTCCGGCAACGGCTATGACAGCTGGATAATGTTCAATGTCTATGCCCAGCGTGCTACCGATCCCGACGATATGGACACCGTTCTGAACGAAAGACTGCACCGCGAGAACATGCATGCATTTGAGTACATACTGAAAAATGTAGGCGAGGGCGTTGAGCCGGCAGTGTGGGCGGCATGGGGCACGATAATCGAAAAGCGCCCATATCTCAGGGACTGCGTCCTCGATATGGTTGAGCTCGGCAGACGCTACGGCGCGAGGTGGTACAGCGCGGGAAAGCGCTCGGTCAAGGGGCATCCGCACCATCCGCTGTATCTGCGCAAGGATGCGCCCACCGAGGAGTTTGACATAGTAAGCTATCTTGAAAAATGTCTGTGAGGTGCTGAAAATGAAGCCGAAATTCAAGCTTGCCGTCGTGCAGATACGCACGGAAACGGATGTGGAGCAGACGCTCCGCAAAGCCGAACAAATGGTAGCCGAGGCTGCGCAGAATGGCGCGAAGCTCATCGTTCTGCCGGAAATGTGGAACTGCCCGTATTCAAAAAAATACTTCCATGCCGTTGCAGATAACGACAACGGCAGGAGCAGGGATGCAATGTCGCGCTGGGCGGCGGATAACGGCATCATCCTCGCCGGAGGCTCGGTGCCGGAAAAATGCGGCGCTAAGCTGTACAACACCTGCTATGTTTTTGATGAAACAGGCAGGCAGATAGCGCGTCACCGCAAGATACATCTGTTTGACGTCGATATAAAGGGCGGAGTGCGCTTCAAGGAATCGAATAACTTTGCCCCGGGTGAGGATATCACTGTGTTTGACACGAGCCTTGGCAGAATGGGCGTTGAGATATGCTTTGATATACGCTTTCCCGAGCTGTGCCGTGCGATGGCAAAGAGGGGAGCGGAGATAATACTGTGTCCGGCGCAGTTTAATATGACCACCGGCCCGAGGCACTGGGAACTGAGCGTCCGCGCCCGCGCAATGGATAACGAGCTGTTCTTCGTCGGAGCGTCGGCGGCTCGGTACGAGGGCTTTGATTATGAATGCTGGGGTCACTCGACCGTTGCAGACCCCTTCGGCATGGTGCTCGCTTCCTGCGACGAAAAGGAGCAGATACTCTATTGCGATATCGACTTAAACGAGGTAGACTCCGTCCGTGAGCAGCTCCCGACCTTCCTGCATCTCAGAGAAGATGTGTATAATGTAGCTAAATAAGCAGAAAACCCGAGGCAAAACGTCTCGGGTTTTGTTACATTGGCCAAAATGCAAAAAAACTGTTGCAAAATTGTGAATGAGCGGCTATAATCGCATAGAAAAGATTTTTAAGACGGTTCCGTGAAGCCGGCAAAATCGCAGATATTGTGTTTCTCTCAAGCTTGAGAGGCATGTTCTTGTGCGTCTTGTCGGTTTTCGGCAGGGCGATTTTCTTTTGTTCGGGGTGATAAAGTGAAACTCAAGGCAAGACTTATGGATGAGGCGGCAATGAGCCGCGCACTTATGAGAATATCCCACGAGATAACCGAGAAGAACAAGGGCGTTGACGATGTCGTTCTTGTCGGCATACGCAGAAGAGGAGTGCCCATATCCGAGCGCATCCGCGACAATATAAAAAAGATCGAGGATGCGGACGTGCCCTGCGGCAGCGTGGATATCCGTTTTTACCGCGATGATCTCAGCCGCGAAAGCGAGCAGCCGGTTCTGCTCAAAGCCGACATCGGAACGGACGTGAACGATAAAAACGTCGTTCTGGTTGACGATGTGCTGTACACTGGCCGCACGGCGCGAGCCGCTATCGAGGCCGTGTTCACAGCAGGCCGCCCGCGCAGCATACAGTTTGCAGTGCTCGTAGACCGCGGCCACCGCGAGCTTCCCATAAGAGCCGACTATGTCGGCAAAAACGTCCCCACCTCGCGCTCAGAGCTTATAGAGGTGCGCCTGCCTGAGTTTGACGGCGACACGGGCGTGTATCTTATGGAGATCGAATAAGCTTGTCAGCAAATACCCTTTATATATTTTATTACACAAAGAGAGGTACAATCACTAATGAAAGAAAAGACCGTGATTAATGGACCCGTGTATGACGCACGCACCCTTGGCAAATCGAGAATGCTCATTCTCGGACTTCAGCACATGTTCGCAATGTTCGGTGCGACCGTTCTTGTCCCCATCCTTACGGGCATAGACATCGCAACGACTCTGCTCTTTGCAGGCCTCGGTACTCTGCTGTTCCACCTGCTGACCAAGCGCAAGGTACCCGCCTTCCTCGGCTCGTCCTTCGCCTTCATCGGCGGCTACAATGCCATCACCGGCTTTGACTCCTCGGCCGGAGTTCCTGTCAACAGCGACCTGCTCGTTTATGCCTGCTTCGGCGTTGCCTGCGCAGGACTTATGTACGCAGTCCTCGCGGCTCTGTTCAAGGCCTACGGCGTAAAGAAGGTCATGCAGTTCTTCCCCCCGATAGTCACCGGCCCCATCATCATCTGCATCGGCCTGATCCTCTCCTCCTCGGCTATCACCAACTGCAACTCCAACTGGCTCATCGCGGCGGCAGCCATTATCATAGTCATCTACTTCAACATCTGGGGCAAGGGCATGGCAAAGATCATCCCCATCCTCCTCGGCGTTCTCGGCTCCTACCTGCTGGCAGTCATCGTTGACCCCGCCTCCCGCGCAGCGGTCGTTGAGAAGGTCGCAGCGGCAAAGTGGGTCGGCCTGCCCATCGTATGGGAAAACAGTGTATTCCACCTGTTCAAGATGGACGTTGACACCGGTATGCTCCTGAGCGCCCTGTTCACCATCGTTCCTCTGTCTCTGGCAACCATGGTCGAGCACATCGGCGATATCTGCGCAATCTCCTCCACCGTCGGCAAGAACTACGTCGTTGACCCCGGCCTGAACCGCACCCTTCTGGGCGACGGCCTCGCAACGAGCCTCGCAGCCCTCTTCGGCGCACCTGCAAACACCACCTACGGCGAGAACACCGGCGTGCTTGCACTCAGCAAGGTATACGACCCCCGCGTTATCCGCATCGCAGCCTGCTTTGCGATAATCTTCTCCTTCTGCCCGAAGTTCGCGGCTCTCATCACCGCAATGCCCACCGCGACCATCGGCGGCATCTCCCTGATCCTCTACGGCATGATCTCCGCAGTCGGTGTCCGCAACGTCGTTGAGAACAAGGTCGATTTTACCAACAGCCGCAACGTCATCGTAGCAGCTCTCATCCTCGTTCTCGCTATCGGCATCAACTACTCCGTCGGCAGCATCCAGATCGGCATCGTGTCTCTGTCCGGCCTCGCAGTAGCCTCCATCGTCGGCATCGTCGTAAACGCTGTCCTCCCCGGCAAGGACTACGAGTTCGGCGTTGACGAGCAGGGCGATACCTCCGTTAACTTCATCGTTCGCTGATAAAATAAAGCCAAAAACGTAAAGCAGCCCGGACAAGGGCTGCTTTTTATATTCCTAATGTATATGTGTTAAATAAAAAATGCTCACCGAAAGGTGAGCATTTTGGCAGCGGATGAAGGATTCGAACCCTCACAAACGGAGTCAGAGTCCGGTGTGCTACCATTACACAAATCCGCTAAGCGCAAAAGCTATTATACAGTAAAATCGGAATTTGTCAATACCTATTTCAAAATTTTTAGAAGAACCGCTGCTATGGCTTGCATCTGCCGCAGGGCGTGTATCCTGCGGCCTCGGCCTCCTCGCGTGTGGAAAACCACAGGCGGTTATCCTCGGATATCCTTGAAGCGGATGAGCAGGAGGGGAGGTGGAACTTGTCCGATGCGCTGCTTGCCGTATAAGCGCCCTGAGCCTGCGCAGGAGCGGCGGTTTCCATAGGCGCAGATGTTTCCTCGGCAGGGCTGACGGTGACGTGCACGGCGCTCACGGCGGCCTCGTGCGAGGGAGGAGCGGACATGGCAAAGCCTGCTGCCGAAAATGCGGCGATGCAGCAGCATACGGCAGCCCGCAGTATATGCTCCTTCCTTCGGCCTGCTGCGCCGAGCACGGAAAACACTGCCGCTGCGATAAGGGCGGCTATGAAAATTGCGGCGAATAATATCTTCATACGAACATAATATATCTGCAAGCAAAATATGTCAATATATGAAATGTAAAAAGGCTTTCGCTCGGAAAACCTTTGATGTTTATTTTATTTGTTCCACTCGGCGATCTGAGTGCGCAGCCAGTCTGCCCACCTGCCGATGCCCTCGCCGGTCCGTGCGGATATGGGGATGATGGTGATGTTGGGATTGAGCTTTTTGACGTACTCCTCGCATTTTTTAAGATCAAAGTCGAAGTATGGCATAACGTCGATCTTGTTGACGAGCAGAACGTCGCATATCGAGAACATAAGGGGGTATTTCAGGGGCTTATCGTGACCCTCGGGAACGGAGAGGATCATTGCGTTTTTAACTGCGCCTGTGTCAAACTCCGCAGGGCAGACAAGATTGCCGACGTTTTCGAGGATGGCAAAGTCGATATTCTCTGTACCAAGCCCCTCAAGCCCCTGCTTTGTCATGCCCGCGTCGAGGTGGCACATGCCGCCTGTGTGCAGCTGAATGACCTTTGCGCCTGTCTCGGCAATTGTGTGCGCGTCAACGTCCGAGTCGATATCAGCTTCCATAACGCCTATGCGCAGCTCGTCCTTGAGCGCAGCGATGGTTGCCTTCAGGGTCGTCGTCTTGCCCGAGCCGGGGGATGACATGAGGTTGAGAAGGAATGTTTTCTCCTTCTTGAGCTCCTGCCTGAGCAGCTCGGCCTCGCGGTCGTTATTTTCGAATACGCTTTTTTTGATCTCCAGTACTCTGAAACCTTCCATGATCCTTACACCTCTGTATTTGTTAGTTTAGTGAATTCATTATCGTACTCAGGACGTTTTCGAAGTTCCTGCTGTTCACCGAGTATTCGGCGCTTGCGGCAGCCGTTGTATCGTCGCCGTTTTTGCGCATCGTCTCCACTGCGTCCATGAGCTTTTCATACAGCGCAAACTCAGACGAGGAGCTTTCCCTGCCAATGGCGGCAAGATAGCCCGAGTCGCCGACAAAGCTGCTGTTATTCTTCTGTGTCGTGAACCAGCGCAGGAACTCCGCTGCCGAGCGCTCTCGCGTACTGTCCGACGCGAGAATGGTCATGCCGGTGACCTTCTGCGTATACGCGGGCTTGCCGTCCTTCATATACGGGAAGCTCACGAACTCGAACTCGTCGCCGCTGAGCTTGTCTGCGTATTTCATCAGATCCGCCGACGATATGATCGCCGCCGCGATATCTCCGTCGGCAAGCATTTTCGCCGCCTGTCCGCCGGAAGATATAAAGCCGCGGTCATATGCCGTTTCGGCAAGCAGCTTGTAGATATACTTGCAGTTGTCGCTGTCGGTATCGTGAGGGCTCACTCCGTCAAACTCCTCGCCGAGCTGCGCGACCGCGTCGCGGAAAAACAGCGAGTAGTCGGATATCGTGAAAAAGCTCTTTGAGCTGCGGTCATAGTATTCGCCGGCGACCGAGCAAAGCTTTTCAAAGTTCGATATCGCCTCCGAGTCGGCAAAAAGTGAGGTATTTACGATGAAAACGTTCGTTTCCGCGGCTATGGGCACGCAGGCAAGGCCCTTTGAGCTTTTTGCGGCAGCCGTCATGCTCTTATCGTAGCTCGAGGTCTCCCAGCTGCCGAAGTACCTGTCCATATCGGCAAGCTCGTCCTCAGAGTCGAGATATGCCGCAAAGTCTGTATCACAGGCTATGATATCCGGCTTTTCGCCGCCGGAGGCGAGCGCGTCGCAAAGCTCATCATAAAGCTGAGCCTGAGTGTCGAAGGCCTTGACGCTTATCGTGATGCCGCAGCCGGCACCGTCTGATTCATTGTACTCGCCGCACATGGCGTAAAAGCCCAACCACATTGCATCGTCGTTAACGTACCAGACGCTAAGGGTCTGAGGCTCATCCGGCTTGAACGGCGCGTAGTGGGCAAAGTATATGTATATTACGCCGCCGAGCAGCAGCACTGCTGCCGCGGCAAGAGCGAGCTTATACTTGATCTTTGACATTTTTGGTTCCTTTTTATTAAAAATAAGATTTACAATGCTTTTATATCATATTTTTTTGTCGTTTTCAACTTAATTGTGTCAGCGGTCGAATTAATACAAATTGATACAAAACGGCAGGAGCAAACGCTCCTGCCGTTTTGCGAGACTGTCAAAGAACTATGCTACAGAGAAAAAAGTATCCGCGCAGCGGGGGAGCTCGAGGGGGCAAGACCCGCCTCGAGTTAGATTATAGCCATCAAAAACGCCTGAGCTATCAGGCGTTTTGACGAGCGGAGCGAGATTTTTCGTGAAGCACAAGCTTCACAAAAAATGTGGCGTGTTTTGTCAGCGTGAAAAAAAGTCGCAGACTTTTTTGACACGCTGACAAAACGGCAGGAGCAAACGCTCCTGCCGTTTTGCGTATCATATGTGGGCTTAAGCTGCCGGTATCAGAGACGCGGCAATGTGCGAGATGACTCTTCCGAGCTCGCTCTGGCTGAGCCAATCCGTGATCGTGCTTTCACCAAGGCCGATGAGTGCGCCGTGGTTTCCTATATTTTTCGTCAGGCTCTCGGCAAAAACCGCCCAAAGCTTCTGACCGTCCTCGGTGCTGCTCTCGGCAATGCTGAACTCGTAGCCGATGCGCTTTGCAACATCGCTGGGACTGTAATATTCGCTGAGCTTATCGTAGAAATCGCTGATGGCGCTCGTGAAGCTGACAAGCTCATCGCAGCTGAGCTCGCCGAGATTGAGCTTTTCCTCGTATTCCTCGGGAACTACGCCGGCAACGGCGCCGAGCCGCTCAACGCCCTCGGGCAGACCGGCATACTCGAACAGCTGGTTAAGAAGCTGGATGCTGCTCTCGGCCAGCTTGTCAAAGCTGTAGTCGCCGTGCTCGGAAATGAACTTGTTTATGATATCGACGCGACCCTCGGATATGCTGTATTTCTCGGCTGCCGCGGCTGCCGCATCATCGGGGCTTATTATCTGGCTGAGTATCGAGAAGCCGTAGTTTACGGCCTGATCTATCTGCTCGACCGCCTCGACCGCAGCCGAGCGTATCTGCTGCGCCGTCTCGTCGTCGGACGCGCAGACGCTTATGAGGATCGAGTTTTTGAGGTTCGTGATATATTCCTTTTCCTGAAGTGAGGTGACTATCTGCGAAACGGCGGTCTTATAGTCCTCGCCCTTGAGCTCAAGCCCCTCGAGCACGGGCTTCGATTCCTTGTTGAGCCCCTCCACGTTCACAACGACATCTCGGTCGTTTACCTCTATGAGTATGCTCGGATTAACGTCGATCATGACAATGCTGTTGTGCGCAAGCTGAACGCTTTGTACGCCGGACGGCAGCGTCATCTCATCATTATCCACCTTAGCGCCGTCGAGCGCCATTATACCTGCTCCGAGGAGAACCACGGCAAGACTTGCCGCGATGGACGCGGCGATGCTGCGTGAGCCTGCACGCCTTCGCGCCGTCCTCACGCTTTCGGTCATTATCTCTTCAATGTATTCATCTTTTACAGCTCCAAGCTGTCTGAGTAGGTCGTCGCTCTTCAAAGAGAGATTCCTTCTTTCATAAAATGTTTCTTCAGTCTGCCGCGCAGTCTGAAAAGCATCGTAGTCGTTTTTGAAACCGATATGCCGTAGCGTGCCGCAACGTCCGCGATAGGCTCCATCATCCAGTACCGCCGCATGAAAACGCCGCGCTCCGTCGCACTGAGCGCTTCAAGAAAGCTGTTGAGCGCGTTTATTATCTCCTCGGAATCCTGCCGCCGCTCCAGCTCGTCAACGCCGGAGACACACTCGGCAAGCTCGTCGAGCAGCACCGGCACCTCGCCGTTTCCGCGCTTTGAGCTGTTTTTCTGCCGCAGCTTATCGAGCGCGATATTGCGCGTTATCTTGCCGATGTATGCTGAAAGCGAGTCCGGCTCGTTTGGCGGAATGCTGCTCCATGCCCGCATATAGGCATCGTTTACGCACTCCTCGCTGTCCTCGGTATTGCCGAGAACGTTGAATGCCACGCGGTGACAATAGCGGCCGTATTTAATATCTATTTGTAACAAGGCTTCCTCTGAACGGGCCAGAAAAAGCTCAACAATACGCCGATCGTCCAAAACTATCTCCTAACTTCTAATAATAAAGACGGATTATTGATTTAAGTATCACATTTTTTTGCGAAAAACACAAGAATTATTTTTCCAAATCCCGCATTTTAACTATTTGAAAACATTTGTTGTTGTAGAATGGATGTTAATATGTTATATTAGCTGTTAAGTCTGTATTTTCACGAAAGAGGGTAAACAACTTGAAAACAAGAGTTATTTCGGCAACGGTGCTTATAATACTGGTCGTTGCCTGCTTCGCGCTCGGCCCTGTGACGAGGGCGCTGTTCCTGCTGGCAGCCATGATTATGGCCGTGTGGGAGACCTGCCGCGCCATCGGACAGAAGGGCGTCGCCTGCGCACCGGTTATACTGTATGCCTACTGCGTTGCTGCGGTGGCCGAGCTTTGGCTCAATGCCGATGCGCTTGCGTTTGAGATAACGTTCTTCCTTGCGGTGTTTGCCGTTATGACTGCGGGCATCGTATCAAAAAATATACGCGGAGCGGGCGCTCTGGCAACGCTGGGCGTTCTTGCTTACCCCGTTGTCCCCTTTGTCATCGTATGCAAGCTCGCGCTTATGGACAGCAGCGTGTGGATCCCCGTATTCTCCGTCGCCTGCATATCCACCTGGGTCTGCGACAGCTTTGCACTTTTCGGCGGCAAGCGCTTCGGAAAGCATAAGCTCGCGCCCGAGGTCAGCCCAAACAAGACTGTCGAGGGCAGCATCTGCGGCGCGATAAGCGCCGTTATTGCAGGCATTATACTTTTCTTCGTGCTCCGGCAGTGGTATCCTGTCAATGCCCCTGCCTGCGTCCTGACCGCTCTTATCTGCTCAAGCTTCGGTCAGGTCGGCGACCTTGCCGCGTCGCTTATAAAGCGCATGGCAGGACTCAAGGACTACAGCAATCTCATCCCCGGACACGGCGGAGTCATGGACAGAGTGGACAGTCTGCTCTTCTCCATCCCCACGGCCTACTTCTGCCTTCTCATTGCAGGAACCATCTGATCTTTGCGGAGTAATTAAATGAAAACATTTTCCCAGCTAAAAAAGCTTATGCTCATCATAAATCCCGTTTCGGGAAGGCGCACCTCGCTGCGCTTTCTCCCCGATATAATAGGCATATTCTCGGCAAATGACTACGCCGTGACGGTCTTTCCGACCGCAAAGCGCGGCGATGCAAGCGATTTTGCCATGAACTACGGAACGGAGTTTGACCTTATCGTCTGCATCGGCGGCGACGGGACATTAAACGAGGTCATAAGCGGGATCATACGCGGCGGCTGCTATACGCCGCTCGGCTACATCCCATCCGGCAGCACGAACGATTTTGCCGCCTGCCACGGCATATCCTCCGATATGCTCGAGGCTGCGCGGAACATAGTTGACGGTAAGCCCAAGAGCATTGATATCGGAAAGTTCGGCGAGCAGTATTTTGCCTATGTCGCGGCCTTCGGTGCGTTCTCGTGGCTGTCGTATACGACACCGCAGAACCTCAAGAACATGCTCGGACACTCGGCGTATCTGCTCGATGCGGTGAAGGATCTTCCAAAGATAAAGGCGCATCATCTGACGCTCGACGTGGGCGAGTTCACCTGCGAGGGCGACTATATATTCGGCGCTGTCTGCAACTCCACCTCGGTCGCCGGAACGATAACGCTGCCTAAGACCATCGTTGACACGGGCGACGGCAAGTTCGAGATACTGCTCGTGCACGAGCCGCGCACCCTCATTGACTTTCAGAGCATTCTGCTCGGAGTTTTCACGCAGGACTACTCATCGCCCTTCCTCGATTTCTTCCAGACCGATACTCTCAGAATATCCGCGCCCGAGGATCTCGACTGGTCGCTCGACGGCGAGAGGGGACAGGGCTCGGAGCGCCACGAGATAGAAAACCTGAGCGGCCGTCTGACGCTGATATGCTGAAAAAAATATTTAACACAATAAACAATTTCATGATAGAGATGAGCGAGGACAATGTAGACTCCCACGCTGCGGCGAGCGCGTTTTACATGTTCATGTCTCTCGTTCCGTTCTTTGCGATCCTGACGGCGATAATCCCTTACACGGGTCTGTCGCAGGAAACGCTTTTTGACGCGATAGAGCGCTACATACCCGATGCGCTGCAGGCGATAATAGAGTCGATCGTTGACGATATATATTTTGCCTCCGGCGCTGTTCTGCCGCTGTCGATACTGCTGACGATATGGCTTTCCAGCCGTGCTTTTTCGGCGCTTATACGCGGCATAGAGGATATCTTTCATTCGCCGAAATACTCCTCGTTCCTGCGCCGCAGCCTGTTTGCATGCATCTACACCGTCGGCATGATTGCAGTCGCCATCGCCGTGCTCGCCTTTATGATGTTCAGCAAGGAGATATATTATCTTTTGAACACTTACCTGCCGGGCATATCTCCGGCGCTTACGCTGCTGCTGAAGCTGCGCTTTCTCGTCGCATTTCTCGTTCTGGCGCTGGTTTTCCTTGCAATGTACAAGGGCGTGCCGGGCGTTAAGATAAAGCTTGCGCACCTGCTGCCCGGAGCTGCGGTAGCATCGGCTGCATGGCTGCTGTTTACATGGCTGTTCTCACTTTTTATACGTTATGTAAACTACTCGACCTACGGCAGCCTTGCTACCATAGTCATATCTCTCCTGTGGATGTACTGGTGCATGTACATAATCCTGTTCGGAGCCTCTATAAATCAGTTCATTATTGAGGCTCATAAGGACTGATTTTCGGCATGGTACACAAATTTCAGCTGTCGTTTTTATATACATTTACTTTTTATATCCACCGTGGTATAATCGGCTTCGTTTGAATTTTATATTAGGGTGATATAATGAGTCAGAACAATTCGCTTGCCATGTTTGAAAGCGAGTCTATCGGCAAGCTGATGCTTAAATTTTCGCTGCCGGCTATTGCGTCGATGGTCGTCAATTCCATATACAACATAGTTGACCAGATATTCATCGGACAGGGTGTCGGCGTATACGGCAATGCGGCGACGAACCTTACCTTCCCGCTCGTCACGCTCTCGATGGCGATCGGTACGCTCATAGCCGACGGCTGCGTTGCGTATTTCAGCCTGAAGCTCGGCCAGAAGAACTACGAGGAAGCTGCCCGCACGATGGGAAACGGCATAACGATATCCCTGCTGGCGGGCCTTTTCATAACGCTCTCCATGGAGCTTCTGCTCGAGCCGGTGCTCAGGCTCTGCGGCGGAGCAAAGGTCGCTTCCGAGACCTTCGGCTATGCGCTTGAGTATGCGGGAATAACGCTCATCGGCATACCGTTTGTTTGCATAAGCATGACGGTCAACGGCATAATAAGGGCGCAGGGAAACCCGCGCTATGCCATGATATCGAATATATCCGGCTGCCTGCTCAACGTCGTGCTCGACGCATGGTTCGTCCTCGGTCTCGGCTGGGGCGTTGCGGGCGCTGCATGGGCGACAATTATAGGTCAGGTACTCAACTTCGTTCTTGCAGTTGCGTATATACCCCACCTCAAGGGTATCGTGTTCAGGCGCGAGTATGCGCTTCCGAGAGCAAAGACCCTGTTTGCCTTCCTGCCGCTCGGAATTTCGAGCTTCTTTACGCAGTTCGGCTCGACCATAGTCGTTATCTGCATGAATAACCTCACCGTCAAATACGGCATAGAAAGCGTTTACGGCCCCGACATCCCGCTGGCCGCCTTCGGCATAGTCATGAAGGTGAACTCCATCATCGTCAGCGTCATGGTCGGCCTCGGTATAGGCAGCCAGCCAATAGTCGGCTATAACTACGGTGCAAGGAACTTCCGCCGCGTCAGGGCGACGTATCTGCGCACCATCATTGTCGGCCTGATCGTCGGCTTCATCGGCTGGGTCTGCTTCCAGCTCTTCACTCAGGATATTATCAATATATTCGGTCAGGAGGACGAGCTGTACAACGACTTTGCCCTCAAGTGCTTCCACATCTTCCTGAGCGTGATTTTCCTCGTCGGCTTCCTCATTCCCTCGGGTATCTTCTTCCAGTCAATAGGAAAGCCGCAGAAGGCAATGATCTGCACGCTCACAAGGCAGCTTATCTATTTCCTCCCCTGCGCGTATATCCTCTCGAGCATGATCGGCATCGACGGTCTGCTCTATGCAGGTCCCGTGGGCGACTGTCTGGCTGCCATAACCGTTGTGATACTCATCATCGGCGAAATGCGCATAATAAACCGGAATATAAAAGAGCAGTGCGCATAAAATACACTGCATAGTACAAAACCCCCGTTTTCACTGTGAAAACGGGGGTTTAAGACTTTTAAAATGACTTATCAGGTCGGCTCATAGGCCTTGCCGGTGGGATTTCCGTCGGCATCATAGTCGATGCACTCCATGAGCTGCGGATCAACATGGCTCTGGCGCTTTATCGTCATACCGACGCCCTGATTGTTGAATACCCAGATATAGTTGTTCCAGACCGTTGGGTCTTTTTTCTTGAAAACCGTGGTCTCGTTTAAGCGGCAGAACTTGGCTCTGCCCTCAGCGGTATCGAGAAGATCGCCCTCGCCGGTGTAAAACAGCTCGTCGCTGTATTTATAGCCGTCCTGCTCCTCAATCTCCTTTTTCAGATCGAGCTTTTCTTCATTTGTCATGGCATAGCCTCCGATGAGTTTTTGCTAATTGTAGCACGTCGGACCGTTCTGCGCAAGCGGAAAAGACAAATGTACAATATTTCAAGCGAAGAATATTAAAAAACTATTTATCCTGTTTCGGTTGACCGGGATAAAAAAACTTGGTAAAATAAATATTATAAAAATTCAGGAGCAAATGAGTCACATAATTATCAGAGGTGTATTACAGTGTATAAAACGATTATAGTCGAGGATGACCTGATGGTCTGCTCTATCCTTGAAAAGCAGCTCAGCAAATTCGCCCAGCTGAAGCTTGCAGGGAACTTCCGGCGCTGCGCGGATGCGCTTGAGTATCTGAGGCAGGAGCCGGACGGAGCGGAGCTGATAGTGCTCGACTACTTCATGCCCGGCATGGACGGTATCGAATTCCTCGCGCAGCTGCGGAAGTTCAACACCGAGGTACAGGTCATAATGATAACCTCGGCAGACGATTATCAGGTCATCCGCTCGGCCATGTGCTACGGTATATGCGACTACATATTAAAGCCGTTCAACACAGCCCGTCTTGAAAAGGCGGTATCGCGCTTTGACACCGTTATGAAGCTCGTTAAGAGCACCCGCGTCTGGACGCAGAATAAGGTCGATATCCTGCTGTGCCCGCACAGAAATTACAACACTGCCGAGCAGCTTGCGCCGGGTAAAATAAATAAAACCACGCTCGAAAATGTCAGAGAATACATGCGCGAAAACACGGGCAGGAAGATGCCGCTTATAGAAATAAGCGAGGGACTCGGCCTTTCGACGGTCACCTCGCGCAGATACCTCAAATATATGCACTCCCTCGGCGAGGTCGGGATAACGCTCGACTGCAAGACTGGAGGCCGTCCTTCGGAGATATTCGAGTACAGGGAGGGCGCAGATGCCTGAGCTTAAATTTGCCTATGCCGTGCACGGATATGATTACGCGGGAGCGATCGAGCGCGTCTCGGGAGATGAGGAGCTTCTGCACAGCCTGCTGGATATGTTTCTTGCCGATGAAAGCTATGCCGAGCTCATGTCGGCGCTCGCGTCATACGATGCGCAGAGAGGCTTTCGGGCGGCGCACTCGCTGAAGGGCAGCTCGGGAATGCTGGGATTGACCGGCCTTTTCGAGGCAATGAAGCTCATAACAGAGCCGCTGCGCCGCGGCGATGCCGCCGAAGCCTTGAGCTGCCGCGCTGCCGTCGAGCGTGAATACGCTGCCGCTGCCGGCATGATAAAAGGCCTGTGATGCTCCTTGGAGCGGCAGCATTTGCGCTTATGCTGCTGGGCGATATGAACGATGCCTTATGGCATAAAAAAGCGCTGCGCCTGTGCTTCCCGGCGGGACTGACCGCGCTTGTTGCGGCAACGGCGCTGAGACTTAGCCCCGATGAAGCTGACGGAGCATGGTGCGCTGTGGCGGCTGCGTTTCTGCTCCTGCTTTTGTATGTGCTGTTCGGCTCGTTTTCCGTAAAGGATGCGTATGTCCGGCAGAATAGCGGACGGCAGGTATACGACAAGGACTTTTACGCACTGTGCCGCCACCCGGGGGTATTGTTTTTTGCGGGGCTGTATGCTTCGCTTCACTATGCCCTTGCACTGCCGTGGACGGATGCCGCGCTGTATACGCTGCTGGATCTGCTGCTTGCGGCGGCGGAGGATAAGTGGTTTTTCCCGCGCAGCATAGGCGGATACGGTGAGTATAAAAAGCGCGTGCCCTTTCTTGTCCCAGGCACGGCGGGAATAAAAGAGATATTCAAAAGATGATTTTCGGATGGAGATATGACCTTTCAACAGAAACTGCGTAAATTCAGTAAGCAGCAGCTCTGGAATGAATACTGCGGCTATCTGGAGCTCGATATAAAACAATATATGTACATTCAGCGCCGCCTCATGCAGGAGCAGATAAGCTCATGGTGCGCATCGGGGCTGGGAAAAAGCATTTATAAGCGCTCAGCGCCCGACAGCGTTGAGGAGTTTCTGCGCACGATGCCTTTTACAAGCTACGAGGATTATGCCGAGATCCTGTTTCGCCGCGATCCCGACGCGCTGCCCGAAGCGCCGGTGATATGGATAGAAACGACCTGGGAGGGCGGCCTGCGCCCGATAAAGATAGCGCCCTATACGCGGCGAATGCTCGACGCGTACAAGCACAATATCATGGCCATGGCCATGCTCGTATCCGGCCACGGCAGGGCCGACTTCAACATACGTCCGGGGCACAGATTTCTCTACGGCGGCGCACCGCTTCCTTATGAAACGGGGCTTATCCCGAGCCTCATGAACGAGGAAATGCGCTTTGAATGGCTGCCCGACAGCGATGAGTATTCCGAGCTTTCATTCAGCCAGCGCATCAAAAAGGGCTTTAAGATGGCCTTTGACGGGGGCATCGACTATTTCTTCGCTATGGGCAGTGTTGCAAATTACATAACCGAAAATTTCGACAAGCAGATATCCTCCGGCGGAGGCGGCGGAGTGAAGGTATCGCCGGTCATTGCCGCACGATATATAATGGCAAAGCACAAGCGCCGCCGCGAACAGCGAAGGATACGCCCCGTCGATCTTTTCCGCATAACGGGCTTTGCCTGCACGGGAACCGACGGCAGGTGCTACCGCGATAAGCTCGCCGAGGCGTGGGGCGTAACGCCGGTCGAGGTCGCTGCGGGAACGGAATCGACCTGCGTGGGCTGCGATACATGGGAGCAGCGCGGCATGGTGCTGTTTCCCGACTCCTGCTTTTATGAGTTCATACCCGAAAGCGAGATGCTGCGGAGCCTCAGAGACCCGTCATACACTCCGCTGAGCTGCCTCATGGACGGGGTGAGCACGGGCGCAAAGTACGAGCTTGTCATAAGCGTGCTGCACGGTGGGGCGTTCATGCGATACCGCATCGGAGATGTGTACAGATGCACCGAGGTCGATAAGCAAAGCGGCGTTCCGCGCTTTAGCTATGTTGACCGCATCCCGACGGTCATAGACATAGCCGGCTTTACGCGCATAACGGAAAAGTCCGTCGCCGAGGTCATCCGCATGTCAAAGCTCGGCATAGGCGACTGGATAGCGGCGAAGGAATATGACGCGGACGATACGCCGTTTCTGCACATTTATCTTGAGCTCACGCCCGAAGCGAGGGCTAACGACGTTGTCACAAGGCAGGTGCTCACCGAGCATCTTTCGGTGTATTTCAGATATTTTGACAGTGATTATAAGGATCTCAAAAAGCTCCTGAACATAGAGCCCCTGCAAATAAGCATACTCCCGTATAAAACTATAGAGAGCTTTGAGAGAGAAAAGGGGACGAAGCTTTCGCGCATAAACCCCGACCCGCTGTGGCTTAAGGCGCTGCTTAGCGGGGTGAACGACAGGCAGTACACGGAGGATAACGCATGAACGTATCGTACATATATATTAATATTGCTGCGTTTTTGTGCTTTGCCCTGATGTTCGTGGCCTTCTTTGCCGCCGAGCGCAGCCGCGAAATGCGTGCATGGCTGTTCCTGCTCGGTGACCTCGTGCTGTGGACGGGCGGAACGGTGTTCATGCGCCTGAACGTATTCCCGAGCTACGAGTTCTGGTACTATGTTTCGCTTCTGGCTCTGTTTTCGATAGCCTTTCTGGTGTACAACTACGTTTACCAGTTTGCAAACGTAAAAAACAGCATCGAGCGGGCGACCTGGTTTTTCGGAACGCTCATAATACTCGCCGTTTCGGCGACGGGCTTTTTCCTCGCGCCGCCAACGCTGTCGGTCAGCAGCGGCATGGCTGTGTATACCTATTCGATGGACTGGAAGATAGCGATCCCCACTGTGTTTTTCATGCTCATCGTCGGCTCTATCATAAAGCTTTTCCGCAGGATACTTGCCGCAAAGGGAAAGAAGGCACCAGGCGTTGCGGAGCTTATAATAGGCTGCTTTCTCATGGCCATAGGCAATATCGTGCAGATACTCCCGGGAAATACCTTCCCGTGGGACACACTGTTCGGCCTTGCCTTTGCGGTGATGTTCGTCCGCTCGCTGTACAAGCGCCGGATGTTCAATACAACGCCCGTCATTTCCAGCAGCATACTCATGCTCGTGTCAACGGTCATGTGCGTCGGCGTTGCGGCGCTGTTTTTCAAAAAGCTCGACGCGCTGTTTGAACGCATCGGCGGGCACCTCGGCGACCCTGATGTGGAGGCGTTTCTGTTCCTTGCCATTGTCCTGTTCGGCCTGATAGCCTGCTTTCGCAAGCTGCTCATGTCGATATTCTCCGACGAGGAGCAGCAGGGCAGCCGCATTAAAAAATACAGCGACAGCGTGTCCAAGACTCTGGATATCGACAGCATACTGCGTCAGACCGTCAAGGTCATAAAAAACGATATCCATGTTGACCAGCTGTATATCTGCCTGCTGCAAAACGGCAGATATGTTCCCGTGTGCAGCGCGATGCCGTTAAAGCCTGCCTCCTTCACAATAGCGGCAGATCACCCCTGCGTAAAGTACTTCGAGGAGGACAGCTCCGGCAGGAACCATATAATCATAAAGGAGTTTGAAGCCGACCCGCTGTACAAATCCATGTGGGGCACGGAGAAGGAGCTGTTCTCCGATTACGGCATATCCTGCATTTGTGCGCTCAAGGACGGCGGCAGCGTCGTCGGACTTCTGCTGCTTGCCGAAAAGGAAAAGGGCGTGGGCTATACCTATGCCGACTTCTCCTTCCTGAGCACGGTTTCCGCGATCGCATCCATTGCCATCAAGAACGCAGCGCTCTACAAGCAGGTGGCCGAGCGTGAGCACCTGTTTTCAAGCATGACGGCGTTCATTCCGAACGTCATTCTGATAAAGCCCAGAGGCGAGAGCCGGTATTGCTTTGTAAGCGCAAACACCGAGCGTGTGCTCGGACTTCCGCAGAGCTATTTTGCAGAGCGCACCGCTTTGCAGACGCTGCGCGAGAATGTCGATGCCGATACCGCGGCCAAAGTAGTTGACGCGCTCGTATCCTCCGACGGCAGCGGCGGCTGCACGGTCGATATCCCGTTCAAGACCGGCGACGGCAGAGACATTACGCTCCGCTGTGCGTTCTCGCCCATCGTGACGGGCGGCATAAAGTCGCACTACGTCTGTGTTGCGACGGATATAACGCAGGATATAGAGGCGCAGCTTCTTCTGCGCAACTCCGTTGAGCTTGCGCAGGACTCGAGCCGCGCAAAGGGCGAGTTCCTCTCGCACATGTCACACGAGATACGCACGCCCATGAACTCCATTGCCGGACTTACATACCTTGCCCGCGAGATAGTCGGCGAGGGGCGCGACGACGAGCTGCGCGAGCACCTAAACCAGATAGACCAGTCCTCGCAGTACCTCCTGAGCCTGCTGAACAATATCATGGACATGAGCAAGATAGAAAACAGCAGGTACGAGATAAGCGCAAAGCCCTTCGATATCACCGCCGTGCTCGACGAGGTCTACTCCGTGTTCAGCGCGGTCATGGCTGCCAAGGGCGTTAAGTTTGACATAGACACCGAGGGGCTGAGCTGCCCCAACGTCCTCGGCGACGAGCTGTCGCTGCGCAAGATACTCAATAACCTTCTGTCAAACGCCAGCAAGTTTACGAAAGCGGGCGGGAGCGTGCGGCTTCTGGCCTCACAGAGACTGTTGAACGGCTCCTCGTCGATCCTGCATCTTGAGGTATCCGACACCGGCATCGGCATAAGCGAGGACTTCATCGGCCACCTCTTCGAGCCGTACACGCAGGAGCAGAGCGCATCCGGCGGCAGGGCTGCCGGAAGCGGCCTCGGCATGGCGATATGCAAAAGCATGCTCGACCTTCAGGGCGGCACGATATCGGTCAAAAGCCGTCAGGGCATCGGAACTACCTTCTTTGTCGATATCCCGTACTCTCTCGGCGAGGCTGCCGCCGCCGAGCCGCAGAGCATTGACTATTCGGCGATAAGCGGACGGCGCGTCATGGTCGTTGACGACGTTGCTATAAACACGACGATAACCTGCCGCCTGCTCGAGCGGCACGGTGCGCTTGTTGACTGCGCGGAAAACGGCAGGGAGGCGGCGGAGCTTTTCCGCTCAAAGCCCGACGGCTTTTACGACTGCATACTTATGGATATCCAGATGCCGGAGATGGACGGCATAGAGGCGGCATCCTGCATCCGTGCCTCCGGCATGAGATACAGCGGCACGGTGCCCATACTTGCCATGACTGCGGATGCATTTATAAACGAGCAGGGGGGAGCGCTCAGCGATTTCTCCGGCTATATACTCAAGCCCGTAAAGCCCGATGAGCTTTACGCCAAGCTCGCCGGCATATTTAAAAACCAGAGGTACTCATGATCAGTTCACTTTTCAAAAAAGGTCAGGGCATAATGAACGCGGTCTGGAGCAGCAGGTACTATCTTCCGATGCTGCTCCTGCTGGCGGCTTTGGCGACGGTTACGCAGACAACGTTTGCGTGCATGTGCCTGTTCGTATTCATTGCCGTGCTCATGCTCATATTCTGCGGCGATCTCATGTCGATCCTTGCGCCGGTCTGCTTCACACTACAGATCGCGGTCGAGTATTACAAGGACTTTTCGCAGCTCGTGCCGTACATGATGTACGCGATCGTGCCGTTTTCCCTTGCGCTGATATTTAACCTTATCTATTACCGCCGCAGGCTCGTCTTTGGCCGCTTCACCTATCCCTATATCGCGGTGTCGCTGGCGCTCATTCTCGGCGGAGCCGGAACGATCTCGGCGCAGGACTATCTCAAGCCCATCAGCATGTACTATATGCTCGCTCTCGGCCTCGGCCAGCTTGCGCTGTACCTTCTGCTCTGTACGCGCATTGAGAATCTGCGCAGCTATGACAGAACCGAGCGCATGGCACAGACCGTTTACGCGGCGGGGCTGCTGTTCGTCATAGTCATTTTCAGCTTCTATGCGCATAATCTTGACCGCTTCATCGAAAAGGGCGGCGTGCTGTTTTATAAGCCCCGCAATTATGTGACCACCGTGCTGCTCATATGTATGCCCATGACCTGCATTCTTGTCCGGCGCAGCAACCTCTATCTCATCGGCATGGTGCTCATGCACCTTGCCATGGTCATGAGCGGCTCACGCTCGGGGCTGCTGTTCGGCTCGGTGCTGCTTCTGCTGTGCGCCCTATACATTTATATAAATAATAAGCGCAGCCGCCGGCTGTATAACTGGCTGTTCGGCGCGGTGCTGCTGATCGCTGCTGCGGCAGCGGTCGCCGTCGTGCCGGAGCTCTACGCTTCACGCATCAAAAACGCCGTCACGGGCGACAAAACGCGCATCGAGTTTATCCGCCGCGGCATTGACAATTTTCTGAACCATCCCGTGCTGGGCATCGGCATCGGCAGCACGAAGGATCTTGGGATATTCAAGGCCTACGTCTCCGGCAGCATCGTGTTTTACCACAACGCCGTCATTCAGGTGCTGAGCTCCATGGGGCTTCTCGGCGCAGCGGCCTATGGCTGGATGTTCGCCTCACGCATTAAAATGCTCTGGCGCAGCAGACGCAGCAGCATCGCCTGTCCCGTTGCGCTGTCGTATCTGGGCATACTCATGATGAGCATGACAAACCCCGGCATCTTCTGCCCCTTCCCCGATGTCGCCCTCATAACCATCCTCTTCGTATTTTTGGAGACGCATTGAGGCAGTCACGAATACGCATATTGCGGTAGCACGGTATCGAAACAATGAAGGAAACTACGGCGTTTCGCGTCCCGTGAGTGCAATGCAATGTTTTTGCAGCGTCTCAAATGCTGCAACGCACCCCGTAGGGAACGGGCTTGCCCGTTCCGCCTGTTGAAATTTCCGCTGCACCGAAATAGCCGCACCCTTGCCTGTCTGCACCAGACTAAAACCAAATACAAAACAGCAAAAGACAGCTTGGACTTAAAACCCAAGCTGTCTTTTCTGCGTTTAATCATAGATATTTGTTCCGGCTATGCGGAACAGGCAGGCCTGTTCCCTACGAGGACTGGAGGTAGTTTCGGTCGGGCACAAGCAGCAGCATCTTGCTTGACCTTCATGCGAAATGCCCGCCACGGCGAGTGGCCAAGCCCGTTCCCTACGATATTGCGGTGTGCGCTGTGCGCACAAATTAAATTTCATTCGCTCGGAGAGCGAATACCGCTGGCTAACCGCTAACAGCTAACGGCTAACAGCTTGCCGTAGTTTATTCCAATGCCGCCGGTCGGGCACCCGCAATCTCCGTATAAGTACAGCCTAAATTCGCCACTAAAAAATTGTCAAGACACCAAATCGAACAAAGAAAGCGAAAAAGTCTAATCCCCGATGAAAAACCGACGAGAGTATACGAACTGTATTGTCATGGCGCAAAAAAATTTACATAAAAACGCGATATGCTATTGAAAAACCCGCGCATATTTAGTAGAATAAAGCTGCACAAAACCAAAGTGCGCGTGGCAGGTGTTTACATAAGTGGAAGCGTGCCACAAGCGGTGGAATTTAATTTTTAAGGAGGAAAACCAATGAATGTAAGAAAACGCGGACTTGCACTTCTGCTGTGCGTCTGCATGATCTTCACTCTCCTGCCGTTCTCGGCACTGGCGGCTGACAGCGATGTTGTCTACGGCCAGTACGCGGACGGCGAGTGGCAGCAGTCTGCTTCGGCTGGTGCTTCTCAGACGTACACAGACGCAGAAACAGGAGCAAATATCAAATACAGTAAGGAAGCGAAAGCTACCAATACGCCGAATGTATACGATGTGACGCTCACGATAAAGAACACGACGACAAAGGTCGCTCCCGGAGCGTCCGCAGTTGTGCTCGTTATCGACAACTCGCTGTCGATGAACTTCTGCGCGACGTGCAATTATAACTATGGCGGAGGCTCTAGCTATAATGGTGCATATCATTCTAATGATTGCGCTACCGGTAATAGGGGAACCGTCGCATACGTAGATTCACGTTTGTATGCAGCAAAGCAAGCAGCAATAACATTTGCCGAAAAATACGGCGCAACCGGCGGCGACCGTTATATTGCAGTCGTTACATTTAACGAATATGCGTCTAAGGTCGCGCTTGACAGCAAGCAGACAGAAACGAGCTCGTGGTGGGGATCTACATATGAATACACCTACTGGCTCAATGTATCTGATGCTGATAACCTTGCTAAAGTAAAAACTGCTATAAACAATATCGATACAGGCAGCGGCACAAACCTCGCTGGCGGATTATCGACCGCAAAAGACGATTTTAGCGACAGCACTGTCAGTTCCATAAGCAACAGGTATACTGTACTTCTCACCGACGGCGAACCCAATTATCCGAGAAGCAGTGCAGCATCTTCGGCTAAATCGTACGCAAATAGCCT
Organism: Collinsella aerofaciens; assembly: GCA_963633225.1. GTDB lineage: Bacteria > Bacillota > Clostridia > Oscillospirales > Oscillospiraceae > F23-B02. The sequence continues at coordinate 26,637 of CAVGXR010000052.1, forward strand.
GAAGGGAACAAACAGCTCTTATTGCAAGCTGTACACTGTTTGCGTAGGTGCTGAGAACACAAGCTTCAACGGCACGACCGTTGGTGCATTCCTGAGAGACAGCATTGCAAGCACCGCCTCTGGAACTGAAAAGTATGCGTATAATACAAATTCCACGGCGGAACTTTATGCTGCTTTTGAAGATATCTTCAAGGCTATTGACGAGGGCATCACCTCCGGCTTCACCGTGTCCGACCCCATGGGCAAGTATGCTGTGCTCCAGAACCAAAAGCTCACCGACTGTGTGATCGAAAATAACGGCATCACATGGACACCCAAAACCGGCGATTCCGTCACAAATGATGACGGTTCTACAACCACCACCTACACGCTGACCTATCAGGTGAAGCTCAACGTTGACAGCATCCCCAAGGATGGCACCTATCCCCTCAACGGCGTTACGACTCTGTCGTTTGAAGATGAGACCCTCAACTTCAACGTCCCGGGCGTGAAGGGCGAGCTTCCCAGATATACGGTAACGTATAACAAGGGCGCAAACGGCAGCCTTGACGGTCAGGATACTGACGGCAATGTCGTATATTCCAACATCAAGAAGGGCACGGTCACTCCCGCCGCCCCCGAAGTAACTCCCAATGAAGGCTACTGGTTCACCGGCTGGGACAAAGAGATAGCCCCGACCGTCACCGGCAGCGTGACCTACACTGCGCAGTACGCCGAAAAGAAGGTACTCGCCGTGGAAGCCAACAGCAATGAGGTGACCTACAACGGCGAGGAGCAGTCCGTTAGCGGCTTCAAGCAGCTGAAATTTGACGGTTACACCGTCTCCGGCCTCACCGCTTCCGCAAGCGGCACTGGTAAGGGCGAATACACCACCACCATCACCGGCACGGCAAAGGTCACCGATGACAAGGGCAATGATGTAACAGAGCAGTTCACGGTCAACACCGTTCCCGGCACTCTGACCATCAAGCCCGCAGCCGTTACCGTAAAGGCTAACGATGCAGAAAAGGTATACGGCGCAGCCGATCCCGAGTTCACCGCAAACGTAAGCGGTCTCTGCGGTGACGACACCGTAGATTACACTCTCAGCAGAGAGGAAGGCGAGGATGTCGGCACTTACACCATCACCCCGACTGGCGACAAAGAGCAGGGCAACTATGTTGTCACTTACGAAGACGGCACTCTGACGATCACCAAGGCCGATACGCTGACGGTAGCCGGAAAAGATTACAACGGTGTATACGACGGCGAGGCTCACGGCGATAGCGCAACAGCAAACGTCACCGAGGGCACAACGATCAGCTACAAGGTTGGCGAAGGTGATTGGACAAGCGAAGTCCCGACGATCACCAACGTTGGCAGCATGACAGTAAGCGTAAAGGCCGAGAACCAGAACTACGAGACGGCAACGGCAGAATACACGCTGAAAGTTACCCCCAAGGCTGTGACCTTCACCGGCGAAACTGACAGCAAGGTTTACAACGGCAACGAGCAGGAGATTACCGGAATAACGGTAGAGGGTCTGCTTGAGAGTCATGACTACAGTGCTCTGAGCTACAGCGCAAAGGGCAAGGATGCCGGAAAGTACCCCGGCGCGTTCAGCGGCGATGTAGTGATTAAAGACGCTCAGGGAACTGACGTAACTAAGAACTACGAAGTCACCAAGACCATCGGCACTCTGACGATAACCGCAGTAGCCGACAAGGTCGTTGTCACCATCACCGGCCATAAGAATACCGCCAAGTACGACGGCACAGATCACAGCGTCAGCGGCTATGATGTAGAAATCAGCAACGATCTCTACACTGTGTCCGACTTCACGTACAACGGAACTGCCTCTGTAAGCGGCACAAATGCAGACACCTACAAGATGGGTCTGGATGCAGCTAAGTTCGAGAACATCAGCAAGAACTTCACCAATGTTAGATTCGTAGTCACCGACGGTTCTCTGACCATCAGCAAGCGCGACGTGACCCTGACCTCCGGCAGCGATAAGAAGGAATACGACGGCGAGCCTCTGACCAACAATGAAGTCACCGTAAGCGGCGACGGCTTTGTCGAAGGCGAGGGCGCAAGCTACACCGTAACCGGCAGCCAGACCGAAGTGGGCAAGAGCGCGAACACCTTTACCTACACGCTCAACGAGGGCACGCTTGCTAACAACTACAACATCACAACTGTGGAAGGTATCCTTGAGGTAACCAAGATTCAGGCTGAGGTCACCGTCGTCATCAACGGCGAAACCAAGACCGTTTACTACAACGGTAAGGAGCAGTCCGTTTCCGGCCACAAGTCGACGAGTGATGCAGAATTTGCATCCAAGATAAGCGTCACTCTGAACGAGGAAGGCGCTGACACCGCAAGCGGCAAGAAGCCCGATACCTATTACATGGGTCTGACCGCCGAGGACTTCACTGTCAATTCGGATGTCTACGCAAAAATCAAGGTCGTTGTCAACGACGGCTGGCTGAAGATCAACCGCCGCCCCGTTGGCCCGACTCCCGAAAAGATCACCGTAACGATCACCGGCAACACCGACAGCAAGGTCTATGACGGCACCGAGCAGAACGTCAACGGCTACACTTGGGTCAGCAGCGATCCGAGCTACACCGCAGCAGACTTCGAGTTCAGCGGCAAGGCCGACGCAAACGGCACCTATGTCGGCAGCTACGACATGGGCATCACGGCTGATCAGTTCAAGAACATCAACAGCCGCTACACGGTTGAGTTCATCGTCGAGACCGACGGCGAGCTCAAGATCACCCCGAAGCCGCTGACCATTACCGCCAGCAGCAAGGAGGGCGTTGCCCCCGTGACCTGCGACGAGTGGACGGCAACCGAGACGGCAAAGGGCGATACCATCGTTTCCGTGACGATCACCGGCATCCAGCCTGTCCCCGGCGAGTCGCCGAACAAGGCATCCAACGCAGTCATCAAGAACGAGGCCGGCGTTGATGTAACCAGCAACTACGACATCACCTATGTTGACGGTGTCCTCAGAGCGATCGAGGTCCTCAACAAGGAAGAGCACTTCAACTACGTCATCGGCTACACCGACGGAACCATCCGCCCGGGCAACAACATCAGCCGTGCAGAGATCGCAACGATCTTCTTCCGCCTGCTGAAGGACGATGTTCGTGAGAAGTACATGACGACCGACTGCAGCTTCAGCGACGTGGCAAGCGGAGCATGGTGCCGCCGCGCTATCGCAACGCTGACCAACATCGGCATCATCCATGGCTATACCGACGGAACCTTCCGTCCGAACGCGCAGATCACCCGTGCAGAGCTTGCGACGATCATCGCTCGCTTTGCAAACCTCGATGTTAACACCAAGACCTTCAATGACATCACCGGCCACTGGGCACAGAAGTCCATCGAGCTGGCAGCCGGCAACGGTTGGATCAACGGCTACACCGACGGAACCTTCCGCCCGAACAACAAGATCACCCGTGCCGAGACCTTTGCGATGATAAATCGTGTTCTCGACCGTACTACCAAGAGCGTTGACGACCTCCTGCCGCAGTCCGATATGAACATGTGGAAGGACAACATGGACGAGAGCGCATGGTACTACAGTGATGTTCAGGAAGCAACCAACTATCATAAGTGCGACCGCGTAGGCGACAGCATTTACGAGAAGTGGACTGCAAAGATAGCCGACATCGACTGGGCAGTTTACCAGATCTGAACGCACACCCCACAAAACACACAAGGCAGCCCCGCTGCCTTGTGTGTTTTCATATCCGCCGTCGCTCAACAACATTAACGCCGCATGAGCGCGTGTGAGCCTGTCAAAACCGTATGTGCCCTTGGCAAACCGTCCGGTACGCCTGCCTACAGGCAGAGACTTTAGCCGGATGCTGATAGATGCATATCAACAGGGCGTTTTAATAGGCGCAGTGCGCTGCACATATTGAATCAGATAGAAAAAAGCCAGTGCTGACAATGCTTTTTGCATTTTAACACTGGCTTTTTATATATACTTTTGGGCACCGGCTGTCAGCTTAACAGATCAACGCCGAGATTTTCCTTCACCCAGGAAATGCAGCTCGTGCAGCTCGAATATA